>JAZNAS010000027.1:0-11852 GCA_045586625.1 Treponema sp.
TGGAAATGTCTATCCTCATGGAATCCTCCTTTGTGTGAAGAGCAATGAAGGTACAGAAAAAAATACTCGCTTAATTATACTATATATATCGGCAGGAAGCAAGGTTTTGGTCGTTATTTTATTGTTTATTAAGCAAAAAACATCCTGGCAGATACCGACTAGAAGTGAAGTGTACCCCAAAAGTTTCAACCTATCATTTTTTGGAGGTACACTTTTTTCGCATTGTTGTTTAGATAAAGTGTTTCATGTCGTAATGATTGATTGCCTTTGTTTTAAAAGCTACAAAGTAGGAGCCAAACATGGCCGTGGCTGCATCGATAGCGGTAGCAAAGGCTCCGAGAATGGCTGCAACGGGCTTAAGTAGTAGGTAGCCCGCTTCGAACCCTCGTCCATAGGTGGTACACATGATGGTGAGGGCAATAAAGGTTCCTCCCACAGGTATACCTCCCAACAGGAATGAAAGGCAAAGGGAGGTAGTTCCAATCCACATAATGTCAGCAAAGGAAATGGAAAGGCTTGAATAGGACCGAAGAATTACTACAAAGCAGATTGCTGTTACTAATGCAGAGCCACTGCGGGCAAAAATTGCAAAGACAGGATAGGAGACAGAATTGACCCGTCGCTTAATACCGAGGCTTTCTGATCCATGACGCATGGCTACGGGCAAGGTCAGGTTGGAGTCACCGGAAAAGAATGCTACCAAAATGGGACAGAGGCTTGCATACAAAACTCGAACGGAACGTGTTCCCCGACAGAAAAAGCGGAGTGCAAAGGGGTAGATAACACAAACAATCAGTACAAACAGTACAAGGAGCATGATGATGAGGGGAAGGTAGATACCTGTTTTGAATACTGACAGGGCGTCCACCATCCAATAACAGGAAATTGCAATCATTCCTACTGCCAGCATATCAACAAAAAAGCCCATGACACTGTAAGAGACCCGGGCCAGGGAGTCGAACAGGGAGACAGTGGCCTTTGAGTCACCCAAATCAACGGAACAACCGGCCCCCGCCAAGCCTGCAAAAACAAACACTGGCAACAAGTAAACCCCGTCCAACAATGACTGGAAGCTGGAGAAGGGAAGGAGCTTTAGAACAAGTTCCTTTATGCTGATAGAAGGAATCTCCGTTACCTTGCCGGTGGGAATTGGAATACGAGGTAAGTGGACAATCAAAATGGAGAGCAAGCCCAAAATAGTGAGCATAGTAGCAGTCACCACCAGAACAGCTAAAATCCAGAAGGAAACGGACAATATACGGCTATTGAGCCGTAGCTTGTACACGGAAATTGCTATTCCAAAGAAGAGGGTGGGGAGCAAGGTATATCGTCCAAATCGAATCGCCAATTCCGTCAGGAAATTCAACACATCGGAGGCAGCACGACTTTCCATTGGAATGATGACTGCCGCTAAGATTCCCAAGGTAATGCCAATAAGGTACTTGATCCAAAGTTTCATAGTGCAAGCATATAGTATGAAACGGCTTTAATCAACATGGTATTTATGGTATGCTTCCCTCATGAAAAGAATTATTTCCTGGAATGTAAACGGTATCCGTGCAGCTGAAAAAAAAGGTTTTATAGATTGGATTGCCGCTTCTGGTGCCGATGTGGTGTGTATTCAAGAGACAAAGGCTCGCAAGGAGCAGCTTTCTCCTGAGCTTTTGGCTCCTGCGTGGGAGGGTGGCGCTTATTTTTCCTATTGGGCCAGCGCTCAAAAAGCGGGTTATTCTGGAACCGCAATCTACAGCCGCACAGAGCCTGATTCCGTAGAGATTATGAATGTGCCGGAATACGACGATGAAGGCCGTGTGCTGGTGGCAAAATTCGGCAGGCTGGCGGTAATCAGCGCCTACTTCCCCAATAGCCAGGATGCAGGCGCCCGGCTGGACTACAAGCTGGGCTTTTGCGCGGCCATGAAGGAATTCTGCGACAAGCTGGTGGCCGACGGCTTTAACCTTGTGCTGTGCGGCGACTACAACATTGCCCACAAGCCCATCGATTTGGCAAATCCCAAGTCCAACGAAAAGAATGCAGGTTACTTGCCAGAGGAGCGGGACTGGATGGAATTCTTTACCACCAACGGCTACTGCGACACCTTCCGCAAATTCTGTCAGGAACCGGGAATGTACACCTGGTGGAGCTATCGCTTTAAGGCCAGGGAAAAGAATATTGGATGGCGCATTGACTATCAGTGCGTGAATAATTCCTTTGCAGATAAAGTAATATCTTCTAAAATCCTTGCTGATGTTCTAGGCTCCGACCACTGTCCTGTAGTGGTGGAGGTAGAGGACTAGTTCATGGCAAAAAAGAAGAAGGCAAAGCTCAAGATTGTCTACAATGCTCCCGTTACCCTGACCTTTTCCATTTGGGTGGTCATTGTGCTGGTAGTGAATCAGTTCATTGCAGATGGCCTCATTGCCAGCCTGTTTACGGTACCAGGGAAAATTGGTTCAGAAATGGCCTTTAACTGGAGTAATCCGCTGGATTATGTTCGTCTTTTTACCCATGTTTTAGGCCATGGAGACTGGAACCACCTGCTGGGCAACCTCTCCTTCATCCTGCTGCTGGGGCCGCTGCTGGAGGAACGGTATGGTTCTCCCATGCTGGTGCTTATGATGAGCATTACTGCCCTGGTGACCGGCGTGGTGAACGTGTGCTTTTTTTCTCGTCCCATGGTGGGTGCCAGCGGCATTGCCTTCATGATGATTTTGCTATCCTCCTTTACCGCCATCAGCAAGCATCAGATTCCCTTGACCTTTCTTTTGGTTTTTGTCCTGTATGTGGGGCGGGAATTGGCTTCCGGCTTCATGGATGAAAATGTATCCTATGTGGCTCATATTGCTGGAGGCCTGTGCGGAAGTCTTTTTGGTTTCCTGACAGCCCATTCTCCCAAAAGCAGCAGAAAAAGTGCCGCTTCCAAGGAACAGCCTTCACAAGAAAAAGCTCCATCAGCAAAAACTGTTCCAGCAAAAGCTGCTCCCACAAGAAACGCCTCCAAGAAGTCTTCTAAAAAAGCTGCCAAGGATGAAGCCTTTGACATTTACGCTCAGGAGGCCACGATTTTATTTGGAGAGGATGATTTTTAAAGAAAATACGCTGTCTTTCTAGCGGATTTTTTCTAGGCTCTCTGCGGTGAGAATTTTTCTGATGTTTACCAAAAACAGGACGGTGGCAACGGTGGCGGAGGTAACATCGGAAATTGGCTCTGAAAGATAGATTCCCCAGGGGCCAAGGAATCGGGGAAGAATCATGGCTAGGGGAATCAAAAGGATTATTTTTCGTAAAACTGCTATAAAAAGGGAAAGCTTTGCCTGTCCCAGGGCCATGAAGGTGGGCTGGATTCCCATTTGCAGGCCAAATACTAGCATTCCTGTCATGAACAGGGGCAGATTTTCACCGCATAATTCAATCAATTCCGCTGAGTTGGTAAAGATGCCTGCAAAAAAACGTGGAAACAGCATGAAGGAAGCTGCAACAATCACGGAAAAGGCAACACAGAGGGAAATCATGGCCCGATAGGTTTTCCTCACCCGCCGGAAATTTCCTGCTCCATAGTTGTAGCTGATGATGGGCTGCACTCCTTGGGTGAATCCACCAAGGGGAGCCGCAAAAAATTGAAGCAAGCTAATCATTATCGTGATGGAGCCTACATACAGGTCTCCACCGTAGCGCTGCATTCCGCTGTTTAGGGCGATTCCCACCATGCTTTCCGTGGAGCGCATCATGAAGGGTGAAACCCCCAGGGCGGCAATACTTTTAATGACCCGCCAATCTGGTAGCAGGTGGCGCAGTCGAATTCTAAGAAGGGCCTTTTTCCCCGTCAGAAACTTGAGTATCCACAGGGCGCTGGCCAGCTGGGACAGGACTGTTGCCCATGCAGCTCCAGCTACACCCAGGTCGAATACAAAGATAAGGATTGGATCCAGGATAATGTTCAGCAGGGCACCGATTATGACGGAAATCATACCGATTTTTGCCGCCCCCTGATTGATGATGTAGGGATTCAAACCTAAAGAGAGCTGTACAAACAATGTTCCCACCAGATAGATGGAAATATATGTTTTTCCGTAGGAAATGGTATTCTGGCTTGCCCCGAAAAGAAAGAGCAGCGGCTCCATCGACAGGTACAGAATCACCATCAGCAGCAGGCTAAAGCACAAAAGCATGGAAACCCCATTGCCGAGAATCTGCTCTGCCCGATCCTTGTCTCCCTTCCCCAGCCAAATGGCAGAAAGGGGAGCTCCCCCTGCTCCCACAAAGGCAGAAAAGGCAGCCACAAAGATGATGATGGGGAAGGTGACACCGACACCTGTTAGTGCATGGGCAGAAGCATTGGGAATATGCCCAATGTAGATGCGATCCACCACGTTGTACAGGATATTGATAAGCTGGGCAATTACCGAGGGAATCGCCATCTTTACCACGAGCCTGCCAATGGGCTTGCTTCCCAGTTCATGTTCTTTGAGAGCCATATATCCAAGTATACCAGTTTTATCCTGCAGCTGCTACTGGGGCTTTTTCTGGCTTAGATAATCCTGTCCAACCTGATCCCGCTCCCAGCTGCACACCACCTTGTAGCCCACCCCGGAAAAGAGTACCTCGCACAACAGTTCCCAGGCTGCCTGAATCAGGGCGCAGACAACAACCTGAGTCCAAGTCCAGCCAAAGAAGAGCTTTGAGACAAGGGTGGTGAAAATCAGGTTGTCCACCAATTGAGCCATCGCCGTGGAAACATAGGAGCGTAGGGCAAAGGCCCTGAAGCCGGCCAGCTTTGTGGTGGCACCAATCCAGCTGTTGAGGACAGCGTTCACCAAAGAAGAAATAAGGAAGGCTAGGGAAGAGCCTAGCACCACGTACCAGGAGCCACCGAAGGTTGCATTCAAGGCAACATTCACTTCCTCCAAGCCACTGTCGTAAAAGGAGCCCCACATACCAGGGGCCAATGACAGCAGGGCAAAGGAAAGGCAGACTCCCAAATTTATAACCAATGCCAAAATAGAAACTTTGAGAGAGGCTTTGCCACCCCACCGCTTGCAGATTACATCCATGCACAGGAACATAATCCAGCTAAAAACGGTGCCACAATCCAAGGCCACATACTTGTAGTTGATTAATTCCTTGTTTGCCATGAGGTTGGCGCAAACAACAGAAAGGACGAAAAGGGTGATGGTCAGGGAAGGAATGCTCCGCATCAAAAGCTTGAAGTCTGCGTATTCCCGTCTCATCTTGAGCAGAAATTTTTTCATGGCTCCTCCTTAAGGATTTTAATTTCTAACGCGCAGGAGTTTTTGAGGAATCATAAACTGCGCAGCATGGAGAATACAGGCTTGGGAAAAATCTGTCAAGCTCCTCCACCATAATCTTGCCCGCTTCAGTGAAGTTTTTCTTGACTTATTCGATAATAATTTATAGAATGTTTAAAAGGATTCTAGTATGATTACGGTTACAATTTGTATGGGAAGCTCTTGCTTCAGTCGTGGTAATGCAGAAACAGCGGAGGCCATACAGCGTTACATTGCTGAAAATGGTCTGCAGGATAAGGTTGCCGTTCGTGGATGTCTCTGTGAGGGTGAATGCAAGAATGGCCCCAATATCCGTGTTGACGACACCTTGTATGAAAATGTTTCTGTTGATATGGCTGTAGACATTATCAGTCGTCAGTTGGAGGCTTGAATATGACTCTTCAATCACCTATTTATACAGAACCTACCCAGTGCCAGGACTGCTACAAATGTATTCGTCACTGTCCAGTAAAGGCAATTCGTGTAGAAAATAACCATGCAAAGATTATTCCTGAGCTTTGTGTCTATTGCGGGCAATGTGTCATCGATTGTCCTCCCCATGCCAAGCAAACACGAGGAGACGGTCAGCGTGTACGCCATCTTTTGGCTACAAAGAAACAGGTGTATGTTTCTCTGGCTCCCTCCTTTGTATCTGAATTCTCCGATTACACTTCCCAACAGCTGATTGCCGCCCTAAAACGCCTTGGCTTTGCAGGTGTGTCCGAGACAGCCCTGGGAGCAGACTTTGTTTCTGCTCAGCTGGCCAAGGACTTGGCCCAAGCCGTGGAAAATCCCCAGGGACAACAGCTCTTTCTTTCCTCTGCCTGTCCAGCGGTGGTGGAATACATCAAGCTCTATCAGCCTGCGCTTGCCCCCTATATTACAGATCGTGCCTCTCCTTTGTTGGCTCATGCCCGCTATTTACACAAGGTTTATGGTGATGACATCGGCTTGGTTTTTGTAGGTCCCTGCATTGCAAAGAAACGGGAGGCAGACGCCTGGGATGAAATCGATGTAGCCCTTACCTTTCAGGAGCTGCGGGAATGGATTGAAGAGGAGGGGCTGCGACCAGATACCGCAATTCCTGTAGGACAGGAAAGCCAGCAGGAATTTGTGCCACGTCGGGCTGCGAAGGGTGTTTTGTATCCCATTGACGGCGGAATGATTGCCACCTATAAAAAATATGACCGCCTTGGAAAGGTTCGCTCCATGGCAATTTCTGGACTTACTGAAGTGCAGCGTGCTTTGGAGGGCTTTGACCCAGACAATCTCACGGCTCCTGTGTTCATGGAGCTTTTAGCCTGCCACGGAGGCTGTATCAATGGGCCTGGAACCTCCATTCATTCTCCCGGTGCCCTCAAGCGGGTTCTGGTGGAGGAGTATGCCCAGGATGTGGATTTGGTGCTGGATGAGCTCACCGTAGCCCAGGCTCCCGTAATGGAGGGCACCCTGCCTGTTTCCGGCAGTATGAGCAAGGGATATAGCGAGGAGGATATTAGAACAGCCCTCCGTTCTGTGGGCAAGTATACCTTGGAGGACGAGGTAAACTGTGCCAGCTGCGGCTACGATACCTGTCGCTCCTTTGCAAGAGCTGTTTTGGAAGATCGAGCAGAAAAAACCATGTGCGTTTCCTACATGCGGAAGCTGGCACAGAAAAAGGCCAATGGCCTTATCCAGGCTATTCCCAGCGGTGTTGTTATTGTGGACAAGAACCTGCAGATTGTGGAATGCAACCTGAATTTCGCCCGACTCATGGGAAGCGATGTGGTGGATATGTATCAGCTTAAACCTGGCCTGGAGGGTGCCGACTTGACACGCCTCACCTTTGCCGCCAAGCTTTTTGCCGATGTGCTGAGTCGCAATGGCCCCGATGTCATTGAGCGGGACGTGCGGGAAGGAAAGAAAATCTTCCACGTGACGGTGTTTGAGATAGAGCGGGAGGAAATCGCTGCCGGTGTTCTGGAGGATATTACTGTTCCCAAGAACCAGCGGGAGAGAACCATAACCCAGGCACAAAAGGTTATTGAAAAGAATCTTTCCGTGGTGCAGAAAATCGCCTTCCTGTTGGGAGAAAATGCCGCGGAAACGGAGTCCATGCTGAATTCCATCATCGAATCCTACAATGATGGGGAGGAGGATTCTCCGTGACACCTTTAGACAAGCATCCATCTCCCCAAGGTAAGCCTTCTCTAGAAAAGGAAACCTTTGTAGAGGTTGGATATTATCAGCTGTGCAAGCACAATCAGCGGGCAGAGGGCGACGTTTTCCTGTCCCAAAAGAATCCCAGCGATGGTCGTGTCATTACCACCCTGTCCGACGGGCTGGGCTCCGGCATCAAGGCTGGTGTTTTGGCCACATTGACCGCCACCATGGCCACCAAGTTCATCGCCAACGATATCTCCATTCGGCGGGCTGCGGAAATCATCATGAATACCCTGCCTGTTTGTAAGGATAGAGGTATTAGTTATGCCACCTTCACCCTGGTGGACATTGAATCTGATGCCACTGTCCGCATCATGGAATACGACAATCCTCCCTACGTGCTGGTTCGTCAGGAAACGGTGATTGAGCCCATCAAGGATATTACCCCCATCCAGCGGAAGGACAAGACCACCGCCCCAAAGCGGGAAGCCTTGCTGCATTATTCCCGATACGAGGCTCGTCCTGGAGACCGACTGATTTTCTTCTCCGACGGTGTGACCCAATCAGGAATGGGTAGCCCCTGTCACCCCTTTGGCTGGGGAAGCAGCAATGTGCAGGACTTTATTCTGGAAGAAATCAAGGGCAATCGGCTTATTAGTGCCAGGGAGCTTGCCCGCAGGGTGGTGCAGGAGGCGAGTCTTCACGATGGATACAAACCCAAGGATGACATAACCTGTGGTGTCATCTACTTCAGAAATCCTCGTGATCTGCTGATAATTACAGGGCCACCCCTGCACAAGGATCGAGATGTGGAATTGGCCTCGCTGTTCAGCCTCTTTGATGGGGAAAAAATCATCTGCGGAGGAACTACCGCCAATATCCTCTCCAGAGAGTTGGCTCGTCCCATTACCGTAAACTTGAAGGACTTTGATCCCAAGGTTCCTCCCTGCTCGCAAATGGAAGGAGCCTCAATGGTGACGGAGGGAATCATTACCATGGGCGCTGTGTCGGAGATTCTGGAAAGGGGGGGAGACATAGATGGTCTCAAGCCCAATACAGCCACCCGCATGGTGGAGCACTTCCTGAACTGCGACAGGATTTGGTTTGTGGTGGGTACAAAAATCAACGAGGCCCATCAGGATCCCAATATGCCGGTGGAGTTGGAAATTCGGCGTAACGTGGTGAAAAAGATTGCCTCGTTGCTGCAGGAAAAATATTTGAAGGAAACCCATATCCAATACTTTTAATTATGGAGGAATAGAATGAAAAAGATTAAGGTTTCAATATGCACAGGAACAGCCTGTTTTGTAATGGGTGCTTCTGAAATCATGTTGCTGGAGGAAGAGCTCACTCCAGAACTCAAGGATATTGTTGAGATTGAGGGAGTTACTTGTCTTGAGCTGTGCAAGGATTCTGAATATGGCAAGGCACCCTTTGTCAAGATTAATGATGAGGTGGTAAGCCAGGCAAACCTGCCCTTGGTATTGGAAAAAATCCGCCAGTTGGCAGAGCAATAATTTCTGGGGAATTGTTTCTCAGGATATTTTTGTGGATTTTGTTCTAGATAACTTAGTGAAGGAGATTCGTTATGCTTAATATAAATAATCAGGCTGCCCATTTGAAAAGGGAGATTCTTGTTCGTATTGCAAAGCTTCAGCTGGAGGGAAAGCTGGAGGAGGGGGTTCACTACATTCCCCGTGAGATGGCGCCCCTAGGAAAGGAGCCTGTGCGTTGCTGCATTTACCATGACAGGGAAATTTTACGAATGCGGGTTATGGCTCGTCTTGGTCATAGTGTTGAAGAATACGATGACGAAAAGAAGCTGGCAGAATTTGCAAGGGAAGCCCTGGAACGGGAAAAGCCCACCTGGCCCATGCTTACCGTTTTGCACGAAGCCTGCAACGCCTGCGTCAAGGCCCACTACATGGTCACCAATGCCTGTCAAGCCTGTCTTGCCCGTCCTTGTATGACAAACTGCGGCAAGCACTGTATCGAAATCAAGAACGGCAGGGCTCACATTGACGAGGAGGCCTGTGTAAACTGCGGCCTTTGTATGCAGAACTGTCCCTATCATGCCATCATCAAGATTCCCGTTCCCTGCGAAGAGTCTTGTCCGGTGGATGCCATTACAAAAGACGAATTCGGCAAGGAGCAGATTGACTACCACAAGTGTATTTTCTGCGGAAACTGCATGAGGGAATGTCCCTTTGGTGCCATGATGGACAAGAGCCAGCTGGTGGATGTCATCAAGCATATAATGAACGGTCGCAAGGTAGTGGCCATGTATGCTCCTGCCGTTGCCGCCCAGTTCAGGGTGGCTCCTGGTCAGCTGGAGGGTGCTTTGAAGGAATTGGGATTTTCCCGCATTTGGGAGGTTGCCATTGGTGCGGACATCACCTCCGACAATGAGGCCAAGGAATTTGAGGAGCGCATGGAAGCAGGCCACAAGATGATGACCACCTCCTGCTGTCCTGCCTATGTCCGTGCTGTCCGCCGTCACGTGCCTGAGCTGGAGTCCTGCATTTCTGAAACCCACACTCCCATGCACTACACCGCTGAGCTGGCCCGCAAGGCCGACCCAGACGCTGTTACTGTATTTATTGGTCCTTGCCTTGCAAAGCGACGAGAGGGAATGGACGATGAGTTTGTAGATTATGTTCTTTCTGTTGAAGAGATTGGTGCCTTCTTGATTGCCAAGGATGTGGATGTAGCCAAGGCTGCTGCTGTACCAGATTCAATGGTACCGAGCGTTTCTGGTAGGGGCTTTGCTGCTAGTGGTGGTGTAGCCGAAGCTGTTCGTGTCCGCCTTAAGCACCCGGAAAAGCTTCGGGCGGTAGTTATCAACGGACTTACTGGCAACGGTATGAAGCAGCTGGCCACCTTCGGCAAGATGAACGCAGGAACCCTTCCTTACACTGACCAAAGCCCCAATCTAGTTGAGGTTATGGCTTGTGAGGGGGGGTGTATTGCGGGGCCATCTGTAATCACCAACCCAAAGGTTGCCGGTGTCCAGCTGAAAAAATACGTGGAAGCTGGTCTTTCAAATCCAACAAACTAAAACGTAATTCACTTCTTGCTACTGCAGTTGTATGAATGGAGGAGAGGGTCGGGTGTGGTTCTTTCCATATCCGACCTCTTTTATTTTTACTGGAGCTATGGTATACTGACCAAGTGAATGCATCTCTATTTCCTGCCAACAGAAAGCTTCCTACTGGCAAGCTTCCTGCAAGGATTATGGCCATCGACTTGGATGATACCCTCTTGCGGGAGGATTTGACCATTTCAGACTACACGATTCAGACTTTGCAAAAGGCCACCGCCGCTGGAATCTACGTCACCCTGTGCTCCGGCCGCACGGACAATGCAATCTTACCCTTTGTTCGGCAGCTGGAGATTGCAGGCTTGGAACAGGGCCGTTTTATCATCGCCCAAAACGGGGCTGTGATTTATGACCTGCACCTGCGGCGGGAGCTCCTCTATCGGACGGTGGAGCCTGAGGTCTTGTTGGAGGCCAACGAGATTGCCGGCCATCACGGTCTGTTCCCGGAGGTGTACAATCCCACCACCATCTTCACGCCTCAGGACAATAAGTGGACCCAGGTGGACGTGGGGCTTACGGGCCTCCAGATGGAGGTGGTGCCAGACTTTCCCGGCCTGCTGCGGAAGGGCCATCCCAAGATGGTCATTCCCGGAGAGCCAGAGGTTTTGTTGCGGTTGCAGGATGAGCTTCGGGAAAAAATCGGTTCCCGCTGCGTGATTTTCATCAGCAAGCCCTACTTCCTGGAAATCATGCCCTACAGCTGTGGCAAGGGAGAGGCCCTGCAATGGCTCTGCCAGCGTCTGGCCATCCCCAACGAACAAGCCATGTCCTTTGGAGACAGCATGAATGACGAGTCCATGATTCGGCTGGCAGGCTTGGGTGTGGCCATGGTGAACGGCTTGGACTGCATCAAGGACATGGCCCGCTACGTGACGGAATTCACCAACAATGAGGATGGCCTTGCCCGCTTTGTGGAAAAGTTTGTTTTGTAGGGACGGAAAACTCTGCTGAAGAATTATATCTCCATCTTCTCAATCACACACTGATGCTGCTTTGTGTTTTCATCATAATTGATGCCCACAAAGAGGAGGTTCCCCCGGAAAAAAAAGTTGTGGCGCTTTATGACGTTCGAGATCGTCGAGCGGCAGGGAACCTCGTGCTCCTCGTAATACCGCAGGAGTATGGGCCGGATTTTCTTTGCCGAGTATGTCGGGTTCTTCTGCCTGATTCGTCTTATCTCCTCCACGATTTCAGCGCCAACAGTCTCCCTCCTCACCCTCTTTGGTCTGCTTGTCCTGTTCTCAAGCCCAGCAATCCCATGCTTCTTGAAGCGCCCGTACCAGCGGTAGAAGTATGACCTCTCGATTCCGAAGTGCCGGCATGTC
>JAZNAS010000028.1:0-2714 GCA_045586625.1 Treponema sp.
ACTACCATTCAGGAGCGTATCCTTTATGACCTACGAAAAATACATTGGACGGGAAGCCTTTGTTTCCCTGGCGGAAGAACCCTATCTACATATCGGACCCAAGGCTTTCCTAAGCTGCAAAACCATTGAAAGCCTGAAACTGCCCATGACCCTTACAAGCATCGGCGACTGGGCCTTTGCCCATATGCACAACCTGACAGATCTGTATCTGCCTGCCCGCAACATCACTCTGGGCAAAAAGGTGTTTCTGGATTGTGAGAACCTGCAGCGGATTCATATCATGGGCGACACTTCCGGAAATGAAGGTCTTGCACAAATGCTGGGCGCCGCCATAACCATTCTGGAAAATACAGATTTATTACAGCCCCATCTGGCTGGTAACTGCGATACCCATGAGGCCTGGCTGGCTGATTTCGATGCTGCTTTGGAAGAATTCCTGATCTCGGAAGATAACCACGGCTTCGAGCCGGTTTTTTACGGCTGGTTCAATGATGACGATGTGTACAGCACCCAGCTACCCTTATTTTTAAAAAAGAAACGTACCGGCAAGTTGACATTGGCCTTCTTACGCCTACGCTATTCACTACATCTGGCAAAACCTCTAAAAAAGCTTTTACAAGCCTATCTGGCAGACCATATGCCCTGGGGTGCGAAGGCAGACGAGCACACCATTACCTGGGAGCTTCTGCAGGACTACTGCAGAGAAGAACTAATCTATATCCAAATATTGGAACAGGCCGGCGCTTTTGAAGCCTCCCACATACCCACTCTAATCGACCATTTACAGGGAACTTCTGCCGAGGTACTTGCCTACTTACTAAACTTACAATCCACTTCTCAGCGATCAAACGATTTTTTTGAACACTTTATTTTATAATATGGTATAATGTAGAGGATAACGTATGCTGGCACCGGTTGGATAATGTTCCAACGCAAGGCTCTTGCAAAACGTCGGCCCTTAGCGAGGTCTTTTCGAGCTTAGTGCCGTTACGTTTTGGACGAAGCGCAAGCGTGCCTAAGTGGAATATTATCCAGCCGGTGCCGGCATACGTTATCCATCATTTATTCCCCCAAGAAAGGAACCGAATCATGGAAAAAATCGCAAGCTTCTCAATTGACCATATTAAGTTGCAGCCGGGAGTATATGTATCCCGCAAGGACCAGATTGGTGCTGAAACCATCACTACCTTTGATTTGCGTATGACCAGTCCCAATGAGGAGCCGGTGATGAATACCGCAGAAATGCACACCATCGAGCATCTGGCGGCTACCTATCTGCGCAATCATCCGCAATACAAGGAGAAAACCGTTTATTTCGGACCCATGGGCTGTCGCACCGGCTTTTATCTGTTGTTAGCCGGAGATTTAAGCTCTGCAGATATCGTGCCCTTGATGGTAGAAATGTTTGAATTTATCAGAGATTTCAAGGACGAAGTACCCGGCGCATCTGCCAAGGACTGTGGCAATTATTTAGATATGAACCTTCCCATGGCCAACTGGCTGGCAAAGCGCTATTTGAATGATGTGCTCTATAATATCAAGGAAGACCGTCTGGTATATCCGGAATAATTCATTCTACACCACCTGTGAAAGGGTGGTGCTTTTTTAATTTCTTTCCAACATCTCCCCTTTTATTTTTTCAAATTCTGCAAAAAATATTTATGTCACTATTCATTTCGTTTCAAAAAGGAGGTATTTTATGGATTCTGGCAATCTTTGTACCTGTGCTGAAAATCTGGCTATGGCCGGTGTTCCGAAGCAGGAATGGTGCGAACCCTACGATATGACTACCGCGTTAGCAGAGGGTACCATTTTCCCTTGTCTGAATTTGACATTTTTTAAGGCTCCGGAAGGAAAATGCCACAGCAAGACAAGCAGCAATACGTCCGATATGTCCCAGCAAAACCGGGAAGAACTCATGAGCCAAATCGCTGCCGTCAGCTTCGCCCTAAACGACCTGACCCTTTATCTGGATACCCATCCGGATTGTCCCAACGGTACAGCCTTATTTCATCAGCTGTTGAGTCAACGTCTGGAGCTGCTTAGTGCCTTTGCAGGCAAATTTTATCCCTTAACCCAGCTCTCCATTGTCACCGGAGAATATGACCAAAAACAGTATGGCTGGTCCGAAGGCCCCATGCCATGGGAAGGAGCGTGTATCTGATGTTTGCTTATGAAAAACGACTACAATTTCCCGTAAAAATCAAGAATACTAACCCTGACATCGCCAGGCTGATTATGAGCCAGTACGGCGGTCCTGATGGGGAACTGTCTGCCAGCATGCGATATCTGGCACAACGCTACACCATGCCGGTAAAAAAGGTGGGCGGGCTTTTAACCGATATCGGTACGGAAGAGTTGAATCACATGGAAATCATCTGTGCCATGGTATATCAGCTCACCAGGGATTTGTCCGAAGCAGATGTGAAAAAGGCAGGCTTCGATGCCTACTATATCGACCACACCAAGGGCATCTGGCCCCAGGCTGCTGCAGGCGTTCCCTTTACCTCTCTGGAATTCCAGTCCAAGGGAGATGCCATCACCGATTTGTTTGAAAACCTGGCTGCTGAACAAAAGGCTCGTACCGTATACGAAAATCTGCTTCGCGTCATCGACGACCCGGATGTCATCGCACCCTTAAAGTTCCTGCGAGCCAGAGAAATCGTGCACTTCCAACGCTTCGGCGAAGCCCTGGAAATGACCAAGGAAACCTT
>JAZNAS010000029.1:0-3728 GCA_045586625.1 Treponema sp.
ATCCACCTATATAGAGCCACCCAAAGCCAGGACAGCCTTACCACACGCCTTGTGGCTCCACAAAAAAGGCGGCTCCAGTGAATGTTCCGAAGCCGCCAAATCTAGGAAGAAAAAGATATATGTTATTTTTTAATTAACTTAGGGGTAAGGGCAGAGTGCCAGCAATCCGAGAAACACCACGGCACCCGGAATATATTTCGCCTTTCGTTCCATAGTCCCTCGCTATTCTATAGTCATACCTCTGTCCATACGAATAACAGCAAAGTCCATATTCCCTGTGTTGGTGTCGTATAGTGGACCTTCATAGAAAATGGCAATATCACCGTTTTCCAATTCTACCATGTTGCTATACCAAATAGAACCAAAATCCAAGTACATAGTGCTACCGTTCCACTCAAAATCAAAAACCCAATTATTACCTGATTTCTTAAGCGCAGCAATATACACTCTATTCTGAGTTCCGTCGGTTGTACGCCTTGTTACTGCAACAGCCACCAATGGGTCTCCAGCTACAGACTTGGACTTGTACAAATTGATGGCAGAAGGAAGGACATTCCCCCCATTCTTAAACACCTTGCCAGCCTCATCTAGATTACCTTGGTGTGTCCAAGTGTCGCCACCATCAGAGCTTACCGATATGGTTGGGGAGCCATTTAGTCCGTGACGGTTAATCATGAGCAGTGTACCATCAGGAGTTTCCACAATGACCGTTTCCCCCTTATCAACATTCTCGTTCTTGATAAAGTCACCACCATACCAAGTCTCACCATCCTCAGTCCAGAAGGCAAACGCATTCTGTCCAGTTCCCATGAGTGAACCTGCAGGGCCAAATCCAGCACCACTGTAGGCGTTGTGTACAAGCCGCCCCGCATAGGTTCCCTTGGTCACCAACAGCGCATGAGAGGGAGAAACAATGGAGAAGGGAGACATATTGGGGTCATCCTGCAAATTAAAGCCTGCATGATCAGCAACAGGAGCCATTGTATGGGTTTCCAACGGACGCACCATATAGGTAATATCTCTTGGGCGTGACCAACTAGCTCCAGCATCGGTACTCTTGGCCACTGCAATCATATTGCCTCCACGCCACGTCTGGAAGGGAGACAGGGCATTCACAATATGGCAATGGACACTTGCTTGGTCAGCGGTAAGCTCAACTTTTATGGGCCCATTAACACATAGCATAACCACCTTATATGGATTCCGGTAGTCTTTGTCCGTGTACAGCATATAGTCCGCATCCATCCACAGGTTTGTCGTCACAGACTCATCGATGGAAGCTTTATTGCTAGCCCTATCACGGTTAATCTTAACGATGGGGCCGCCGCTTACCTTTACCGCATAGGTGTATGCATCGTTGTCAGAGGGAACATCCTCCGTTTGGTTTGATTTACCTACGTTAATACCTGGATAAGCTTTATTCGTGTAATCAGCACCGTTGGAACTAAAGTCATAGGTAGTGGTGTCCCATTGTGCATTGGGAAAATCACCCTTATTTGCACGAAGCAGCAAATACCATTCTCCTCCAATTCTGATATAGGGAGAGCCATATTGATTTGGCTTGCCAAACTGTAGTCCAGAACCATACCCCATGTTTGCAAAGGCATATAGGGTTCCCGATGCGTCGCTTCCCAAAGAGGGATCTCCAAAGTAGCTAAACAACGCAGCTTGGGTGGTTGAATTCTTGTCAACCTCGGGGCCCTCACCCACTCGCCTGCAGTTAAGTACATCCCAGTAAAGTGGAGAATTTACCTCCCCCCAGGTGGTGGCATCTATACTACCAACTCTTCCCCAGGTATCAGCCCGTAAATTCAAATCGTTTTGGCCTCCCCAACGGGCATCTGCAACAGCATAGAGCTTTCCCTGATGAACGCCGCCTGCCACCTTTACCAAACTTGGAATACGGTACGTATTGCTCGACACACCTTGAATATTTAGCCAGGTGGTCTTATCTCCTGCGTCAATCAACCTGTCGGGAACGGTGCTTTGATCGACCTCAATCATACCATTCAAGGCACGTACAGGTTCGTTGAACCAAATATTTGTACCATTTTCCCTGGCCCGCCGTTTCATAGCCTCAACATCATACCTACACCCCAAAAACAATCCCGCCACTACCAGCATACAGAAGGCTATACATCGATTAAAAATAATTTTCATCACTGTGTCTCCTTACATTGTCAAAGCAAATTTACAACCTGCTCGCAGATAAATATCATGCATGGGAAGTCCCATACGGAGGTTTACAACAGGCTCTGGTGTCTCTATCAAACTTTTTCCTTCATAACGCAGCTGCATGTAACAGGTCAATCCCTTGTTATTATTCCAAGTTCCTGTCAGATTGGCCCGAATAAAGCCGTTGTATAGCAATGCATCCCCAGAATCCAATTTCCATTGTGAACCTGCGGTGCGGTCTCCTGTTCCATTTCCATTTGTATGCCAGCTGGCATCAAGCGAAACACCAAAGCTCTTTGGCAAAGCCATCGTGTAGGACAAACCCACATACAGGTCTGTAATTGAGGGTGAGGTTGCCGTTCCCTCGATTCCTTCCCGACCATACACTTCATATTGCGCCCACCAGCTTCCGATTCGGAAAGGATAGGCATTGACGCCACCATAGACAAGGATAGAATTATCTTCGATCTCTCCGAATGAAGGAAGCTGGAACGGATACTTTGCTTCTGCCTTTATAAGAAAGTCAGATCTCAAGGCGAAATGTCCGTATGATGCGAATCGCAGACCAACTTCAACAGGATTGATAGATACACCACCCAAGGAAGAAACACCATTGAGACGATTCTCTGGCAAAAGTATTGCATCTACACCATCTTTGTCAGGATTGTACTGGGCGACATTCGTATTGTTCGGATCGATGGAAGTTTTGATGGAAAGCTTTCCATAGCCAGAAAGCCAATTTATTTTTTTAAATTGCCGTGCATATTCCACAGACCATTCGAAAGAATTTCCCTCAAAGGCTCCTGTGGTATTTGTTACCAAGGTTCCAGAGTTGCCGTCAACTCCAAATACGAACTGATTATACCCCCCCCCCTGGGGTGTCATCAGTCTGGCCAACGAGAGCCATCAAGCTACAAACAAACATAATCATCACAAAGATTTTCTGCTTACCATTCATCCTCTTATCCTCCTGAATTGAGATTATCTTGTATACAACTACTTATATACAAGATTATTCTCTCACGGAATTTCCAATATGTCAAATAAATTTTTCTGTTTTTTGCTATTTTTTTTCACTTTTTTACATTTTCTCTGAACGAATTTCTACTTATTTGCTAGATTTTTTTATTATTTTTTGAAAAAAACTTGACAAAATGGAATTTCTGCATGATCATACTTGTATACCAGTTGTCATTTTTTAGTGGGAGCGAGGTTTATCAAAGGAGTGTCTATGAATGAAAAGAAAAGGTGCGGGATAAAGGCAAGACTGTCCATCGCAACAGGAATTGTCTCCATTGTTCTCGCCACAGGCATCATTGCGGGATGTACACAAGATGTCTCCCCTGACGAGCCGGAGCAGCGTAATCCGGTTATCATTACTTGGAATGGCCAGATGGACGTAACCGCTGGCGGAAAGAGCCTCAGCAGCGGCCAGCAGGTGCTGGAGGGTACTACGATAACCATCACCCCCTCTCAGGAGGGTGACCCGGTGGCATTGCTTTTGGCAGCCTTGGGACAAGATACCCCCCCCCTTATCCGCTCAGCTATACAGG
>JAZNAS010000030.1:0-58000 GCA_045586625.1 Treponema sp.
GCAAAAGAATGACGAAAGGTGTGGCAACTTGCGTTTTTATTGATGCCAGCTTCCAAAATGGCCTGTTTTACGGCACGCTGCATAAGTGATTCATCTAAATGCCATCTGCCTTCCTCGCCTGTCTGGATATTTTTCCATCTATTTTTTTGTGGAAAAAGCCATTGCCATTTAAATTCCTTGCTTCCGCCCTGATACTTATCAGAAAGAGCTTGGGGAAGTTTTACGGATCCAAAACCAGCCTTTAAATCTTCTTCGTGAATTTTTCGTAAATTTTCTATATGAGATTTTAATTCGCAAATGAGTGTTCGGGGAATCATTACATGGCGGTCTTTGCCGCCCTTGCCAATGGCATCACCTACAATTGGTATCATGGAGGTGGCAGAAAGGGCTGCTCCAGCTACATCTCCACGGCCAAGGCTGATGAGGGCATTGACTCCATCGGCAAGCTCGCCAAATCCGGGAACCCTGCCAAGGCTGAGTATACAGTTCTATCAACTCATCGAAAAATTACCACAACAAATCTATTAATTGTTATATTCAAGAAGTAGTTCAAAAAAGCCCTTTCCTTCGTTGACAAAACGTCCTGTTTTACCTGCAAGGATTTTTCTTTTTGCAAATTCCTTTGCCTTATCCAAGTTACCAATATCGATATATGACAAACATTCTAGAATATCTTCATCATATTTTACATTTCCTGTAAGGATATATTCAACTATATCATTTTTATCCAGAAAAGAATGTATTTCTTGATCTGCTTTCTCCAAAACATTCCTTGCAATTGCATCCAAGTCTTCTGACAGTTCCATTTCTCCACTATAGACTCTAACTGAGGAAACTGAAAAAGCTCCTATTACTTTCAATGAGTCACTCTTTTTTATATTTTCCTCCATTCGCATGATTTGCCAGAATATATTATCAAACGTAGCCTTCTTGACCCCAATATCAAAAAGTAAATATTCTGAATTTTTTATATAGAACGTAACTTCTATGAAATTAGTGTTTTCTATTTTGTATATAGAGTCTTGTATTTTTCTGTATCCACTCTTAACAGCCGTTTCTTTTATCTTCTTGATGCAGTCCTTTTGCATTTGCTTGTCAATTTTCATCTGTTCCATCTCCTGTTATGTGACATTCTACGATGATTCCTAGTTCATTTATCTGTTCTTGCACGTGTTCCAGAAACTGTATTGCCAATGATGGCAATGCGTATTTGAAATGAATTTCAATAACTACATATTCAATTGGTGCCTTGGCATAATTGCTATCACACTGCTTGTATTGCTGACTTTCATAGAAAAGAATATATGCATTTATTTTTTCCTGTAAAATCAACAAATGCTCTTTTTCATCATTCCAATCAAGATGGTCAGTCAGTAACAATCGCAGTTCCCTGCCATCCTTCTGCAATCCCATGCCATCAACGGTGTTTGTATCCAAAATAGACATATTTCCTCCAAAAATATTACTGTGGTCTAATTACCACAACTTCTGTTCCAGCTGGAATTCTATATCCTCCTGTGAAAATATCTTTTCCTTTCCCCATAACAACTCCTCCATTTTCTTTAATTTCTTGAAATGTTTTTCTTTGATTTCTTGTTAATGGTGCAGAAGCAGAAGACTTAAATTCACGCATTACGATGTCACCATTCAAATCAATTCCCATTGCATCAATACGAGTCCGTGTTCCAGTATATGTTGTTGCAGTAATCTGTTCAACGGAGTGTGTGTTTTGTTGACTAAACTTTGCAAACTCCTGTTGTTCGTATGCTCTACCTCGTATCCTGTTTTGTGCTAAAATGTCGGCCTTTGTATTGCTCTGTCTAAGAAGCTTAGTCCCAGCCTCAAGAACTTCATCACCATGCTCAAGGCCAGCCCGTGCAATCTTCCCACCCTTGCCGATTGCATCTCCCACCCACCGGCAGGGAAAGGCACGGAAGAAATTCCACCGCTGTATCTCATTGTACACTACTATGAGGGTTATTCCGCCTACAAAACAGAGGAATTATAGCCTCCTCAATACGTGATAATTACTTGCCTGACGATATGGAAACAGCGAGGTTTATCTTTTTTTCTTAATTTATAAAAATAAATTTGACAAATTTTAAATTCTATAGGAAAATGTTTTGTATACAAGTTATTTGTATACAAAACATTTTGGAGGTATACTCATGAAAAGATTTTTCAGATTAGCCGGTGCAGCATTAATCCTGCCTTACATCTGTATGATAGGGGGGGGGGTGTTCTCAAGAAACCCCATTCGAAAACCCTAAAGGAGAGAAAGTAGACACGCTTCCAGGGGGAGAAGGCCCCTCTTCTGGAGCCATAGATGGTGAAATATCTATTATCATTGGCAATAAAGAAAAAGTATATAAGATTCCAGCGGACTTTAAAGACAATTTAAATAAAACAGATGATGCAGTATATGTATGGAATAATGTAAACAATGCCAATCAAAGTGATGCTTTAGGACGAGATTATTCTATTGTTTTGGGAATTTCTCCTAAAAACGATGGTTATGCTACAGTGGGAGAGGCAAATCCACAGCCTAAAGTAGGAAGCACAAGTGATCCTGGAACTGGTTCCTTTAGAATTCCTGCTATTGTTAAAACAGTCGTTAACGGCAAGCTTCGTTTGATTGCAGCCTTTGATGTTCGCTACCGAGGAGGCCACAACGGCAATGGTGATGCAGGAGATACTAATGCAGCTGGCTCCGATATCACTGTCATGTACAGCGATGATGGTGGAGCAACTTGGACAAAAGCAAAGAATAAGACAACAGGAAAAATTCCCGCTATAGATGTTGACAATGACTATGATTTTGAGGGAAAACAAAATGGCAGCCCATCTACAACCCATACCCTGGATGTAGGAGACCCGCAATTGACAGTAGCTCCCGATGGTACTGTCTATTGTGGTATGGCTGCAGGTAATGGTACTATTGGAACACGTGGTGGTGGGTATAATTTCCGCATGTGGAAGAGCACTGATAACGGTGAAACATGGGAAGAAGCACCTGGTTCCAGTGCAGATAACACCACAAATACGTGGTATCAAAATTGGAGTGCTGAGGAAAATTTGCGCACCCTGCTTACAACTCCAGGCCACGGAATTGTATTGCAAAAAGATGTACCTGGTTCATCAAACTTTAAGGCTGGACAGGCTGTGCTACCATTATTCCAAAAAACCACTAGTGGAACCGCACGATTATACCTTGCTACTGGTACAGGAAATCCTGAAACCTGGAACAGGTCTAATTTTTCTGCAATCTATACTCGAAACGGTGGTTCTGAAGAAGGACAGGTCTGTCAGCTAGATGACGGAAGTCTTTTGATGTACATGAAATCATATTCCGTAACAAATCCCCTTGCTAGTACTGGAAACTACACCACATTCGCTCAATATAAAAATAATGCATGGACTGCTGTTCATGATAATGATGCAAATCTGCGTATGGGTAAGGCAAGCCAGGCAAGTATTTTGAAGGTTGCCGATGGAGACGGTACAACAAAAGCAGGTGTTGTGGCATTTGCCTACACTGGAAACCAGCCTGCTAACAGAGGCAATACAAGTTGGGGAGATAGCGGAAGAGGAAATATCACTGTTGCACTTGCACGAGATGTTTCTGCATTTGCAGATAAGACAGGTCCCCTTGATGCCAACGAGGTGTACTACCTTAAGCTGAGAACCCCTGGTCAAGGTTATTTTGCTTATGCTGACCTTATAATGATTGATGAGAATACCTTGGGAATTCTTTATGAAAATTATAGTGGTACAACTGATAGCCATAAGGGCCGGAATGCAAAGGATGGAACCAACGGCGTTCAGGGTATCCGTTTCTGCCGTGTTGATATTTCTGAGATTATCAAAGTCCTTCAGAATATTGAATAATTAAACAAACAATGAGGTGGTCAACCAAAACAATATAACTAATTGACCACCTATTACTTTTTGGAGCGTTATACATGAATCGGATAAAAATCCTTACCTTTCTTTTATTTTGTTTTTCAATTACATCCTTGTCAGCTCAACCTGCATCCCCAATGCATGAAGGTACAAATGGTCTGTTTGGTAACGATACAGACAGTGTTACCAGTACTACTGGGTGGAGTTCTGTTAAGTTTGATAAATTTCTGTTGACTGGTGCCTACGGTTATATGACAGTTGCACAAAACCAAGGTGCCAGTGTTGTTATGGAACGACATGTGCTAAATGGTGCAGGTATGTTCCGAGTTGGAGATATTACATTCGGACTTTCTTATCAGGGAGCCTTAGGTGGTAATCTGTCTACAGCAATGTCTTTTACAACTACGGAAACAGTAAGGACTAATAGTGTAGAAGAAATAAAAACGGTTCCCCTTTTTCACAATATCCGATTATTGACAGGAATTCCTATTGGTGATTTGAATCTCGGAATCCGAGCAGGAGTAGATATCGGAGGCTCTGTAGGTGAAAAAACTATTACCGCAAAAACCCTGCAAGATTTGATGCAATACACTAAATCAGATGGACTCTCCTTTAAACCTCAACTTTCCGCAGGAATTTCTTTTCCTGTAAATGATATAACACTTACACCAACCATTGATTTATCCATGTCATCTGCAAATAGCGTTCGTCTTGCACAGAGAGACAATCCTGGTTTCCATTTGGGACCTGCCCAAGCAAATGACGGAAGTGTATATGAAGCCATTCAAGAGGGTCGTACCTATAATCCAGCATTTACCCTTGGACTGAATGTAGGATTACCTTCTGACAATGAAAATTTCTCTTGGAGCAGTAAAATATCCTATGGCTTCAACACAACTATCCAACCAGAAAAGTACAACTACACCTATGCTTATGACGGAGCTTTAAAACAATATACAGAATCACGAACAACTTACCGTTCAGATAGTAGCATGGGCCATACTATTGGATTGAATATTGTTGCCACTCGCACTGTTTCTCCTCGCCTTACCATCAAGGGAAAAGCCCAGTTAGACATGAATTACACAGATGCACTTGAAGGTGGAACCATTAAAATTGATGGAGTTGGAAATCAAGATCAGACCGTAAAAACTGAAAGCTTCTCTGCAGTCCCAATTGTATCTATGGCTGCAAATGTAAAGCTTTCTGAAATGGTAAATTGGTACACAGGCTTGGTTTGTATTCCTGTACAGTATAATTTCAAAAAAACTCATCAATATGATGAAGCTGGTATTGTATCAGGAAAAGAAGAAATAAAGACTGCTGAACATGAAATTTACTATCCCATCATCAGTCAGTTCGGTACAGGTTTGCAAGTAACGCCAGCAGAAGACTTAACAATTTCCTTTGGTCTTGTGTTCGGAACAGCTTCAGAACAAATTAAGCTTTCCACAATTAACGATATTCTCAGTAACGCTAATATTCGTCTTGGCTTAATTTGGAAGGGTGTTTCTGAAAAATAATTTCTAAAAGATTTCTGGACTACTAAGTATTTTAAGGCAATCCCATTTCCCCACTCCACCCGCCTCACGGCTACCCCGCAGTGTGGGTGGAGTGAGCGGTTGACAGGACTCCATTTATTACAGATATATCTTGTTGACAGATATATCTGAGTGAAGTATACTAAAAGTATGATTGTGGACTTTGCAGATTCCGAAACAGAAAAAATCTGGCAGGAAAAAAAATCCGCTAAAATTCCTCCAGAGATTCAAAGACGGGCATTTACAAAGTTGCTTATCATTCATTCTGCGGAAAATGAGGATGACCTAAAGATTCCTCCGGGGAATAAATTTGAACATCTCATTGGCAATCTTTCAGGCTATTGTTCCATACGAATCAACAATCAATGGAGAATACAATTTAAGTTTCACAATGGAGAAGCTTGTGATGTGAAAATCACAGATTATCATTAACAGGAGAACAAGCATGACTGATGATACAATCATCCTGCCCACAGTGGGAGAGATTTTACTTGAAGAATTCCTTACCCCTTTAGGAATCACACCCTACAGACTTTCCAAGGATTTGGGAGTTTCTACAAGCTCCATTCTCGACCTCGTCCATGGTAAAAGGAAGGTTACGGTGGAAATGGCCCTGCGCCTTGCAAAATATTTTGGTACGAGCTCCCGATTCTGGATCAACATGCAAAATGAGCTGGACTTACGGGAAGCCCAATACAAACTTGCTGACGACTTGGCAAAGATTCCTCACTGCAAGCAAATAGCCTAAATTCCCCACTCACCCGCCTCACGGCTACCCCGCAGTGTGGGTGGAGTGAGCGTTGACAGGGCGCATTCCATTAATTTTGAATAATCTCCTACCCTAAATTTACAAAACGCCCTAAAACTGTTATAATAGGCTAACTTTTTTTCAATCATTTTGGAGGAATAATGAAAAGATTTTCATTGGTTTTTGCTGCATTGGCACTGCTTTTTGTAGGCTGCAGCAACGACAAGACACCTGTTGTAAAGATTGGTGTATACGAGCCAGCTTCTGGAGATAACGGTGCTGGAGGAAAGCAGGAAACCTTGGGTGTTCAGTATGCAAACACAGTAACACCCACTGTTACCATTGGTGACACCGAGTACAAGGTTCAGCTGGAGATTGTGGACAATGAGTCTTCCAACGACAAGGCTGTTACTGCCGCCTCAGAATTGGTGAGCAAGGGTGTTTCCGTTGTAGTTGGCTCCTACGGTTCTGGTGTGTCCATCGCTGCCAGCGACACCTTTGCCAACGCAGGAATTCCCGCCATCGGAATCACCTGCACCAACCCACAGGTAACCTTGGGCAATGACCACTACTTCCGCATCTGCTTCTTGGATCCCTTCCAGGGAACTGTTCTTGCCAACTTTGCTACAGAAAGCTTTGCTGCAAAGAAGGCCTATTGCTTGGCCAAGCTGGGTGACGACTACTCCGTTGGTTTGGTAAACTACTTTATCGAAGCCTTTGAAAAGCTTGGTGGAGAGGTTGTGTTCGAGACCTTCCCCGAAGGAACCAGCGACTTTGCCGCCTATGTTGCCAACGCAAAGAATCAGGGTGCAGATGTATTCTTCTCCCCCGTTTCCATCGAGGCAGCAGGTTTGATTATCGAGCAGGCCAGCACCCAGGGAATGGCCATTCCTATTTTGGCTGGCGACACCTGGGATTCCAACGTAGTGTTGGCCGCTGCAAAGGGCACAAACGTAAGGATTTACGTCACCACCTTCTTCGTAGAGGGAAGCCAGGAGCCACAGGTGCTGGAATTTGTTGACGGATTCAGAAACTACATCAACACCAATGCCACAGCCAAGACAAACAACGGTGGCAACGATGAGATTTCCGCTGTTTCTGCCATGGGATTCGATGCCTACTACGTGGCACTGGAAGCACTGAAGGCCGCCGGCTCCACCAAGGGTGCTGATGTTCAGGCTGCATTGCCAAGCGTAAGCTACACCGGTGTTTCTGGGCTTATCGAGTTTGATGAAATTGGTGATGCCAAGCGTGATGTGGCCTACGTAAAGCAGGTAAACAACGAAACCGGCAAGTGGGACTTTATCGCTGTTCAGTCAGTAAAATAAGACTTTTCTAAATTGAGGTTGTCTAAGGCTTTAGGCAGCCTCATATTTAAAAATCTCATATAAGGACTTATCCATGGATTTTGTTACGAAAAACTTACCCTATCTTTTGGCGGGCATCTCAACAGGGGGACAGTACGCCCTCATTGCCATTGGTTATACCATGGTTTACGGCATCCTGCGTCTCATTAACTTTGCCCACGGTGATGTATTTATGGCGGCGGGTCTCATCCTGATTTATGCCCATACGGTGCTGCCCTTGTCCGTTTCCATTCCTTTGACCATAATTTTTACTGTCATCTTAGGATTTGCAGTGGAGCGAATTGCATATAAACCATTGAGAAATGCCCCACGTATGTCCATCATGATTTCTGCAATCGGCATGTCCTATCTCTTGCAGAATCTGGCTCTCTATGTAACTGGAGGCTTGACCCAGTATTATCCTTCCATTCCATGGATTTCTGATACAGTGAGCATCATGGGAGCCATGACCAAGCGGGTCACCATCATCACGCCGTTTTTAACCATCTTGCTAGTGCTGGCCCTCGTATTCTTGATTAAGCACACAAAGATTGGCATGGCTATGCGGGCTGTCTCCAAAGACTTTGAAACGGCAGAGCTTATGGGCATCAAGCTGAATTCGGTTATCAGCACCACCTTTATCATCGGCTCATTTCTGGCCGCCATTGGCTCCATCTTGTTCTTCTCCAATTACACGGGTGTTACCCCTACAGTAGGAGCCATGCCTGGACTAAAGGCCTTTGTTGCCGCCGTTTTTGGTGGAATCGGCTCTATTCCCGGTGCTGTAATCGGAGCCTTTATCATCGGTATTTGTGAAAACATCATCAAGGGACTGGGATGGACCACCTTTAGCGATGCCTTCACCTTTGTCCTGCTGATTGGAGTGCTGATGTTCATGCCCACCGGTCTCTTTGGCGAAAAAACCACGGACAAGGTATAAGGAGGCTCACTTGAATACACTGACAAATATTACCACCAGCAAGAAGAAGAATCTCATTGCAGGCTTTATCCTTTTAGCCCTGCTATTCATTGTGGTTGCAGTGCTGGAGCAGATTCTTCCCAGAACCTCCATGCTCTTTACGGTGCTGAAAAAGGGCGCCATCTACGCCCTTGTTGCCGTGTCCATGAACCTGCTGAATGGATTTACCGGTCTGTTCTCCCTGGGACAAGCAGGATTCATGCTGATTGGAGCTTATACCTACGCAATCTTTACCATTCCCCAAGACCAGCGGGCAGCGGTGTACCAGTACTACGACGGCGGAATCATTCAGTTTACCCTGCCCTTTCCTGTAGCCATAATCTTAGCAGGCTGTGCCGCAGCCCTCTTTGCCTTCCTCATCGGTTTGCCGGTGCTCAAGCTCAAAAGCGACTATCTTGCCATTGCCACCTTGGGCTTTGCGGAAATTATCCGGGCAATCTTCCAGTGGGACAAACTGGGTGTCATCACAAACGGCTCGAACCTGCTGAGAAAATATCCCGTGTTCAAGAGCACCCTCTTTCCCTTTGCGGTGGCGGGTATCTGCATCGCCCTGATTCTACTGTTGATTAACTCCACCTACGGCCGGGCGTTCAAGGCTATCCGTGACGATGAGGTGGCAGCAGAAGCCATGGGAATCAACCTTGCCCATCACAAGCGGCTGGCCTTTATCATCAGCTCCTTCTTTGCAGGAATCTCTGGTGCCCTGCTGGCCATGTTCCAGACCACCATCCAGGCAAGCCAGTTCAAGTCCGCCATGACCTACGAGATTCTTTTGATTGTGGTCATCGGGGGAATCGGCAGCGTCACTGGAAGCTGCATCTCCTCCTTCCTGTTTATCGCCTGCTCCGAGTGGTGGCTGCGTTTTCTGGACAATGCAAACCTTTTCATCGGAAGCTTCCACGTGCCACTGCTGCGTCCTGGCTTCCGAAAGGTTGTCTTTTCCATCGTCATCATGGCCATCGTTCTGTTTTATCAAAAGGGAATTATGGGAGACAAGGAATTTTCCATTGCAGGAGTCAAGAAATTCTTCATGTCCCTGCCAGCTCGCCTTGCAAAAAAGAAGCAGACTGCCGCTCCAAGCCCAACAGCTTCTGTAGCTCAGAGCTCTGAGGAGGAAAAGTAACCATGGAACGAAGCATTTCGGCAAACAATATTCTTACGATGGACAATATCACCATGCAGTTTGGTGGCGTTGTGGCGGTAAACTCCCTTTCTCTGGAGGTGAACAAGGGAGAAATCATTTCCCTCATTGGCCCCAACGGTGCGGGAAAAACCACCGCATTCAACGTGGTAACGGGAGTCTATGCCCCCACAAACGGAGCAGTGTTTTTCAACGGAAAAAAAATCATCGAAAACTTTCCCAAGGGAAGGATGAAGCGGCTTTATGGTGGCACCATGCACGGAGACTACTCAAAGACCTTGGAGCCCACCCCCGACAAGATTACCAAGCTGGGAATTGCCCGAACCTTCCAGAACATCCGCCTGTGGAAAAGCCAGTCCGTGTTCAACAATGTGTTGATTGCCAAGCACATGAGACGAAGCAGCAATGTTTTTTCCGCCACCTTCCGCTTGAACTACAAGGAAGAAAGGCTGCAGCGGGAGGAAGCCCTGGAATTGCTGGGGATTTTGGGTTTGCTGGAAGTGAAGGACGAGCCTTGCACCAGCCTCCCCTACGGACTGCAGCGGCGACTGGAAATTGCCCGTGCCCTGGCTACAGAGCCCACCCTGCTGCTGCTGGATGAACCTGCGGCAGGAATGAATCCCCAGGAAACAGCGGAGCTTACTTCGTTTATCAGAAAGATTCGTGACGACTTTAACCTGACCATCTTGATGATTGAGCATCACATGGATTTGGTTATGGATATTTCTGATCGAGTCTACGTATTGAATTTTGGCGCCCTGATTGCAGAGGGAACACCGGAGGAAGTACAGAACAATCCTGTGGTGATTTCCGCTTATTTAGGAGAAAACTAATGCTGAAAATAGAAAACCTCAATGTATCCTATGGTGGAATCAAAGCCTTGCAAGGTATTGATTTGGAGGTTCCTGAAGGAAAGATTGTCACCTTGATTGGAGCCAACGGTGCAGGAAAGTCAAGCCTCTTGCGCACTATTTCTGGCCTTGTAAAGGCAGAAAGCGGTTCCATCAAGGTGAACCAAAAGGAAATTGCAGGCCAACCCATCCACAAGATTTGCAAGGAAGGCATTGCCCTTTCTCCAGAGGGTCGCCGTGTTTTTAGCGACTTGTCTGTAAAGGAAAATCTGAAAATCGGAGCCTATCTGCGGAAGGACACCAAGGAAATTGAAAAAGATTTGGAGTGGGTTTACAGCCTTTTTCCTCGCCTGCAGGAGCGTTCCTGGCAATATGCGGGAACCCTCAGCGGTGGAGAACAGCAGATGCTGGCTGTGGGACGAGCCTTAATGAGCCGACCAAGGCTGCTGATGCTGGACGAGCCTTCCCTTGGTCTTGCACCCCTGATTGTGCAGCAGATTTTTAGCATTATCCAGGACATCAACAAGGCAGGTGTTACCATTTTGTTGATTGAGCAAAATGCCAACATGGCCCTAAAAATTGCCGACTTGGCCTATGTTATTGAGACGGGCCACATTGTCCTGAAAGGCTCTGGAGAAGAATTGTTGCAGAACGAAACGGTGCGGGAAGCATACTTGGGAAAGAAAAAGGATGGCCACCATGGGCTTTGACGTTTTCCTTGCAACTCTTGGAGCCATCTGCCTGCTGATTGGAACGGTGGGCTGTGTAGTACCTGTTCTGCCGGGAGTGGTGCTGGCTTGGTGTGGCCTTTTGGCCGCCTACTTTTCCCACTATTGTGACATTCCCACCCTGCTGCTGATAGCCACCGGCATTGCCACGGCGGTCATCTCGGTGCTGGACAACCTGATTCCCATCTACCTGACAAAAAAGACGGGTGGCTCCAAGGCGGGAATGTGGGGCTCCACCATTGGCTTGATTGTGGGCATCTTTATCGGACCTTGGGGAATCATTCTGGGACCATTTGCAGGAGCCATGGTGGGAGAGCTTATCCACGACAATCGTGACATGAAGCGGGCATTAAAATCCGCCAGCGGCGCATTCTTGGGCTTTTTGCTAGGAACGGGTCTAAAGCTGGTGCTTTGCGGCTTTTTGATTTGGATTTATATTCAAAGCTTTAAACTGGAGCCTGCCTTCAACTTTTTAGGCTAAAGCTCCAGCACATCAGCCCCACAGAGCCTGCTGAATAATCAACTCATCAGGTGTTACAGCACAGCAGAGAAACAGTACCTGTACACCAGCGTCACGAGCCAATTGCAGGGCCTGCCCAAACTCTGGGTGGGTTTCCACATTGGCTCGCACTTCTTTTATGCCTTCCATTTGAATCACAAAGGCAGCGATGCAACGGTAGCCTAGGCGGGCTGCAGCGGCCAATTCCTGCAGGTGCCTTACCCCACGTTCTGTGGGAGCATCGGGGAAGTAGCCTACACCATCAATTTCCAGGGTGCAGCCCTTCACCTCCATCAAGTAGCGGGGAAGTGGCTCCTGTTCAGCTTGATTGCAGGCGGGAAAAGCAGCCCCACGCCAAGCCTCACCCCAAAACTCGGCTTGTGGCTCACCTTCCATGTAAAAATCGATTCGGGACTTGCCGTAGCTGTATTCCGCCTTTACCAAAGAAAATCCCTGAACTTTTAGCCATTCGCAGGCCACCTTGTTTGGAGCCTGACTGTCCATATTCACCAAGCCAAGCCCCTTCTTGCGGACCACCACCAAATCGTAGCGTGTCTTTCGGTTAGGATTGTCGCTCTCTTCCAGATACACAGTGGCTCCCGGCAACAGCAGCTCCCTACACCTCCCTGTGTTCTTCACGTGGACAGTCTCCCACCTTCCGCCAATCTCCACCTCCGCCACAAAACGATTCAGCCTGCGGACAAATTTTCCTTCTACAATGCGATTATAGGTCATGATGGACTAAATCTGTGCCAAACCACGGAAATCATCCAGCTTCTGATAGCCTCGCTCCTTCATGAAGGCGGCAAGTCCGTCGATGATTTGTGTCATGCAACGTGGATTAGCAAAGGTGGCAGTTCCCACCTGAATGGCACTTGCTCCCGCCATGATGAATTCCACCGCATCCTGCCAGCAGCTGATTCCACCCAGCCCCACCACAGGAATCCGCTGTGACTCAGGCAGCCTGTTCAGGTACTGCACCAAATCGTAGACCATCCGCAGGGCAAGGGGCTTGACCGCCGGGCCAGAAAGTCCCGCCCGCACATTGTCGAACAAGGGCCGCCCCTTGTAAATGTCGATTGCCATGGCCTGCACCGTGTTGATGAGGCTCAGGGCGTCGGCACCAGCTTGACGAACCGCATCCGCCACACCAATCAGGTCGGGGGCATTGGGAGAAAGCTTTACCATCAGGGGAATGTTTGGTGCGGCCTCCCGAACGGCAGCGGTAACGGTGGCGGCGGCATTGCACTCCAAGCCAAAGGCCATGCCACCAGCCTTTACGTTGGGGCAGGAAATGTTCAGCTCAATCATGGGGACAGCCGCCTGAGCCAAAAGCCTTGCCCCCTCCACGTAGGACTCGATGGTGGAGCCGGAAAGATTGGCGATGGTCACAGGGGAAAGCCTCTTCATCTGGGCAAGCTCATGGCCTACAAAATGGGGAATGCCCGGATTCTCCAGGCCGATGGAGTTGATGATGCCGCCCGCCGTCTCCTTCAGCCTGACTCCGCCATTTCCCGGCCGCCCTTCCAGCGTCAGTCCCTTGGAGCAGATGCCGCCCAACCGACTCACCTCCAGAATGGACTGGTACTCGCTGCCATAGCCAAAGGTTCCGGAGGCGGCAATCACCGGGTTGGCAAACCGCACGCCAGCGATGGTGACGGACAAGTCCACCTCGGCAGCTCCTTTTGACACGTCATCCCGCTCCCTTGCTGCGGGGACGACTCTCGGTGGCTTCCGCTCCGGGAAAACAAGAATCTCACCGGGAAACACGGGCCCGTCGGCACAGCAGCGGCGATTTCCCTCTGTGGTGGCGATGGTGCAGCCCAGACAGGCTCCCATGCCGCAGGCCATGGCAGACTCCATGCTCAGGTAGCAGGGAACACCAGCCTCACCGCAGATTTTCTGCACATAGGACAAAAGCGGCTCCGGACCACAGGCGTACACCACCTGATAGCCAGCTTTTTTCAAGGTGGTGGCATCCAGCACCTGGGGAATCATTCCCTTGATGCCGCAGCTACCGTCATCGGTGGTGACAACAAGGTCGTTTGCCTTCAGTTTATCCAGGCCATAGCTCCCACTCTTGAAGCCAGCGTAAAAGTCGTAGCTCCGTTCAGGCAAGGTAGCCGCAAATCCCGCCACAGGAGCCACTCCGATTCCACCACCCACAATGCAAATTGTGGCGGAACCGTCGGCCCCAGCCGCCAGTCCCAGGTCAGCAGGCTTGGGAAAGCTGTTGCCCAAGGGGCCGATGAGGGAAACCTTGTCGCCAGCAGCCAGGGAGCAAAGCTCCGCCGTTCCCTGCCCCTTCAGCAGAATCAGGAAGGTCACCTGCCAGCTGCAACCGGAATCAGAATCAGCCGACTTTTCCGCCCAGTACACGCTGATGGGACGGGCCAGCAACACTTGGGAAGGCTCACGGCACAGCATAAAGAACTGGCCCGGCTCCACCCGATGCACGATTCCGTCGCCTCCACTTTTTGCAGGGGAAGCATAAGCAAGCTTCACCTCAAAGACATTGGGTTGAATTTCCTTGCAGCTGAGGGTTTGGGCATGGGTAAAAATTGGCTCAATATCGGAACAGGACATGGCAACTCCTTGTGAATAAATTTTGTGAATAGATTTATAGAATAAATCCCCACTTCCAGGCTGAAATGGGGACTTGGCATTAGGCTTTCAGCAGCTTGACGGCATCCAGCAGGTCAGCCTTGGCCTCAGCGGCGGCGGCGGCGGCAGAATCGGCAATGTCCTCCACCGTCAGCTTGTTGTCGGCAGCCTTTTGGGCAAGCTTCTCGTCCTTCTTCCAGGCACACAGGATTCCACGGGAGGAGTTGACCGTGCCACCAGCCTTGTCCAGCAGGGTGGCGGCAATGCGGGCTGCACCGCCTTGGGCACCATAGCCGGGAATCAGGAAGTAAATCTGGGGATATGCGTCCCGCAGCTGGCGTGCGTCAGACTCCTCGGTACAGCCCACCACGGCACCAACAGGAGAACAACCGGCGGCAGGATATTCTTCCTTGAACAGTTTTTCCAGTCGATTCAATTCGCCGCCAACCCTATCAAGCACCACTTCGCCCGCAAAGCCAGCAATGGACTTTTCCAAAGGAAGCTTTTCGAGATGCACCATGCCGGGATTGGAGGTCCGCAGCAGCACGAACATTCCCTTGCCGCCCTTGTCCTGATGGGCATATTCAGTAAAGGGCTCCAGAGTGTCAAAGCCCATGTAGGGATTGATAGTGATGATGTCAGCCTCAAAGTCGCCGCTGAAATGGGCGCGGGCATAGGCACGGGCAGTGTCGGCAATGTCTCCCCGCTTGATGTCGGCAATCACCGGCAAGCCAGCGGCCTTCACCAGTCGAAGGGTCTCAGCATACGCCCGCAAGCCCGCAAGCCCCATGGCCTCGTAGTAGGCAATCTGCACCTTGCAGCAGGCAGCCAAGGCAGGGCCACTGGAATCAGCCGCAATCCGCTGGATGATGGCCTTGTTGTAGGCCACCACCGCCTGGGCAGCCGTTCCGTAAGCAGCCAGCACTGACTGGGGAAGATAGCTGGGGTCTGTATCCAGCCCCACACATAATGGACCGTTCTTGATGCCTGACTCCTGCAGGCTATGCATGGCGTGAGTTTTCATGTGTTGCAGTATAGCATAGGGGAACTAATAGTAAAAGGGGGCTGGTACGTTAGGTCGGCTCTACTGCGGGGTAGGGCTTTGCCCTAGCGGGCAAAGGGGCCGTTTCTTGGGGACTGCTTCTTATCACCTTATCTTATCATTGACAGTAATGATAAGATAAGATAAGATGATAAGGGAGGGCAACCATGAAGCTATATGAAGACACCCACACTGAATTCAAATCCGTCTACACCGACGACATCAAAAAGACTGTCGTCGCCTTCGCCAACACCGACGGCGGCACCATCCACATCGGGCGAGCTGACGACGGCTCGGTTGTGGGCGTGGACAATCCCGACCAGACACAGCTGTCCCTGGTTGACTCCATCGCAAATGCAATTCGTCCTGATGTCACCATGTTTGTGTCCCACTCGGTGCAGGAGGTGGAGGGGAAACCCATTGTCATAACCCAAGTGCAGAGAGGAACCGCCCGCCCCTACTACCTTGCGGCAAAGGGCCTGCGTCCGGCAGGAGTCTACCTGCGACAGGGCTCAGCCACAATCAACGCTTCGGAGGCGGCCATACTCAAGATGATAAAAGAAAGCGACGGGGAGCGGTTCGAGTGTGCCCGGAGTCTGAACCAAAGCCTCACCTTTGTGACCGCCCAGCAGGAATTCCAGCGGCGGGGCATTCCATTGGAGGAGGCCCAACAACGGAGCCTCCAGCTGGTGACAGCAGACGGCCTCTACACAAACCTTGCCCTACTCCTTTCCGACCAATGTCCCTTCACCATCAAGGCGGCCCGATTCTCTGGCACCGACAAGTACATCTTTCAGGACCGGGCAGAATTCAGCGGCTCCCTGTTCGCCCAGCTAGAGCAGGCATACGCCTATCTGGAAAAGCACAACCAACTGGGCTCCCGATTCAGCGGACTCCATCGCATCGACCGCCGGGACTACCCAGACGAAGCCCTGCGGGAAGCACTGCTGAACGCCGCCATCCACCGGGACTACAGCTATCATTCCAGCATCCTCATCAGCATCTTTGACGACAGAATGGAAATCGTCTCCATGGGCGGACTCATGCCCGGACTCACACAGGGTGACATCATGATGGGAATCTCCCTGCAACGGAACGAGAATCTCGCCTCAGTCTTTTACCGCCTCCAGCTGGTGGAAGCCTTTGGCACGGGGCTTCCCCGCATCAACCTCGCCTACAAAAAGGCAGCAAGGAAGCCCGAAATCCATGTGTCGGAAAACGCCTTCAAGATTGTCCTCCCCAACCAGAACACCAGCTGCACCTCGACTACCGGGGAGTATCTGGAAATCAGCGAGCCAGAGGCCAGCTACCACACCAGCCAGCCAGTCCAGCCAGCTCCGCTGCACCACCAAAGGGTACTGGACTATCTTTCCACCCACCCCACCATCACCCGCCCCCAGGCTGAAAGACTGCTGACCGTGTCCCAGGCCACTGCCGCCAGACTATTGGCCAGGATGACAAGCGAGGGCAGCCTCCAACGGCTGGGACAGGGACGGGACACCTACTACCAGCTACCCCGCTAAAACAAAAAAGCTGGCAGGAGTACCCACCAGCCTTGAACGGCAAAAACCTTCGTCAGAGACTACTGGCATCAAACAATTGTATAAAGTCAGCGGGTGTTATGACGGGGACAAAGGTCATGGTAAAATCCTTCGTATTCCTTGTCACAAGATAGTCGGCATTAATCTGCACAGCCGCCTCATTTTGCACTGCATCCTCAAAGTCCTTCCAGGATGAGTTGAGGGCATTCCTGACGCACGACTCATCAATCCCAGCGACAGAAGCAACCTCCAAAAGATTTGCAATATGTGCCCTCACCTTCAAGTCATCCTTCTCATATTTATGGACAATGTAATAAATATCGGTGATTGAGGTTGCAGAGACGAAGTAATCTATCCCATGCACATCGCCAAGAACCAACAAGGAACGGCTTTCCTCATAAAAAACTTTATTTTTCAATAGTATGTCAAGGATTATATTTGAATCTAAAAAAACTGTCATAAAATCTCTTGTCCAGACAACCGCTCATTGCGAATTTCTCTCAGGGACATGGATTCCGAATCGGGAATAATGCCCGTCAGACTATCCAGTACCTCAGCGACTGGACGGCGATTGTGACTTGGGCAGGAATTCTTGTATTGGTTAATAACAAACAACACATACATTTCTATCCTCTTCTGCAAGTCCAAGGGCAGCTCCTGTACCTGCTTCTCCAAAACCGAGAATGACATAAGCCCTCCTGCCTTCAATTCTACCACATTTCACTGGACATGAAAAGAAAGCCACTACAAAACCGCCTCACCAGCTGCCCCGCTAAAACAAAAAGGCTGGCAGGAGTACCCACCAGCCTTGACGTGCCCGCCGCTTATTTGGCCGAATCTATCTCGGACAACTTTGACTTACGCCCGGCTGTCACGTAGACGGCACTGATGATAGCGGTGATGATGATGCCGGCAGCAATGGTCTCTGCCACCGCATTCGGCAAAAACAGCAGGAACAGACCCTTCACCCCACCAACAATGCTCGTCACCTGACCACCGGCAAAGACAATCATTGCCAGAAACACGTAGGTGGTGTGCAGCAAGGTTCCCACCACTGCCGCAATGGTGGCTGCCAGTACCTTTGGCACCCGCACCTTCCCCAACCCACTGAACACCAGCCATGCCGTCAGTCCAAACAGAACCCGGGGCAAAATCGAAATGAGGGGATTCGTGAACATGATGCTCAATCCCACAGGATTGCTGATGGCCCGCACCATACTGCTGATGCCAAAAATGGCTCCAATTCCCAAACCACCGACAGGACCCAGTAGCAATGCCCCTAGGATGGTTGGAATATGCAGGATGGTGACATTCAGCCCCCACGGTGTGGGAATCAGCCCGATGGGGGTGCTTCCCAATAAAACAGTGAGGGCTCCCAGAACCCCAATAAAGGCGATTTTCCGTGTAACAGACAATCGCTGCGCGCCAGTCGCTTCCATAAATTTTCCTCCTAAAGCACACTTATACAGGAATTGACTGATAAAAACAAGACATAATCCCCAAAACCTCGAAAATCTGTTTACCGTAATTTTTACCAGCCAGCGATTTCACAGGATTCACGGACGCATTCAGCTGAACATGCAATTAAGCCGGCCAGGAGAATTCCCGGCCAGCCCTTGTCTTAGTACATCCACCTTTCCAGGAGGCGGGATTGAGTTGATTTTATCCTTGGGAACTGGAGCAAAGCATTTCTTTGAGAGAAAGCTCCAGCACCTGGCTGAAATTCACCTTTTCTGCCACGGCTTGATTTTTCAACCAATTGGGAATGGTGACATTCACCTTTACCTTCTTGTTCTCAAAACGCTCCTTGAATATTTGGGGGTAGGTGCTTATGAGGCAAACAATATCTGTGGGATTTTGTATCTTAACAGAAGCAGAGGCTTCTGGAAGCCTCTCATTTTCCGCAACAAGTCCATACAAGTGGAGGTCCAGTGCCTCCCGTGCCTTAATTTGCGCCTCCTCCACATCCTTCCCCCAGGAAATACAGCCAGGCACATCTGGAAAATAAACGCTGTACCCCTCATCAGACCTTTCCATAATTGCTAGATATGAAACCTTGTCCATAAAACCTCCTATTGCAAGCCTGCATGTTTTATGATGCTGCGTAATGTTCCGATTGCAATGTCCCCAGTATGAAAAGGAACCGTTACAAGCCCCGGCTTTGATGGATGCTTGAACTGCTTATGACTTCCAATCTGTCGTATTTCAACCCAACCATCCGATTTTAGCCTCTTAATCAGCTCCTTGGCTGTCACTTGCTCTCCTCACACATAATTATACGCATTAAATATGCGCACTGTCAATTTTGTTATAAAAAAGCTGGCCAGGAGAATTCCCGGCCAGCACTTATCTTAGTACACCCACCTTTCCAGGAGGCGGGATTTTTCCTCTGCGCTACAATTCAATTTCCTGCAGGGCGGCAATCAATGCGCCATTGTCCGCCTCGTCACGAATGGCAAGCCTGATAAAACGGCCACTGTCAAAGCAACGCTTTCCGGTCAAATCCTTGATGAAAATATTGTGTTTTTCCATAAGATACATGGCCAAATCCTTTGCCAAGACCTTGCCCTCCAAACGGCAGATGATGAAATTCGCCTGACTGGGAAAGACCCTTAGATTCTTGACTTGTGAAAGTGCCTGGAAAAAACGTCTCCGCTCATGGGCAATTGAATCGCAGGCCGCAGCATAGGTCTTACCATACTTTTCATAAATCTGAAGATAATATTCCGCAAAAGAATTGATGTTCCAGATGGAATTCATCTTTCTGATTTTACTGACGCACTCCACATCCGAGCACGCAAGGATGCCCAGTCTCAGACCCGGAACGCCGTAGCTTTTGCTGATGGATTTAATCACCATCACATTGGGATGCTCAACAAGGAATTTTTCATCCAGCAAAGTATAGCGAATCTGAGAGTCAGCAAAATCGATAAAGGACTCGTCAAAAATCAACTTTACGTCCAAGTCGCGCAATCGTGTGCAAAGACCTTGCATCTCCGCCTTTCCGATAAAATTTCCAGACGGATTGTCAGGATTGATGAGCAGCACGGCATCAGCCTGACTTTCCATTACAGCTTTCAGAATGTCATCAGCAGTATACACAAAATTATTGGATGAGGTGTCCAGAGGAACAATCTGGCAATTTGCCAGCCGCTCCGGGTACTCGTTGAAGGTGGGGTACGGAACCAGCACCCTTCCTGAAATACCCCACTCCTCGCACCTTCCCAAAGAGGAAATGAGCTCCGCGGCACCATTCCCTACCGCAACATACTCCGGCAGCAAGTTGAAAATCTTTCCGGCCAAAAGGCTCTGCTGGGCAGCCCCACTGGGATATTGTGTCAGCAATGTCTTGAAGCTTGCCGTCAGCTCGTCAACCATCTTCTGGGGCGGAAAGTAGGGGTTCACCAGATAGCAAAAATCCTTCAACTCAGGGAATCTCCAATAGCCTCCGTAGCGCTTCTGCAGCATCTCCAGCTTTGCCTCGCATTTGGCAAATCGATTTTCTGCAATGGCCAAGTCCGCCGGATCATCGATTTCATACCAATCGTCGCCTGGAACAGGCATGGCCTTCAATGTTGAGGCCGACAAAAAGGAAAGCACCTTGAGGACCTGCTCGTAGTATTCATTCGTTCCAAAAGCTTTCTGGTACGCCTCCAGGAAGGGAACATAGCACTTTTTAGAAAAATCTGACGAGAACTTATATATATTCACTGTCTTGAAATATGAGTTGGTATCCCTCCAGTCGAAATGTGCCTTGTCAAGAATACCAGTAATATTCCTGTTTTCATCCAAGAGGGCACAGGTTCCGTCCATCCAAGGCTCGAAGCGAGAGACAACCGCAATGTTTGCATCAGGATTTTCAATCAACTGAGTGATGATTTCCGGCTTGAAAATCAAATCGCTTTCCAAAAGGATGGTGTCGTCCTTTACAAGCTCGTCGCAGGCAAGGAAGAGGGAATAAATATTGTTTGTTTTATCAAATATCGGATTCTCAATGTATTGGATTTCCATCCCATTGAGATTCCCCTCATTAAATTTAGAAGAAATGAAGTCAATGAGCACCTGGCTTTTATATCCCACAACCATCACCAGCTTCTTGATGTTGTTCTGTACCAGCGACTCTATGGCATACTCAATGAGGGTCTTGCCATTGACGGAGACCATACATTTAGTGGCATCCTGGGTATATCGCCCCAGTCGCTTGCCCATTCCCGCCGCTAAAATCAATGCCTGCATATTTTTCCTCCTTATCTACAGCAGCTATTTTCCCAACGGAACGCTTGTCATATAATCGACGATTTTCTTGCCAGCCTCACCACGACGCATCCAGGCGGCGTCCTTGGCCTCCCTCCTCCTTCTGGCCAAATCCTGACTGTCACTGGCAGCCTCGATGACTTGCTTGATATTGGGGAACTCTTCCTCCTTCAGCTCAACGCCGATTTCCCGCAATGTCTTGAACTGCCAGATATTCTTTCCGCCGTCAATGTCATAGGCATCGTAGGGACGCAGGTCCAAGTCAGCATTCACATACATCACCGGCTTGTCGCACAGGAAGGTGTAGTCATAGATAATGCCGGAAAAGTCTGAAATCATGATGTCTGACTTCTTCATGGCGTGGATGTTGTCCCGCTCATAATCCCACTCCACATTGGATTTATCCTTATATCGCTCTTCCAACCGAGCCAAAAGCTCCGCCTCGGATTTCTTTGACTGAGGATGGGGACGAACGATGATTCGCCAGCCAGTTTCCACCAAAGGATCCAGCAGCTTTTCGCCATAGCGAGACAGAAGGGCAGAGGCTCCCCAGGAGGGGGAGACCAGGACGGTGAAGGGATGATTTTCTTCCGCTGGAAGGGCGGCAATCTTTTCCTGCAGCACGTCAAGGTAGGGACAGCCCACTGTCACCAGCTCCTTGGCAGGAAGTCCACGCTGTTCCTCCAATTGGCGCAGGTCGGCAGCCTGGTAGTCTCCTGTCAACAGCACGGAGTCAAAGTAATCAATGCCAAAAAGCCGGTACATGGTTGCATCTCCCGTGGCATGGAGGACATGGGAATAGTGCTTGACCCGCTTGCTACGCTTGAGCTGGTAGACGTTGAGCCCCGGCGTGGTCATGAGCACCACCCCGGCGGAAAGCATGTTCAGCCGCACGAAGGCCCTGTTCCCCTCTCCGATGAATTCCGGCCTCACGAATTGGTAGCCCTGCTCAAAGACGGGATCCTTTTCCGCCGAGGTGTAGTAGGTGAGCTCCAGCTGCCGCCGTTCGAATTCGTCGCAGACCGGCTTGAACAGGTTCCAGTACTGCATCCCCTCGTTGTACACCACGTACTGCTTGTAGTTGTTGTCCGTTAGGGCAACGCCGTCCTTCTTTGCACCAAGCATCATCTTTGCCTTGAGGATGGCAGCCCTCCCCAAAAAATACAGGGTGGCAATGGCTCCAATCAGAATGGAAAAGAGCATGCTTCCCGTACCGGGATCAATGTAGAGTAAAAATGTCATCTTGGAGTCTCCTGGGTCCAGTTGCTGTCTATGAAGATGTTGTCCTTCACATGATACCATGAATCATCAGGTACTGTGAAGATGTACTCGCTCTTGCTGTGTTCTGGTGCCCACAAATTAACGTGTGTCGTCACATATACACCGTTTTGCTTCTTCTCGCAATCAATCAAGTTATCAGTGAAGGGATTCACTGGGTTCTCCACAATTCCCTCCAAAGCCAGTGTAGGCACATCAGCTGTAGTCATAAAACTAGAGTCAATTTTCAAAGAGTTACGTTCACCGAAATCCTTATACAACAAGAGAGAATGGAGATAGTCCTTTGAAAAATTCTTTACTGTGTCTACATCAAAATCTGGATGAGAGAAAGCTTCCTGAGACCACTGGGTTCCAATACCATGATCAGAAACAATAATGATTCGTGTATTGTCATAGACATCATTTTCCTTCAATTTCTCAAACCATCTTCCCAACATCAGCAATGCAAGAGTGTTTTCTCTATAATGAGGAAAATCTGGATGGGAAAGGGGATTCTCGAACATTGATTGACCAGAGTAATTCCTCATGATCTCATGAGTCATATCATTTGTCAGAACTATCAAGGAATTATTAGAAGCATCAAAATTTGTAATATAAGGCAAGGCGTACAAAGCAGAGAACCAGTCCCAGCAAGTGTCTGAGTCTACAGCCTCAAGATTAAAATATGTTCCTCTATAATACACTACAGGACGGATAGCAATGGGTGCACACCTGAATCCAGATACCCATAATAGATTTCTTTTCATACCAGGCTCCAAAGAATCTATGATAGTGGGCACCTCTAATTCTTTTCCTGCAATACCTACATATCTTTGATGCAATGTGTATCCTTGAATCTTCTCATAATCATCAGTAAAACTCATGTCTGAGACATAACTATAATTGGCCCATGATGAATCATACATTGATGCAATGAAATCGGAATTCTCTGTCAAAATACGGGGAAGCACAAGCAACGCTTCCGTATGTTTTTCCCTCAAGGTAGCATCTCTCCGTTTATTTATTTCAGCAGGGGTATATTCATACCCTCCATGGATAGCAGGTGTACCTGTAAGGGTTTTAGGAGCGAAGGACACTGTATTCTTATAATAGGTAAAACCATCAAACATTTCATACAGCTTAGGCTGATTCTGGAATATAGGCTCAAGATAAGCACTTGAAGCTCTATCCAGCATAATCACCACAAGATTCTGGCCTGTCTTTGTAAAGTTGAATACAGGCTCCATCCCATCAATCGCTATAGCATTCCTTTGTTTCAGCTCCTGATATTTGGCATATCCTTGACCAATTGCCCTGACATTCAATCCTCCAAAGGCTATAAACGCCAATACACCTATGACGGCACTAGATGAAAGCAGCTTCCTGCCATTTTTTGCAAGCAACAAAAAAACAAGGGTACAGACACCGGCCATAACACAGATATTCGCCAAGGTATATCCGATTCCAACCCCTTTAAGACCACCTTCAAAGGTCAAGGTGATGTCCATGGCGCCATAGTTCACCACAAAGATAAAGGCATTTATCACGCTGCACACAAAGCCCATGGAAAAAGCAATGGTCAACAGGGTCTGAATTCTCTCCTTGAACAAAAAGAAAATGCACAGCGGCCAAAACACGAACAGGCCCAGGCTCTGGAAGCAGGAGTACCACAGGAACACCGCCGGATTTCCAAAACTGCCAATGTCCGAGAACTCAGACACGGAGGAGGCGATGAGGGAGGATGGCAGCACCAAGCCGGAGAGCAAGGCCCAGGCCACGGCCACTGGAATGAATACCCTCAGCTTTGTAGGGGGGGGGGTATTTACCAAATTTGACACTTTGTTGTCCAGCAGCCAGTTCACTCCACGGACAAGATACGGAACAAACACCAAGCAGGTGAAGGGAACCACCGCCGCCAGCCGCTTGGTCATGCTGGCACTTCCGCCGTATACAAACAATATGTAGATGTCGGCCAGTGCAATTCCCCCGCACATCAGGATGTACAGCACCTTCACCGGATGCTTGAGCTTGTAGAAAATGTTCTTCACCAGGGAGAACACGTTGTTCATGGTCCAGTACAGCACCAAACCGGCGGGGGAGTTGTACAACAGCACCAGAAACAACAGGGCCATACCGTAAATCTGGGCCTTCTCCCTGAGGGGGAAGCCCTTGGTGTAGATTGCACCAGCGGCAATGTTTATCAGCGTCATGGCTATGGGCAGCACGTTCACCGAAAAGCCGCCAATGGCAAACAGGGCATCGGGAGCACCCATGTCACGGATGAACAGGAAGGACTGGCCCTGCAATGCTGGCAGGCTGGAAAGGCAGCTGTAGGCCGCCATGAAGAAGGGAACCTGAATCAAAAGGCCGAAGCTGGAGCGCAGGGCCATCATGGGGTGGTAGTGGTTCTGCCGGTAGTAGGTGGACAGTATCATGTACTGCTCGTCACCCTTGAACACCGCCTTTATCCTGTCCACGCCCGGTTTGAGCCGCTCCTGGGTGTCCCGCTCCAGCTGCTGCCACTTCTCCGCCACGATGTACAGGGGTAGGCACAGTACCGTCACCACAAAGCTCACCCCCATCACCGCGATTCCGGTGTTGTTGAACAGCTGGCTGAATACCTTGTAGGCAATCTCTATAACCTGCACTATGGGATAAAGTATGACTGCATACAATGCCTCGCCAAAACTCACCGTGGAACCTCCTGGGTCCAATTGCTGTCTATGAAGATGTTGTCCTTCACATGATACCAAAACTCATCTTTTACCGTAAATATGTAGTCACTCTTTCCATGATAGGGCATAAAGATATCATCGGTAGTGATGTAAACGCCGTCAGCTTTTGGCTCAGAATTTACTGGGTTTCCGGTAAAGGGATTTATGGGATTTTCCACAATTCCTTCCAGAGCTAGAGTGGGAACATCGGCATTTGTCATAAAGGACATATCGGTTTTAATCTCCCCCCTTGCCCCAAAATCCTTATAGAGCAACATTGCGTGAAAATGGTCCTTGTTGTTATTCACCAATGACACATCATCATACCCCTCCGCCGCCTTCTCTCCATGTCCCATACCGTGATCGGAGACGATGATGATTCGGGTGTTGTCGTAGACACCATTCTCCTTGAGGTAATTGAACCAGCGGGCAAGCGATTGATAAGTAAGAGCATTCACATCGTATGCAGGAGAATTAGGATAGCTAACTGATTTAGAATCAAGTAAATCAAGGAATAAGACATCCTCATTACTATGTGTCGTTTCATTTGTAATAACAAGCAGTGAATTTGTCTCTGCACTGAAATCTGTCAATTCATTCAAATAGTGAAAGGGTGCATACCAGTCAATGATAGAATCAATATCCTCTACATTCTCGCTATTCCACCATGATCCCTGGTAATACACCACAGGCCGAACTATACTGAGCGTTTCTCGGAACAAACTGACCCAAAGCAGATTCCTCTTGATTCCATTCCCTAAATTATTGGTTAAACCATGCTCATCAAACTCTTTTCTAAACTTTACGGTATATTTACCATTTAAACTAAAACCCTCAATTTTGTCATATCCCTCAGTAAACCTCATATCTGCGACCAAACTATAATTTCCCCAGGAAGTGTCGGACATGATGGCAGAAAAACCTGCCTGTTCTGTCAAAATTCGGGGCATGAGCAGCAGCGCCTCATTGTGCTTGTCCTTCAGCAACTGGTCGGAACGAGAATTTATCTGATCAGGTGTATACTCGTACCCACCGTACAGGGGAGGAGTACCAATTAAGGTATGGCTGTTGTAAGCTAAGGCATTCTTATAATACACAAACCCATCAAGAGCATCCCGAATCTTTGGCTGGTCTGCAAGGATGTACTCAAAATAAGAGCTTTCCGCACGGTCCAGCATCAGCACCACCACATTCTTTCCAGTCTTGGACAGATGGTACACCGGCTCCAGCTCCGATGCCTCACTGGCTCCTGCTCCAGCCGCCTCTTGGAAACTTTTATACTCCCTGTTGATAGTGGTGATGTTGATTATCCCAAAGGCAACAAAGGAAATGGTGGCCACAAGACAGACGGAAGAAAGGATGCGCTGTCGCTTCCACCCCAACAATGCCATCACCGCTACTGCCACCAGACACAATACCACTAAGTTCATCAGCATATACCCTATGCTGGGATTGCTGAATCCATCAGGAAACTTCAGTGTCACATCCATGGAACCGTAGCTTCCGGTGAATACAAAGGCATTCAGGATCGCCCCCACCAAGCCAATGGAAAAGCAGGTGGCCAACAGGGTCTGAATCTTTTCCCTGAACAGGAAAAAAACACAGGCAGGCCAGAACAGAAACAGCCCCACCGCCTGCCAGAAGGAAAACAACAGGAAGACACGGGGATTGCCGTACCCACCAATGTTGGAAAACTCCTGCACTGAGGATGCAATCAACGAGGAGGGCAACACCAAGCCCGCCAACACCGCCAAAGCAGCGGCGGCGAACAGAAAGAGCCAGCGGCGGGTCTTTCCGTCTTCCACCAAACCTACCAGAGGATGAGCCAGTAGCCACTCCACACCCCTCACTGCCAGGGGGGCTAGCATCAGACAGCTCAGCGGCACCACCGCCGCCAGCCGCTTTGCCATGCTGGCACCACCATCGTAGATGAACAGCACGTAGGCCCCGGCAAACACAATGCCAGCACACATCATGATATACAACACCCACACTGGATGCTTGAGCTTATAGAAGATGTTCTTCACCAAAGAGAACACGTTGTTCATGGTCCAGTACAGCACCAGTCCGGCGGGGGAATTGTACAGCAGCACCAGGAACAGCAGGGCCATGCCGTAAATCTGGGCCTTCTCCTTGAAGGGGAAGCCCTTGGTGTAGATGGCCCCCGCCACAATGTTTATCACCGTCATGGCGATGGGCAGCACGTTCACTGCAAAGCCGCCTATAGTGAACAGGGCATCGGGAGCGCCCATGTCCCGGATGAACAGGAAGCTCTGCCCCTGCAGCGCCGGCAGGCTGGAAAGGCAGCTGTAGGCCGCCATGAAGAAGGGCACCTGTATCAGCAACCCGAAGCTGGAGCGCAGGGCCATCATAGGGTGGTAGTGGTTCTGCCGGTAGTAGGTGGACAGAATCATGTACTGCTCGTCCCCCTTGAACGCAGCCTTTATCCTGTCTACGCCAGGCTTCAGCCTCCGCTGCGTGTCCCGCTCCAGCTGCTGCCACTTCTCCGCCACAATGTACAGGGGCAGGCACAGCACCGTCACCACAAAGCTCACCCCCATGATGGCGATTCCCGTGTTGGCAAACAACTTGGCGAACAGCATGAAGGCTATCTCTATCACCTGCACCAGCGGATACAGGATTACTGTATATAATATGTCAACAAGATTCATCTAAAAATTGCTCCTCACTATTGGTATACTTATATCAAACAAAATTATGGACGAAATTATACACAAGTCCATGCCATTTGAACAGATGCCCTGACTTCACCCTTCTAGTCCTGCCCCAAAAGCCAGTCGATGGCGTACAGTTGCTTGATGCCGTCGTAGTTTATCGTTCCGTCATCGTCCAGACACAGGATGTACTTGGGGTTGTGGTCGCTGACCGCCTGCAGGAAGGCAAGCTCTCGGCGCAGCAGCTCCAGGTAGACCACATTCTCCAGCAAAAAGCCCCGGTCTCCGAGCTTGTTGCCAAGGAGGTAGAACCGTTTAGTTTCTTAAATCAACAAAAATTTGCAGTATACTTCATTTTTATTGCTGAATATAAAGAATAATGCACTGAACTTCATTTTTTATAACCCTTCCAGCAAGCCATGCAGCAGCCGGGCAGCATTGTCATAGGTGTAGGTTTCCAGCACTCTTTCGGGAGAGGCCACTGGTTGGGCCAGCAGCTCCTCCAAGTCTACATCGGTATTGTCCGGGTCGATGTAGTGGGCGGCATCCCCGTAAATCTCCGGCAGCGAGGCAGCTTTTGCCACAATGATTTTTGCTCCACAGGACAGGGCCTCCAGAGGCGGGATACCGAATCCCTCGTAGTAGCTGGGCAGGACAAAGGCACGGCACCACTGCATCAGGGCCTTTACCTGGCCGTCGGTGACATATCCCAGCAACACGATGTTGGACAAGGTCTGCACACGCTCCAGCTCCGGCGGCACCAGACCGGAAAGCATCTTGCCGGAAATGGCAAAGGTGTCCTCCGGGTGACGCTCCGCATAGTCGGCAATCCACTTGAGATTCTTGCGGAGGGAAAGGCTCCCCAAGGTGAAGTAGAAGCCCTTGTCCACCAGCTGGGGAAACTGCTGGAGGATGCTGTTGTCCGCCACCACAGCCTTGAAATGCTCCCAGCCGTTGGGCACCACATGAATCTTTTCTGCCGGGATGCGGTAGGTGGTGGCAATCTGGTTCCGGCTGAACTGGGATACCGTCAGCAGCAGCTTGGCGTGGCGGGTGGCATAGCGATACATGAGGCAGGAATAAGCGCGCACCAACTTGTCCCTGAAAGAAGTAAAATCCTTCGGGTAGAGCTTGCAATATATGTCATGAACAAAAACCACCCCAGCATTTCCGATAGGACAATTATTTGAAAAATCAATTCCAATAGACTTGCGCTTTTTCAAAAAATTTCCATAGACAAACTGTATCCAGCGGGGGAAGGAGACAAGCTGTTTGTCCGATATAAAAACCTGAATATTTTTATACTCAGGAATAACCCGTGCATTAGCAGGAATAAAAATGCCCACCTCACCTGTCTTCACCAGCCCATCCAAACGACTGCAAATTTCATAGGCAAACCGCTCTATTCCAGTCAAATTCCTGCACAAAAAGTCCCCGTTAATAATGTAGTGCATCATGGACACGCTCCCATTTGTGTTACCAAGTCATACAGTTTCTTCGCTGACTTTTGGTACGAGTAACGGTCAAAAAGTTTATCAGGAGCAGCTACCTCTCCTTCCAGCAAAGAATTTAAATCAATACTAGGATTATTGGGGTCAATATAATACACACAATCCTCGTAAATTTCTGGCAAGCACGTAGCAGTGGAAACAATTGCTGGTGTCCCGCACGCCAATGCCTCCAAGGGTGGAATCCCAAACCCCTCAAAAAAAGATGGAAAGATAAACGCCCGGCAGTCCTTCATCAAAGCCTTCACCTCCCCATCAGATAAATATCCCATGCAAAGAATATTGTTTAGACTACGAATATTCTCCAGCTCCGGGGGAATCACACTGGATAATGTCGCTCCAGAAATGACAAAATATTCATTAGGAAAGAGTTTGGCATGATTTAAAATCCATTTTAAATTCTTGCGAACAGAAAGGCTTCCCAAGGTAAAAAAGAATTTCCCCTTTTGTAACTGCGGATATTTTTCAAAAATCCCCCTGTCTTCCAAAATATCCTTTATATGATCTGCTCCATTATAAATGACCTGTATCCTCTGTTCTGGTACAAAATAATACTTCATAATCTGCTGCTTGCTATATTCGGAGACGGTACAAACGACCTTCGCTCTACGAGCAATGCGTGAATACATTTTACAAGTTCTATTTCTCAACCGCCTATCCTGTGAAGTGTAAAAATCATCTGGACATACCCGGCAATATATGTCATGGAGAAAGACTATACTCGTACCAACCAGTGGAATATGATTTGTAAAATCAATGCAAATCCCTCTGTGAAAAAACAGAAATATGTCTAACTTCACATTATTGAACTGTTTCCGGCCAGGTGTCTTGGGTAGTTTTTTTACCTTGATGTTCTGAAAGTCAGGAACCGGCTGGGAGACATTTGCAGGCAATACGAGAAGCACCTCATCAGCGGAACATATTTTATCCAATTGACGAACTATTTCATGGGCAAATCGTTCTATTCCGGTCAGATTGCTATTGTAAAATATTCCATTGATAATTATTCTTGCCACAACATCCACTCCTTACTTTCTCACTAACTGAGGAATAAATTTTCTTGTTTTCTTCCAAATCAAGGGGTTTATCCATATACAGAACAGCAAGCTCTTTAAGATAAAGATTCCCAGCTTTGATTGCCTCCGTTTCCTAAAATAATAAATTAACGAAAGGTTGTAATGGATACTGGAAAATGTAGCGAAATATTGCACTGCATCGGAGGATGCCTTCCCCGCTCCAGAAGACGAGGCTCCACACAGATGGATTATTTTAGGCCCCGGAATCAAGATGCGACGCTTGCCCTTGGAACACATGATTTCCTGCATATCCGTCTCCTCGCAATACATAAAAAAGCCTTCGTCGAATCGGGCAAGGGGCGAATTCAGCAGAAACAAATCTGCACCAACAATATCATCAACATCCCCTTCCTTATACGCTGTCCTTTCAGAAGCTGCGTCCAGCAAGGGTATCTCCTTTCTAAAAAGGAATTTCCCCAATGATAGTTTCACCACCCCATACAGTGCCCGTGACGAATGGTACAGGGCATTCCTCAATTCAGGAAACGTGCCATAAGAATGGATCACCTCCATGTCCGCATCCAGCAGATTTGCCCCCAAAGCCCCCAGGCTTTCCTTGTCTGGAAAATTCTCCCAGTAGTCAAAGAAAATCTTGACCGCATTGTTCAAAAGCACGGTATCACTATTTAAATAAAAGATGTATTTCCCTTGGGCATGGTCAAGCCCCCTGTTGTTTGCAGAGCCAAAGCCCAAATTCGCATTATTTTCTATCAGGATTACCTGGGGAAACAATTCCCGAACCATATCTTGCGAGCCATCCTCAGAGCCATTGTCCGATACAATAACCTCAAACTGAATCCCCTGCGTCTGAGTGAATACTGACTCCAGACAGTTCCTCAGCAAATCCTTGGTATTGTAATTCACAATGATTACAGAAACATCCATGCCATTTCAGCTCCTTCCCCCTATTCTACCCGATTTCCCTGAATGGGGGAAGAGAGGAAGACTTGCATTGCCGCCACCCACCCACGATACTTTAGGGCAGGACATGTGCGGAATCCTCTACGGGTTCCGTTGCAAGTTCGCAGCAAACTGACAGCGAGGTGTTACCATGGGACAGACTGCCACCAGAAAGATTCCACAGGAAGCAGACCAGGAGATTGAGCTCATCTGCGCAATCATCAAGAACGGCTACCACTTGGGACTCAGCAGCCGCAACAGACTAAGCCCCCGGGAGCGGTTCCAGTTCGCCGTAAAGCTGGAGGAGGTCTGCGCCATAGCCGAGTGGATGTCCCGCTACGTGGAGCATCAGGAGGAAATAGGCTTATCGGAGGAAACGCTGGGACGGCGGTAGGGGAGGAAGCTGGGGAGTGGACGCATAATCTAGCGACTGGATTCAGGAATACAATATTCAGACAGCTAAACCCCAATGCTTGATTTTACATAGAAATCAAATCCGAGCTCGAAAAAATCTTCTATATCGTTTTGGCGAGGTACCACAGTGGCATGGTCCACTGAATTCGCTGCATACGCTTTTCGTACCAAAATAGCGTGCAGTATATCTTGGTGGCAGTCCACAAATCTTTGGATTGTACTAAGCAATTGCTCTTTTGCCTTATGGACCCACTTAATGGCATTCCTTCCCGTTTTCAGTTCTACAAAAACCACAAAATCATAGGGCTTGTCCTTGCAATATAGAAAAACATCACATTTCTTCTGTGAACGATTCAGTATCTCAGAGAAATACTGATTGCGATCGACTCCGACAACCTGAATACGCTTCAGCCCCGGATTCCTGACACAGGCTATCCATGTCTCTTCTTTCGATACAGTAGCAAAAGCAGGCACATTGGAGTCTGCAATGTCACACAAGCCAAATTCAACAGCTTGGATAGGTTGCTCTGTACAAGCAGCTTCAGAAAAGAAATCAATCACGTTTACCTGCCCACAACAATGCCCTGAACAACTCGTTTGTCTTCTCAAGCTCCTGGTTCAGCATGTTTTCATCAGATGAAATATTCCGCTTCTTTTCCAGCGGAATGATGCATCCTTCTCTAAACTCATACACATTCACTGCACTGGCATCGATGCAAGACCCTTCTGGTACAAGGCTGGACACATCGCCTCCTGCAGCGGACAATTCAAATGCCTTCATGGCGACATTGATGTAGGGTAGGAGGAAGGGACTGTGGGTGGTAATGAGTGTCTTGTTATGATTGGACCGATTCAAGTCTTGCAGCAAGTCGAACAGCATCTGCTTCTGGGACGCAGGAAATAAATTTTGCTCAGGCTCCTCCAGAATTTGTATGACACAGGAATTGAAAAACCTGTGGGCAACCTTTTTTGCATACTCCAGAAGCTCTGTGTCAGACGCTGGAGAGTGTCCAAGGTCTTGCACAAATTGCCGTGCAAATTCCTGTCTTTCGGAAAGATTCTTAAACGTCACCCCTTGCCTTCCAGAAAAAATCTCGTTCACTAAAAATTTGGAGACAACGAAACAGGGAACAAATGATTGCAGTCCACTTGATGCCTCTGTCAGCAATATTGAATGAGTGTCGTTGAATAGCTTTACTGAATGGCTCGCTTTATCAAATTTCACCTGCAAGCCACAGATTGGCAAGTCCATGTTCTGGATGCAGTCGCTTTGCACTGCACGATCATAAACAAACAAAAAATCCTGAAGGGATTCGGGCAGATAGGAAATTTGTTCATATTTATCTATGACTCCCACAAGGTTCCGTTCTGCAGGAATGTATTGAATTTTGGGCAATATATACTTTTCTAAATTTATCTCTTTCACCTGCAACACGGAATCGCGGTAGGACAAGGAAATGCCATCACCAATATAATCTATCTCTGTGGTATCCCTCAAATAGCCTTCCATTCTATAGAATCCCAGCAACGAGGAGAAGGTGGAGGCATCAAATTGGCCGCAACTAAATTTATTCTGCACGATGGACTTTTCAATCCATGCGAAGGTGGCGTAGAGCTTGGCAACAGTGCTCTTTCCCGTTCCCTGCTCACCCACAAACACGGTCAATTTATCTATATTCAAATACTCTTGAGCTGTATCTTGCAGCCCCTCGCCAATGGGCCCAAAGTGCTTGATCCGAATACGTTCCATGCTATCATTATATGGAGCAAGAAACATTTACACAAGCCAAGCGGAAGCAACAGAAGCACGATGAGAAAAATACATTTTTCAGTGAAAATTTGCATTTTGCACTTTTATGAATTATGCTTGCATTATGAGAGACGAATCAAACCAGGCTTTCATAGAAGCCCATTTCAAAGGAGTAAACAATGGAACATTATATCAATGCTATTGGTTGTGACACCAATATGAAAATTTCTGAAGAAGAATTTTATAAAATAAAAAATGCAAGAGATTTCTTACATACCCTTTACCAAATAGAAACGAAATATGATTTTATCATAGGAAACTACTTTGACTTACAAAAGGTCCTCCTTGAAAGTCAATTAGAAACTACACTTTTTAACAAGAAATTAAATATTTTTCATATTTCTCAACAATACAGATTGATAACTAGAATTCTTTTCAATTATCTTTCTACGACTAAACTTTATTTTGATCAAATACATCTTCCCAAAGTATTCGATGACAATCTAATTGAAGGAATTAATAGATATAAATCAGATTTTAGGAGCAATGAAATCAATAACTTTATGTTAGAGTTGCGAAATCATATGCAGCATTCGAATATTTCCAGTCATTTATCAATACAATCTACAAAAAAAATGAATCCAACTACAAATAATAATTTGGTATTCCATTATACGACTCTCTTTCTTGATATTGATAATTTTCTACAAGATGAAGAAATGAACAAGCAAATAAGTAAACAATATAAAGGAAATGCGAAAAAATATGTCGAGAAATTTCAAAACAACAAATGTGAACTTGAATTGACAGAACATATCTTTAAATTTCATGCAAATATTGCACATTTTCATTCTAATGTCAGAAATCTTTTAAATGCCAACAAAGAGAAATCTATAACAACACTCAATGAAATGTATCAGAACTACAAAGTATTAGTAGAGCAAGAAACAGCTACACCTTTTGAATATCTCCCTCCACAAAACCTAATGAAAATACATGCAGAACAAGAAGCTATTGTCATTACAACAAACACAATGAAATATATCAAAGAATTAGAACAACGAAATGAAATGGCTGGTGGCGGAATCATTTGTAACGCAAGTAAAAAACAAATGCAGGATTGGAATAACTTCTGGTAAATTCACTTCCACCATCCCCTTCCCCCACAAGAGGAGACGGGACGGAAGTGGGGAGGAATTGTGGAGGGTTCTTGACTTTCATCTCCAGAAAGAGGCAGCCTCAGTTCACATTTTGAACTGTGATGTAAAATACGCCATTTTGCAATACAAAATTTCCACAGGTTTAAGGTGTAAAGCTTACACGGACTGTTTGTATGCCAGTTTATTGTACTGACTCGGTAGTTAGCCTGTCTTTATATGACAATTCACGAGCATTTGTCTGATTTTACAACATATATCATTGAAAGCAACACAATGATAACATCATTTCACATTACCTTCCCTTCCTTATTTTTGATTTGAGAAAAGAGCTTTGAAGAATCTAAAAAGCCTTTTATAAAATAAAAAAGGTTCTTAGCAAAATCAAAAGAAAAAATACAACATTCCTTAAAATAAATTTTCAAATCATTTTTGTAATTATTTGTATATTCAGGATATAATTTCATCATAATTAATCGATTACGAACAATAAAATACAATCGCTTACCTGAATGCTTTGTTATTTTGGGGAGAATAGTCCGTTTAGAAGAGCCCAAGTTATGATACATATGAGCCTCCCGTAGTAGCAATAGCTTATATCCATTCCTTCTCAACCGAAAGCAAAACTCTATGTCAACCTCATCTATAAATAAAGGCTCCAAAAAACATCCCACATCTTGCCAAACAGATAATTTTATAATATTTCCACTAGTTATAACTTTCTCTGCCTCTTCTACCATTTTCTTTGGTGGAACTATTTTCTCTTCATAATGATTTCCCAATACTTTCCTTTTTAACAAAGCAGCATAAGATAGTATTACTGGTTGATCTGAGTCGGGTGCGAATGACACATAACAAGAATCTTTCTGTGCAAAATCAGCTATCTTATGTATAAATAAAGCCAATTGCTCCGGATTCCAATACGAATCTTGATCCATTGTCATACACCACTCAAATCCCTCATCTATAGCCAGTTGACACCCCTGATTTAATGCTTTTGCAATACCTGCATTTTCAAGATTTGCTATATATCGTGCATTAGAGATTTGCTTTGCAAGCAAACTGTTGTTTGAACTGCTATTATCAACAATAAAAACACAATCCATCATACCTGCATACGATTGTATATTCGCAACGGCATCTCTACCATTCTCCAGCAATGAAGGATTATACCAAACGACGACAGCACAAACTTTCATAGGCTTACTTCCAAACTAGAATAAGCTTGGTTTAGGATTAAATCAAGCTGTTCCTTCAGATATTTCTCATCATTATAGGTTGTCATGGCGAAAGTCCCTTTCTCCTGCTTCTGAAGGAGAAAGAGCATAAAATCATATACCTCTTGTTGAGATGAAAAACTGAGTGAATTGTAAAACTCTGTCATGTTTTCTGGCATTGTGCAACCTCCGCTACAGTATACCACGCCTGTAGCCCTTGGGGAATAGGACGCCCTCCGCAAAAAATCATGGACGGGGCGAGCAGGATAGGAGGTAAGAGACACCACCACATCTTGAGCAACATTCTTTTGTGTTACTGGTAACCACAACCTGCCTTCTGTTACAAGGCGACGAAAAATACGATTAAACATGAGAGACTCCTATAATCTTGTTTTTCTGTTTTCACTTCAGCACCAGCGGCTTATTTTTCAACAATTGCTCTATCAGTCCAGCATAAACTGCCGTGTCTTCTGTAAGTGTGATTGTCGTAACTTTCCGGCCGCCATCCTTTGAGCTTGCACCGCAATGATAGATTTTCTCATCAACTGTCCCATAGTCAAGAACGATATACCTGTCATGAAAAATCCCTCCGGCTTCTATTACATTGATTCTCAGGCCAGAATATTCCTTGCAGAAATCCTCGAATTCCACTTTATGAAGCCCATTATGGGCATTGTCGGAAAAGATTGTAACTGCTACATCCTGCCTTGCATGCTTGAATAGCACAAGGGTTTTCAAGGAAATGTAATTATCCACAATAAAGATTGATCTGTTCGCCAAAGCATAAATCTGTTGATACGCCAAATCGCTTTCAACGGGCTGACCGTTCAGAATAAGCCAGCCTGCGGGGATTTCAGGCTTTCCAAGGTTCAGCATGATAGGAGAAAGCTCTGATTTTCTCACCATATCTCCCAAATTGCTCACAACCTTTTCAACCTTGTCGTCTATCTCCAAAAGCCTTTTTCTGAAATCTGCAATGTTCTCAGCATTTTCTGCAGTCTGTAGAGACAGCCTCAGAAAATCCCTTTGGCTTACAATCTGCTGATTTTCGATGACATAATCTTTCATCTGCTTAAAAAGCCGAACAAGCGCCTTGCTCTGTTTAATTGCACGCTCTCCTTTAAGTACAGTCATCAGCATATAGATTCCCTGTTCTGTGAACGCATACGGCAATGCCCTTGACATCGGACTTACTATTGCGGTCAAAAATTTTGACCGCAAATTATCCAGTTCACCTGCTGTTAGCTGAAACATAAAGTCATCATCAAACTTCTCCATGTTGTTTTTTACTTGCTGATTAAAAGCCTTCACTGTGTACCCGTAAATCGCAGCCAAATCAATGTCCAACATCACTTGAACACCACGAACTACATAGATTTTTGATTGCAACCCCTGTTCATCATGCATCTCTATTTTGCTTTCCATCTTTTCAGTCCTCTGCTACGGTTTTATCTGGTGGTGATGCATATAGCAAGCGTATTGATATCCACCAGATGAAGCTGCGGCAATCGGGCAGGATAGGAGGTAAGGGACACCACCACATTTTGCGCAACTTCTTTTTGGGACACAGGCAGCCACAACCGCCTCTCCGTTGCAAGGCGACGCACAATCCGATTAAGCATGGGAGACTCCTATAAAAGATTTTAATTCCAAATATCCATAGAAAATATCACTCAGCAGTGGCTTGAGATTTTATGATGAAGATAAATTTTCCTTCAAGGTTCTGGATATCTTATTAAAATCAACGGTATAACTCTATTGAGGATTTTTGCAAAAGCTTAAAATTAATAAGAATAGTTTTCACAATAAATTTAAGCTTTTTCATTCCTACATATTTATGTTGAATTTTGTAATCCAAATTTGGAGTCATTTGTGCAACAGAACTCCAGATCTCTTTAAGAGGATGGAAACACTCTTTGTGCCAAGGTTTTTCTAAATCACAATAGTGAATTATACAAATCTTATCTATTGCTGTAGTTACATCAGGTACAAGCTTCTGAGAAAAACTAAAATCTCTTTCATAAAAAATACGTTGAAAGTTATAGCGAATAGAAAGATATAATAACTTGCCTGACAAAATATAATTTAAAGCATCTTGATCATGCTTTTTACATCGATCAGGGTAATCTTGTATAAATGCCAAAGTTTTGTTTTGGGTATCATGGGTTCTCCAGTAGTTCAAATTAATGAGCATAAAACCTGCATTAAAATAACCTTCTTTTACATTTAGCTGCAATCTTTTAAATTCCTGTTCATTACCATAGTGGATACAAGGCACTACAGCCGCACCATAGTTTTCTAAATCAATACCCCATAACTCGGACATACTATCCACCACAAGCATATCGCCATCTAAATACAGGACTCGTTCAACCGTTGGAGGTAATATAGTTGAAAGTAATATTCTGTAATATGTGGAGATGTTAACATAATCACCTTTACGGATAGGGCAAGAAGCCAAGAGCTTTTCGTCGATTTCATAAAAATGAAAGGTAAAAAATTCCTTGGAAACAACATCTTGTAAGAGCTTTTTTAAGGATTCTTTTTCTCCTTCACCAGAAAATACGATATGAATTACAAAATCTTCATTTGGATTAAAAATCTCAATAGATTTTAATAAAACCATAATTGGTTTTATTAAAAAACGATCAAAACAAAGAACAATATCTTTTGTCATGCAGATGACTCCTTGAAAGATAATAACAGGATCAATTACTTAGAAAATACAGAATCATATATTATTTGACTCGTATTTTATGTTGTATATACCAAAGTAAAGGAAAATAATGCATCATTTTATATTTAAACTCATGACTATGAAGTTTTCTCGCATATTTTATGAAATCAAAAACCTTGTTAAATTTTAGAGTTTTCTCAATGTATTTTCTTATTCTACATTCATTGTACCGAAATTCATCAAGATTTCTTTTTCCAAATTTTTGCATTATATAATCTTGTATTTCACAAACAGAATCTTCAAAAGCTATACTCTTTTTATAAACAGCAGTGTTAGAAATGGATGTATCTAATACTCTATAATGTGCTAGAATTTAATTAATACAAAAACACTTTGAATTAGCTGCTAAGGATAACAATAGAGGATAATCAAATGTCATAATTTTTTTTGAGATATAATCATCTATACAACAATATTCATCAAAAGTACTTTTTCTAAAACAAATTGTCAAAGCTCCGACAGGGTTTTCACAAAGCAATTCTTCATACCAATACCCATTCAATTTTTCATCAAAATTTATGATTTTTGATCCAATAACTTCTCCTGCATGATTAATACACAGACAATTTCCAACTACAAGAGAATAATCATCATGGGTTTTCAAGAAATGAAATCTGTTTTTGTAATTTAAATTTATCTGTCCATATATCATCACTTTCTAAAATAGCAATATATTTTCCCTTTGCTATTTCCATCAATCGTTTATAACTTTTTAATAAACCTTGATTTGTTTCTGGATATACAAGTTTAATTATATCTGGAAAATTTTTAGCGTAGTCTTTGGCAATATTTCTTGTATTATCAGTTGAACAATCATTATTTATAAGTAATTCATATGAATACTCTGTTTCCTGCATCAGTACGGACTCTATCGCTTCTGATATATATGCCTCATGATTATATGTAGGCATTATAATTGAAATAATCGGAGAGTTCATCAGCTTACTCCTTATTTCCTCTAATTAGCTTTTCCAATTAAAAAACTAAACAGAGGTTCTTATCTTGACATACACCCACCTTATCATAAAAAAATTTGACTTTGATAAATTGAAGATGAATCCACTGATGTATAAAAATTATCCTACAATCTTAATCATACTCAAAGTTTTTCTCTATCACCACTTGAATTTTTATTAATATTGTTACCCATACTACTTTTTCATCCATCTTAGTTTACGCTTAATAAACTGAACTATTTTAATAAGTTTTCGGCTTCCTTCAATAATATTTTCTTGCATCCTAATAGTATCTTTGTATAACACAATATCTTTTACATATTCTTGATATATATCTGAATGGTTTATATATATCTGTCTGTACAGGAATTCTTTTTTTTCTGTGGCGGTTGTCACTAACATCGAATTTTCGGAGAAACGATAATGGAATAGAATTTCAGGTATTCTATATACATGATCCTCAGGTTTTAATAGTGACAGCCAGAAATCCCAGTCTTCACAACCACCTTTCATATTTACATTATAACCGACTGTTTTATTATAGTCTTCTCTTTTATAAAGAGCTGAACAGAAAATACAGTTACACCATATTTCGTTTTTATAACTATATTCAGGAAGATCCCAATACTCTTGCTTCTGACCAAAACGATCTGCTAGGCAATAAACCAACTTAGTATCGGGTCTTTTCTGGAAATAATCAACAGCCTTTGCAATATATGTTGATTCAATCTTATCATCACTATCTAAAGGTAAAATAAAATACCCCTCGGAAGCTGCAATACCATTATTTCGAGCCATTGCTAAACCTTGGTTTTCCTGTGACACCAATTTAAATCTTTTGTCACGAAGAATAAAAGAATTTGCAACTTCTATAGTATTATCTGGAGAACCATCATCTACAATAATACATTCCCAATTATCATAAGTCTGATTTAAAACAGTATTTAATGTTTCTGGTAAAAAATGTGCTTGCTTATAACATGGAACAATAACAGAAACTAAAGGATTATTCATTTTCACTCTCTTCCCTTTGTATTTTAAAGTACTAAATGGTCCTTTCTCATATATTTTACACTATTTAATACAAAGAATCAATCTTATAATAAAATTACAGATTTTTCCTAGATGAATATACTAAAAATTCGCACCACTTTCTTTCAAACAATACCTTAAATAATAAAGGGGAGCGAACCAATAACAATTTCAATCTGATTTTGAGCGTCTTTTCTGAATCAGGAATCATTTTTCCGTACTTGACGATGTCGTCCCGATTCCGCTCTATATTTGCTTGGGAAAACATGGCAATGACTCTCCGCTCCTCTTCCAAGGCTTGCTTCTTAACTGTATATTCTGCAAAGGCAGCATTATCATAGAATTTTTGTGCAAAAAACAACTGTATATCTTCAGTGCTTTTAACAAACGCCGCCCTTTTTTGAGGATCTTGCGTATTGCTTGCACTTTCTTCCAGGACTCGGTATACAGCTGTCACTTTGTCAAGAAATGCGACCTTGCTTTCGTGGGAAAAATACAACCACATGGGATAATCCCCCATGAGCCACCCCTTGCTACCTGGCTGAATCTCCCGATAATACGTGTCTAACAAATCCCTTCGGTAGACTGTCGTCAAGGTGGGGACTCTGTTCCCATTCAGAACAAGATCATCAAAATCATCAAATGAAGCGCCCACGCTCCTTTTATGAAATTCCTGCGTTTTCTGAATATACACATTAGCCTTGGTATAGCACATTCCATACTCAGAATTCTTTTCTAAAAAATCTACCTGCATTTGGAGCTTGTTTTCATCAATCCAATAATCATCCCCTTCACATGAGGACATATACTTACCTTTACAGGCGGCATTTACGATTCGACCAATTGAACCATCTCGCTTGGAATACTGGTTTTCCGTCTGGCAAATCGCCTTTATGATTCTTGGATATTTCCGCTCATACTCACGGATGATATCCGCCGTCTTGTCGGGAGAGGCGTCATCATGTACAATCACCTCAAAGGGAAAAGTAGTCTTTTGCATCAAAAAGCCGTCAAGGGCTTGGGCAATGTATGGCTCGTGGTTGTAGGTAATGCAACGAACGGAAACGAGAGGAGATTGTATATTCCCTTGCCAGTTTTTCATAATTTGCTCTTCTGTTATGTTTAACATTTATAGGTCCTTGTCTTTGATGGTGACATCATAAAGCTTCTTGTCTGTTTTTGCAAGAAAAAAAGACCAACTGATTTAGGGAACCACCTTACCATGCCTTAGACGAGGCAAGTTTCACCCGCTCCACCTTCAACCTCCGTTCCCTTGACAGAAAAGCCCCCTAAAAGAAAAGGCTATTCTAGCCCTCCCCAAAAATTAATCAAAATCAAGTGTGTCCTTCATGTCTCCATACTGTTTAACTGGTTCTAAAAATGGCGGATAGTCCACAACACCTTACAATCTATCTACCTTCTTGCTTATATTTAAATACGAAGAATCGTTGTCCAACATAGTTAAAAATGACAAAGCAACACATACCCACAAACATTGATACATTATCTTGTAATGTAACCGAGTACCCTGAAAAAAGATAATGAACCAAAGGCTTCGCTCCTCCATAAGCAAGTAAATAACAAAAGATTATATTCATTACAAAACGCAATACATTTTTACTAGTTTTAACCTTGCTTTTAAAAGTAAAATGTTTGTTTAAGAAATAACTAAGAATACTTCCAAAAATATAATTAGAGGCAGAAGAGATCCAATAACTAAAATGAAGTACATTGTAGAATACAAACATAATACTTGTTCCTACTGCTGTATTGACCAAACCCACCAGTAAAAATACCCAAAAGGAACGATCAAAGAATTTTATAAGCATTTCTTCAATCTTATTCATATTTTTTTCCACATACATGAGAAACTAAATAACGAGGCCTTCCTTTAATCTCATCATAAATACGGGCAATGTAATATCCGATAACCCCCAAAGAAATCATGATAATACTACTTGAAAAAAGAACCAATAATATCACCGTAGTAAAGCCATTTAAAGCTACTCCAATTATTTTTTGGTATAAAGAAATTACTCCGAATATCATTGCAACAGCAAGCATCAAAGTTCCTAAAATTGTCACAATATGTAATGGAGCAGAAGAAAAAGAGATAATATTTCTTAAAGCATACAGAATGAGAGACCGAGCAGACCATTTACTCTCACCTGCTGCACGTTCTTGCACTCTATAAGTGACAGAAGTCTTTTTATAGCCAACCCAAAAACTGAGAGCTCGAAAGAATACGGCTCTTTCGGGGAGCTGATTCAGTGTATCAACAACTTTACGATCGAGAAGCTTGAAATCAGATGCATCAGACATATCCATACCAGTAGCTTTGCTAATAAGAGTATAAAAAGAATTTGCGGCAAAGCGATGCAACCTACTTTCCTCCCCCCTATCCTCCTTGATACCTTCTACAACCTCATAACCTGCTTTCCAGAGATGATACATTTCTACCAATTTCTCTGGTGGATGTTGTAGATCACAATCTAAGATCGCACAACAGTCACCTCTTGCATATTGAAGACCTGCAAACATGGCAGCTTCCTTTCCAAAATTTCTACTAAAATGAATCCCTACCACAAAAGAAGATTCCATAGATAGCTTTTGTATTTCTTCCCAAGTCGCATCTTTGGAGCCATCATCCACAAAAATCAACTCATACGCTATCTTCTCTTGAGATAAGACTCCAACAATGACTTTAGCAGCCAATGCTATCATTTTTTCTTCATTATAACATGGCAAAATAACAGAAAGCATACATCCTTACCTTTGTCCATTAATGAGAAGATAACATTGACTCAAGCCATGAGAATAAAGAAGCTCATAACTTTCATACCCCAATAGCATCATTCGGGAGAGCATTTCCTCTGGCTCAAACCCACTGGACCAGAAATCATCAACATCAATGTAAAGAATGCAATCTTTACCACCAAAATTATCCAAATATTCCTTCAAGACATCAGATTCTGGAGAGGATGCAATGAAAACTTCTTCAAAAGTTAAAAGCTGGATTAAATCTTGAGTAGGAGGAGCATTATAATCAGCTGTTAAATAGACACACGGATTATTTTGATAAATGGAAACCTTATTGTTAAAATCGCTGTGATTAAGATACTGATAAGAAGGTTCCATCCGACAGCCAAACCATAAACAGAAAAGAACCAATCCCCCAAGAGCAATCATTTTAAGTATCTTAAAAACAGGAATATCCTGAGTACTTATTTCTAACCAAGCGATAAGCATGGCAACTGCCGTTACAAAAATAGGACATAGATTATAAATATACCGAACAGCTAACACAGGGGACAACAATGCTACCAGCGGCAACACCATAAAGGCTGGTAATACAACTATCAAAGCCTGACTAGAAAACACTTTTTTACAAGTTAATTTTAAATTTCGTCTTGAAAAGACTAACAGAAACACCAGTAACACTGGAACAATCAAAACAGCCGCTCTTAGACCATGACGGAGTTCATCGAAGTAATATCCTAATTGCTCCTTATATATAGGGGGGGGGGTGTTCAATTTACTGAGTGCATTAACTCCAGAAACAAGTTTATTAGCAAATAGATGATCTAAAACAGGAGGAAAACATATAAACAATAAACCAATCCCAGAGAGGGCTGAAGCAGCAAAAAGAACAGTCCCTTTCCAATCCCGCTTGAATAAAGAATAAACTACAAATAATGCACAAAGAAAAAATGCATAAAACACAAAATAATATTGCGTCATGACCCCAGAAAATATTGTTAAACACGTAAGCACATAAAACAAGGGCTTTGAATTCTGCATAAGCTTAACAACACACCAAGCGAGTAAAACTGTTAACAAGGTCAAAAGTACATACATTCGAATCATCAGCATGGTAGATAATCCAATCTGAGAAAGACCATAAATTACAACACCAGCCAAAGCTGTAACTTGACTTTCAAACAACTCTCGTAATAGAAGATATAATAGGATTAAAGTTCCTAGATACAAGAACAAATCCAGTACAAGTCCCGTCCACTTACTAAATACCCCTGGCATCAGCGAGGATACTATATGAAAAAGCCAATAGTAAAGCGGGGGATGGACATCTGCAGCTTGATTATTATAAACAGACAAAAAAGAAAATCTTTCACCAGGCTGTACTGATACATAGTCTAAAAAATCTTGACGAGAAACTACTTGGTTCTCTAACGTTCCCCCGATACAATCTCGTAAAAATGCTCCCTTGCTGCTGTTAGAAAGGCCGTAAGTATAGATTTCGTCAATAAACATTCCACTTTTTGAATGACTATAATTTAAACATACACAGGTAATCAGAATCAATATAAATAAAAGCGGACCATATTTCTGCAACCCTTCTTTCACACTTACCCCCCCCCCAAACACAATTACCACATAGACTAATTGTATGGACAAGTATACCACATGATTGATTCAATTACCAGTATCTGCACCTTTAACACTATCTTCATGACAACTTGTCATCATCAAAATATTTCCGTACAAAAAAAAATCGATAGTGTACAATAAAGTTCGCAATTTGGGGTAGAAAAAAGCCATTGAAAAATCCAGAATGTTGGCTACCACACTAACAAAAGGAAAAGACAATGGCCAGGAAGAATGATACAACATTTTTTGAAGATAAACTACTGGATTTTGTAACAGCAAAAGATCCCCTGCTGGAGATGCTTCAATGGGTAATGGACAAGTTCATGGAGACAGAAGTTGCGCACAAGAGTGGAGCAGAAAAGGGAGTCATTCGCAAACACGCACTGGCTACAGATGCGGCTACAGAATCCGCCGCTTTGACACAAGGCTTGGAACAGTGTATCTCTCTGTCCCCAAAATACGGCAGGGAGGGTACATTCCGTTCTTCGTGACAGAGAAGAAACGCAGTGAGCAGGCGCTCCAACCGAGACTCGCTAAAATCGCTCAACATATCGCGATTTTCCGGCTTAAGCCGTCGCCCCCTACCTAAGCGGTGCTGGGTTCTTGCAGCAAGCACAACGTGCGAAGCTTCTAGCGAAGGATAGTGTTTTAGGGGACAGGGACAAGACATTGTAGCCCCTTGCCCGCTGACCTGTAGAGGGTTGTCCTTCCCCTAAAGAAGAACCTTGACCAGAAGCTCCAAGCATTTTATCATTATTTGCAGAAGGATGTTGCTGATTCCATCTTGACATAGGAGATTTCCAGCAAAATCACCTCACTAAAAAAACAATTCCCTAGAAAGGAGGTCGTTCATGACACTGGCACTAAAACTTGCAGATGCACGATATGAGGGTTTTGATGAAGGCTTTGCAGAAGGCCGTGAAGCCGGCCTCCAACAAGGGCTGGAGCGTGGAGCCTACGAAAACAAGCTGGAGACGGCAAGAAACCTCCTGTCCGAAGGACTGGCTCCTCAGATGGTGGCCCACTGCACCAACCTTCCGCTGGAGCTGGTACAAAGTTTAATGGAGTCCAGTAGTACATAATTGCCCTGACTTGGAGCAGTTCTCTACTCTTTTGTTCATCGGGCTATGGCGATGATACAAAAAAAGGTAGAGTCAAAGTGCAGTGCACTTCAAGCTCTACCCTTTTGGTCAATTATTCTTGTACCTCATAGTCATACAGCTTTCGCTTTGTATAATGAGTGTGCAACAGGTGATGAGCCTTTTCTCCACCGGGCTTCTTCAAGTAGCTGTCGTACAGCTCGATGATGTGGGGATTCTTGTGGCTTACCCGAATCTCACAGCTCTCGTCATCCTTGTACAAGCCAGCAGCACGCTTGGCGCGAATCTCATCATTGGAGCCGTAGGGCTGACCACCACCGCTTACACATCCACCACGGCAAGCCATCACCTCAATGAAGTGATAGGGAGGCTCTTTTCCAGCAGCAATAGCTTCACGGATTTCCTGAACAACCTTGTCCACATTACCCAGCTGGTGAACAACACCCAGACGCAGCTTCTTTCCTGCAACCTCCACCTCAAAGCTCTTTACATCCTCCAAGCCTCGGACAGGTGTCAGGGTAACATCAGCAAGCTCTTCTCCTGTGGCAAAGTGATAGGCACTGCGAACAGCCGCCTCCATTACACCGCCAGTAGCACCAAAGATAGTGCCTGCTCCACTGTATCCACCCAGTGGATTGTCGGCCTCGCTGTCCTCTAGGGCATGGAAATCAATTCCAGCCTGACGAATCAAGCGAGCGAACTCTCGGGTGGTAATGGAAATGTCTACATCGGAATAACCAGAGGATTTCATGGTTTCGTCACGGCGAGACTCATATTTCTTTGCAGTACAGGGCATTACAGAAACTGAACAAACCTTTGCGGGATCCAGTCCCATCCTCTCAGCCCAATAGGTCTTGGTAATGGCACCCTGCATCTGCTGGGGACTCTTGGCAGAAGAAAGATTAGGCAAAAGATCGTGATAGTTCTTCTCTGCATAATCAACCCATCCAGGGCAGCAGCTGGTGAACATGGGGAAGGGGCCACCTGCACCAAGTCGCTCTACGAACTCTGTAGCCTCCTCCATAATGGTAAGGTCTGCACCGAAGTTGGTATCGAATACATAGTCGAATCCAATGCGACGAAGAGCAGTGTAAATCTTCTTGGAGGAAATTTCCCCTGGCTCCAAACCGAATTCCTCACCAATGGCAACCCTCACGGAGGGAGCAATCTGTACGGCCGTAATAATTTCTGGATCACAGATTCTGTCCCAGAGCTTGCGGTTGGAGTGACTGGAAGAAATGGCTCCTGTAGGACAGTGGACGGCACACTGACCACAGCGTACACAGGGGCTGTCTGCCAAATTCACTCCACTCACAGGACCAATCATGGTCTTGTCACCACGACCAGTATATTCCAGAGCCCACACATTCTGCATCAGCTGGCAGGCCTCAACACAGCGGCCGCAGTTGATGCACTTGTCACGATCCAGCACGATGGCGTCGTTGGAGTCATCGATGGGCTGTTCCTTCAGAATCTTATCGAAGCGAACAGTTCGCAGACCGAAATCAGCAGCAAGATTTTGGAGCTCGCACTTGTTGTTTCGAGAACAACGCAGACAATCGTCAGGGTGATTGGAAAGAATCAATTCCAAAACGGTGCGACGAGCCTGTACAATTTCTGGGTCATGGGTAATAACACTCATTCCCTCAGTAACTGCAGTACAACAGGCACGAATCATCTTGGCAGTACCAGCAAGACGCACGATACAAATACCACAAGAAGCCCATGCGGGAAGATCTGGATTGTGACACAGGGTCGGAATCTTTATATCAATCTTTCGTGCTGCCTGAAGAATAGTGGTTCCTTCTTCTACACAGACAGATTTTCCGTTTATTGTTGCATTAACCATCAAATTACCTCCTTATTTCTTGATAATGGCACTGAACTTACAAGCTTCTTCACAAGCACCACACTTGATACACTTTGTCTGATCAATAAGGTGCTGGGCCTTTCTCTCTCCACTGATACAGTTGGAGGGACACTGGCGGGCACAGGCAGTACAACCAATACACTTGTCGGTGATGATGTACTGAATCAACTTCTTGCACTTACCGGCGGCACACCTCTTGTCCTTGATATGCTCGATGTATTCAGCTTCAAATTTCTTCAGAGTAGAGAGAGCCGGGTTGGGAGCGGACTGTCCCAAGGCACAGAGGGAAGATAGCTGCATAGCCTGACCAATATCCTTCAGCTTCTGCAGGTCATCCATAGTTCCCCGTCCCTGAGAAATCTTGTCCAAGATAGTGTACATCTGGCGGGTTCCGATTCGGCAGGGAGAACACTTTCCGCAGGACTCATCCACACAGAATTCCATGTAGAATTTGGCCACGTCGATGACGCAGTCATCCTCGTCCATGACAATCATTCCCCCGGACCCCATCATGGAGCCAAGCCGTGTCAAAGCACCGAAGTCAATGGGCGTGTCCAAATCCTCCTCGGTGATGATACCGCCAGAAGGGCCACCAGTCTGCACCCCCTTAAACTTCTTTCCGTTCTTGATTCCACCACCAATCTCATAAATAATTTCACGGAGGGTTGTTCCCATGGGAACCTCAACAAGACCGGAATTGTTTACCTTTCCAGTCAAGGCAAAAACCTTTGTTCCCTTGGAGTCGGCGGTACCGATGCTGGCAAACCAGTCGGCCCCCTTTGTAAGGATTACAGGAATATTTGCCCAGGTCTCCACGTTGTTGATGATGGTGGGACAGCCCCACAATCCGCTGATGGCTGGGAAGGGAGGCTTGGGAGTGGGCATACCACGGAGCCCTTCGATAGAACGGAGCAAGGCAGTTTCCTCACCACAAACAAAGGCACCAGCACCAAGACGAATCTCGATGTCAAAGTCAAAGCCTGAGCCAAGAATATCCTTACCCAAAAGTCCCAGCTCGTGGGCCTGATCCATAGCAATCTGGAGACGATCAATAGCCAAGGGATACTCTGCTCGGATATATACGAATCCCTGGTGGGCACCAATGGCCTTACCACAGATAATCATGGCCTCGATAACAGAATGGGGGTCGCCTTCGATAGTAGAACGGTCCATGTATGCACCGGGGTCTCCCTCGTCAGCATTACATACAACATATTTGGTATCTCCAGGAGCCTTCATAGCAGTTTCCCACTTGAGACCTGTGGGGAATCCAGCACCACCACGTCCACGCAAGCCAGACTTCTTCACCTCGTTTACAATATCTTCGCCAGACATTTCAAACAGGGCCTTTTCCAGTGCCAGGTATCCATCACGACCGATATATTCGTTAATATCCTCAGGATTGATAAAACCACAGTTTCTCAGAGCGACACGCATCTGCTTCTGGTAGAACTGAATTTCCTGAACCTCTTCTCGGCTCTTCTTTTCTTTGTTATACAGCAGACGAGCTACTTCTCGTCCCATGATAATCTGCTCAGAGATAATTTCCGCTGCGTCCTCTGGCTTTACTTCAACATAGAAAGAATCTTCAGGAAGCACTTTTACAACAGGCCCCTTTTCGCAAAAACCAAAGCAACCAGTCTTTACAATTTGAACGCTATCAGCAACCCCTTGTTTTTCGGCCTCTTCCAAAAGACGCTGATAAATCCCCTGAGAATTGCTGGACTCGCAAGCACTTCCTCCACAAACAAGAATATAGTGTGTGTAAGACATAGTATCCTCCAGTTCCTTATTTAGATGGTGCAAGACGCTCTACAATGAGATTGTCCAACAATTTCTTGTCAATAAGGTGAGTTTGAACAATGTCCTTTGCAACAGCAGGTGTCACCTTTCCATAAATCACAGTTTCCATACCAGGAACAACAACCTCTACAGTAGGCTCATCAGCACAACGCCCCATACAGCCAGACTGACGAACGATTACCTGGGAATCCATATCTCTGGCTTCTATTTCATCCAAAAAAGCCTTGAAGGTATCCTTTCCACCAGCGGCGATACCACAAGTTCCCATTCCAACTATAATTTGAATCCCCTTTCCTTCAGGGTCTCTTCTTTGAAGTGATTTTTTCACCTGCTCACGCAATGCACGCAAGTCCTCTAACGTCAATTTTCCCATCCAATCAACTCCTGCAGCTTATGATTCATCCCGAGACAACCTCCCAGGAAGTTACTTCCATTTTGCTAGACTATGGCCTAGCTAGACTAAAGTCTAGGCATTTTTATATTTATCGATGATACCAGCCATCTGAGACTTGCCTAACTTTCCATATACATCACCATTTACCGTGAGAACTGGAGCAAGACCACAACATCCAATACAACGTACAGGCTCTACAGAGAACAATCCGTCCATTGTAGCAATATCTTCTGCTGTCAATCCAAGAATTGCACGAGCTTCGTCTATCAAATCCTGTCCACCCTTAAGATAGCAGGCAGTACCAAGACAGACACTAATCTTATGCTTTCCGGGCTTTTGTGTCTTAAAGAAATGATAGAATGTCATGACTCCATAGACTCGAGCCAGTGTTGAACCAGTGCGTTCTGACACAGCACAAGCAGCCTCTTTGGAGATATAACCAAATTCCTCCTGTACTTTATGGAGAATCATAATCAGATTTCCAGGCTTATTTTTCCATTCCTCGATGAAAGCATCAAGTTCCTTGGAAAACTGAATGGTTGCATTTTCAGCCATAGTAACCCCCTTCTTGTAATATAACTTGCCTTTTTCAGCTCATTATAGATAATCTTTTATCAGTATACTGACATTCAAGTTTTTCTGCAACAGCTAAAAATTTAGAGATAATAAAATAACGATAAATTTATACGATTAAATCGATTTACTAGTGAATTTTTTCACAAAGAAAACAATCAATATTCTACAGTGAATTCGATTTGACCAAGATTTGACAATAGCTCTGGCAAACCAAGGGTAAATTCTACGTATGGCCCCTGGGTACGAACCGTTCCAGCAGCATGGGAAACAGCTGCAGACTGTACTGGAGCTGGGGCTGTAACAAGAATTTTTACCTTTGCAGCCTGTAATTCCCTTGCTACACTACCACCATAAATAATAGAAATTAAATCAGTATATTCGCTGGCAGACAGCTGCTCTCCAGTCAGAATGGGAGCAGAAAGCAAATCAAGATATTCAGCTGTTTCCAAGGGCATAATGGCCATGACCTGCTGCAACACCTGGGGCGAAATAGTAAGCACCAGCTTTCGTTCACCAACCTCTGAGGAATGACAATATCCAATCGCACCAGAAACCTGTGGAACCATATCCTGACACACCGCTCCATCCGCAAGATTTGTCACAGGAGCTATTGGGGGAGAATCAGCCTCAATTCGAGCAGATACAATCAAGGAGCTGGTACTGGGAGTTTCCACACCCACAAAGGAAAGCCCCGCAGACTTGAGGGCTTGCAGAATTTGAGCCTTGTTGAATAAGGGCAGCTCCTGCTGTGCCCCAGTAAAAGAACGAACAGTGTCTTCGATGAGGGGAGAAACGGAGCTTTCTACAGAATAGGTAATGACTCCATCAGCAGCTACCGCCACCTTTAACACAGGAGAGCAGGCTGTAAACAGACAGAGACAAGCTAGGAGAGCAAAGCCGAGGAAAAAAGCTCGTGCAGAATTGTCATTCATCAGGTTCATACATTATAAATAAAGTTTTTCATGGGAAATGTTACACGGATTCCAGTGGAAAACACCAAGCCAGCAGACAAAGAATCTACAATAGGAAGGGCTCCATTGTCCATATTGTTAAACACTGTATAGCGAATATCCTGAACGAGAGATAATTCCACCTTTCCGGCCTTGAGAGTAGGGGTTTGCAAACAGAGTCCCAAAACGCCGGGGAAAATGGACCCCTTTACCCTTGAAGGAGCACGAGAAACAATCCCAGGCTCCACGGGCGAGCCTATAGTAAATACTGGTCCTGCATATACCCGCACCCCCTCCGCCACTGTGAGGGAAAAAAGAAGAGGAATTTGCAACAGCTTCATTGCTGGATCATAGGAAAGAGACACCCCGATACCAGGCTGAAGATTACTAGTACCTTGGTAACGGGCATGGGCATCTATGGTTACACCACGAAACAACAGATGAAATCTCTCTGCAGAGAAAAAAGTCCAATCCCCAGTAAGAGTACCATCGAGAGCAACCTTTCGTAAAAAACCATTGTCTATTCCCCGGCCACGGGAAGTAGACGAGACGCTGGAAGAACCACTCCCTGATGGGGCAAACAGCCCACCTCCTTGGTTCCCCTCTTCTCCCAAAACAGAGCCTGTACCGTTAGAATCACCTGTACTAGAATCAGAACCATCTTCCGTAACGAGGGCCACCCGCTCCTCTCCAATGGAGGGAAGAAAGCTTCCAGCACCAGCATAGGTTCTATTCCAATAGGATTCCTTTAAAGAAGAAATAATAACACCAGTATTGGGCCCATCACTGGCGGCATGAATGAACTGGTTGTTGCCCATGTATAAACCAACGTGGGAAATTTTTGACCCCACTGTCTTGAAGAAAACCAAATCTCCAGGCTCCTTCTCAGAATCCTTGATAATACGAACCGCACTGTACAATCCAGAAGTGGAACGAGGGAGTTTTACTCCAATGGCATCATTGGCAACAGTAAAAATCAATCCAGAGCAGTCCATACCGCTTTTGCTGGCTCCCCCATAAACATAGGGCACACCAACAAACTGCTTGCTATAGGCAATCATTTTTTGACGGGCTTCTAGAGATTCATTTGGTGTCATGGATGCTATTGCCTGACAAAAGGAAGGAACACAAACGACCCAACACAGCACCATACAGCAGATGATTTTAAGGATGGTTTTATACATACCTGCAATTATAACTCATAAACAGGGAAAAATAAAATAAAAACACTAATTTTTTGCAACATTTTTTTTCAAATTGTGTCATACTTTAAGGTAAGAAGAATCTTTATTTAGGAAGGAATATGAAAAACACTCAATTGCCATGGTCTTTTTTAGATGATTGGAGGGGAAAAGCCTTTCCCGGGGAATGGCCTACCTTACCAGAAATGTTCAGTATCACAGCGGAACGGTTTCCAGATCGCCCCTGTTTTACCGACTTTGTACCAGAACGAGTTACTCGTAGCTACAAAGAGGTCCTGCAGAACATGAAAAAGCTGGCAAATTGGCTGGCTTTTTTTGGGGTTACAAAGGGTAGCCATGTTGCCGTTTCTGGAAAGAATTCCTCCGAGTGGGCTACCGTCTATATGGCCACCTTGTTTGCAGGGGCGACCATCATCCCCATTGATTATGGACTTCACGAGCCAGAGATTGAAAATTTGCTCAATACAGCAAAGCCCTTATTCTTCTTTGTTGATGAGGAGAAGTATGAGCACTTCAAAAACCATCCCAATGGAATAAAGATTTATTCACTCTCACCAAAGTATAATGAAACTTATGTATACAACCTAGAGTCAACAGCCACTGCCACCATCACTCCTGCCACGGAAATGGATACAGCAGCAATACTCTTTACCTCAGGAACAACCGGTGTGCCAAAGGGCGTAATGCTTTCTCATCGCAACCTAGTTTCTGACTGTTATATTGCCCAAACCCACCTGGGACTGTATTGCACCGACGTGTTCTACGCCCTGCTGCCCATCCATCACGCCTATACCATGCAGGCAGCATTCATTGAGCCTATGTCTGTTGGTGCAGAGGTTGTATTTGGAAAGACAATGGCTGTTACCCGTATGCTGAAGGAGCTGCGAGAGGGAAAGATTACCATTCTTTTGGGTGTTCCCCTGCTGTTCAACAAGCTTTTGGCAGGTATTTTGAAGGGAATCAAGGACAAGGGGCCACTTGTAAATGGAATCATGCATTTCTTGATGGGACTTTCCTACTTCATCAAGAAGGTATTCAAGGTAAACCCCGGAAAGAAGCTGTTCAAGACGGTGTTGGAGAAGGCCAGCATCTCCACCCTACGGATTGCAATTTGTGGCGGTGGTCCCTTGGCTGCCAGTGTGTTCAAGGTGTACAACGAGCTGGGAATCAACTTTATTCAAGGATACGGCCTAACAGAAACATCTCCTATTATCGCATTGAATCCAGTGGATAAATTTAAGGTTGAAAGCGTTGGACGTTATTTTGTTTCCCACATGGAGATGAAGATTCTGGAGCCAGATGCGGAGGGTATTGGTGAGGTTGCTGTCAAGGGTCCCATGGTGATGCAGGGCTACTACAAGATGCCCGCCGAAACCGCGGAAGTCTTTACCGAGGACGGCTGGTTCAAGACTGGCGACTTGGGAAAGCTGGACAGCGAGGGCTACCTGTACCTGGCGGGCCGTGCCAAAAATTTGATTGTCACCGAAGGCGGCAAGAATGTGTACCCGGAGGAGATTGAAAACCAGTTCCAGCTTGTTACCGACATCGAGCAGATTACCGTGCAGGGCTACATCATGGATGAGGCCACCAAGGCAGAGGGAATCGAGGCATTGATTTATCCCTCCGATGAGCTTTTGAACCGACTCCAAGTCCAGCGTGGCGACATGGAGGCTACAACTGTAGTGCAGGAAACTATGGAGGAAATCGTAGCCGAGGTGAACAAGAAATTGCAGCCCTACGCCCGAATTTCCCGCACCACAATCCTTGAGGAGCCGCTGGAGATGACCACCACCAAGAAGGTGAAGCGAACCTACAACAAGAAGTAGGGGCGGTTACGAAACAGGCCGTGGAGAGTCCACGGCCTGTCTTTTTGTTTGCATTACTATTACATAACAGACTTATTTGACTGAATTTCACGCCTCCTTATGATATACTACCGTAAGGAGGAACCCATGCCATTTAGAATCGAACGGAACGACATAACGAAAATCTCTTGCGATGCCATTGTGAACACCGCAAATCCACGCCCCATCATCGGGGATGGAACAGACACTGCAATCTACCGGGCGGTGGGAGAAGAGCGGCTGCTGCAGGCACGGAGCCACATCGGTCCCATTGCCCGTGGACAGGCGGCGGCAACACCTTCCTTCAGGCTGGAAAAGAATGGGGTAAAATACATCATCCACACGGTGGGTATACGTTACCAAAAGGAGCAGCCAGAAACGGTGGAGAATTTGCGCAGCTGCTACCGGAATGCCTTGGGAGTGGCAAGGGACTTTGACTGCAAAAGCGTGGCAATCCCCCTGCTGGCTACAGGATACTACAGTTTTCCCAAGGAGCTGGCATTGCAGGTGGCCCAAGAGGAAATCAACGATTTCCTGGAGCAAAACGAGGACATTCTCGTTATTCTTGTAGTGTACGACAAGGAGTCCTATCTGTTCTCCCAAAAACGCTTTGACGAAATCCAAAGCTTCATCGACGAAAACTATGTGGCTCGTAAGGAATGTGAGGAATGGGATGAGGAATATGACGAAGCATGGGATGAACAGGATGAAGAACAGGACGAGAAGATTGTTCCTGCAGAAAAAACAGCTGGCAGTTCCGTAGCCACCACCGTACCACACAGCTCCCCCTTCCTTCAGCAGCAGAGCCCCATCCCCAAGAAGGAGTCTCCGGAAGAGATTCAATCTAAGATAGCCTCCCATCTACAACCTTGTTTTCAGGACAAGCTCTGGCAAATCATCTGCACCAAGGGACTGAACAGCACCCAAGTATATACCAGGGCAAACATTGACCGGAAATTTTTTTCCAAAATGATAAACAATAAAAAGAAGGATTACGTCCCCAAAAAAAAGATTGTCATGGCTCTGGGCTTGGCCCTGGAATTGTCCCTGGAGCAATACGAGGAATTTCTAGTCAGTGCTGGCTACAGCTTTATGCCCTCCAGCAAGTTTGACCTGATAGTGAAGTATTGTGTTATAAATCAAATCTATAACCTTATGGAAATTGATGACCTTTTGTATAATTTTGTAGGCTACTGCTTTCAGGATTTGAAAAAAGAACAGAATAAGGGTGAGAAAGGAACAAAATGAATCCAGCTTCCCGTCAATTGTCTCCAAAATGGCGACCACATTACCTTGCCCATTCGATATACTCCTAAATATCAGAGTGGCACAGGCCACTTTTAGTTTTATTTTTTAGGAGGCAGCTATGTACGGCGCAATTTTAGGAGACATCATCGAGCGGGGGAACCACCAAGAGCTCATCAACCAAAGGGGACGCTACTACCAGCTGTACACGGGCATGTTCGAGCTGGAGTGACACCAGAGGCTCGGACGGGAATAGGGAGCCGTGGGTTTACAGGACAACCCCACCACGCTATACTCCAAGATACAAGGGATGGGTGGCACGGCCGCTCCACGCCAAGCAATTAAGGAGGAAATATGCAAAAGATGGTTCTGGTTGCCCTAGTCATGGTGGCGACTCTTTTTACCAGCAACGCAAAATCCTTGTCAAGCATCGACTTGGGTTCAGAGGGGGAATGTTACCTGTTCTACAATGACGAGGAGCTGTACATGGTCTTGCCCTATGCTGGGATTTATGCACAGATTGACAGGGGCCTGCTGTCCTATGCCGACTCAGGATTCCAGCTGTTCAGCTATGACGGCAAGTCCCGCCTGTTCATAACGGGAAGCATCAACCAAGAATTCAAGGACTTTCAGAGTGACGGGGACAACAACTTTGACTCCGACTCGATTGGCTCCTTTTACAATGACAATGTGGTGGAAGTCTCCTCATCCTCACATTTCTCCGAGTATATTGGCGGAAAGAAGGTCAATTACAGTGCCGACAACCTATTCAAGTGCTTTGTTGTAGGCTGCAAGTGCCATCCGTACTGGTGGAACTACTCCCACGTCCCCTGGGTTGAGGGAGCGAAGGGGCAGGGAATCGGAGAGTCGGTGGAGATTGCATTCTATGATCCCGTGGACGGGCTGTCCCTCCTCAACGGATTTGTGGACATCAACAACCTGAAGCTGTACAAGGAGAACTCACGGGTCAAGAGACTGCGGATTTCCGACCTGACGAACGGCAAGGACTACACAGCCGACTTTGAGGACAAGGTCTACTTCAAGTATGTTTCCATCCCACAACCGACAACAAGGGTGCGGCTGACCATTGAGAGCGTCTATGAGGGCAGCAAGTACTCCGACACCTGCATCTCCGCGATAATGGATCACAAGGCCAGACCTGCCGCCCCAACGTCTTCTGCCACCCTACCGAAGAAGAGCTTCTTTGAGCGGATGATTGAGGATTGCACGATGGTTCAGCAGGAGCTTGTTCTGGACAAGTACTTTAATGACGGAGACCTGTTCTCCAAAATGTGAGACACTTTTACCATCCACCGCAGGGAATTTTTAGAGCATTCTCATTTTCCTTTAATGATTGCCCCATCCTTTTCCGCTATGATTGGACAGCAAGCGTGCGGTGGACACGAGGACAATCCATCGAAGGAGAAGGACATGGCACAATTCAACCTTGACGAGACTACCATCCGCTACGGAATCCGCTGCGTCTTTGGCATTGCGGCGGGAATCCTTGCCCTAATACTGACCGAGATTGCCGACGATTTCCTTACCGGCATCGTCTTTGGCATCAGCACCGGCATAGGCGGACTGATACTGGCAGTCATGCTGCGGCAGGTGGGCACCATCCCCTGCCTCACCCTCATCCCCTTGGGAGTGGCAGCCATCATCCACGGCATGGATGACGACGGCTTCCATCCCGGAGGCTTTTCCCAGATGCATCCCCTGCTGGATGACCTGGGAGAAGCCCTGCTGATTGCCTTTGCGGCAGGATACTTCATCTACGCCCTGGTGCAGGGCGGCCGCTGCCTGCTGTCAGGAATGGGGCAGAAACAGGAGTGAGGTGCAGGAGCGGGCCACTAGCAGCCCCTCCTGCCACAGTTCCATCTCGAAGAACCCCGCCCCAAGGCACGCCATCCCCTCTGTTGATTCCAAGAAACAAATAGGACACCCTGAGTCCAAAACCTGTGTTAGAATGAAAAAAGCAAAACAACATTTTAACAGAGGTGAAGATGAGAACAGGGTGTCCCATGCACATTGTAACAGTATTGCCGCACCAGAAG
>JAZNAS010000031.1:0-1858 GCA_045586625.1 Treponema sp.
AGGTGATAGAAAAGGCATGGAAACCACCCAATCCACGTCAATCGCCTATGTGTGCTCCCCTCTCATCACCACAGGCCTGCTTTAATCAGTGCTTCCTTAAATAAGGCCTAAGAATCACAGGCGATTTTCCACCAGATATGAGAAAAAAGCCTGCTATTTCCATGCTGTTGTATCCATTGCATACAGCCTCCTCTGGCTACTTATTTGGAGTAATTGGCCTGTTCCTCCACTGATTGCCTCTTCAACCTGAAAGGCTGTCATGCATAGAGAGACATCCAGACTGTACAGTATGTATTATACTTCTACACCGTTCTTTTATCATTTGGGCAATTCCCGCTTGACGGATCCTGTCTCATGGGCTATACTGTGGGAAAAGTGAAAACTGAGGTCTTTGGGGCAGGGTGAAATTCCCGACCGAGGGTATAGTCCATGAACCTCCATTTGTGAGGCCGATCTGGTGCAATTCCAGAACCGACGGTAAAGTCCGGATGGGAAAAGACATGATCTCTTGGGGCGGGTGCATACCGCCCGTGTTTTGGTGTGCAGTTTTTCCAGTCTCTGAGAGAATTTCCCGGGCCAGCAGTTTTGGCTTTGGGAAATTTTTTTATGGGAGGAATCCAACATGAACAACAAAAGACTCCGCCGCCTGACTGCGGGCGCACTGTTTGGTGCAGTGGCCTTCGTGCTGATTTACTTTAATTTCTCAGTCCCGTTTCTGTCCCCTTTTGCTGAATTTGACCTGTCCGCAGTGCCCGAACTGATTGGCGGTTTTATTCTCGGCCCGGTGGGAGCTGTGGAAATCATTGGAGTGAAACTCCTGCTCAAGCTGCTCTTTCAGGGGAGCAGCTCCATGCTCACCGGAGAAATTCAGAATTTTCTGCTCAGTGTCTCCTTTGTACTGCCCGCCGTCCTGTTTTACCGCAGTCAGCGCACCAAAAAAGGAGCTATCATCGGCATTGTGATGGGGGCCGTCATCAGCGTTGTGGTGGCTGTGTTTACCAATATTTATCTCATTTTCCCGGTGTACATCAAGCTCTATGGCATGGACTGGGATGGCATCATTGCCCTCTGCACAGCGGTCAATCCGTGGATTCAGAACATTCCTACTATGATTGCTTTTTCCATTGTCCCCTTCAATCTCATCTCCAGAGCTGTCACCTCGCTGATTACCATTCTGGTATATAAAAAAGTCAGCACCCCCATCAAGTCACTCATTCAATAACCTATCATGCAGGAGGAACTTTTTATGAAATTCAGTATTAACAAAGACCTGACCTTTCAGCAGGCAAAGGACCTGATGTTTGAAAAGCTGGGCGACTGGAAAATCATGGCGTTGGCCAGTTCTGCCCATGACTATGTGATGGTGCGCAATGTCAGTTGTCTGTTTTATGATGGAAAAGTCTGGTTCAAGACAGATAAAAACTTCCGCAAGACCCAGCAATTGTATCAGAATCCTCAAGTGGCTCTGTGCTGGAGCGGAGTGCAGATTGAGGGCATCGCAGAGAATAAGGGGCTGGTGGTAGAGGAGCCGGATCGCCGTTTTGAGAAGCTGTATCGAGAGCATCTCTGGGGAAGCTATAACAAGTACTCCCATGAGGATTCGGAGATTCTCATTGAGGTGTCCCCAAAATATGTAGAGATTTGGGACACCAGCGAGGACAACTATGCTTTCCAGATTTTCCTGGACTTTGAGAAAGAAAGTGTGGAAGTCAAACAGTACGACCAGCAGTAAACAGTCCTTACCAGATACCACCAGGGGAGATGGGGCATTGCCCGTCTCCCCTGTTTCCTGTGTATGGAGGCAGATGGGGAAAATGGTCTGTTCCCCCAAATTTTAAGACTGATATTGAAAAATGTG
>JAZNAS010000032.1:0-5845 GCA_045586625.1 Treponema sp.
GAACACCAAGGCCACACAGCTTTCAGCCCTTGACCAGAAATTGCAGGCATTTTATCATTATTTGCAGAGGGGCGTGGTGGAGTCGGATTTAGCTCAGGAGATTTCCAGCAAAATCACCTCACTGAAAAACAATTCCCTTGAAAGGAGGTCCTTCATGACACTTGCACTAAAGATGGCAGATATAGAATACGATGCTTACGAGAATGGTTTTGATGAAGGCTTTGCAGAAGGCCGTGAAGCTGGACTCCAAGTTGGCCTTCAGCAGGGGCTAGAGCAGGGGCTGGAACAAGGGCTGGAGCAGGGGCTAGAACGTGGAGCCTACCAAACCAAGCTGGAGACGGCAAAGAGTTTTCTTGCAGAAGGATTACACCCGGAAATTGTTGCTCGCTGCACTTCCCTTTCCCTAGAAACAGTCTTGGAGCTGGCACAGACCAAGTAAAGCCTTCCAGCTCCACTCGCTCATGCCCTCTCATTGCCACACGGATTCGAAATGTCTACGACATTTCTTTTATTGCCACAGGTCTTGGAAAACTTGCGTTTTGGGGAAACCTGACGCTTTTCGGAAAATCTATGCTCTTCCTCGGTGGGGGTGGGATTGAGTTGACACATCCCCCGACAGATTTTGCGTAGCAAAACCTAATCCCTGTGGCAGTCCCAAAAAAGACAGAACCCCCACGGCCCTCAGGTCACTGCACCTTTCCTAGACAGGTCATCATCCCTTTCCTGTGCACGTCATCGTGCCTGACCAAAAGTGAGTGGCGTTAGCCACCAACAAATCCCTGTAGCAACCTCCCATATATCTGTACCTAAAAGCCCCATCTTGGAAAACTTCTACAAAAAAATCCAACTTTTCCCCGCAAAAAAAGACAAATTCTTGCAGTTTAAAGCGAATAATATATATGTAAAGCTTTTTATTTGGAGGTAACCTTGTTACATAATCAACAAAAATTTTTGAGGCTGGACGTGCCGCTGGGCAGGAAGAGGGCTTTGCACTGGGAGCCTATCAAAAAGCGCTAGAAACCACACGAACAATACTTATTCTTGGACTCCCACTGGAACACATTCAATTTTGCACCTGTCTCCCCTTGGAAACAGTACAACAACTGGCACAGGAGCTGTAGCTGCCCCACTGCCATGGACACAACCTCTCCCTCAGGAAGAAAAACAGGACAAGAAATGGATAACCTCACACTTTCTTGTCCCGCCAACGAGTACAGGGGGAATTTTCCCCTTCCAAGATCATGAGCTACAGCTCTCGCATTCCTCCACCTCCAGGGACTTGGAGCGAACATAGTATACGGTTTTCACCCCGCTTTCCCAGGCAAAAAGGTAGAGCTCCAGCACCTGCCGCATGGTGAACTCGTTGGTGATGTACAGGTTCATGCTCTGGGCCTGGTCGATGTGGCGCTGACGGACACCGCAGGAACGAATGGACCACTTTTGGTCAATCTCGTGGGCATTCTTGTAGTACCACCAGGTGTCGGGAGAAAGGTCGGGGGCAGTGCGAGTGAGCATATAGCCCTTCTTTTCCTCCAGAAACCAGCGCTTCATCACCGGGTCGATTCCAGGTGTAGTGCTGGAAAGGATGCTGGTGGAAGAAGTCGGTGCGATGGCCAGCAAATAGCTGTTCCGCATTCCCTGGACGTGCACCTTCTTGGCCAGCTCCTTCCACTCCGGGGAATTGTAGCCCCGCTTGGCAAAGTAAACGCCGGTATCCCAGTCGGAGCCGGCAAAGTGGGCATAGCTTCCCTTTTCCGCAGCAATATCGGAGCTTGCTTCGATGGCGGCGTAGTTGATGGTCTCAAACACCTGGTCAGCAAAGTCAAGATGCTCCTGGCTCTCCCACTTGATGAAATTCTTGGCCAAAAGATGGTGCCAACCACTGGCCCCCAATCCAACGGCACGGTAGGACTGGCTCATAAGCTGGGCGTAGGGCAAGGGGAAGAAGTTCAGGTCGATTACATTGTCCAAGGCTCTGATTGCAGTCTTTACCACGCTGGACAAGTATGCCTTGTCCTTTACGGGCAAATGCCCCAAGCTCAAGGAGGCCAAGTTACAAACAACAAAGTCGCCGGGCTTGGTTCTGGTAACCACCACCGTCTCCCCCTCCTCCGTCTCCACTCTGGTGGAAAGATGAGTCACCTCCTTCATGTTCTGGGCAATCTCGGTGCAGAGGTTGGAGCAGTAAATCATTCCCACATGAGGATTTGGATTGGCCCGGTTCACAATATCGCGGTTGAAGGCAAAGGGGGTTCCCGTCTCCACGGCGGACTTGAGAATCAGGCGGACAATGTCCTTCAGCAGCACCGCCCGCTTGGAGATGCGGTTGTCATGGACACAGTCAAGGTAACGCTTCTCCCACTCCTCGCCCCAGAAATCCTCCAGATGGTAGCCCTTGATGGTGTAGACCTCGTGGGGACACATCAAGTACCAGTCCTGGTTCAGGTTCTCCTTGGCCATCCTCCAGAACAGGTCGGGATAGCAGAGTCCGGGGAACACGTCGTGGGCCTTCATGCGGTCGTCGCCGTTGTTGGTGCGCAGGGCCAGAAAGTCCAGCAGGTCCTTGTGCCACACGTCCAGGTAGACCGCCACGGCACCGGTACGGACTCCCAGCTGGTCCACCGCCACGGCAGTGTCGTTCACCAGACGAATCCAACGGATGATGCCGCCCGCAGCCCCCTCAAAGCCACGGATGGAGGAGCCGGTGGAGCGCACCTTGCCGAAATACATTCCCATGCCGCCACCGAACTTGGAGACCTTGGCAAAGTTGTCGATAGAGCGGTAGATGCCGTCAAGGCTGTCGGGAACCACATCGATGAAGCAGGAGGAAAGCTGGTGGTAGGGCTTGCGGGCATTGGCCAGGGTGGGGGTGGCCATAGTCACCTCCATCTTGGAGAGCATGTCGTAGAATTTCTTTACCCAGCCAAGACGATTTTCCTTTTCCTTCATGGCAAGATGCAAAGAAATTCCCAGGAACATCTCCTGCGGGGTCTCCATGGGAATGTGCTTGCGGGTACGAATCACGTAGCGCTTGAGCAGCAGGTCCAGGGCGGAGAAGGTCAAAAGATAATCCCTATCCTGCTGAATAAAGCTCTCGGCCTCCAGAATTTCTGCCTTGGAATAAGAGTGGAGGATGTAGTCACCGTACAAGCCTTCTTCCACCAAGTACTCCATCTTTTCGTAGAAGCTGTGGATTCCCAGCTGGGCCATATCCCTCTTCAATTTTTCCTGGAAGGAGTGGTTCAAAAGGCGGCCTGCGATGAACTCCCACTTGGGGGCCTCCGGGCTTACCAATTCTGATGCAGCCCGCACCAAGGCTGAAAGCTGCTCCGAACGTCCCATGGTTTCCTTGGAGAAGGAGATGAATTTCGCCTTCAAGATGTGGAGGGCATACACTTCTTCCTGATAGGTCTTTTGGATGGAAGCCATCACCTTGTCCAGGCCGCCATCTCCCCCCTCATCATCAGCATGAATCAGGGAAATCAATTCCCGACGGGCAACACGATACTCGTTCCGCTTCTGCCGGAACAAGATATAGCGCTTTCCCTCCTCAAAGAAGCCGGACTCCATGAGGCTTTGCTCGACTAAATCCTGAATCCGCTCAACTGATTTAACGGCCTCATGCTCCAGCTTTTGCTCCACAAGGACAAGGAGATTGTCCAAGGTTTGGCGGGTCACCTCCCGTCCAGTACTGCCAAAAGCCTTGGCAATGGCGTTTTTTATTTTTTGGCCGTCATAGGCCTCTGAATTTCCTGTGCGTTTAATAATCTCCATAGTACTAAGATTACCGCAAAGGTGCTAATTCTGCAAGACAAAATCCTGCACCTTTTAGCCTGCCAAATGAGAAAAGTGTTTTTCATGCCATGGCAACCAAGATTTTTTCCATGTTTTACAGAAAATCCCTTGCGTTTGTTGGAATTCCAACGGAATTGCTTCTCCAGCTAGTGTACCATATACTCACAGCAGGGGAATGTTTTCCCACAAAAAACCATCAGGAGATTTTATGATTCGGCAGATTATCAAGATAGACGAAGAGAAATGCACCGGCTGCGGCCTTTGTGTTACCGCCTGCCACGAAGGAGCCATCGCCATGGTGGACGGCAAGGCGAAGCTCATCCGTGACGACTACTGCGACGGACTGGGCAACTGTCTCCCCGCCTGCCCCACCGGTGCCATCACCTTTGAGGAGCGGGAAGCCCTGCCCTACGACGAGGCAGCCGTCATGGCAAACATGCAGCAGGCAGAGGAGGCCCGCGCCCAGGCAGCCAAGCTCACCATTGCACGGCCCGTCCAGGGGGGCGGCCACAGCTGCGGCTGTCCCGGCTCCAAGTCAAAGACAATCCAGCGGTCCAGCCAGGATACAGCGGCAGCCAACCAGCCGTCCCAGGTTCCCCAGAGCCAGCTGCGACAATGGCCGGTGCAAATCAAGCTGGTGCCAGTGCACGCCCCCTACTTTGACGGGGCCAACCTGCTGATTGCCGCCGACTGCTGCGCCTTCGCCTACGGCAACTTCCACCAGGAATTCATCCGCAACAGGATTACCCTGGTGGGCTGCCCCAAGCTGGACGACGTGGACTACACCGAGAAGCTCACCGCCATCATCGCCAACAACAACATCAAGAGCATGATGGTGGTACGCATGGAGGTTCCCTGCTGCGGTGGCATCGAGCACGCCGCAAAGCGGGCGCTGCAGGCCAGCGGAAAATTCATTCCCTGGCAGGTGGTGACCATCTCCACTGACGGAAGGATTGTAGAGTAGCAACACACCATACCGGGCTCCCCTAGGGAGTCCAAACACAACCAACACAAGGAGGATAACATGTTTTGTTATCAGTGCGAGCAAACCGCCGGCGGAAAGAGCTGTGCAGGAAGCGTGGGAGTTTGCGGAAAGAAGGAAGAGTCCGCCAACTTGCAGGACAAGATTACCGGTGCCTTGGTGAACCTGTCACGGGTTGCCCTCAAGAAGCCCGATGCCGTCACAGACAAGACTGACTGGCTGATGCTGGAGGGACTTTTCACCACTGTCACCAACGTAAGCTTCAACCCAGAGACCGAAAGGGCCCTCATCGAAAGGATTCATCAGGAAACCCTCCGCCTTGCCGACGGCTGCCAGTGCGGCACGGCTCCAGACTACGACCTGGAGACCATCTGGCACGGCGACAACGAGGACATCAAGTCCCTGAAGTCACTGATTCTCTTCGGACTGCGGGGCATGGCTGCCTACGGCTACCACGCCGCCGTGCTGGGCTACACCGACAAGCGGGTTGCCCAGTGCTTCTACGAGGCATTGGTGGCCATGGCGGACAAGAACACCATGGAGGACCTTCTGCCCATGTGCATGAAGGTGGGCGAGGTCAACTTCATCTGCATGGAGCTCTTGGACAGGGCCAACTGCGAGACCTACGGCACCCCCGTCCCCACCGAGGTAAGCCTCACCGTGGAGAAGGGCCCCTTCATCGTCATCAGCGGCCACGACCTCTACGACCTGAAAAAGCTCCTGGAGCAGACCGAGGGCAAGGGCGTGAACGTCTACACCCACGGCGAGATGCTGCCCGGCCACGGCTACCCTGAGCTGAAGAAGTACCCCCACCTGAAGGGCAACTTCGGCACTGCCTGGCAGAACCAGCAGAAAGAACTTGCCGGCGTGCCTGCTCCCATCCTCTTCACCACCAACTGCATCATGCCCGTGAAGGAAAGCTATGCCGACCGCGTGTTCACCACGGGCGTGGTACAGTACCCCGGTATGGTCCATGTAGGATGCAAGAAGGACTTCGGCCCCGTCATCGACAAGGCTCTTGAACTGGGCGGCTATGCTGAGGATACGCTCATTCCCGGCACCAACGGC
>JAZNAS010000033.1:0-49683 GCA_045586625.1 Treponema sp.
CTGCGGAAGCTACGTGGATGAGGGAAAGACCCTGTACAAGGGCGATAGCACAGTTCATTTGCTGTGGAACACTCCCAATGCCTCAATCATCAGCAAGGAATTTACGGACATCTTGAGTGTTCTCGCAGAACTCCCCCTTGAGAAAAAGCTCAAGGAGCTGTTCAAGACGCTGGTTATCAGCGATGCCGAGGGAAGAGTGCTTCTGACGCTGGATGACTTCTCCAAGGCAAGGGTTGAACGTAACAATCGTAGATATACCATCATCATTGGAGACTATCTGTACCAGTAGAACGAGTTATCGGATTCTGTGGCCACGGCATGATGATGTTCATTGTGCTGTGGCTAGTCCTTATAAAACAGCAATCTTCCCTCGTTTCAGTCTAAGATGTGGTAAGGCACTTTCCTTTACAATTCCCACCTTTTGGGGTATCATTAGAGGAACACTTTATTTTGGAGGAAACCATGGGAAAAAAGAAAGGCTCCCGCGGAAAGGACTACTTTGGGATGGGCAGACTCATCAGCATCATCTTCGCCATCATCCCCGTCACCTCCTGGCTGTTCGGTTTTGTGACCCGCTTCCAGGAAGGAAAGATTGTGGCCGGATTGCTGCGCCTGCTGTTGGGCTGGAACATCATCTGGATTCTTGACCTTTTGTGCATCTTGTTCCAGGGCAAGATTCTCAGGCTCTTGAATTTCTAATCCAAACACCCTACCCTTCCAGCCTTAACTGGAGGGGCTTTTTTTTTCGCTTGTCCCTCACCCCTTGAGCCTTCCCCCTGATTCCCGTATACTGATTCCATGTTAGAGAAAATTTCCAATACCTTTACTGATGTGGTCCGCAAGCTCAGCGGAAAGTCCTCCATTACGGAGAAGAATATAGAAGAGACCGTAGAGCAGATCAAGCTTGCCCTGCTGGAAGCCGACGTGAACCTGCGGGTGGTGCGCCGCTTTGTCAACAGCACCATCGAGGAGGCCAAGGGCGAAAAGGTCCTGCGGGCAGTGGATCCCGGACAGCAGTTCGTAAAGATTATCCACGACAAGATTGTATCCCTCTTGGGCGATGAAAAGCAGGAGCTCAAGCTCAAGGGGCCCGACACCCTGTCGGTTATCCTGCTGCTGGGTCTCCAGGGAGCCGGAAAGACCACCGCCGCCGCCAAGCTAGCAGCTCGCTTGGCCAAGGAAGGTCGAAAGCCCATGTTGGCCGCCTGTGACTTGGTACGTCCCGCCGCTATCCAGCAGCTGTGTGTACTGGGAGAAAAGGTGGGCGTTCCCGTCCACCACGAGGACACCAAGGATGCCGTGAAGGTGGCCAAGGATGCCATCAAGGAGGCAAAGAAGGGCGGCTATGACACCCTGATTGTGGACACCGCCGGCCGCCTCCAGATTGACCAGGACATGATGGCAGAGATTGCCGAGGTAAAGAAGGCCGTCAACCCCGACGAGGTGCTGCTGGTGGCGGACGCCATGACCGGACAGAACGCCGTGGACATTGCCAAAACCTTTGACGAAGCCCTGCAGCTCACCGGTGTCATCCTCACCAAATTCGACTCCGATGCCCGTGGTGGTGCCGCCCTGTCGCTGAAGTCCATCACCGGCAAGCCAATTCTTTTTATCGGTACCGGTGAAAAAACCGAGGACTTCGAGCCCTTCCATCCTGAGCGCATTGCCAGCCGCATCCTGGGCATGGGCGACATCGTGTCACTGGTGGAAAAGGCCCAGGCCACCATCGATGAGGAGGAGGCGGAAAAGCTCCAGAAGAAGATGATGAGCGAAACCTTTACCCTCCAGGACATGCTGGACCAGCTACAGCGGGTAAAGAAGATGGGCTCCCTCCAGTCCATCATGGAGATGATGCCGGGCATGGCCGCCCAGATGGGAAACCAGGATATCGACACCAGTGCCATGAAACGGCAGGAGGCCATCATCCTTTCCATGACAAAGAAGGAGCGGGCCAACCACCTGATTATCGGCCCCAGCCGCCGCAAGCGGATTGCCAAAGGCTCCGGAACCTCCGTGGCCGAGGTAAACCGCCTCATCAAGCAGTTCGAGAAGACTAGGCTTGCCATGAAAAAGCTCACCAAGAACAAGGGCTTGCAAGCCAAATTCATGCAGCAGTTCGGCGGAATGTGAAACTGAGATACAGCTGTTGGATGACATAAGTCCTGCAAGCCCGCTTGCAGGCCAAATTCATGCAGCAGTTCGGTGGAATGTAAAACAAAGGTGATTTGAAAGCAATTCATAGAGCAGGCCCCACTTCGTTGAAGTGGGGTTATTTTTTACAGGTTCACTGGAGATTTTGCCTTCTCCTACTCTAGTCCTTTTCGCCAGCGTCCAAATTTATAATACACAAAGAACATGATTGAAGTAACAGCCCAGGTAACAGGGTAGCTCATTAGTACTGTATTGATACGAGGCTGAAGGGGAACGACAAAAAACAACCACACTACCCGCAACAAACAAATTCCACCAAGGGTCATTACCATGGGAATAACAGAATCTCCTGTTCCACGAATAGCTCCAGAAAGAATTTCTATAAAAATATAGCTAATATAGGTTGGCACAAGGAAGTAGAGCATTTCAAGCCCAATGCGAATAACCTCTGGGTCAGTGGTAAAAAAAGATAGAGCCAATGGGAAGTAAGCATTAAAAAGATACACATGGCAATGGTAGAAGCACCAGTCATAGCAAGGCAAATCCAAGTTCCTTGAAATACTCGCTTGTATTGTTTTGCCCCATAATTTTGTCCCACAAATACGGTAATAGCCACACCAAAGGCACCAATAATCATCCAGTAAAAGCTATCTAATCTGCTGTAGGCAGAAAAGGCTGCAATGGTGTCTGTTCCAAACTCATTAATTTTTGATTGAATGATCAAATTCGACAGAGAATACATTACTGCCTGAAAGCCAGCAGGCAAGCCGATTTTTATAGTCACCTTCAACAAGATGGCATCAAGATATTTCCAGGGAAGGACAAACAATTGCTTTGGTAAAGTACCAAAGAGGGTCCATTGACGGTGAAAGCCCCGCAGCACAAAAATCATAGCCACCACCTGGGACAAAACCGTGGCAATGGCCGCCCCTGCTACCCCCCACCCCAACACATTTATGGTTATTAAGTCAAAAGCAATATTTGTAAGACAAGCTACTATGAGAAAATACAAGGGGCGGCGGGTATCTCCCACAGCACGAAAAATTCCTGAGCCCATGTTATACAAAAGAGAAGGAATCATGCCAGCGTAATACCAGCAAATATATTCCATTGAAATACCCATCAATTCTTGGGGAGCTAGATGTTCCTGGAACAAGCTGCTCCCGAAAAACGCAACCTAAAAGCTCCTTCTGAGCCTTAATCCGCCAGGAAGGATTTTTTCACTTCCTCCGCCATGGCCTTGTAAGCCCGCTGACGGGCCACATCGGGATTCCGGGCGCCCACACGCCGCACCGAAATGCTCTGGGTGTGGACAGAACGCCGCCCGTCGCCTATGGAGATGCGAATCTCCGGCGTATAAAAGCTTCCCGCCGCCAACTGCTGCACGTTTTCCTCCACCACCACATCACAGCGATACACAGCCGCAGCCTCCCCTTCCGCCACCGCAAGCCCCATCTCCTCCAGCCGCCCGGAGACAGCCCCCCGGACAAGGCCGCCGGAGTCCTGCCCACACACCACCGAGACACTGCACCGTGCCGCTGTCTGTCGGATCTGAGACTCCAGCTCTGCCAAGCCTTCCAGAGAGGAGGCAAGGACTGCCGCACCCGCAGGATTCAGGGCGGCGGCAAAAGCCTGCATTGCGGAAAGATTGTTGTGGTGGGCAAAGTCCAAGGCACGGGAATAGGAAAGAAGCTGGGAGAAGTCATCAGCCTCCCCCGCCCCACCGCTACGGTAAAGGCTGGCGAAGGTCTCCACCAATGGCACGAACTTCTGGCGGTAAATTTCCCATGCCTCCCCACGGTGCATGTAGGCCACGCATTCCCAGAGCTTCTGTCCCTCCAGATAATACGGCTCCCCATACCGCACGGAAAAAAGCTCCGTCTGGGTGGAGACATGGGTCTCCTGCCTCATGCGGCTGGAGCTTTTGTTGTCCGCCACCTCCACCAATTCACTGGTCTCCGTGGCAACCTTCGCCGTAAAGAAAGCCGCCACCTCCCCCAAGGCAGCCTGCCGGGCCGCCGCCGGGCTCTCCCCGTACCCCTTCCCGGCAATGTAGTCAGGATGGTTCAGGAACTGGAGCCCCCGCTCCTGCCCCTGCAACGGGAAACAGAGAAAGAACCAAAGAACAGCGGAAAGAAGAAACCTACTCTCCTTGCTAGAAATCATTGCAAGGGAAGTCCATCGCAATCAGTGAATTTATCCGTAAACAACATTGTGAATAAATCATATAATCCCCAAATTACACCGACAGACCCGGCGGAAAGAAAAGAAACAAGAAGTAGCAGACCCCCTGATTTGATTTTTCCAACATAGAACCTATGCAAACCAAAAGCTCCAAAGCATCCTACCAGGTTCAACAAAATCGCTGTTGATTTCTTTTTAGTTGAAATGGTCTCTGCCATATCCTCAATACGCATATTACACCTCCAAAATCACTGAATTTCTTTAGCCAGTGGTATTATCTTTTGCAGCAAGTCGCTTAATTCTTCAATCAGCTCTATTTTCTTTAACCATGCAGCCTCTATTTTGGACTTGTTTACAATTATCCTCATGTTTTTCTTGTCTACTGAAATGGACATGATATTCCTCAGAGGAATTGCACTAGGCTTGTCAAAAATGACACCTGTATTTATGTATAATTTCTTGTTGGTGAGAAGAAATCCCTCCTTTCCTGTACTGTCAATCGTACTGTCATACTGGAGGATGATGTTTTCACCCGAACAATCCTTTGCATAGCTTTTTACGGCCCTCATGACTCTCTGGGGCTGCACATCAGCCAAAATCACTTGTGTTGCATAGTCCGTACTACCCATTCTTTCCACAGACTCATAATATATCTTGGCAATTTCTTCCAATTCTTGACTAACAGATTCTTTGGGTTCCTCTTTCACAGCAATTTGCTTTGGGCCGTCCCCTTCAACAAGATGAGGATATTGTTCCAACAGCCTATCCATTGCCGCATCTCCAGTTAACAACTCCAACTGCTCTGCAACATCATCAACATCCTCACCAGACATTTTGGCTATCATACTGTAACAAGAACCAAGTTCCTGACGAGTGAATGAAAATTGTTTTTTTATCAACGAAAGATTATACAACTGTTGGGGAGACAAAAAATTCTTTTCTGCAAGGCTTCCCACGAGAACAAGAGCCAGCACGTATAAACCAACTATCTTTTCCCTTAGAATTCGAGTTGAAAGTACCTGCTCAAAAAACTGAGCTGACGACATTTTTTGCAAGTCATTGTAAATAGCGTCAATTTCTGGTTCACAAGAAAAGACTGAAATATCCTCATCCACAGTCCTCATTACCTCGACAATCTCCTTCTTTAACTCACGGGTAAGAGTTGCACGATAACTAACGACAAATACTAAAGTCTTCAAGGTGTCAGCCTTGTCCTTTTTCTCAATACCATCTGATATTACACCTGCAGCAACATCTACCAGCAAATCTGCAGCTCCAATCGTGGCTCTTGCAGCCAGATATTCTCCAAAAAAACCCATGTTTATCCTCTCCTTACCTCAACATCAAACAATATGCACATTTGGAACTCCATCTTTCCATTGATTTCCCTGCAAGCACATATTACAAGACACTTTGAATGATGATTCCTATAAAAGAAAAATGAATCCGTATCTGCAGAAAAAGCAAATTTGCTTTCACTACTACATTTAAGTTCCCATCCTCTTTCATCATTTTTAATAGCTTTGAAAGTAAATTCTGCAGAAGAAGGACAACATGAACTATCTCTTAAACAATTCCCACTTCTTGACCAAACTTCACCCCTTCCACAAATTCTGTCTCCCTCTTTAATATCAAAATTCTCCATAAAAGTAGACATATTTTCAAACCGCTCAATCCGATTCAACTCTTTTCCCTCTTCTTTCACTCTGTATAAACTATTATTTTACAAAATATACTTGTTTATACAAAGTGTCAATGCAAAATCACTAGTTATCACACAATTTTATTCTAAAAAAAACTTGTTTATACTTAGTATAGGATGTCTCATCAAAGCACGTTCATAGCGAATCTCAAGTATTACCGTGGGCTGCGGGGCTTTTCCCAGGCCAAGCTGGCGGAGTGTTGCAACTGCCAGCCAGGAACCATCGGCTGCATCGAGTCCGGCCGCCAGTACCCCTCCTTTGACCTCATGTTCAAGATGGCAGATGTGCTGCAGGTTCATCCCGCCGACCTCTTTTTACGGAATGCGTCAAATGTAATGGAGGAAACCTATTCAATATTGAAGGGGGAGCTGCTTCCCCAGCTGGAGCAATTTGTGGAGACGCGCTTTGGCTCTGGAGAGTCAGGCTAATGCAAAATCTATTTCCCTAAGGTCTGTTCACACAGAATCCTCATGTTCAGAAGTGTCGATTGCACGGATTATGAGGCACAGTTTCCGCAAGGCAGTCCCCTGTACTGGGCTTCCCCAGCTCCGAGCCTTTACCAAAAGGAAATTTTTCACTAAAATGAAGAAACTTAAACATCACTTTATTTCAGAGGAATCATCATGGAAAAGGTCAATTATTTTAATTCAATCCCGTGGCGGGAGGCGCTGCTCCAGCTGGGGCACTGCCGCTTTATGGAGCGGGAGGAATTCGCCGACGGCACGAACGCCCTCAAGGGCAAGAAGATTGTCATCATCGGCTGCGGTGCCCAGGGACTACATCAGGGCATGAACCTGCGGGACTCCGGTCTTGACGTGAGTTATGCCCTCCGTGCAGAAGCCATTGCAGAGAAGCGGGCCAGCTACAAGAATGCCGTGGAGAACGGCTTCAAGGTGGGAACCTACCAGGAGATGATTCCCACTGCCGACCTGGTAGGCAACCTCACCCCGGACAAGCAGCATTCCAATGTGCTGGAAAACGTTGTCCCCCTGATGAAGAAGGGAGCCTCCCTGTGGTACAGCCACGGCTTCAACATCGTGGAGGAGGGAATGCAGATTCGCCCCGACATCACTGTGGTGATGATGGCTCCCAAGGGCCCAGGCTCCGAGGTCCGCACCGAATACGTCCGTGGCTTCGGAATCCCCACCCTCATCGCCGTCCATCCCGTGAACGACCCGGAGGGCAAGGGCTGGGCAATCGCAAAGGCGCTGGCTGCAGGAACCGGCGGCAGCCGGGCAGGTGTGCTGGAGTCCAGCTTTGTGGCGGAAGTGAAGTCAGACCTCATGGGCGAGCAGACCATCCTCTGCGGTATGCTCCAGACCGGCAGCCTCCTGTGCTTTGACCGTATGGTAGAAAAGGGAATCGACAAGGGCTACGCCGCCAAGCTGATTCAGTACGGCTGGGAGACCATCACCGAGGCTCTCAAGTGGGGCGGCATCACCGGCATGATGGATCGTCTGTCCAACCCCGCCAAGCTCCGTGCCAACGCCCTGTCCAAGGAGCTGAAAGCCATCATGGCCGAGCTCTACCAGAAGCACATGGACGACATCATCAGTGGCGAGTTCAGCCGGGTGATGATGATTGACTGGGCAAACGACGACAAGAACCTTCTGGCCTGGCGTGAGGCCACCGGCAAGACTGCCTTCGAGCAGACTCCCGCAGGCGGCATGGAAATTGGCGAGCAGGAGTACTTTGACAACGGCATCCTGATGGTGGCCATGGTAAAGGCTGGCGTGGAGCTGGCCTTCGAGACCATGGTGGACGCTGGAATCAAGCCGGAGAGCGCCTACTACGAGTCCCTCCACGAGACTCCCCTCATCGCCAACCTCATCAGCCGCAAGAAACTCTACGAGATGAACAAGGTCATCTCCGATACCGCCGAGTACGGCTGCTACCTGTTTGACAACGCCTGCCGCCCCCTGCTGAAGGACTTTATGTCCAAGGTAGACACCGACATCATCGGCAAGGGCTTGGCCAGCAAGGACAACAGCGTCTCCAACCAGGAACTGGTGCGGGTAAACGAGGAGATTCGCACCCACCCAGTAGAGATTGTTGGCAAGAAGCTCCGTGGCTACATGACCGCCATGAAGGCCATCGTAGGTTAATGAAAAAAGGCGGGACTCAGCAACTGAGGCCACAACAGGCATCCTCAGACCGAGTCCCGACTTTTTATGTGAAGTATAAAAATGAATCAAGAGACTGGCTGTTACTGTCCCTTCATCTGCCTTAAAAACAAGAGGATGGCCACCACAAGGATAGCAAGACCATAGGACAGCACCCACCAGATGTGGGGAAAAATCTGACTAAAATCACCCGCCAGCAGGGCTCGCTCCAATTCCACAGCGTGAACAAAGGGCAGGCAATAGGCGATGTCCCGAAAGGCTCCACCCACCAGCTCCAAGTCAAACCAAATCCCAGAAAGCCAGGCAGAAAGATTTGTCAGCAAGGCCCCGCACACACCGCCTACCTGCTTGTCGCTCAGGATGCTGCCGCAAAGCAAGCCCAAGGCAATATACAGCAAGGAAATGGGCAGAATGGCCACCAGCGCGTAGATAATGCCAGGAGCAAGGTCCAATCCCAGCACCAAGGCTGCAAGGTAGGACACCAGGGCTTGGGCCAATGCCAGGGGAATGATGGGCAGGGTGTAGCCCAGGATGAAGTCGGTGGAAGTCATGGGCGTGGTGTAGAGCCGCTGCAACAGGGCACCTGTCCTGTCTCTGGAAATCATGGTGGCGGAGAACAAGGTAATGAAGGAAAGGCCGAACACGGCGATGCCAGGAGCCAGATTCTGTATCTCGAAAAGCTGGGCGGGAATATTTGACTGAATGGCGGTGAGCAGAAAAATCAGCACCAAAGGGAAGCCAAGGCCAAAGGCCAGGTTCAGCGGGTCACGCAGAAGCTCCCTTACATTTCTGTTGGCAAAGGTCATCATTCTCATTGCACACCTCCTTTTACAATGGCAACAAAGGCCTGTTCAAAATTGTCTTTTCCCGCCAACTCCTTGATTTTTTCAGCAGTGTCACAAGCTAAAAGCCTGCCATCCCTCATAATGGCGATTCGGTCAGAAAGGGCTTCCGCCTCCTCCATGTAGTGGGTGGTGAGGATGATGGTCACCTTTCCCTTCAAGGAACGGATGATTCCCCACAAGTCGCTGCGGGCAAGCACGTCCAGCCCCAGGGTGGGCTCGTCCAGAAAAAGAATCTGGGGCCGGCTGATCAGGGCCATGGCTATGCTCACTCTCCGTTGCCAGCCGCCGGACAGCTTGCCAGCCCTTTTCTTGCATACAGAGTCCAAGCCCAACAATGCCAGCAGCTGCCCCATCCGTTCCTCCCGCTCCCTTCCCCTGCAGCCGTGAATGCCAGCCATAAGCGCGAGGTTTTCCTGAACGGTAAGCCCCGGTGCCACAGCAGTTTCCTGGGGAGCCAGGGCTATGAGGGACTTTACGGCAGCAGCTTCCGAGGAGAGGCTTCTTCCCATCAAAAAGGCATCGCCACTGGTGGGCTTGGCAATGCAGGACAACATCTTGATGGTGGTGGTTTTTCCGGCTCCGTTCACTCCCAAAAGAGAAAGGATTTCCCCCTGTTTTACGGCAAGGTGCAAATTATCCACCGCCACCACATCCTTGTATCTTTTTGTCAAGCCTTCTATCTTGATGGCATCCATCTTCAGCCCTCCTTTTCAAATTGTCTCTTTATTCCCTGATAGGCATCCGTCAGGATTTTGCCCACCAGCTCCCAGTCAAGCTTCAAAAAGCCCGTGGCAAACATGGTGGCAATACCATGAACAAAGGCCCACATTTCAAGATGAAAGAGCTCTGCCTCTGCTCCCGCAAGCCCCGTGTTGTCATGAAGCAGGCCCTCCATCTCATCGTCAAGCTCCATTTCCTTGGGAACCGCCTCCTGAGAGCGATCCCGCATGTACAGGAGCTTGAACAATTCCCGCTCCTCCTTGGCAAAGCGAATGTAGCCCATTCCGGTAGCCTTGTAGGCAGGATAGGCTCCCCCCTCCACCTCCTTCTTGATATACTGATTGCACAGCCGGTCAGCAGCTCCAATCACCTCCATCCGCAGCTCCTCCATGGAAGAAAAATTGGAAAAAACAGGCTGAGTGGAACAATTCAAGCTGGCGGCAATATTTCTTGCATTCAGGGCCTCCTCTCCCCGCTGCCGCACCAGCCCAATGGCTGCCTCCACAATCTCCTCCCTTGTTATTTTAACCCTTGGTGCCATGAGTCATCCTTTAATATAACAATAGATATATAACATTAGTTATATTAAAGGCAAAATTACATCTTGTCAAGGCAAGTGGAAACAACAAGATGCACGTTTGCAAGATTGTATGTCAGTTGAGGAAAGAGCCGGGAAACGACTACAAGCTTAGGGAAGCAAGCTCATCCTGCAGGGATTTTTCTAGAAGCTGCTTACTTCCCCACCCCGCTTCCGGCATCACCAGAGTCAGGGCCATCAGCCCCCGTCGCCCTGTCCTTGTAGAACTCCTCCTCCAGCAACTGCACCACGTTCAGCTCCCAGTCGGTCCAGGAGAAGCTGCCGCTGGGGACAAACACCAGCTGCCAACCAGAATCTCCACGGGCCAATCGGAGAACCGGCACATAGTCCGTCCGCTTTGCCGCCAACTGGAGCCAGAACTGGAGGTACTCATTGGAGACGAGCCATTCTATTTTCCAATAGCTCCATCATTTTATGTTGCAAAGCTTCTTTTAGGAAGGAATTTTCAATGTCATGGTAAAACTTCTCTTTGAGTGAAAGAAGCTTTTGAATCATTTTTTTTGTAGATTTAGCTGAGATTCCGCAGTGACAGGCAAAATCCAAGAAATCCTCACTCTTTAACTTTGATTTTTTTCCATTTATTGTTAGGGCACTTTCCTCTGTATCCTCGGGTAAAATCACGTTCACAGGTAACAAGTCATAGGCTGGTGACAAAATAAATTCCCGTGACCCAGGAGCTGATTCTATAAGCGAAAAATTCTTTAAATGCATATCAGAATTTCCCGTTACAAAGCAAAAGAGCAAGCGATAAAAAAAATCTGCCAAATCAAGTCCAGACCGGGATGAATATTCTTTGATAACTCTAGCACACCGCTCACAAGAGGACTTGTATTTTTCTTCTGTCAATCTCAGGCTTAACTGACAAAAATCCTCCATGGCAAAACACAGGGTTCCTGTTTTTGTTGTATGACGATCTATTCGGCGAGTAATGTACACCAATTCCCCATCAACAGATAGCAGTGCCTGGGGAACCGTCTGAATTCCAGCAGATTTTGCCATATTCATAACGAGATTTTCCAATTCAGGAAGGGAATCATAGTCATCAGCTTGGGGCTTCAGGATAAATCCTGCCGGATACCCCACAAGTGTCAACCTCCGTTCCCTGTCTTGCGATAAATGCAGGGAAAGTTTTTTTTGTACACCAGTAACAGCAAAGCCTTCTGCAAGATACTTTGCCGCCAACTGCTCCAGCTGTTCCTTTGTAATGGAAATCTTTGGAAAGGTTCTGGTACCAAAAAACTTAAAACAGCATTTTTCATGCCACTGGTACTCAATTTCTGCACTTTTACAAAGGGCTGGATCAAGAATTTTTCCGCAACAGAGACAACGGTTCATTTCCAAGGCTCATCACCTCTCATACAAACTGAAACATCACCAATAGCATCCTTACAGGTAGCAAGTAACAGACCAAACCTATCTTTGCGGTCAATCTTCCAATTTCTAGAAGCAATATCCAAAAGCCAGCCTTCTGGAATAAGACCATCAAAAAAAGAAAATAATTTTGTATCTTCATAGGATTCTTGACGCAGTGGTAGCGTAAGACTTACAGGCAGAGCATCTTTTCCTTCCAAATAAGCTGTGTCATAGGTAAAGCTGTAGCCACTATCATTTTCATACAAGACACCTGCATACTTGCCCTGTACATAAATATCTGCCTTTCTATATGGGGTCTGTTCCACTATCTTAGCTCCAATTATTTTTGTATTTTTTGTGGAACAAGATGGCAGTCAAACATGGATAAAACTTGATTTACCTTGTCCATACGGCAAGAAGTCTTTCCCTGCTCCAAGTCACGGATAAAACGCAGTCCCACACCACAACGCAAGGCAAACTCCTCTTGGGTAAGCCCTGCCTTCTTCCGTTGCACTTTAACAAAATTTGCCACAGCATTCATACAATCATTTTATATCAGTTAGGGTATAAATGCAAGAAAAATGATATATTTTATATCAGATAAGGTATACTTGTTCACTCCTCCACACCACTGCTGGCATCACCAGAGTCAGGGCCATCAGCCCCCGTCGCCCTATCCTTGTAGAACTCCTCCTCCAGCAACTGCACCACGTTCAGCTCCCAATCGGTCCAGGAGAAGCTGCCGCTGGGAATGAACACCAGCTGCCAGCCGGGCTGACCGCGGGCAAGGCGGAGCACCGGCACGTAGTCCGTCCGCTTGGCCTCCCATTGGAGCCAGAACTGGAGGAACACAAAGTCAGAGCCGGTGGTGTAACGCTCCCGCTGGGTGAGGGGGGATTCTATGGTAAAGTCTTTGACAAAGGTGTTCCCGTCCCCCAGCTGGCGGTTCACATCCACCAGAGCCACGAAGAGGTCGTAGGCTTGCACCAAAAGCTTCTTGTCATCCTCCAGCTGCTGGGCAATGGCAGAAAAGTCACCGAAGCTTTCGGCAGGATGCAGAAGCTGACGGTAGGCAAGGAGGGAGGATTTCCGTCCCTTGCGGGACTTCTCCATGTCTAGAGCCTTGGCTGTAGCCCTTTTTTTGGGCAAAAGAAACTCCGGAGGCTTGTTGCCCGAATCCTGAAATCTTTTGAATTGCTGCTCAAAATTGCTGACGGCATTGCCTAGAGTCTGTTTATTTTCCATAAAACAAGCCACCTCCTTGTAACCTACCATTAAAAGTATAGCATAGCCAGCAAGTTTTATGCTACAATAAGAACGATTTTTTTCGATTCTGCCAAAGAGTCAGACCATACACGAGGAATTGATATGTATATAACTTGTCTTGATTTAGAAGGTGTTTTGGTGCCTGAAATCTGGATTGCCTTTGCAGAGGAAACAGGCATTCCTGAATTGCGCCTCACCACCAGGGATATTAGCGACTACGACGTACTGATGAAAAAGCGGCTGGCCATTCTGGAGGAGCACCAGCTGGGGCTCAAGTCAATCCAGGCCACCATCGCAAGAATCGATCCCCTGCCAGGGGCAAAGGAATTTCTGGACCAGCTGCGGCGGGTGAGCCAGGTGGTGATTCTCTCCGACACCTTCACCCAGTTCGCCGCCCCCCTGATGGAAAAGCTGGGAATGCCCACCATCTTCTGCAACGAGCTGGAGGTTGCCCCCGACGGAAAGATTACTGGCTACAAGCTGCGGCAGGACAACGGCAAGTTCCACGCCATCAAGGGCTTCCAGTCCATGGGCTACGACACCATCGCTTCCGGGGACTCCTTCAACGACCTGGCCATGATCACCGCATCCCAGGCAGGCTTTCTCTTCCGAGCGCCAGACCACATCATCGCAGACCATCCCCAGATTCCCGCCTTTACGGAATATGAACAGCTGCTGGCTGCCATCAAGAAGGTTATAAACAAATAAAACGAGGAGAAAAGATGAACAAGATAATCCCCGGGCAGGAAATTAATGCCCAGATTGTTGCAATTACAAATGATTGCGTTTTTATCGACTTAAATGCCAAAAGTGAGGGCATTATAGACAAAACGGAATTTCTCGATAAAGATGGAAACTGCTCCTTGCAAGAGGGAGACAGTATTTCCGCCTTCTTCATCGGAGAACGGAACGGAGAGATGCGGTTCACCACAAAGCTGGCTGCCGACACGCTTTCCCAGAGCAAGGGCGACAACGACCTGCTGGAGCAGGCTTGGAAAAGCGGCATCCCCGTGGAAGGCAAGGTAGAAAAGGAAATCAAGGGGGGCTTTGAGGTCAAGCTGGGCAATGTGAGGGCCTTCTGTCCCTATTCCCAGATGGGTTTCCGACAGAAGGAGGAGCCTGCCGCCTACATTGGCCGTGTGCTTTCCTTCAAGATTCAAGAATACAAGGAAAATGGTAAAAACATTCTTGTCTCAAACCGTGTGGTTCTAGAAGAAGAGCATCGCCAGCGGTTAAAAGACATCAGCAAGACCCTCTCCGTGGGCCAGGTGGTAAAGGGCACGGTTGAGTCCCTCCAGAGCTTCGGAGCCTTTGTGGACATTGGCGGCTTCAAGGCATTGCTGCCCATCTCCCAGGTGGGACGTGGCCGAGTGGTGGACATCTCGGAGGTGCTGACTGTGAGACAGGAGGTGGAGGTGGAGGTTATCTCCACCGACTGGGACAAGGAGCGGGTTTCCGTCAGCCTGAAATCCCTTATGGCAGATCCCTGGGACACTGCTGCAGACAAATATCCTGTGGACTCCAAGCATACCGGTACCATCGCACGGGTTGCAGACTTTGGTCTTTTTGTCACCCTGGAGCCTGGAGTGGATGGCCTTTTGCATATTTCCGAGCTGCAGGGCGAGAGCAGGAACACCAACCTGCGGGTCAAGTACAAGGCGGGAGGCTCCATTGATGTAGCCATTAAAGCAGTTGATATTCAGGAAAAACGGCTCAGTCTCCGCTCTGCCACCAGCAGTCAACAGGACAAGGATACAGAAAAATACCTAGGAAGCCAGAAGGATGATGGGGATACCTACAATCCCTTTGCCGCATTGTTAAAGAAAAAATAAATCTTGAAAGGGTGAAGCTTGCAATAGGTAATGCCTCACCTTTTTTTCATCAATAAAAAACCCGACCCAAGAATACTTGAGTCGGGTGAATCAAATCGCTTATACCCTTTACCAGGGACTACAGCTTGTATCTTCCGGTAGAAATAGTATGGCCCTCGTTATACACGTCGAACCAAATTTCCTTGTTATCGGACAGATCCAACAAACCATAGAATTCTTCCAAAGATGTTACGGCCTTGCCATTTACAGCAGTAATAACATCTCCGTTTTGTAACCTCATGGCAGCAGCAGGTGACTTAGGTTGAATGCCTGTTACAACAATACCCTCCACCTTGTCTTCTTCCAACTTCAGTTGCTTGCGAGCAGTCTCGTTCAGAGGTGCGGCGATAAATCCTGGCCAGAGCTTTGAGTTGTCAGCTACAAGTTCCTCGTTACGATTTTCAATTTTAACTTCCAAGGAAACCTCCTTGCCATCACGCAAAACTACAAAGTCAGCAGTCTCACCTACCGTCAAATCACCAACTTCCCGCACCAACTGATCTACAGATCGAACATCATGGCCGTTCAGCTTGATAACAAAGTCACCGGCCTGCATTCCAGCCTTTTGGGCAGGAGAACCGATGAAAATCTGAGATGCAAAGGCACCCGCACGGCGACCAACCCCCAAAGCTTCCTTGTACTCGTTGGTAATGTCCACCAAAGAAACACCCATCCAACCGTAAGTTACCTTACCGGTTTCGATGAATGAATCAATAGCTTTCTTTACGTTGTTAATGGGAATCGCAAAGCCCAATCCCTGGGATCCACCAGATTGGGATGCTATCCATGTGTTGATTCCAATTACCTCACCGTAAATATTTACCAGAGCACCACCGGAGTTACCTTGATTGATGGCTGCGTCCGTCTGAATGAAGTCACTGATATTGCCAATTCCGTTTCCGGAACGACCAGTCGCACTAACAATTCCCTGGGTTACAGATGCATAGTATCCCAAGGGAGTTCCCATGGCAAAGCAAATGTCGCCGGTTTGCACTGTGTCAGAATCGCCCAACACTGCCACAGGAATATTTTCATTCTTGGCCTCAAAAGAAATCAAGGCAATGTCCATTCTCTCATCCTTACCCACCAGCTTTGCCTCGAAGGTACGGTCATCAGAAAGGCGGACGGAAATCTCGTTGGCAGAGCCAGCCACGTGGTTGTTGGTCAAGGCATAGTAGGTGTCGCCGTTTTTTCGTACGATTACACCGGAGCCAAGCCCAGACTGCTCGTATTCTCTAGTCTGCCCTTCCCCTTCTTCTCCTTGACCAAAGAAAAAGTTAAAAGGCCAACCCATAGGAGGACTGGTAACCGTCTTTTTCTCAATGACATCAATCTCTACAATGCTAGGCAGAACTCCGCTGGAAATTGAGCGGAACACATTCTGCATTGCCTCTGCCACTGCCAAGGAATCCTTTGCAATGGCAACAGCAGGAGCAGTGTCTGCAAAAGCTGTATTGGCAGATTTTCCCTCCGAAGAGCTACAGGAAAAGGAAAACAACAGAAAAGACAAGAGTGTGGCAAATGCTACACCTGCCAGATATTTTGTTCGTCGTTTCATATAAAGTAAACCTCCAGTGAACAAAAGTCTCTTCTACAGGATTAAAAATCAACTCCCTGCATAAGGAAACTTTTATCACACACTACTTATTAAAAGTTAATTCATCCTTAAAAAGAAGACAAATTTTGAGGAAAATCGTTACAAAAGATTTAAGGAAAATTTAATCTCGCAGGGTGAGAATTTCTGTATGGTCTTTGAATACGGCTACCGTATGCTCCTCGTGGGCAGAAAATTTGCCATCAGCAGTGATTACGGTCCAGCCATCCTCGGCAAGATCCACATCGGGCACACCAAGATTAATCATAGGTTCGATAGCCAGCACCATTCCAGGCTGAATCCGTGGGTTTGCGCCCCGTCCCACCACATTGGGCACAGAAGGATCCTCGTGAACCTCCAAGCCTACGCCGTGACCGCAGTACTCATATACCACACCATAACCGGCAGCCTCTGCCACAGCGGACACGGCAGCACCAATATCCTTGATGCGGTTTCCCACCTTGCACGCCTCGATTCCGGCTGCAAGACACTGACGGGTTACCTCCACCAATTTCTGGTACTCAGGCTGTACCCTTCCAATCATCAGGGTAACGGCAGAGTCACTGATGTAGCCGTTCAAATCGATTCCCACATCGATGGAAACAAGGTCCCCATCCTTAATCTTGCGTTTTTTCGATGGAACTCCGTGAATAACCTCATTGTTCACAGACACACAGGCAGCACCGGGAAAGCCCTCCCGATACCAAGCGGGCTTCCCCCCGCGGGCAGTCATGTACTCAAGGCACAGGTCATCAATATCCTTGGTGGACATTCCAGCTGCAATCTGCGGAATAATACTTTTGTACATTTCTGCCAACAGACGGCAGGATTTTCTAATTCCTTCTATCTGAATTTCATTTTTCAGTCGAATCATCTTTCCTCCAAAATACTCTTTTTCAACAGGGCGGGAATTCGCACCTTTTTATCTAACCGTATAGCCTCATCAAGGCAGACACCTGCAGTATATCTATCATCCATACGAAAATAGGCACTGGCCATACGCACCAACAGGGCAGCATCATCCTTGGGACTCAAAGCCAATTCCAAGGCTGCTTCCCAAGCGTCCAGCGCCAGCTCATCAGACACGTGTCCTTCCAGCTGATTGATCCACAAGTTTCGTGCCAAGGTTAAAACCTCCGGGAAAAAGTGGCGAAAATACGCAAAGGTCTTTTCCATGGCAATAATCCGAGTGACCAGCAAGGAAGCATCATAAAAACAAGAACGAAGAATCAATTCCTCGCACAAGATAAAGCCATAGTCCATAAAATCTTCTCGACAAAACCACTTTGCCAAGGAAAAATCAGCAACCTCACGACTCATGCGGACATATTCCTCCACCGCATCATCCTCACGGCCATGGAGCAAGTCAAAGAAAATCAACTTGGCCCTGCTTTCTGGATCCTGTCGTTGTAAAAGCCATTTTCGGTAGTCAAAGGATTCCCCCCGTGACTCCTCAGCTGTACGATGGGTGGCACGAGACAAATCAAACATGGAGCGACGCTGAAAATCAGAGAGGATTTCGTAGGCTTGTACCAAACGATGAAAGGCCTCTGTTTGCTCCTTTGATAGGGCATTAGTATCAGCTGTATCTGGATGCAGCTCCTTGGCTTTTTTTCTATATGCCCGCTTGATTTCTGCGGCAGAGGCTGTGGGATGAATCCCTAGAATCTGATAACAATTTTCCAAGCTTTGCCTAACCCAATCGAGAGCCGGCCATAGTGGCCTGCTCAGGATTCTCGATGATATTAAAATCGTTTACAACCATGCCTTCCCTTTCCATGGCCTGCATCAACATTTGGTTTGCAGAGGGAGCGGAGAACAGGGACTTGGTTACAAAGGCGGCTCCCTTCTTGCCAGTCAAATTGCCACAGGAAGAAAGCACCTCTGTTACACGGACAGGAATTTTCCCCTTGAACAAGCCATAGCTGGGAGTAAAAACCACCACATACTCATAGGGTGTAAGCCGAAGATTGTCTGTGGGGCGATTCCCGTCCACCACCTCCACCACATGACCACCACGAGAGGCTCCGTCAGACAGAGCCTTTACGAGAGAACCGTTATTTTTAGATTGTACATCAAGAAAATGAAGGATTATAACGCGCATTTTTTCACCTTATGCCAGTCGATACAACTGATCTATCATCTTTTCCTTTACAATGAGAACAGAGCAATTTGCCTTTGCCATGATTTCTTTGCTTGCACTTGAGACATCGTCATGATTGCCAAAAAAATCAGTGCCATCAAAGGAGTCATAGCAACCGAGCAAAATCAAGCCGGCATTCATTTCATCGGCAGAAAGGATAACCTCCGACCAGACCGCTCCAGAACGAAGCTCTGTTTCAATGGTTACATTCTTGTCACTTCCCAGTTGAGCCACATAATCGAGGTAACGCTGTCCATCTTCCCGTAAATTTTTCTCAAAAAGGGAGCTTTCTTCTGCCAAGAAAAAATTACCAAGGGTTAATTGACTGAGAGAAGCTGTATCCACAACATATACTGCCCTCAAGTTGCAGCGATATAGCTTTGCCATAAGAATTCCATACTCAGCTGCTTGTATGGAGGCTTCCGAACCATTAACAACGACAAGAATATTCTGAAAAAGATGCTTGATCATGTCTTCTCCCTTAAGTAGTCTTGTGCGGCCCCTTACCCAGCTATTTCCTTTGGCGGGCTTTCAATGCCTTAAGCACAAAGGTATTCTCTCGATCCCGCTCCTCCAGAACACTCTGAATATATTCCTTTGTCTCACGAGTTTGGGGAATAACCTGCTTGTCCAGGGCATTTACCCGCCGTTGCGTCTTCCGCACTTCTGTGGCCAATTTCCACACCATGGTTCTTATGGATGCCAACCGAGTCAGGAGCTTCAGCAAGGCCAAGAACTCTACGGTAACCTTGTCAACATCAGCATAGGATCCCAAAAAGGAGTGTGTCAACTGCTGAGATGGCAACACCACATCAACAGTGACAAATTCCCCCCCTGCTATTCTAACAGGTTTTTCCGTAATTGTAAAATTATATTTTGTGTGGTGAGCCACTCGCTCCACTCGATCAGCGCCAACAATCATCAGCATTCGTTTTACCGCGGGATAGGCCTCCTGAAGGGTCTTGTCAATTTCCCGCTCCAAAAGCTTTACCTCCTCCACCAGCTTCATCAGCTCCATTACGAGAATCTCTCGCTTTTGCTCCAGCAATTCATAACCATTTTGCGCAACGGCAAGCTGTTCCTTGACAATGAGCAAATTTGATTTGGTGGGTGCCATGCTTATGTTTGCCACGATTATGTATCCTGTACAGGCTGATTATTCATATACCGAGCTATGAGCTGGGGGTCAACTCGATACAGCTCGTTTCTCGGCAGCAAGGACAACAACTGCCAGCCGATTTCCAAGGTCTTTTCGATGGAACGGTCCTCATGCTCACCCTGAGTCAAGAATCGATTTTCAAACTCAGCTCCAAAGTGAAGGTACATCTTGTCCACCTCAGAAAGCTCCTCCTCTCCGATGATGGAAACAAGGCTTCTGATGCTCTTTACCTTGGAATAGGCGGCAAAGAGCTGATTGGAAACATCCTTGTGGTCCTCGCGAGTCATGCCCGCTCCAATTCCATCCTTCATCAAGCGTGACAAGCTTGGTAGCATGGAAACAGGAGGATACACACCCTGCTGGGCCAAGCCACGGTCAAGAACAATCTGCCCCTCGGTGATATAACCAGTAAGGTCTGGAATGGGATGGGAAATATCATCATTGGGCATGGACAAGATGGGGATTTGGGTGATGGAGCCCTGGGAGCCAGTAATCCTACCTGCCCGCTCATACAATTCAGCCAAGTCAGAATACAAGTATCCAGGATAGCCCTTTCTTCCAGGAACCTCTCCACGGGTTGTGGAAATTTCCCGCAGAGCCTCGCAATAGTTGGTCATGTCTGTAAGCACAACCAGAACGTGCATACCCTTTTCATAGGCCAAATATTCAGCGGCCGCAAGGGCACAACGAGGTGTGATGATTCGCTCAATGGAAGGGGCATCTGCCAGGGATTGGAACATCACCACCTTGGACAATACGCCGGATTCTTCAAATTCGTTGACAAAGAACTGGGCCACGTCATATTTGATTCCCATTCCTGCAAACACCATCACAAAGTTTTCGGAGGAGTTAAGCAGCTTTGCCTGACGGATAATCTGGGCAGCCAATCGGTTGTGGGGCAAACCGTTTCCAGAGTAGATGGGAAGCTTTTGGCCACGAATCAAGGTATTCATACCGTCAATGGAGCTGATTCCCGTCTGGATAAAATCCCTTGGATACACTCGTGCATAGGGATTGAGGGGATAACCATTGACATTGACCCGCTCAGAAGACACAATGGCAGGACAACCGTCAATGGGCTGCCCCAATCCGTTGAAAATACGGCCCATCAAGCCTTCTCCAACAGCCAATTCCATGGGAGTGTCCAAGAATTCCACCTGTGATTCCATCAAATCTATTCCAGCAGTGGAGCCAAACACCTGGACAACAGCAAATTCTTGGGATAAGTCAATGACACGTCCGATACAGCGTTTCCCATAGCGATTGCGGACTGCCACAATCTCACCAAAAAATACCTTTTCAGTGCATTTAACGATGATAATAGGACCATCTACCGCCTGAATTCCCTTGTATTCTACACCTCTCATAAGGCTACCTTCCTCTGGAATTGCTGCTCCAAGCTACCAAACTGAACCTGAAGCTTTGACTCAATCTCTTGAATCATGTCCAGGCGATCATTTGGTACGGTGGTTTTAATACGAACAATATCCTCACGAACTGGCAGGTGCAGGATCTTTGACAGCGGAGCTCCCCTTTTCAACAAATCCAAAGCCCTGTTATAAAACATCATCATGAGGCTCAAAATGGCAATTTGCTTACCTGCAACAGAATACATGTCAATAGCATCAAAGGCGCTTTGCTGCAGGAATCCATTGCGAATCATTTCTGACACAATCAATACCAATCGCTCTGCATCAGGAACCGCATCAGGACCAATCAGCTTTACAATCTGCTCCAGCCGCTGCTCCCGCTTCAGCAGGTTCATGGCATCGCGGCGGATAGTAGCCCAGCGCTCGTCAAATGCATCCCACCAAGCGCGAACATCCACGTCGTATTCAGAATAGGAGTTTAACCAGCCAACGGCAGGATAATGGCGGGCATAGGCCAAGTCCTTGTCCAGAGCCCAGAAGCAACGGATGAACCGCTTTGTGTGCTGGGTAACTGGCTCGGAAAAGTCTCCACCTGGGGGAGAAACCGCTCCAATAATAGAGATAGAGCCCTCATCTCCAGTTAAAGTCTTGATGCAACCAGCCCGCTCATAAAATTCTGCCAAGCGGGTGGGCAAATAGGCGGGGAAGCCTTCTTCTGCAGGCATTTCTTCCATTCGACCAGACAGCTCACGCAAGGCCTCTGCCCAGCGGCTGGTGGAATCAGCCATGATGGCTACAGTCATTCCCATGTCACGATAATATTCTGCCAGGGTAATTCCGGAATACAGGGACACCTCACGGGCTGCAACAGGCATATTGGAGGTATTGGCAATCAGAATGGTCCTCTCCATGAGGGAACGGCCTGTTCGAGGGTCTATCAGAGAAGGAAATTCCCGCAAAACGTCTGTCATCTCGTTTCCCCGCTCCCCGCAGCCAACGTATACAATCAAGTCCGCATCACACCACTTGGCAACAGCGTGCTGGGTCATGGTTTTTCCCGTGCCGAATCCACCGGGGATGGCGGCAGTTCCACCCTTCGCAAGGGGAAAGAATACGTCAATCACCCGCTGTCCAGTAAACAATGGCTCTGAAACCTCCATTTTTCGCAGGAAGGGACGAGCCTGACGAACAGGCCAATAGTGGGCAAGACAGATTTCTTCCCCAAGGCTTGTTCGGGCAATTACCTCCTCTATGGTATACTCCCCTTCACCCTTCAAAAATTCCAAGGAACGCCCCTGAACATGAGGAGGAACCATAATTTTGTGGAGTATGGAAGAGGTTTCTTGAACGGTACCAATAACCATACCAGGAGCAATGGCAGCATCTGCATCGACTGTGGGAACAAAGCTCCATTTTCTTTGTACATCGAGAGGTTCTGCCCGCTGACCAGGCAACAGGAAGGCTCCCCCCTCTTCATACATTGTTGCCAAGGGCCGCTGAATTCCGTCGTAGATGGTACCCACCAATCCAGGGCCGAGACGCAGGGACAAGGGACGCTCATGACAAAATACAGGCTCCCCAATGGCCATTCCTGTAACATCCTCATAAATCTGAATGGTGGCAGAGCCAGCTTCCAGGCGGATAATCTCACCAATGAGCTGGGCATCGCCAACACTCACCACGTCATACAAACCACATCCATCCAGTCCAGAAGCATAGACGATAGGACCAGAGATACGAGTAACCTTGCCCTCAATCATACGGAAACTCCCTCACCAAATAAGGCTCTCATCATTTCTTCCCTGTGATTCTCCAAAAGCGGAGCGACCAATTCTCCCAAGGTGGCACGACAACGAATGCTTCCATCAGTTGTCTCCAAAACCACCCCTCGATACAAATTGGAGGTTTCTGCGTCATCATATCCAAGGAATGCCTCTCCCAAGGGAAGGGGTTCTGCAGGAAGGCAGGACTGAAGGATATCCTTTCCAAGGACCTTTTTCAACAAGGACTCCACCACAGGAATATCCATGTCCACAATTTTTGCCACCAGCTGACGGCCTGTAAAAACCTGCTTGTAGTCCTTTAGCTTTCTCTCCAAAAGCTGGAGCAAGCGGTCCTGTGGCAAGGCTCCCAAGTATTCATTTATTCCAGAAAGTACTGCGGAGCTTTTAAACGAGAACTGCAATCGTTCCTGCTTCAATGCAAGCTCAGATTGAACGTCTCTCCGCAAGGCAGCAATTTTGCTTTCTGCTTCAGCCCGCTTTTCGCTTTCAAAGGAGGCAAATCGAGCTTCAAAGTCCCGCAAAATCCGCTGACATTCCCTTTCTCCATCGGAAACAATCTGCTGAGCCCTTGCCTCTCCATCTGCCTGAATCTTTTGCTCCAGTCCTTCTGTAAAACGTAATACTTCCATTGTTATCGTAACCCTAGATATGCATTCCTATAGCCTCTCTGATTAAATCAGTGAGGCTTTTCTTTCCTTCAAGCCGCCCCTGCAAACCAGGTATCTCCACAATAAGCGGACGGGTAGCCCGCATTTGACAAGCGACAACTTCTTGCTCCAACAATGAGGCGGCTTGCTCCGACAAAATCAGAATCCGCGGCCTTTCCTCCCCATGAGATTCTTCTGTAGCCCATACAAAGGCGGCCAAAGCCTGCTCACGAGTTGAAACAGCTGTACCGGCAACTCCTACCAGAGAAAATGCCAGAACCAGCTCCCTCTCCCCGATAAAATAGTATTCCAAGGGATAATCCTATGTTACAGGATGATAATCAACAAGGCTACCAAGAAGCCCCAAAGACAAATACCTTCTGCCAGGCCAACAAAGGGCAATGCCTTACCAGAAAGCTCCTCGTTCTCGCTCATAGCACCCATTGCGGCGGCACCAATCTTTCCTACAGCAAAGCTACCGGCAATACAGGCAATGCCTACAGCCAAACCAGCGGCAATATACTTGGCGGCAGCTACAATGCTTGCAGGCTCGGTCTCTGCAGCAGCTTCTGCATCAGCAGCATATACTCCACCAACCACAAACAACAGGATGGCCAAAACCATCCCAACATAACGTAAATTCAGTTTCATACCAAAACCTCTCAAAATATATTTCCTTCATGAGCCTAAAAAAAAGCCCACGAAAATGATTCCTTATACATTCCCCTCATAACAGAAGGGCTTGAATTCCCGACCAGTCTTATGGAAGAACTTTGAGAAGAACTCAAAGTACTGCAATCGAATGACCTGAATGGCTACAATCATGCCTTCCAAAACAATAACGATGGCATTACCAATGATCATAATGGCGATTCCACCGATTCCCCCCACCATTTCCGACATGGTGGAGATGATAAAGCCCAATACAGCGTGAGCCAAACCGAAGGCACCAACACGCAAAAAGCTGATGGTGTTGGAAAGATAGCTGGAAATAACCTCAAGGATTTCCACCACACCTTCTATTACAGCAGTAAAAACTCCGTGCTCAAACACAGGTCGCTTTCCCTCCACTAAGCGAGACAAGGGATGCCCCATAAACACACCCAACAAAGAAATTCCGATAATACCCCAGTCAAGCCAGAAGGGAGGAATCTTGAGCAGAACAATTCTAATGGCCATCCAAATCACATACCAGAAGAACAGGGCTCCACTCAAACCAATCTTTCCAAAAAGGAAGCGCCCCAATTCCTTGTGACGCAGGGCATCCACAAAATTCAGCACCAAACCGGTTGTATTGATAATAAATCCTATAGCCAGGGTAAACAGGAAGAAGCCAAAGATAACATTGATGTTTCCGGCAGAGGGCATGAGGTGCAGAATGTGATCCCGTGGCTCACCCAACAAGCCGGTAAGGAAGCGACTGAGAGGCATCAACACATGACCGTTGGCAAAAAACTCACCAGTAAGAATCCCCATTACCGTGCTGCTACAACCAAGGGCAATGAACACGGGGCCAAACTTGCTCCAGCCTGACAAAAACTTCAAGGCATTTTTTGTCAGCAAGATACCAAGCAAAACAAAAACCAAGCCCTGGCCTGCGTCACCAAACATAAGGCCGAACAGGAGGGTAAAGAAGAATGCAACCCAGTGGGTGGGATCAATGGAGCCATATTCTGGCACACCGTAGCTCAAAACCATACGGTCAAAGCTTTTGATAAATTTTCCGTGGTGGAATTTAACAGGAACCTTGTACTTTCCTTCCTTAACTTCAGGCACTTCTTCTGGGTCATAGATGGTGATTGCAATGGCACCCTTGGTAAGCTCCTCCAAATCATTGGCCAGGGAAGCTACATCCTTGGCGGCAATCCAGCCAGAAATTTTATGTGTTGTCTGGGTATGCTCCAGCTCATCGCAAATTCGTTGCAGCTCCACATCCTTGGCAGCTGTAGCCTCATCCCCTGCTTCAGCCTGAGAAACGACAGCCTGCTTGCTTGTAGCCGCTAAAGAAACTCCTGATGAATCTAAAAGCTCCATCATTCCCTTCTTTCCCAAAAAATCCAAAACAGGGCGAACATCTGAGGTCAAAACCAGTAATTCAATAAACTTCATCTGTGCTGGACGTGCCATTGCCTTTCCTCCCAGAAACATCAAACGGGTGATATATTAAGTACGTCATTCACCTGTCCAATAGGCAAGCCCAGACGCAAACACTCGGTAACCGCTCGGATACAATCCAATTCATATCTTTTTATCTTGAACCAACAATAGAGAACATGAGGCAGCGCATGATTGTGATGGAGACTCTTTTTCCACTGATAGAATAATTTTCTGTGGGCAACACTGTTTATCCAGCGAGGGTCAATGGTCCAAAGCTCATCCTCATCAGGCGGATTCAAAAGCGCAGCGTAGGCACTTTTGCTCCATGCCTCATAATTATTGATGGAACAATCCAATGTCCTTGCAATGGGACCTGCAAGCTCATCACTGGAAATGCCGCTTATATCGGAAACATCCTCCAATGTAACCAGCCGATGAAGAACCTCCTTTCCCTCCATTCCAAAGTACACCCGCAGACGCAAGGACCATACAAGGTTGTCCAGCAACAGCTCTTCCCTCAGCATTCTTTTAATGGATTCCCCCGTATCATGGGACAACTGGGAAGCACTATTCCAAAGATTACGAATGTACTGCAGATCCAGATGAGACTCCAACTCAAGCTGAGATACCGCTGACCTTTCTGTGGCACACCATTCCACAGGAGAGCCTGCCACCAAACCAGCAACATCAGGCCATTTATCATAGTGAAGCATGGAAAAAGGATGTATATAATTCATCTCCGGTATCTTTGAAGATGAATCACCTTCCTTTATGGAAAAGAAAAGCAGCTCCTTTAGATTTTCATAGTCGTACAGGCGGATTAAATCTATCAAAAACTGAGGAGGACGAGACTGGCTATTCATCAAGGAAATGAATTTTTCTAGAAAAAGCCCTTCTGCCTTATGCTCAATCATCTCTGCCAGCTCAGCAGGAGCAGCACTGGGACATTCAGAAGAAAAAAGGAGTGGCCATAAACCTTCAAGAGAGGTTACAGACTGAAGACGGGAAAAGCCTGCTCCCACAAAGGACTTGGACAACATACCACAAACCTTTGCATAAATGTAACCATCAAAAGCTGAAGCACCCATGGTTCCCGACCCTATTACTGGAACAACAATGTATCCAACAAGGAAGAAAAGGCTTCCTTGTTGGTATGCATACCACGCAACTGGACCTCATAGGCTTGAAGCTGATTTAAGTAGCCCTGATGCAGGGCATCCTTTTCTTGGGATAATTTTTCGTTATACTGGAGAACACAGCGGTTGCACCTTTCCTTTAACTCTGCATCTCCCTTACTCATGGTTTCTGCAATATTTTTGTCAGTCTTTATTTGCACATCAAACAAAGACTGTGCAATCCCCTGCTCTACCGTCAAAATACGGTCAAGAAGAGCTGTGTTCTCCATGATAATTCCCCTTCTCTTTACTAAAGCTACTTATACTTGCTGGATAATCAATCGCTCAAAATCTAAAATACAATTATAAGCATCCTGGGCATTTGTTGTGGCAAGTATTTTTTTAAGAAAATCAGGGTTTTGAAGCAAAGAAGCCAAACGTTTGATTACCTGTAAATGGAAATCACAATCCTTGACGCCAGACACCAACATAAAAACAAGGTGCACAGGCTCATTGTCCAAGGATTCGAAATCAATTCCCTGTCGAGAAATACCAATCACACCGTGGACTCCCTCAACCCCCTCGCACAGGGCATGAGGAATGGCAACTCCACGACCGATACCAGTACTTAACTTGCCCTCACGCTGAAGCAAGGCAGAAAGCACCTTATCGTAATCCAGACTTGGCTGAGAAACTACTAATTTCTGGGCTAATTCTTGAATCACATCACGTTTGTCCGTACTGGCAAAATCAAAGGAAATTGACTGACAATTGAACACACGGCCAAGAATCATTATACACCTCTAAATTATTGCTCGTCTGTAGGCTCTGCACCAGCGGGAGGCTCGCTCTCGGCTTCTACGGTGCCAGCAGTATCCTCATCCAACCAGAATCCACCATTTCCAGCGGCCTCTTCCTGGGCGGCGGCCGCATCCAGGGAATGAACAGCAGGGGCCTTATTCATAAAGGCCAGAATGAAGGTGGATACAAAGAACAAGGTTACCAAAATATATGTGGTTTTGGTCAGCACATTGCCAGAACGGGAACCAAATGCAGCAGAGTTTCCACCTCCCAGAAGGCCACCCATGCCGCCTCCCTCTTCATTCTGAAGAAGAACCACACATACCAGCAAAACGCATATAATTACAAATGCTACCAAAAGAACAATACCAATAACACCCATTTGTTGTTACTCCGTCTTATAAGATACAATGACGGATTGTATCCCAAATCACGCTTTTATGCAAGGGAAGGGATTTTTTTCATATCTAATTAACAATTTTTTTGCAGACCTTTCTAGCTCGACAGCGGAACCTTCCCCTTTTACCAGTGCTGTGATATACTTTTCTCATGAGCACACAAAAATTTGTCCACCTTCACGTTCACTCGGACTTTTCCTTGCTGGACGCATCTGCAAAAGTCAACGACTTGGTAAAAAGAGCGAAGGAGCTGGGTATGGATGCCCTGGCCCTCACCGACCATGGAAATATGTTCGGTGTGTTGCGGTTTGAGCAGGCTTGCCGCAAGGCGGGAATCAAGCCCATTATCGGCTGTGAATTTTATGTGGCTGCTGGAAGTCGCCATGCAAAGAACACCACGGAGCGGGGAAAAAACTACTACCACTTGATTCTTCTGGCCAAGAATGAGGAGGGATACCGCAACTTGATGCAGCTGGACTCCGTAGCCTATACCGAGGGGATGTACTACAAGCCCCGCATCGACAACGAGATTTTGCGTCAGCATAGTGGTGGGCTGGTGTGTCTTACCGCCTGTCTTGCAGGCCAGCTTCCCCAGCTGCTTTTAACAGGCAAGATGAAAGAGGCAGAGGATTTTGTCCATCAGTACCAAGAAATTTTCGGCAAGGAAAATTTCTTTGTGGAGCTGCAGGACCACGGAATTTCAGAGCAGAAGAAGGTTGCCCCCCTCCTCATTGACATTGCAAAAAAATTAGACGTGCCCATGGTGGTAACAAACGACATCCACTTTGTATTGAAGGAAGACCAGGTGGTTCAGGACGTGATGCTCTGTATTGGCCGAAAGGAAACTCGAAGTGACCCCAGACGGCGAAATCCATACAACGGCGAATTCTACATGAAAAGCGCGGAGGAAATGGCCGAGCTCTTTCCCGAATACCCGGAAATGATGGAAAACACGGTGAAGATTGCAGACATGTGTGATGTCACCATTCCTCAATTTTCCACCGAGCAGCTGAAGGATTGTTTGCCGGTGTACCAGATTCCACCGGAATTTGCCACTCAGGACGATTATGTGCGGCACCTGGTATACACTGGCCTTGAGAAACGATATAAAACCATAACCCAGGAGATTCGTGAGCGGGCGGAGCATGAGCTTTCGGTTATCTTCAACATGGGATTCTCCGGCTATTTTTTGATTGTGTGGGACTTCATCAACTGGGCCAAGCAAAATGACATTCCTGTGGGGCCGGGCCGTGGTTCTGGAGCCGGATCCTTGGTGGCCTACGCCATGACCATCACCGACGTGGATCCCTTCCGCTACAACCTGCTGTTCGAGCGGTTCCTGAACCCGGAGCGAATCTCCATGCCGGACTTTGACATCGACCTGTGCAACGAGGGGCGGCAGGCGGTCATCGACTACACCCGGCAAAAGTATGGAGACGAGCAGGTGGCCCATATCGTCACCTTCAATACCCTCAAGGCCAAGGCTGTAATGAAGGACGTAGGGCGGGTTCTGGACATTCCCTTGAACGAAGTGAACATGCTCACCAAGCTGGTGCCAGACAATCCCAAGGCACACCTGAAGGACGCCTTTGAGGTAAACGAAAAGATGAAGGACTCAGGACAACTGGCTCCCTACCGAAACGATCCTAGGTACAAGGAAATGTTCGACCTCTGCCTCAAGATGGAGGACTTGAACCGCAACACGGGACTCCACGCCTCCGGCATTGTAATCGGCAAAACGAAGATTCCAGACTGGGCTCCCGTGTACAAGGATAGCCGCACCGGAAAGACGGCGGTTCAGTTTACCATGGACATCATCGAGCCCTGTGGCCTGGTGAAGATGGACTATCTGGGGCTTAAGACGCTGACCCTCATCAAGCACGCCGAGCATATTATCCGCAAGCGGCCGGGCTATGAGAATTTCCGTGCGGACCAAGCTCCAGAAGACGACAAGAAAACCTTTGAGCTTTTCTGTGCAGGCCAGACGGCAGCAGTATTCCAGTTTGAAAGTCCAGGAATGCAGAAAATTCTTCGGCAAGCCCAGCCAAGCCGTCTGGAAGATCTGGTCGCATTGAATGCCCTGTACCGACCAGGCCCCATGGACTATATCCCCAACTACATTGAGGGAAAATTCGATCCTAGCAAAATCAAGTATCCCGATCCCTGTCTCAAAGACATTCTGGAGGAAACCTACGGGGTCATGGTGTATCAGGAGCAGGTCATGCAGGTAGCCCAGCGGATTGCAGGCTATAGCCTTGGTGGAGCCGACATGCTCCGTCGTGCCATGGGAAAGAAGAAAGCAGAGGTAATGGTTGCAGAAAAGAGCAAGTTTATAGAAGGAGCCGTTAAAAATGGCTTTGAGGCCCAGCACGCCGACGAGATTTTTGAAATCATGGTTCCCTTCGCAGGCTACGGATTCAACAAGAGTCACGCTGCGGCCTACTCCATTGTAGCCTATCGTACCGCCTACCTCAAAGCAAACTTTCCCGCCGAGTTCATCGCCGCCAACTTGACCAACGAAATCACCAGTGCGGAGAAGCTTCCCGCCTACATGCAGGAAGGCCGTGCCATGGGATTGACCATATTGCCTCCCGACATCAATCGCTCCAACCGTTACTTTGACGTGGTGGACGGAGAGATTGTCTTTGGACTGATGGGAATCAAGGGCATGGGTGAGGCAGCTGCCGATGCCATTATTCAAGAGCGGGAAAAAAACGGGCCCTACAAGGATTTTATGGACATGCTGAACCGTGTTCCCAGCTCAGACATCAACAAGAAGGTGCTGGAAGTCCTCATCAAAACAGGGGCCTTTGACAAGCTGGGAACTAACCGAGCCACCTTGCTGGCAAACATGGAGGAAGCTGTGGCCTACAACGAGGCAAAGCAGGCAAACAGCAAGTTCGGTCAAATCAGCCTCTTTGAAGATTCTGGTGAAAAGGAGTTCGTGGATTTTGAATTCCAGCCCAAGGACGAAATGCCTCATCAAGATTTACTGACACTGGAAAAGGAATGCATTGGGTGCTATGTATCCGGCCACCCCTTGGATGATTACAAGGAATTGATAAAAAATGCCTGCACCTTGACAGCCACCACCATAGAACGCTCCCAGGGGAACAAACAATATACCATCATCGGACAACTCAAGGAACTGCGCCCTATTGTCACCAAAAAGGGAGCTGCCATGGCTTTTGGAAAAATTGAGGATATGGAAGGAGAAATTGAAATTACCTTCTTCCCCAAAATATGGGAAATACAGCGGAGCAATTTATCAGATGACATGGTGGTAGCTCTTTCCGGAAAGGTGGATAAAGGACGTGGCGACACTCCATCTTTTCTAGTGGATGAGATTTTAGACATGGATAATCTCAAGCTCAAGACGAACTGGGATCTTCACATCAAAATCGACTCAACACTGAAAGAAGAGCAACAAATTTATGGATTGAGAGATTATCTATTTGGTTCTACAGGCAATTCTTGTGTATATTTTCATATAGACACACCTACTGGTCATCAGATAATCAAGGCAAATCCTGTGATGAAGGTTTCTTGTTCAGACAGCTTTATTCAAGAACTGGAAATGCAACCTATGGTGAGCCAAGTGTGGAAAGAATAAACTTCCTCCATCAGGATAAAACAGGAGTGTACCATGATAGTTTTTAGTTTGTTGGCAACAGCCCTCAGCCTCTATGCCATGATGTGCTTTGTGAGAATTATTCTCACCTGGATTCCCAGTCTCAACTACTCCAAGTTTGGTCATTTTATGGCGGCAGCCTGTGATCCCTATATGTCTTACTTTCATAGATTCAGATTCCTCCGGTTTGGAAATATTGATTTTAGCCCCATCCTGTCTTTAGGACTCTTGGTGGCAGTCTCCAATATCTTTTCCAACATTGCCAGAACAGGCCGTCTGGGAGTGGGATATGTTTTGGCATCGGTGGTTTCCCTTGGATGGTCAATTGTAGCATCAGTCATGAACTTTCTCATCATCCTGCTGCTTATTCGCCTTGTTGCCCTCTTTCTCGGCAAGGGAGGTGGTTCCTTTTGGTATAGCCTGGATGGAATCCTGAATCCTGTAGTATACAAGATTGCAGGCATTTTCCGAGGACGGAGAACCTTCATGATCCAGAAGACAGCCTACATCATCACCATTATCGCACTTTTGTTGACCAGTCTCCTTGGGCGCATTCTCGTTTATGTCATAGCAGGATTTTTAACACGACTTCCCTTTTAATGAAAGAGCATTTTAATGAAGCTTAAGGAAATAGAAACTCCTATCTCCACCCTCTCCGGCATTGGGCCAGCCAAAGCTCGACTTTTTGCCAATATCGGCATCTACACCATTGCAGATCTTCTCGGCTATTATCCCAAGGACTGGGAGGACAGAACCCAGCATGTTCCCCTGGCCCAATTCAGGGAAAAGAAGGTCCACACCGTAGCCCAAGTGACCGGCCACAGTTGGTTTGGCTATGGCAAGATGAAAACACTGAAAATCGCCATTGCAGACACGAGCGGACGGGGAGAACTGGTTGCCTTTAATCGCCCCTTTTTGGAAAAATCCCTGCCAGTGGGAGCCATAATCGCTGTTACCGGTCAATTTTCCCTGCGATACAATCAAATACAATCCACCTCCTTTGAGGCAGAAAGGATTGCAGACTCCGGCAATCTGCAGGACTGGCAGAACAAGACGGTTCCCGGCTCCCAAGTCATTCCCATTTACCCTTTGACCGCTGGCCTTTCTAACGGCCACATCAGGCAGGCGGTAAAACGAGCATTGCAGGAATACGGGCGGGGCATTGAAGACGAGCTTCCACAAGAAATCCTCCAAAAACGAGCCCTTATGGGAAAGGCCCGGGCCATTGCCAACATGCACCAGCCTAAAACTTTAGCCGACGCACTGGAAGCCAGAAAAACACTGATTTACGAGGAGCTTTATTTCTTTCAGCTGGCTATCGGCGGCCGCGCATTACTTCATAAAGGACGGCTACCAGACCTTGAGCCAGCCCAAGTTCAGGAAAAAACCTTTGGTTCTGAGCAGGAGGCAGCCTTTTTGGAAAGCCTTTCTCCACGGCAGGAAAAACTTTTGGCCGCCCTTCCCTTCCAGCTTACCTCAGGACAAAAGCTTTGCATTACCGACATAAACCGAGACCTGGACCAGAGTGAAAAAAGCCGCTGTACAGGAGCAGCAGGACAACAGCCCTACACCATGGCTCGGTTGGTTCAAGGAGATGTAGGCTCCGGAAAAACCTTGGCAGCCTTCTTTGCCTGCCTGAGAATTGTGGATTGGGGCGGACAATGTGCCTTGATGGCACCCACAGAATTGCTAGCCCGACAGCACGCAGAAAATGCCGCCAAAATGCTGGAGCCAGCGGCGGTACGTTTGGCCTACCTTACTGGCAACATCAAGGCGGCAAACAGAGGCCCCTTGCTGCAGGCCCTGGCAGCAGGCTCCATCGACATTGTCATCGGAACCCATGCCCTTTTTTCCAAGAACATCCAGTACGCAAACCTCCATCTGGTGGTAATTGACGAGCAACATCGCTTTGGAGTCTTGCAACGAAATGCCATCCTGGAAAAGGGCCGCCAAAAAATCCCGGAAAAGGAGGTGTACACCGTTCCCTCCTTGCTGATGCTCAGTGCCACCCCCATTCCCCGAACACTGGCCCTCACTGCCTTTGGAGATTTGGACATTTCCATCATCAAGACCATGCCAGCAGGCCGCCTTCCCATCAAGACATACCTTACCCGCATGGGCAATGAGGCAAATGTATACCAGTACGTGCAGCGGGAGTTGGAGGCAGGCCACCAAGCCTACTTTGTCTATCCGCTGATAGAAGAAATTGCTGCAGGAGAAACGGCGGAAGAACAAGCTGCCCCTTCAGGAGGTCTTTCTGGCATAAAGTCTGCCCAGGATATGCTCCAGTTTTTGTCCACCCAAGTGTATCCTGGCATTCCCATGGCTGTCATCCACTCCCGCACCGAAGAAACGGAGCAGCACCGCATCCTTGAGGAATTCCGCACGGGTGAAATCAAAATTCTTGTGGCCACCAGTGTAGTAGAGGTTGGTGTAGATGTGGCAAATGCCACCTGCATGGTAATTGAACATGCAGACCGATTCGGTATGGCCGCCTTGCACCAGCTGCGGGGTCGAGTTGGCCGTGGCAGCCTGCAATCCTATTGCTTTTTGATTTATGGCAAAAATATTACGGAAACAGGAAAGGAGCGGATGAAGGTGCTACGGGAAACCACCGACGGCTTTGTCATTGCAGAAGAAGACTTGAAGTTGCGAGGCCCCGGCGAGGTAACTGGAATCCAACAGTCAGGCTACCTTACCCTGGGCTTGGCAGATCCTGTTCGTGACAAGGAGCTTTTGGAGCTGGCCCGTCGTGATGCCTTTGCCCAACTTGAAGCAAGCGGTTTGAAATAAAAATGGCAGGAAAGACTCCTCCTTCCTGCCAGATATAGCTTGAAGATTCAGCTTAAAAATATATTGGAATTATAGCTGCAGCCCAGTTTATGCTACGAAGGCCTCCAATCGCTCCACATAATCAGAAGCTTGCAGACGGCGAATTGCCTTCTTTTCAATCTGGCGGATACGCTCCTTTGTCAAATTGAACTTGTCTCCCACCTCCTTCAAGGACATGGACTTGTTTCCACTGAGGCCAAAGCGATACCGCAAAATCTGGGCTTCCTTCATAGACAAGGATGCAAGGGCATTTTCCAGCTCATCCTGCATGACGCTTTCCATGGCAGCATCTTCAGGAGATTGGTAGCGACAATCCACCGTGTTATCTCCCAAAGAAACCGCTGACTCATCTCCATTTCCGAAAGGTGCATCAAGGGAAACCATGTCACGAGAAATATTAATGAGATCCCGCACCAACTGGCCAGACAGTCCAAGCATCTCAGCCACTTGCGTCATCTCTTCTTCCTCACCCTTGTCAGTGACAATTGACTTACGAGCCTGCTCAATCTGAACCAGCTCATTGGCACGGTTCAAGGGCAAACGAATCATGCGGGACTTCTCACAAATCGCCTTCAAGATTGCCTGCCGAATCCACCACACAGCATAGGAAATAAAGTGGTAGCCCTTGGAAACGTCAAAACGGTCAATAGCTGTCATAAGCCCAATATTGCCCTCGCTAATCAAATCCACCAAATCAAGGCCATGGTTCTGATATTTTTTTGCCACATTTACCACAAACCGTAGGTTTGCCTGAACAATCTTGTCCTTTGCAGCCTTGTCACCCTTAGCTGCCTTTGTTGCCAACTCAACCTCTTCCTCCCGAGTCAGCAGGGGGATTTTATTTATTTCCTTCAAGTACATAGAAAGAATATTATCATCAGAATTCATCATAAAGCTTGTTGTTCTCATAAAAATTACCTCCAAACAAGAACAAGTCACTATAAAAGGCTTGAAAACCAACCACTCAAGTCTTTTAGTCAATCATTCTACATATTAACAGCAATTTTCATGCCAATCTTCAATAAAAATCATATTACTTTTAGTGATTATTTATAATTAATTATAATATAAAGAAATATTGTTACATAATAAATTTTTATTTCAAAAAAAAGATTCAAAAGACTTGCCGACAAGAGGTAAAAATTACTATATTTTCAGTAGTTGGTGAGTCAAAAATTTACCTTCACCTTTTTTCTGCAAAAAAAATGCATCATTTTGACACGGTGCCACATTTCCCTCCCGTCATTGTATCATTTTGACCCAACCACACTATAACCTAGCTTTCGTGAGTTCTTTTGACACATTTTTCCTAAAATATATTTCCGTGATTTTCTTGACGAAGGCTGTATTTGTACGTATATTTTATAATATAAATAGCTAAAATCCTATGGAGGACAGTATATGAAGGTTATCCCATTAGCGGATCGTGTTTTGGTAAAAACAGAAAAGACAGAGGCCAAGACTGCCAGCGGAATCATTATTCCCGACACAGCCCAAGAAAAGACTCAGGTTGCTGTGGTAATTGCAGTTGGAGATGACAAGGAAAAAATCAAGGTAAAGGATGGAGATCGGATTATGTACGACAAGTACTCCGGTACAAGCATCAAGATTGATGGTGAGGATCACTTGATTTTGAAGGCTGACGATATTATTGCCATCATCAAGTAAAAGCCTTTAAAAGAATAAAGCCATTGCTACAAAGGATTTTTATAGTCTTCTGTTGCAATGGCTTTTTTTTCGTTGTAAAGCTACCTTGCTCCAGGAGCACGAATCTGCATGATTTTTGCATCCTGATGATAAGGATTATATTTAAGGCAGCTTTCCAAGGATAATTTGGACTCATCAGTAAAACCAGTTTGATACTGAAGCCAAGCCAAGCGATATAATATATCAGCCTTTTCCTCAGCAGTAGAAGCAAGTCCCGCCGCTTGGGTATACACATCCCAAGCCTCACTGAATTTTCTTGTTCCGGCATAAATCTCTCCCAGGTTTATCAGGACGGGGATTTCTACCTCATAACTATTTGTAGAAGCCAGCTTTGGATAACGAAGACTTTGATCTGCCAGCAGAGACTCAAACAGCTGCCGAGCCAAAGCGATGTCCACTGCACCACCAGCTCCCGCCACAGAAAAGTACGCTGCACATTCACATTCTTTTACAGAAAGCCTATCCTGCAATTCCTTGTAATCAGCAGTTTCAAAACGACTTGTCAAGGAAGCATCAAAAACACGCCGTGCCTCCTCCTGGTAACCAAGGGAAATAAGGGCAGGAACAAGTGCCTCCACCAGCTTTTCGCTATGCTCAGCAGTTCCACCGCTATAAGCCTCCAGCAAAAGCCACAGGGCAGCCTCCTTCTCCTCCTTTGTCATGTCAGGATTGACTTCTGGAGACACACTGTAGGTATATTCGAGGGCCGCAGTATAGGCTGAATTTGTCCTTTTATGGGATGCATCCAACAAGGCTAAAACTTGATTCGGTGTAATTTTCGGAAGCATATCGTAGGCAATCATACCAGCAGAGCGAAGCTTTGTTTCTCGCAAAGCCTTTGCAAGATTATTTTCTTCTGGCACCTTTTGCACCCGCAGTGCCATTTCCATCAAGGCTCCCAAGCCTTCCTCGTTGTCGGGATACAGCTCCAAAAGACGGTTTAAGGCTACAGCCTCTTGAATCAAATCATTTGTCTTTCGGGCATCCTTGGCTCCATTCAGATACAGCTGAACAGGTAATTTTGTTGCACCTTGAGCAATCAAGGCTTCACGTACTCTCCGTCCCCTATCTACATCACCTAAAATAGTGTGAATATCGGAGGCCAGTAACAAGGACTCAGCAGAACGACTCGTTCCCAGCAGGCTCAAATAATTCAAGGCATCAGTATATCTTTTCCCATCGTAGGCAGCGTAGGCCCAAAATAAGGGATCCGAGAGATTTGCCGCCTTGCCATATTCCAATGCCTGCTGGAAATTCCCGGTGGCGGCACAAACCATCGCTGCATTTTGAAGCCACTTGTCATTTTTGGTGGAAAGATAGGCAGAAGCGTAAATGGAGGCAAAATCAGCAGACAAATAATCCACAGAGGATTTTTCCCCAGCCTCCTCCAGCTGAAATTGAGAAAGAAGGGAAGCATATTTTGTGCCTGCCAACTTCTTTCCTTGACTTTTTGCCTGATGCAGAGATTCATGCTCATATAAAAACCAGCTGTAAACAGCCTTCAAGTCTGTATTTTCAGAATGGGCTCGTATACCAGCCTTCAAGGTCTTTTCAGCCTCTTTAATATTACCGATTTTAATCTGTCTTTTATAAACTCCCAAAAACTGCAAGGGACTTTGTGCGGAATTCCGTGCGGATTTCAGGACCTTTGTTGCCGAGCCTGAATCACCGGTAGTGATATGAAGGTCGGCTGCTTCCAAGAGGGCATTAAAAGACAAGGCATCCTTTTTTAGGTCACAGGAAGCAAGAAGGAAAATCATACAACAAATAACAAAACAACTTCCCTTCTTTATCATATTACTTCCCTCCAAGCTCTTTTTTAATATTATCAAGAACAGCATTCACAAACTTATACGAATCATCAGAACCAAATTCCTTGGAAATATCCACCGCCTCGTTAATGACGATGGAGGGATGCAAGTCCTTTTGGTACAGCAATGGATAGACGCTGATTCTCAAGATCGCCAAATCCACCTTATTGATTCTTTTGAACTCCCAAGAATCAAGATGCTTCCTAATCAGAGCATCAATTTCTTCTATATGCTCTATGGTTCCGACCACCAACAGCCGAGCGAAGGTCTCGCTTTCATTTTGTTGTACTGGAGTCCCTTCTGCATCTCCTTGAGAGCCTTCCTGTTCAAAAGCATGAGCCCAAGGAAAATCCATCAAGGATGCCACATCTTTATTGCCCATATCCCAGGAAAACAATGCCTGGAAGGCTAAAATCCGTCCCTTTCTCCGTGCCACGTCGTCCTACCAATTTTCCAGCAATTTATCCAAGGCAGAACCAGTCTTTACCATTTGAAAATTGCTCGCAGTACGCAGCTCCTTGGTAAGATCCTGGGCAGCCTGGGTCATAAACTGATTCTGCTGTTGTACAGTCAAATTCTGGCGGATATATTCATAAATAGTCATAGTGGAATCCGGCTGAACCACGTCGCTGAGCTCCAGCATCTTGGCACCGTACTTGTTGCGGATAATGTAGAACTGAAAATCATCGGCAGTGGATGTAATCTCAGAAACATAGTCCACATTTTTGGTAAATAAATCCATCAGCACCTGATAGGTGATGCCCAGCTGCTGGGCCGCCTGTGTATTCTTGCTCACATACAAATCCCCAGCCTGATAGCTGGTATCAGCCTTCTGCGCCGCCTTCAGCTTGTCGGGAGTGGTCTTCTTGCTCTTGATTTCCTCATAAATGGAAGTAATCTTCTTTTGTGCAGCCTTTTCGTCCTTTCCCTTGGGAACAAGCACTAGAAACAGCTTAAGAATATCATTCTGAACAAAGGAAGCCTTGTTCATCTCATAAAAAGCACGAATATCGCTGTCAGTGGGAACAACGGAGGATAATTCACTTTGCTTTTGAGAAAGGATATAGCGGCTTACCAAAAGCTGATTTTTCATGTAGGCCTTGTACTCGCTAAGAGTCATACCCACCTGGGCCTTGATGTACTGGTCAAGAGACATGCCCGTCTGCTGCTTGACGATTTGAGCCAGCTGGGCTTCTGTAAGCTTCTGGCCAATTTGCTGCGCCATGTTGTCGAGGAAATAATCGTTAACCTCAGAATCGGTAACATTTATACCAGCCTTCTGTGCCGCCTGAACAACAAGCATCTCATCTATCATCGCATCAAGAATTTCCTTTTTCTGCTCTACGGTAAAAGAAGCCATCCCTGTCTGCAACTTGTAGGACTCCACACGGCTTTTCAGCTGCTTGAGAGTAATTGACTCAGACTTGTTCAGCTTGACGTTGGCCAAGGGCTGCAAATCAGCCTGAGCAAAGGCCAGCACCCCACTGACAAGAAGAAGTACACTACAGAGAGCTATTCGTTTCATTCAAAACTCCTCTATGGGCTAATTGAAAATTAATCAAATCTTAAAATTCTAATTAGCGTGAAATAATCTACACTACAAACAGCAGTCTTTGGGCAATGTTACAGTACCCAAAGCTACTTTTTTAGGAAATTACAGCTCTAATACGGCGAACACCGGCAGAAGAAGACTGCTCCTTCTGAATCTTGAACTTACCAATGAGACCAGTGTGCTCCACGTGGGGGCCACCGCACACCTCCTTGGAAAAATCACCGATAGAGTATACCTTTACCCGGTCCTCGTACTTTTCTCCGAACAAGGCTGTGGCACCAGAGCTCTTGGCCACCTCCAAGTCCATGATTTCCATGGACACGGGCAAATCATTCTGAATCTGCTGGTTCACAATGTCCTCTACCTGCTGCACCTCTTCCTTTGTCATGGGAGCAGGATGGGAGAAGTCAAAGCGCATACGGTCAGCAGTGATATTGGAGCCCTTCTGAGCCACATGGTCACCCAACACCATCTTGAGCGCCTTGTGCAGCAGGTGGGTGGCGGTGTGATACTTGGTGGTGATTTCAGACTGCTCTGCCAAGCCCCCCTTGAAGGCACCGGCACTCTGGGTGCGGGAAAGCTCCTGATGCTTCTTCTCCGCCTCCTTGAAGCCCTCCTTGTCCACGGTAAAGCCATTTTCCGCAGCCAATTCCTCTGTCAGCTCGATGGGGAAGCCGAAGGTATCGTAAAGACGGAAGGCGACACGGCCGGGAATCTCCTTCTTGGGATTCTTCATCAGGTTGGGGAGCAACTTTTCAAACTCAGCCTCACCCTTCCGCAGGGTTTCTCCAAACTTCTTTTCTTCTGCCTGCAACTCACCCAATATCTTTTCGGCATTCTCTGACAGCTCAGGATAGGGCCCCTTGAAATTTTCAATGACCAGCTGAGCCAGGCCAGGGAGGAAGGCCTCCTGAATCCCCAGCTTCTTTCCGTGGCGAACCATACGACGGATCAAGCGACGAAGCACGTAGCCAGCTCCCACGTTGGAGGGCACTACACCTTTTGGATCACCGAGAATGAATACAGACGCACGAAGATGGTCTGCAATCACACGGACGCTGCGGTCGGACTCCTCGGTGGTGCCGTAGCTGTAGCCGGAAAGCTTTTCCACACCTTGAATAATGGGCTGGAAGATTTCTGTTTGATAGACGCTGGTCTTGCCCGCCAAAACAGTGGTGGTGCGCTCAAGCCCCATTCCGGTATCTACATTCTGCTTGGGCAGCTTTACCAAGGTGTTCTCGTCGATGCGGTTATATTCCATGAACACGTTGTTCCAGATTTCCATCCAGTTGTCGCTGTCGGTGCCTTTATTGGATCCAGGACCGGGCATTCCCTCACCCACCCAATAGAAGATTTCCGTGTCGGGACCACAGGGACCTGTGGGACCTGCTGCCCACCAGTTGTCGCTGGCTGGCAGGAAGGCGATTCTGTCCTCCGGCATTCCCACTTCCTTCCAATAGGAAGCGGATTCCTCATCACGGGGAGCGTTTTCATCTCCTGCAAAAACGGTAACGGAAAGCAAGGCGGGGTCCAGTGCCAGCCAGTCCTTGGAGGTGAGGAATTCATAGCTGAAGGCGATGGATTCCTTCTTGAAGTAATCTCCCAAAGACCAGTTTCCCAGCATCTCGAAGCAGGTCAGGTGGCTGGCATCTCCAACCTCATCAATATCTCCAGTACGGATACACTTCTGGTAGTCCACCAAACGTGTTCCTGCAGGATGGGTTTCTCCCATCAAATAGGGAACAAGGGGATGCATTCCTGCAGTGGTAAACAAAACGGAAGGGTCATTTTCTGGAATCAAAGACTTGCCAGAAATCTCCACGTGGTTTTTCGTCTTGAAAAACTCAATATATTTTGTACGCAATTCGTTAGCTGTCATAATGCTTCTATAATAGTTTTGAAAAGAGTCTCTGTCAAGACAAGCTAAAAAGGATGGAGGCTTGACTCAAGACAAGCCCAAAAGGATAGAGGCTTGACTCAAGACAAGGGGTTTCTTTAGACAAAATATGGGAAACAACTCCTTGTACTTGATTGACAGAAGACTGGTGTCATGCTCTCACAGAAATTCCTAAGAAATCACGACAATTCTTCCAACACACCGACTCCACTAAATCTCCCAGAATCCGACTATCCCAAGGATACAATCCCTGTTCCACCAGCTCGCCTAGAACGTTGCAGAGAATACGACGATAGTATTCGTGTCGGACAAAGGAGGTGAGGGAACGGGAGTCCGTAAGCATTCCCACGGAGGAAGAGAATCATGTTGGCGAAATTGGCATTGGCCTCGGACAGCTCCAGGCTGGTCAACCCGAAGCTGAAGAGCTTGATGGTGAGGGCGGCCACGATTATTCCCACCGCCTGGTTGCTGCGACTTCCAATGTAGTCACCTAAAATCATGGCAAACATATTGGTCACTACCGGTGCATTGCTGGCAAGCCCCAATGTGGCGGACATCTGGGTGGAAAAGGCTACATCCACCGTACCAGCCACCACCATCAGAACCACCACAAAACTCGTCTGGGAAAGTATCTCCACCCCGGACACGCCGAAAAGGTTCAGTCCCTTTCCCTGGGAGGCCACATAGGGGACACACTCCCACACCAGCCCCAAGCCTACACCAAGCATCATGGGCGGTACCCGGAGGGTGATGAATGCCAGGCCCGTGATAAAACCAAAGAGAAGACCGAAGGCCAGAGAAAACAGGAGAATCCAGACTCCAGACAAGCCCAGCATCTGGGCCACAATCCCGCCCACAATGGTTCCCGCCAACCGCTGAGCCCCCAGGGACAAGTCAAACCGTCCGCAGCTGAGGTTGAAGGAGAGGGAGAAGGCAATGAGGGCCTGGTCAAAGATAATCTTCAGGCTGGTGGGACGGACAAAACGCCCGCCTGTCATCACCGCAAAGAAAGCCACCAGAATCCCCAAGAATGCCAGGGGCAAAAGCCGAAGGAAGTGTCTGTGCTGACCGATTGAAGCCAAGCCTTTTGGAATACGAAAATTTGCAACCATTCCCATCCCTCCTAAATCATGTACTCAATGAGCATGTGCTCCGTGAGATTCTCTGTCCGCAGCTTCTCGCAGGTAATCTCACCGTCCTTCATTATCAGCACCCGGTCACATAAACCGATGAGCTCCGGCAGCTCCTCGGAAATCAGCAGGATGGACTTTCCCGCCTTCTTCATCTCATAGAACAGCTTGTATATGGAAGCCTTGACACCCACATCAATGCCGCGGGTGGGGCAGTCCAGAATCAGATAGACCAGATTGCAGACAGCCTGAGGATGTCCCGCTCACTGCTGCAAAAGCGATTCTACCAGCACCTACAGACTCCAGTAATGTCCTATGTGCGCACGCAAAAGTGTATCCTGGCCCAGGAACTGCTGACGAGAGGAGAGCCCGCCACCTCCTGCTACCTGGACTGCGGCTTCAACGACTACTCATCCTTCTATCGCTCCTACCTGAAGGTCTTCGGCCATCCCCCCACCAGTCCCAAGCCACGAAAAAAGCCCAAAAAAGGGCCGGCCCCTACTCCCCAACAGCCGAGCTGACGCACCGGTGGCCTCCCCATCCCCTTTTACTTTAGATTTCCCTATGCTATACTGAAAGACATGGAAATCATCGCCAATCCCCTCAGTGGGAAAAATCAGGGAGAAGAGGTTATTCAGCAGGTAAAAAAATACCTGGAAGGAAGAAATATTTCATATAATCTGCATCTCACCCAGGAACGAGGACACGGCCAATATCTTGCCCGGGAATTGTGCCGTAAAGGAGCTTCTACCATTGTCGCTATTGGAGGAGATGGCACCTTTCATGAAGTTCTGAACGGCATGAGCTTTGAAAAAACCCGCCTTGGCTTAATTCCCTCTGGCCGTGGCAACGACTACGCCGCAGGCACGGGCATCAGCATGAATCCAGTGGAAGCCCTGGCTCCCATCGTGGCAGGCATTCCCGCCGACACGGATTACATCCAGGTGGGAAAGGCCCGCTGCCTGAACGTGGGAGGAACCGGCCTTGACGTGGTGGTGCTGGAGCATACCGCCAATAAAAAAAATTCAATTTCCTATGTCACATCATTAGTACACTGCCTGCTGAAATTCGATCCATACCGAGTGCAGGTGGAGGTGGAAGGGGAAAGAAAAACCTACAACTGTGTTATGACGGGAGTTTGCAATGGCTCTCAGTTTGGAGGGGGCATAAAGCTCTGTCCTCCTGCAAACAATCAAGATGGTCTCTTGGATTTAATGGTAGTGTGCAAGCCAAAATTTATTCCCACCTTGGCCATTATGCCTGGCTTTATACAAGGCAAGCACATGGGAAAACCCTACGCTACCCATATTCCTTGCTCCCGTGTTAAAATTGAGACCTCCGCTCCCATAGAGCTGGACGGGGAGATTTATCACGGCCTGGATTTTGACGCCCGCATTGTACCAGGGGGCTGCAAGACCTTTGCAACCAGGATGAGGTGAAAACGTCCCCTGTAAAATACACGAGAATCATCCCGGGAGGCTGTGCAGGGAACTCCCCGGTTTCCCGGTCATTCATCATTTCTCTCTTTTGCAGCACAGTGTCGCCATTACCCTTTACAAAAAATTTTGCCGAGCCATCCTCCGACAACCTAGAGTCGCTGGCATGAACGTGCATGTCGTTCTCCCTTCTTTGACCATTTCTCAATTTTATGGTATACTAGAACTATCATGAGCAGTCCTGAGTATAAATTCCAGATCGATCAGAAGGTTGTGTATCCCAGCCAGGGTGTCGGCAAAATCACAGACATTACTGAGAAGAAGTTTAAGGACCAGATGATTACCTACTATGTCATCTATCTTGCAGTCTCAGATATGGTGGTTATGGTTCCTGTAGACAAGGTAGATGAATTGGGAATTCGAGCCATTGTCTCCGCAGAGGAAGCACAAAAGGCCATTGACATGATGGCAGAGGAAGTAGAGCCCATCACTTCCGACTGGAAATTGCGGTACCAGATGAATCTGGACTTGCTGAAAAAGGGAAGCGTCCTTGACATCGCTACCATTGTACGCTGTCTGTATCACCGAAGCAAGGTAAAGGAGCTACCAATTCTTGAGCGAAAGCTCTATGATTCAGCAAAGAAGCTTTTGGAGGATGAGATTTCCTTTGCCCTGGATATGACTCCTAAAGAGGTAGAAGCCATCCTCCTGTCAAAGCTGGAGCCCCTTGGCTTGGTGCGGGATGCAAAGAGTTCCTCCGCTTCCAGCAATTTTGACGATGACGATGAATACATCGATGAGGATGAAAGTATTATTTCCGATGACGACGACGATGAAGATGACGACGACGGAGATGGCGACGAGGATTAATCAAATACCTGTGGCGGTAGTTATTACTGCTGCAGGCTCCTCCACTCGCATGGGTGGACAAAAAAAAGAATACCGAAGTCTCGGTCACGGGGCTGGAACAGTACTTTCTGCTGCTGCAAAAGCATTTGTATCAGCCTTGGCACCCCAGTCACTTTCTGATACAGGGGAAAAAATCCAGCAAGAAAATGAAGCTTTTCCCCTTCCCTACCGATTGACACAAGTTCTTATTACCATTCCTCCAAATTCTGGAAAAGAAGGGGTGCAGACAGCACAAGAGGCATTGTTTTCCTCCCCAGATTTACAGGCACTATGGGATACTCCTTGTCGGCAAGCTACAGATACTCCCCGGCTGCTATTTGTGGAAGGTGGAGAGAGCCGACAAGCATCCGTTTGCAGAGCCTTGCAGGCCTTGGCTGAAAATCAAGGGCAAGAGGCTGAATATGAGGCACCGGAAATTGTTTTGATTCATGATGGAGCCCGTCCCTTTATAACCGAGGATATTATTTTGCAGGTAGTAGCCGCCACACAAAATGAGGGAGCAGCTGCCTGTGGCATTCCACCAGTGGACACACAAAAGGAAATTGATTCCCAGGGGTTCATTGTCCGACACCTGAAAAGGGATTCTCTAGTGGCAATCCAGACACCCCAAGGCTTCCACTTCAAGCCCCTGCTGCAAGCCCACCTTATGGCCGCACAGGATAATTTTGAAACCACCGACGATACCGCCATTTGGGGTACCTATGTGGGAGCAGTAAAAATAACTCCAGGCTCAGTGGATAACAAAAAAATCACCTTTCCCAGCGATTTAGCTTGTGAAGATTCTTGTAAAAAGGAGGCTGCCACCATGGATATTCGTACAGGACTTGGCTACGATCTCCATCGTCTGGAGGAAGGCAGAGCCTTGGTGCTGGGCGGCGTGGTAATTCCCTTCCACAAGGGAGAGGCAGGACATTCTGATGGAGATGCCCTTCTCCATGCCATCACCGATGCCCTTTTGGGAGCCGCCGCCCGATCAGATATCGGGGAGTTGTTTCCACCCTCGGATCCCCAGTGGAAGAATGCCGATTCTCGCCAGTTGCTGCAGGCCGCATGGAAGCTTGTTACCGACGAGGGCTGGAAGCTTGTCAACTTAGATTGTGTGGTGGCCATACAAGAGCCAAAAATCCTGCCCCACCGAGAGGCTATTAGAAAAAGCATCGCCTCAATCCTACAGGCAAGAAGTGAGCAAGTGTTCATAAAGGCAAAAACAGGGGAAAAGCTGGGACCTGTGGGCAACAGCGAGGCGGTGGAGGTATGGGCCACCTGCCTTTTGAGCCGATAATTTGCTTTAATTTCTAAAAAAAGCCCAGAGAAGCGGCCCCTCCATTGAAGGGAGCTGCGCCCTAGGCCTTTTTTATGGCTTATTTTTCTGACTTAAAGAAGTCTAGAATCAAGTTTACCTCAGAAACACTCATGTCCAAGGCAGTTGCAATTCTCTGAGCCTCCCAACCACGGCGAGACAGATTCTTTACGTTCTCCTTCTTTGAGTAGGAAGTCAAGTCGCTATTCTTGTGCTTGTTATCAGGAGTTTCCTGCTTGAGAATCTCGTGCAAGAGATTGATGTTATCATCAGCCACCTTGGCAGCTTCCTGCAGCCGTTCCTCAGTGCGGGCAATTCCAGTCTGCACATCGAGCATTTGATCGATTCGCTCCTGAGTCTGGTTCAAGATTGAATCAAGGGAGTTCAGCTTGTCCATAGCCTCGTTGATACGTCCATTATTTTCTACCAAGCTATTTACATCTCGTTGAACTGCCTCAATCTTTACAGGAATCGAATCCACCTCCCGACGACAATCCTCCAGCTTGGTTTCCAGATTATGCAGGTGATTATAAGCCTTATCCATGTCGGTCATGGTTCTGTCGATAATCTCGTTCTTCTGCTCCAGCTGGTCATAGCGGCTGGCAATGGTATCCAGAGAATCCTGGAAGCTACGTATTTGGGAGTCAATCTGCTGCATGTTCTCATCGATTTGACGGAGGCTTTGAATCTTGGAGTCCATGGATGTGGACAAATCCTTCAGCTGGTCAAACTCACTTTCCAGACGCTGGATGTATTCCTTTTCGTCGCTAAACCTTTGGATCTTGGCATGCAAGTCCTTGTCCAGCTGACCCAAACGGAGGAATTCCTGATCCAGATTCTTCAAGTCAGTTCGGAACACCTCAAGCTTTGTCAGCTCCCCTTGAAGGGATGCAAGCTCATCCTCCAGCTTATTCTTCAAATCACTAGTATTTTCAATAAGTGGAATCTGGGATGAAAGATGCTTTATTCGCTTGTCCAGTTCATCAAAACGAGAGATCATATCATTTTCACGATTATGGAGCCGTTGGATAAGGTCGTTTTGGGTGGCCTCGTTCTTCTCACGAATATCCCGGGCGATAGCCTGCAGCTCCTTGAGCTGACGGTCAGTTTCTCGAACCTGCTCAGTGAGCAGTCGCTGGTTATTTTGCTGAGCAGCGTTGTAGGTGGAATTAAAGTCCTGAACCAGCTCCTTTGCCCGAGCGTCAAAGGTAGCCAAGGTTTCGTTGGCGCTCAAACTCAAATTCATCAGCTTCTCTTCCAGGGTTTTCTTTTGATCGCTGATTTTGGAAGACAGGGAATTCACGTCAGACTGGAAGTCGGTTCGTATGGTTGCCAAGCTCGATTCCGTTGATTCAGATACCTCTTTAATGCGGATATCCATGGTTTGCTTGTGCTGGGTAAACCTCAGGTTGAATTCATCCAGATTGTCAAGGAATTCCTTTTGGGCCGATTCAAATCGCTCCTCAGCAGATGCTTCCAAGGAAGCAAGTTTATTGGCAAACGAACCCTTGCTTTCTTCAAATTGTACCAGCATCTTGTCCCTCCAATCCTGGAAGTTAGACAGCAAACCGTTTATCGTATCTCGGCTAACATCATCAGCCTGCTGTGCCTGATTTTGCAGAGACTCCAATCGATCCGACATATCCTTACGGACATCATTCAGCTGGTTCACAGAAGCAATACTAAATTCATCCATATCCTGCCTGAGCTGCTCAGCCACTGAGCTGCGGGCATCCACCAGCTTTGATTCATACTGCTGGACAAAGGCTTCCAGCTGCCGATCCAACTGATTGCTCTTATCATCAAAGGTTGATTCCATCTGTTGAGCAGTGCTTTCAAGAAGATTCAGGGTGTCCTTAGACTTTTGCTGTACCAGCTCCATATGAGCCCGCAGCTGTTGCTCTTGGTTTGACTTGATTTCCTGTTGCTGAAGCTCAGCGTCAGAGGTAAAATCAACCAATCGTTGATGGAACTTATCCTTCCAGGAAGAGATATCCTGCTCCAGAGTGGTTTCCCGATTCTGGAGCTCCTGGACAAAGTTATCCTGAAAGTCCTTGAGCTTGGAGGAAAGATTGTCCCAAGCACTGGCCTTAAGCTCATCCATACGAGCTTCCAAATCCTCCAGCTGCTTTATCAGCTGGTGTGCGTTATTGTTGACAGACAATTCCAACCGAGCCTGGGATTCTTTTTGGCGATTGTTAAAGTCATCAAACTGGGACAGCATACGGCGCTGCACTGCTTCCATGGACTGCTGGAGATTTGTTTCCATCAATTCAATATCAGCTCCAGCAGCATCAAAACGATCGAACCGATACTGCAGCTCAGTTTTATACTCTTCCAACTGACTATTGAACATGGAGATAAGATCTACCTTGCGCTGGTCGTAGGACTGCACGATGTCGTTCATGGAGGTTTTCAGCTGCTGGTCAAAATCAAGCACCTGCTTTTCCACATATGCAGTAAATTCCTGCAGCTGCTTCTTTGTGCTGTCCTGCTGTAGCTGCAGGTCCTCTGCTTGCCGCTGGGAAATTTCCTTTGCTTCCCGCCACTTCGAGGACAGGGTATCAATCTCTTGGGTAAGATTGCCACGAGTATCCTCCACCTCCTTCAAAAGAATGCTCAAATTTTCAACAATCCTAGCGGAACGGGAATCAGAAATCTCCTGCGCGTCGCTCCAGACCTGAGCCACATGCCCCTCGACCCGCTGCTGCAGATCTCCGGTACGGCTTTCAACCCGCTGCTGGAGCTCCTCCACCTGGCCTTCAATCTGCTGCTGGAAATCTTCCACCTGGCTTTCAATTCGTTGCTGGAAATCCTCCACCTGGCTTGCAAGCTGCCCGCTTCTCGTGTCACAAATGCCTTGCACATCGCTCCAGACCTGAGCCACATGCCCCTCGACCCGCTGCTGCAGATCTCCGGTACGGCTTTCAACTCGCTGCTGGAGCTCCTCCACCTGGCTTTCAATTCGTTGTTGGAAATCCTCCACCTGGCTTGCAAGCTGTCCGCCTCTGGTGTCACAAATGCCTTGCACATCGCTCCAGACCTGAGCCACACGCCCCTCGACCCGCTGCTGCAGATCTTCGGTACGGCTTTCAACCCGCTGCTGGAGCTCCTCCACCTGGCCTTCAATTCGTTGTTGGAAATCCTCCACCTGGCTTGCAAGCTGCCCGCTTCTGGTGTCACAAATGCCTTGCACATCGCTCCAGACCTGAGCCACACTCCCCTCGACCCGCTGCTGCAGATCTCCGGTACGGCTTTCAACCTGCCGCTGGAGCTCCTCCACCTGGATTTCAATCTGCTGCTGGAAATCTTCTACTTGGCTTTCAATTCGTTGTTGGAAATCCTCCACCTGGCTTGAAAGCTGCCCGCTTCTGGTGTCACAAATGCCTTGCACATCGCTCCAGACCTTCTCCACACGCCCCTCGACCCGTTGCTCCAGATCATCCGCACGGCTTTCAACCCGCTGCTGGAAATCTGCCACCTGGCTTTCAATTTGTTGCTGGAAATCCAAGTCCGGATCGTAGCCATGTCGTTCTGTGAGCCAAGGAGTTGTTTG
>JAZNAS010000034.1:0-1619 GCA_045586625.1 Treponema sp.
CAAATAAAACGGCACATCGGGATATATTTGGGGGGGGGGGGGGAGGTGTAGGCTCTTATGTGGTGGAAGCCCTTGCTCGTGCTGGTGTGGGGAATTTTATCCTCATAGATAAGGACAGGGTGGTGGAAAGTAACATCAACCGCCAGCTGGTGGCTAGCTATGAGACCCTAGGACAACTCAAGACTGAAGTGGCGGCGGCCAGGATTCTCTCTGTCAATCCAACTGCTAAAGTTACCTGCCTTCCGATTTTCTATGGCAAAGACACCGCCGCCCAGGTGGATTTTTCCGGCTGTGATTTTATTGCCGATGCCATCGACAATGTTACTGGCAAGTTACTCTTGGCTCAGACCGCTGCAGAAAAACAGATTCCCATAATTGCGTCCATGGGGACGGGGAACAAACTTGACCCTAGCCGCTTCCAGATTGCAGACATATCTAAAACTTCTGTATGTCCCCTGGCACGGGTTATGCGGCGGGAGCTGAGAGCTCGTGGAATTAGGTCTGGCTACACCGTGGTGTTTTCCACGGAGCCGCCACACGCAGAAGACTTTAGTCAAACCCCTGCTAGTATTTCCTTTGTACTTCCTGCGGCAGGCTTATTGATGGCTTCCTATATTGTTCGCCAGCTAACTAGGCTGTGGTGATGGAGAGTGCAAAAGTGAACGCCCTGCCTTTGGAAGGCTGGCAAGAGCCTTGCTCTTGGCAAATTCCCGTGATATAGTTTTGTCGGAGGAACTGATGGCAATACAGATATTTGGAACGACAAAAAATTTCGACACAAAAAAGGCTGAACGGTGGTTTGCCGAACGGCGAATCCCTGTTCAAGTGGTGAACTTAAAGGAGAAGGGAATAAGTGGAGGGGAGCTAGAAAATGTTATCTCCTGTTTGGCAAAAACCTGTGGTTCTAGAATGGATGCCGTAGAATCTTTGATTGATGAAAGGTCTAAAGATTATGCTTCCATTGCATATTTAGAAGATGGTGCTAAAGCTGAAAAACTCCTGGAAAATCCCCAGCTTTTAAAACAACCTATTGTCCGCAATGGTAAAAATGCTGCTACGGTGGGCTATTGCCCTAAAATATGGGAAGGCTGGCAGTAGGTAGGGTAAAGCTAATTGATTCGGAATTTGTCAAAATAAATCTTGTTCAAAAAAGGGTGCTGTGTCTTTTACAGCACCCTTTTTTAGGCTAGAGAGAAAAGGAACTTGGAATTAGTTCCATCCATTCTTTTATTTTACTGCTGGTCGCAAGGGTTTTCCTGTGGTAGGAGTGGTTTTACGAACACTAGCTATAATCAGAGGAATAATGAAGAACCCGATTGTTCCCACCGCCACTACTGCCACGTAGGATTTGGGACTTCCTATAGGAAGCTGTGTGTAGAGGTCAAGGTTTCTCTTGGAGGATTACCCATTGTTCCTTCCAGCAAATACTGTTGATTCCAAGAAACAAATAGGACACCCTGAGTCCAAAACCTGTGTTAGAATGAAAAAAGCAAAACAACATTTTAACAGAGGTGAAGATGAGAACAGGGTGTCCCATGCACATTGTAACAGTATTGCCACATCAGAAGCAACTGGGGAAAGGCCATTCTGGGGGAGTATCAACGAGGAGCACGAGGTTC
>JAZNAS010000035.1:0-30517 GCA_045586625.1 Treponema sp.
ACACTTGCACTAAAGATGGCAGATATAGAATATGATGCTTACGAGAATGGTTTTGATGAAGGCTTTGCAGAAGGCCGTGAAGCTGGACTCCAAGTTGGCCTTCAGCAGGGGCTGGAGCAGGGGCTAGAACGTGGAGCCTACGAAAAGGCTTTGGAGACAGCAAGAAATCTTCTGGCTATGGGTCTGTCTCCAGAGCAAATCTCTCAGGCCACCAAGCTCCCGCCAGAAACAATTTCGCACCTTGCAGCAGCGGGGGACATGATAAACAGTGGATTGTTTTGAGGAAACGCCCACAAGCCTCGTTCAAAATGATACAAAAGGAGCAGAATATGAGCAACCAAGCCAGCATCATCCGCTCGGAAGGATTGTGCAAGGAGTTCAATCTGGAGGCAGGCTTTTTTGAGCGGAACAAAAAGACAGTATATGCGGTAAACGACGTGAGTTTTGCCATTTCCCGTGGCTCCACCTACGGACTGGTGGGTGAGTCTGGTTGTGGCAAGTCCACCACCGCCCGCATGATAGTGAGCATGTACAAGGCAACCAAGGGAGAAATCGTTTTTTATGACAAGTCCCAGGAGCGGCTGCTGAGCCAGCTTTCTCCAGGTCAGCTACGACGGTATCGTGAGCAGGTAAAATACATCTTCCAAGACCCAGCCCGCTCCCTGAATCCACGGATGACAGTCCTCCAAGTCCTTACCGCAGCACTTCGTTACTCCTCCTTGTGGCAGGGAAAGGAAGCTGCCCTGCAACAGGCAGAAAAAATAATCCAAGAAGTAGGCCTTACTGCGGCAGACCTATATCGTCGTCCCTCAGAATTTTCCGGTGGCCAGCGGCAACGCATCTCCATTGCCCGTGGCCTTATTATGGAGCCCCAGCTACTGATTTGTGACGAGGTAGTTTCTGCCCTAGATGTATCCGTTCAGGGACAGATTCTCAACTTGCTGCAGGACTTGCGACAACAGCGTGATTTGAGCCTCCTGTTTATTACCCACGACCTGCGGGTAGCCTGCTATTTTTGCGACACCATCGGCGTCATGTACCGTGGAATGTTGGTGGAAGAAGCTCCTGCCGCACACCTGTACAAGGAGGCTGTCCATCCCTACACCAAGCTCTTGTTTGCAGGAGCCCAAGGCCAATTCACCCAATCCAACAGCGAGGTAAAATCCGTATTGGAAGAAGAGCAAGGCTGTCCCTTTGCCCATCGTTGCCCTTATGTTATGGAAAAATGCCACAAATCCATCCCCAAAATGGAAGAAATTGCCCCAGGACATACATTGCGGTGTTGGCTGGAGCATTAACCCCTCGGCACGAATAAAAAAAAGCCCAATCTTTCTTGTCTGTTTAGAAAGATTGGGCTTTGTACTTTTGCAGGTAATTGTTAGTCCACCTTAAAGCTGGAAATCAAGCCATGAACCTCACCCACCAACCGCACATTTTCCATGGACTCCTTGGAGGCAGATTGTGCAAAGTTTGACATCTGAGAAAGCTGACTGGAGGTACGGCTTCCACTGTCTAAAATATCCTGAGACGATTCTCGCAGCTGAGCAATTTTTCCAACAACAGACTGTGTTTGCTGCTTCATCTGCTGGGAGGATTCAGAAAGGGCTGAAGCAACTGAATTCAATACACGCATCATGTCCATGATATCCTGAGCGCCACGATTCTGTTCGTCCATTCCAGCACGCACCTCATGTAATGAGCGATCCAAGACAGTAATCTTTTCTCCCAGCTGGCTAAAGGACTGTGAGCTTCCCCGAGAAGCATCTACGATTCCCACAACCGCATTTTGGATATCGGAAATCAAGGTCATGATTGCCTTTGTTTGCTCGGAAGAAGTTTCTGCCAAGGCTCTAATTTCATCGGCAACAACAGAAAAGCCCTTTCCTGCGTCTCCGGCATGGGCAGCCTCAATGGCAGCATTCATAGCCAGCAAGTTGGTCTGCTCGGCAATGTGGGAAATAACCTCGTTTGCCTCTGCCAAGCCCACTGCCTGCCGCTGAATAATATCAATCTTGGTGGCAACATCATCCTGCTTTTCCTTGCCACGGGCAGTTTCCGCCACAATCTCTGTGTATTCCTGAGAAATACGGCCAATACTATGGTCTACAGCAGAAATATTTGCAGAAATCTCCTCTACAGCACCAGAAGACTGAATAACAGCTGCAATTTGCTGATCAATCTTTTCATCTAACTGAATTACCGCCTGACGAACCCGCTCAATCTCATGATTTACCGATTCCGTCAGACTATTCTGATTTTCTGCCTTGGTATAAATATCATGAACTGCCCTGTCAGCAGTTTCAATCAATTCTAGAGTTCCCTGGTTTTGATCAGAAAGCTTGGTACTATTGCCTGTCAAGGAAGAAAAGGATATCAACATGGTTTTGACCATTTCCTGCAATTGTTCCATCATCTTGTTACATGCCCCAGACAATACATCAAGCTCACTGGAGCCATGAACAGGCAGCCGGGCAGAAAGGTCCCTGGCACCACTAGAAAGATTCTTCATAGCAGAAGTTACGTCAGCCACTCGCTTGAAGAAGTGCACTATATAGAGAAGGAGCAGGATGATGCCTATAGAGCCTACGCCCAAAGCCAATAAACCTAAGTTTAGATAGATTTTTTTCAGATTGCTTGCAAGCTCAGTCACATCATAATCACAAGCCAGAAATCCTACAGACTTTCCAGTTTTATCTATCAGAGGAAAATACACACTCGTATTCCATCCCCAAATATCGTAATATCCCATATCTGAAGTTACTAATTCCTGATTATCCATACAGATACGGGGATATTCACCATAGCTTACAATATCTTCTACATCACCAATGTGAGAATAATCCTCAGTTGGAACCAAAGCTCCATCCACCAGCTCTGCGCTTCCATCCAATACATACATGAATTCGGTTTCGGTACCAGGAACAGGTATCATTGCATACACGTAATTACATCCGTGAGTTACACGAACATCCCACAATGCACCACAGGTTTCAATGTAATAGGGATCTGTGTGATCCTTTGTTTTGGCTAATTCCAGAATCTTTTCCACATCCATAAATTGTGATGCCTGATTCATGGCAACGTGAGAACGCTCATGGAACACATCCATAGCATTCATTTCAATCAAGCGAATTGAAGCAAAGGCAATAACTATAACTACAACAAAAATGAGAGCAATAACAGCAAGAATCAGCTTCAATTTATAAGAAGAAAATAAATTCATGGCAAAAACCCCTTCCTTATAATTCTATCACAGAATTCTTTTTTTACCAAGTTCTCTAAAACTCTTCTCAAAGACTCTTCAAGCAACTCTTTTCTGGGGTCTAAACTTGACTTTATAATAAAGATAACCCATAATATAAGAATGTACGAAGAATTGGATCCAGAAATCGCCGCTTTACTAGCTCAAGAAAATTCAACACCCACCACAACTGTCTGTGAAACAGAATATTTGGAAACGGAAGCATCTGTTTCAAAGGACAATGCATCCGAAGTAGACTTGAGCATTCGGGAATTTAAACCCATTACAGAGTTTTTTTCGTCAACGCCATCTGATGTTTTTGATGATCCTACCTATTATAAAACTGCTCTTACCGGTGAAAATTCCTCTGCTCAAGGGTTGCACAATCTGCTTACAAAATACCTCACCTGTCAAGATCCTAAGGATCGCACAGTGTATCGCCAGCAAATGGTAAACAAATATTGGGAATTTATCCGTTCTATGGCGCCCAAAATGGGTGACTTGAGCTTACCAAAGTGCAAGCGGATGCTCATGCGTTTTGGTGTTGTTTTGCCATCATTATTCACCGACCAGCAAAAGGATTTGTTCTCCTCCGTCTTCTATGAGAATAGAACTGGAGAGCCTGTCTATTATCTGGATGAGTGGTTTCAAGAAATTGCCTCTGGACGAGTTAATATTTCTGCTACAGATGAAGCTCGTCCTGCCCGCAAAAGTGGAAATCCTGCAGAAGAGGCAGCCCACTTAATGCAGCTCAAAAGCAAAAATTCTGGTAAGCTGCAGAATTCAGAAAACCTTCTTACATCGAAGGAAAGCCAACGCTCCATGGTTGAGGCGGAGTTGACCTCACGTGTAGAGCAGATTTGTCGCCACGATGTGCTTATCGGCTTGGGAAACCATCGGGCACCCTATACTGATACCCAAAAGCGAATGTTTTCTGAAATCACAGAGCGGTTACGGTTGCTCTCAAAAATTGACAAGGAAATTCGCGGTTATCTGGCTGAATTCCAGGATGCAAAGGAAATTTCAGATTCATTGGACATCAAGATTTCCTCAGGCCCTGTTAATATCGAGGTAAATACCTCAGAAATCAATACAGAGGTAGATACCGTTCGACAAATGGCAAAGATGACTGTTGGCCGCCAGGGAAATCACTTCCCCATCTTTACACGGGAATATTACCACTGCACTCCAAGAGGTACTGGCTTCCGGGAAAATGTAGTAGATGCCTTGGCTTGGATTGAATCCATTGATCCGGGTGCCTTCTGCCGTATCCATAAAAATGTTTCCAATCGAATCGTTCCCTTTGTCATTATGATTCCAACCTATGGTGATTATGGTTTTTGCTGGGAGCCCTTTGATCGCTACAATCGTATCACCAGTCGTGGACGCATTGCTATTCCAATGTATCCTAAAGACCTAAAGATTGCCCTGTTAACGGCAGTGGCAGATTTACGGTGGCAAGTAGCAAAGGAAAAGGCTTCCTACTATTGGATGGAAGAAGGGCTGACCGGTCAGTACTACCAGTGGATTGTGGCTCAAAAGCTTAAGGGTGATGTAAAGGACTTCTTCATTGACGACTATGTATTGTGGATGACCAAGGAAAGTGAGGGCGTCCAGCGTCTTGACAAGGAGGTTCGTGGAATTTTCTGGCGGCATATGCCCTTTGCCCAGGATGTAAAGGAAAAGCTTAAAACCAGAAGCTTGGTATATCAAGAATTGTATCAGCGAGACCTGAACAGAGCCATGTCTGATGGATATTGATTGCAAAAAAATCCCATCGCACTGGATGTTTCTGCAATATATTTAGAGGAAAGAGGCTGTCCAAAGGTTGGATGGCCTCTTTTTTTAGCACGTTAGTTTATGAGTTCTTTTGGGCTTTGCTTTCTTGAATCATGGCTTTGATAAAGCTGATAATCAGCAGGAAACCGCAGATCAAAACAGCTGCATCCGCCACATTGAAGGTGGGCCAACGCTCCAGTCCAAAAAGTCCGTAGAATTTCACATCAATAAAATCCACCACACCCTCTGGGCGGAAAAACCTGTCATAAATGTTACCTAAGCCACCACCAATAATCCCTGCAACAGCCCACCGCTGAAAGAAGGTAAAATCGTCATTTCTAAAATAAATTCCCAAAACCACCACCAGCACAATCAAGGGAATGATGGCAAAGAGCAGTCCTCTCAAGGTATCCGGCAGACCATTCCCCATGCTGAAGGCAATTCCAGGATTATACACGTGGATTATCCGTAGAAAATCACCAAAGTAGGATGCTCCGATGGTATAGGGAGGAATAGTTTTCACGATTACCAATTTTGTACCCTGATCCAGCACAAAAACCACCACTGTCAGCACCAAGGGCAATAGCTTAATCCTGAAAAAATGGCGGATATCAGCAGCCGGCTTATTGTTCAGATCATTCTGTTCTGCATCTTTCATAGAAGTATCAATCTCGCTCATAGTTCCCCTATACTATAGGATAGTGAAGCTGGTGTCTAGAAGCATCCTCTTGAAGATAAAATCTTGAAGGTGAAGCCCTAGAAAGCAAACTGTCTTATAGCCCCGTGGGAGCCTGAATAAACACAGCCTCCAGCCCTTTTTCCTTGGCAAGCTTTTCCATTACAAGGGACACACCCACCGTTTCTGTTTGATAATGGCCGCCAGCAATTACGGTAATGCCAGCCTCCAAAGCCTGATGATACTGCTCATGACCAATTTCACCAGTAATAAAGGCATCGTAGCCCTGCTCTATAGCTTGGCTCAATTCTCTTGCAGCACCACCAGACACTATCGCAACCCGCTTGATTGCTTCTGGCCCAAAGGGAAGCACATGGAGAGGTTGTTCTCCTGCAGGAAAAAGCTTTTTTACAACCTCTGACGCTGACAAGGGCTGCTCCAAGGCTCCACCAACCCCAATAGTCATACCGTGCCAGTCTCCAAAAGGCTCCAAGGATTGAAGCTCCAGCCGTTGCGCCAAACCATAATTGTTGCCAACCAGGGCATTAGCATCCAGAGGAATATGACAGGCATATAGAGCCATATCATAGTCAAACAAGGTTCTAATACGCTTACCATGGGCTCCTGTAATGGGCTGGCACTGCCCCCAGAAAAAGCCATGATGCACAAACAAAAGCTGGGCACCAGCAGCAGCGGCACGCTGAATGGTCTCCTGACAAGCATCCACCGCAAAGGCAACCCTTTTGATTTCTGTACCGGCAGGGTCACGGTTTTCCACTTGAATGCCATTCAATGAGGGATCCCCAGGGTACTGCTCTAGATTCAAAAAACTTCTAAAATATTCATCAAGCTCATGTAATGTCATGCTACAACTCCTCCTTGACAGCAAATAATGCAGAAAAAAACTGGTGACTTTTATAAGCTGCTGCAATGGAATAAAATCGTGATTCATCACGGCTATCCAGCAGGGAACCTTGCTTCTTTATGTAAGATATCCAAGGAGCAGTCTCTGCCACCGGGCCATATCCATTCAGCCAATCGGGAATAACAGTGTGGTTACCAAGAGAATCTTCCCCATTGAGCACATAAAAGCCCTTCACAAAGCTATGCATCAAACTGGCCGCCTTTGCCCCCTCGCCTGTATACCCGTCAGCCAGCAGCACCACCGTTCGATTGGCAAGGCCACGCTCTCCACCAAAATAATCGATGAGGATACTAAACTGAAATGAAGACTCCCGCTGCAGGCTTGCCTCCCTACGGGCTATTTCTTCTGGGAAAAAGAGACCTTGAATACGCAACCAGCTAGTTGCAAGCAGCTGGCAATTAAAATCTGCTACCGCCACCTCATACCCCAGGGAGGCTAGGGTTGCAGCCACAGGCTCCACTCTGCTTATGGAGCTTCGACCATCAGTAACCCATAGCACCAAGGGCAAGCTGGGAGTCTTTCCTTGGAATTCCGTAGGATTATCCATTCGGGCTCCACGCTCAGACCAAGGAGATTCATCTTGAGCAGGCTTATACTGAACCATCATCACATCGGTTGTATCAAAAAAACCGGTACGAGGAGCCAAGCCTGAACGGACCGAACCGCTCAGAGCAACAGTTCGCAGGTCTACCTTCAAATCGGGATCCACAGGCAAGGGACGCAGGATAAAGACCAGAGCTGCCAAACCCAAAATCAAAAGGATGTTGACAATGGAAACGATCCATAACAAGGGACTAAAATAATCCACATACAGCTTATTACAAAAACGCCATAAACTATAAAAATTTTCAGCAAAAACTAAAAAAGCAAGGAGTAAAATCAAAGCCTTTGGCAAGGACAAATCCCAGGCAAATAAACCCAACAAGCAAATACACAAGGCCACTGGAGCAAGAAGTACCACGGCATCACCTTGTCCTCTGGTCATAAAAAAAAGCCGTAAATTTACTGCCAGCAAAAGGCTCAACACCAATAAGTCAATTATTATTGAATCGGTCATGGGCATATCATAAAATAAATTGAAAAGTAACACAACCTTTATTTTCATCTATCATTTTTTATGGTATGCTGGAGTTATAAAATTGTCAGCTTTTCAAAATAATTGGAGTAACAGTGGAACAATACTTAACCGAGCAAGAGCTACGATTAGTGAATCCTCAAATTATTCAGGATATGATACAAAAAGAAATTCCTATATCGGTAACAGTGTATCATCTTACTCCGGAGATGAAACATTATCTGAAAAAAATTGTAGTTACAGTACTCCATCAAATGCGACAGGATTCTATAATTGACTATATTGTTTATTGTCTTGCAGAATTAATAGACAATAGTCAAAGAGCCAATGCCAAGCGAATTTATTTCCATCAACAGAATCTTGATATCTTTAATCCTCAAGATTACCACAATGGCATGGAAACCTTTAAAACTGATTTTATATCAAATCAGAGTCGCTATCAGGGCTGCCAAGAAGAACAAGGGCTCGGTGTTACCATGACCCTGTTGGTAAAGGATGAGTCCCTGTATCTGGAGGTGGCAAATAACACAAAGCTGACGGTTTTCGAGTACAAGCGAATTCACGACAGGATTACCCGGGCCCTAGAGCCTCAAAATCCAGCACAGATTTTTTCCCACATCAATGAACAGGAGGGAGCCGGGCTAGGGCTTATTAGTATTACCCTCATGCTCCAAAAATTTGGTATTTCAGAGGATAATATTCAGATTACTTCTCAGGAAGATAGTACCGCCATTAAAATAAAGCTTCCTAAAAATATGGACGAATACCAATATATTTCTGCCATATCAAAGGAAATTGCAGAAAGCCTTCAAAACATTCCCCAGCTTCCTGAAAACATCAGTAAAATCAGCCGATTGCTGGATGATCCCACATCTCAAATGGGAGAAATCATCGACTTAATCCAGCAGGATGTAACTCTTTCTACAGACTTATTAAAGCTGGTAAACAGTGCCTCCTTCAGAACGAAGAAAACTCCCTCCAATATAGAGGATTCTGTAAAAATGGTGGGCCTACGGGGAATACGCAACCTGATTTATGCCATTGGAAGCTTGCAAAATTTAACTCCTGTTACCAAGACAAAAAAAGCATTATGGAGCCATTCTTATGCTGTTGGTAATTACGCCCTGGCACTAGCATATAAATTTTACAGCACCAACAAGAAAATTGTTTCTGATGCCTACGTTTGTGGACTCCTTCACGACATCGGAAAAATTCTCTTTGAAGCAGCACACCCAGAAACGCTCCAAAATCTTGTGGAATTTTGCCATACAAAACACATTCCTTCTCGTGTATACGAAAAAATTATTGGTGGTGCCAACCATGCAGAAATTGGTGCCCTCATTACCCAAAAATGGAATTTTCCAGAGGTTATTACCGCCGCCATAGAATTCCACCATACACCTCACGCTGCTCCAGAATGTCACCGGAAGCTTGTGGAAATCGTGTATTTAGCAAATAGCCTTTGCCATTATCAAGACCAAAGGATAAGCTTTAGGTGCATAGATCCTATCATCTTGAGCAGCTTCGGTATTACAGAAGAAAAACAACTCCAACAGCTGATAAAAGAAATAGATATAGTCTAGGGCTTTAGAAAAGAACAAGCTTCTTCTTTAAAATTATCCCAAGGATTCTACCCAGGCCTGCATCAAGATTCCAAAGGCTACACCAACATTAAGGGAAGCCTTCATTCCCTTCATGGGAATGGTCACCCTGCCATAGGTAGCCCGTTCCAGAGCTTCTGGACTTACCCCCAGCTCCTCAGAACCGATAATCACCACCCCTTGCTTGGGAAAGACAAATTCCTTGATGTCAGTGCCTCCAGTCTCCAGCACAAAAACGGGCAAGTCCCGGGGCAACTCCTCCAAGGACAAACGCTGCCACTGGAGAACCTCTATGCAGCCCATGCCGGAACGAATGGCCCTGGGATGGAGTGGGTCGCAGCAGCCAGGAGAAAGAAATACCCCTTGGGCTCCCATGGCTTCTGCTGTTCTAAAAATTGAGCCCAGGTTGAAGGGGGAGCGGATGTCCTCTGCATAGACGTGGAGTCCCGGATAAAACTCACGGGCGGCGGGAAGCTCCTTTCGGTGGGGAGCGATAATCAAATCCCATTCGGCGGGAAAGGTTCCGATGATGGACAGCAAGGCATTACGGGCACAATTACAAACCCGCCGTTCATCCAAGGGAGTGACAGCCAGCAAAAGCTTCAATTCCTTGGCGGCAGCGTCTGGAAGCTGAGGATCCTCCAACACAATAGAAGCAAGCCTTGCAACATAATCACTGCGGGACAGGGAAGGAAAGCTATATCCACAGCCAGCCTCAGCAATTCCTGCAATATCACGTTCCAGTGCGCCAAAGCACAGGGCAAGCTTCCGTCGCTTTTGGCCACCCCGCAAATGATTCAATTTATCTGGAGCAATCATACTAGACTGAATTAAAAGGCTCGTTTCATCAAATTGAACAAATCATCAGCTCCCATGGTACAGGGCATACCACTCATGAGCTCCAGCTGACTGGCATCTTCTGCAGCAATGGTAAACTGCTCCATGGTCAAGGACAAATCCTTGAGACGAGCCGGCAAGTTGGCCAAGGCAATCCAATGGCGAATTCGCTCTGCTAGTAAAACCACTACCCGATCCCTGTCAGTAGAACCATCTTCCTGAATCCCAAGAAGCTGAGCCACACGTACAATCCTATCCCGCTTAAAGGTAGCCACCTCCTCCAGCATATAGGGGAAGAGGATGGAGGCAGGAAGAGAATGAGAGATTTTATATCGGGCGCATACCGCCAATCCCATTAGGGTAGCAGGACCTACCGAGCTAGTGGTTATGGCGAGAGAAGCCAGACAGCCACCATTAGATAACAATACCTCCGGAGAACAGGCAGAAACATCCCCCTCAGAGGCAATCATATAGCTGCCCAAAATCTCTATTGCCTTTTCAGCAAACATATCGGAAAAGAAATTAGCCTTTTGGGAAAGGTATGCCTCCACAGCAATTCCCAAGGTTTCCAGGGCAATGGCCTTCATTTGGTTATGGGAAAGAGAAACATGCAAATTAGGGTCAAAAAGAGTCAGCTTGCATAAGGAATTTTGCACCTTTATCACTCGTAGCTGACGACGGCGGGCATCAATAAGGGGCACATATTCTGTAAAGAGGAAGGGACTTTTAATGGTGGAAGGAACAGCAATCAGGGGCAATGGCTCTGCAGAAATAATTTCTCCATCAAAAAAGTCATATATTTCACGAGACTCATTAAATAGGGCACACACAGTTCTCGCAATATTCAAGACAGTGGAACCACCAATAGCGATGATTCCCTGAACATGGGCATCCCGTGCCAAGACCAAGGCTCGTTTCACCGTCTCAGAATCAGAAGAAAAATCAACTTCATCAAAAGTAAAGTAATTGATGTATCTTGTAGAAAGGGAATCATAGAGGGTATCCATATTCCGCACCTCTTTGAGCACGGGATCCACAATCACCATGTATCGTTCACCCCACTCCTTGACATAAAGTCCTAGACGAGATGAAATATATGTTCCCAGTACAATATTGGGTGATACCTTAAACTGCAAATCGGCCATATAAACTCCTTTTGTACTACAAAAAAAAGACTGCCCCAGAAAGCATTAATGTACTTTCGAGACAGCCCTTTTTATAATCTCCATTGACAGGGATTAGGCTCCAAAGTAGGATGCCAAGATTTTGTCTACCGTAGAATCAATAACAGCACCACTCAAATACGTTGGATCTTGAATTTTAGTTTTAATCTGCTCCACCAAATCCATACGGACATCAGGTGTTTCGGCTGCTACCTCAGAAAGGTAATATGCCTCAGCCATCTCCTGAGCCTCGCGAGATACGGAGATAGAATCCTCTCCCATAAAAACAGAGGATCTTGCAGAGACACGCTGGGACCCCTGCACATTGCTCAGAGGATTGATTCCTCCAATCTTATCAATAATCACTTTGACCTGCCTCTACCGATTTATCGGTATCTTCATCTAGAAATTGGACAGTTTTACTGCCCGAAACAAACACAGCAAATTCTCCCAGTATTTTGCTGCGTCCGGCAAAGTCCTCAAGAACTTGTGCCGCGGTCCCCTCCACTATTTCTTCGTGCAACTTCGTAAGCTCTCTGCCCACTACAATGCGACGCTCACATTGTATATCGGCAATATCGGCTAAAAGCTTAACGATTCTGAAGGGAGATTCGTATAAAACGAATGCAAATCCTGTAGCCATCAGCTCCCGTAGCCGAGAACGCCTCCTCCCTGGTTTAGGGGATAAAAAGCCTTCAAAAAGCAGGCTTTTTCCACCAGAACCAGCTACACTGGCCAAGGATACAAAGGCACAGGCTCCAGGAATTGGAACAATCTCATGACCTGCAGCACGAGCCACATCCACCAATACTGCTCCAGGATCACTGATTCCCGGAGTACCAGCATCACTGGCATAGGCTACATTCTGCCCCTCATCTAATAAATGAATTATTTTTTGAGCGGCAGAGTGTTCATTTTGAGCTCGGCAAGACACCAAGGGCTTTTTGATTTCAAAATGATTCAGCAGCTGCAAGGTATGTCGGGTATCTTCACAGGCAATAACATCCACAGCCTTGAACGTTTCCAAAGCTCGATACGTAATATCACCAAGATTACCTATAGGGGTACCCACTATATATAGAGTTGCCACGCTATAATTCTACCATAAAACAACAATCAACACAAGAAAAATACTCTATTGCACCATAAAAGAAAAGATTTTATACTGATTTAAGGTAGGTGTTTTCATGAAAATGCAGCTTCAATTGTTCATGTGCTTTTTCAAGCTTGGTTTCATTGCCTTTGGTGGCGGTTATTCCATGATTCCTCTGGTGGAACGAGAAATTGTGGGTAGACTCCAGCTGATGGATCAGCAAACCTTCACCGACATCGTATCCATTTCTGGTGGACTGCCCGGTGCGGTGGGACTGAACGTGGCAATTTTCATCGGCTACACAGCAGGAGGTATTCTTGGAGCCCTTGTGGGGGCAATTGCCAGCGTCCTTCCCTGCCTTATCATCATCTTTACCCTCATGACCTTATTCTCCAACATCAGCGACCTCCCCGCCGTGCAGAAGGCCATGGACGGCATTCGGCCTGTGGTGGTGGCCCTTATCGCCTATGCTTCATTCCGCATTGGAAAGACAGCCTATCAAGCACCTCCCTACCTGATTCTCACCTTGGCAAGCCTTGCCCTTTGCCTCTTTTTACCTGCCCTGCCTCTGCCGGCAGTAGTGGCCTTGGGAATTACAATTGGCCTGCTCATTACCTTTGCCAGGAGGCGGCTATGGCACTGACCTTGTTCCTGATTTTCTTCAAGCTGGGCTTCTTTTCCTTTGGTGGCGGCTATACCATGATTCCCTTGGTGGAACAAGAGCTTTTAGCCCGGGGCTTTGAGCTGCCGCCTCAAGTGATAGCCAACACAGCCGCCATTGCAGGCGTGGCTCCCGGCCCTGTGGGAATCAACCTTGCCATAGCCTTTGGACACGAGCTGGCAGGGTTTCCCGGTGTAGTGGCGGCGGCCTTGGGCGTGATGCTTCCCAGCTTGATTCTGGTGTTGATTGTGGCATTTTTCTTCAAGGCGGTGGCAAGGTCGGTCTATTTCCGTGGCATGATGACGGGACTGAAGCCCTTTGTGGTGGGAATCACCCTCTACGCCGCTTTGAATATGGCCTTGAAAAACGGCATGATTTCAGCAGATTGGGCAAGGAGTATTCCCAGCATTGCCATTGCAGCGGTGTCCTTTGTGCTGCTGCTGAAAACGAAGCTCCACCCCATTGTCTTGATTGCAGGTGGAGCCCTGGCGGGACTGCTGCTGTTCTAGAGGCTCCAGCCAACCTGACATTTGCATCCAGCTCATGCTTAGCCTACATTTAAAGCATGAGCACCTCTTCCCATGCCAAATCCGCACACCAGGATCTTTCCTATATGCTGACAACCCCCGTTCCTCGGCTTGTGGCAAGAATGGCTGTTCCCACTGTCATCACCATGCTGGTGACATCGGTGTACGGCATTGCGGATATGTTCTTTGTGTCCGAGCTGGGAACAAGTGCCAGTGCAGCGGTGGGAATCGTCTTTTCCATCATGACCACCATTCAGGCGGTAGGATTTATGCTGGGGATGGGTGCAGGAAGCCTCATTTCCCGCAAATTGGGAGAAGGGAAGACTCAAGAAGCGGATAGCCTTGCCACTGTGGCCTTCTTTTCCTCCTTGGTGGGAGGAGTCCTTGTTATGACAGCGGGAATTTTCCTGAAAACAGAATTGATGAAGGTTTTAGGAGCCACCGCCACCATCCTGCCCTATGCAGAGGAATTTGCCCACTATATTTTGATTGCAGCTCCAGTAATGTGTGGAGCCTTTGTGCTGAATATCCTGCTGCGTTCCCAGGGAAAGGCAAGGCTCTCCATGATAGGCCTGTCCACTGGTGGCATCCTGAACATCATTCTGGAACCGATTTTTATTTTCAAGCTAAAGATGGGAATCGGGGGAGCTGCGGTGGCCACCTGCATCAGTCAAGCGGTAAGCTTTGTGATTCTCCTTTCCATATACCTTGCCCACAAGGAGCTTGCCCGAATCAACCTTCGGATGCTGCCAGCTGCCCTGCCCCAATTTTTTCCCAAGATTTGTACCAGCGGCAGCGCCTCCCTCCTGCGACAAAGCCTGGTGGTAGTGGCCAACGTGCTGCTGAACATTCATGCCAGTGCCTACGGTGATGCTGCCGTGGCGGGCATTTCCATTACCAGCCGTGTATTTCTAGTGATAATCTCCATAATGTTCGGTATTGGGCAGGGCTTTCAACCAGTGGCAGGCTTTTGCTATGGAGCGAGGCAATTTGATCGGGTTCGGCAATCCTATTATTTCACCCTGATAGTAAGTACCTTCATTCAGTTGATTTTTGCATTGGTTTTATTCTTCTTTGCCCGCCATACCGTCCAGCTCTTTCAAAAGGCGCGGGAGGTAGTACAGGTGGGCTCCGCCGCCATTCGATTTTATGCCCTGTCCCTGCCCTTTTTGCCCTTGTCGGTGGTGACGAACATGCTGCTGCAGGTGACAGGACAAAACCCACAAAGCCTTTTTCTTTCCAGCTGTAGACAGGGCATTTTCTTCCTGCCCCTGATTTTTATCCTCCCTCGATTTTTTGGCATTACAGGACTGGAGCTGAGCCAGCCTTTGGCAAACATCCTTTCCGGTTTGATTGCCCTTCCCTTCCTGGGAAAATTCTTTTTCCGATTAAAACAGGAGGAAGCCAGCCTGAAGGAAGGAGCGCAATAACAGGGGCTCCCACCAGGCTCCTTGCAACAATACTACTTTCCAAGGCAAAACTTGCTGAACACTGTATCCAGAATGTCTTCGGTGGTTACCTCACCAGTAATCTCACCAAGAGCTTCCAGCGCTTCCTCCACATCCTGCACCACTGCGTCCAAGGTGTAGCCATCACGAGCCACCCCAAGTCCATGGACGACAGCTTCCCAGGCTTCCTGGGCACAGATTTTTTGTCGCTCTGTTCCCAATCCCACCTGACCGGAACCACTGGAGGTACAATCACGAGAAATCAAAGCCCTTACCGTCTCCACCAGCTGAGCCGTTCCTGCACCAGTTTTGGCACTAAGACAAAGGCTTGCATCCACCTGCAACTGATTCAAATCTGGCTCACAAGGATTTGCGTCGGGCAGCTTATCACACTTGTTCAGCACCAGCACCAGTGGGGGACGCGAATCCTTTTCCTCCTGACTCCACTTTGACAAAAACGCCTTGTCTTCTTCCACCAGTCCCACAGAAGCATCCACCAGATAAAGAATCAGCTGGGCTTCTGCCGTTAAATCTTGGGTTCGCTGAATTCCGTGACGCTCCACCTCATCATCACTTTCCCGCAAGCCAGCAGTGTCAAAGAGCCGGGTGGGAATGCCGGCAAAGGAAACCCAGCTTTCAATCCAGTCACGGGTTGTACCGTGAATGTCGGAAACAATGGAGCGGTCCTCCTTCAGCAGCGTGTTGAACAAGCTTGATTTTCCCGCATTTGTCCTGCCGCACAGCACCACCCGCACGCCATCTTGATAGAGCTTTTCGCTGGCCCAGGAATTACACAGGGATTCCAGGCGATGGCCAGCCTCCTCCAGCTGACGGCTATCAAAGGCGTCGGCAATGGCTTCCTCGTCCTCAGGATATTCGATTTCAGCCTCAAGAGCCGCCAAGGTTTCACGAAGCAGCTGTTTGATGGCATCCAGCTCCTGGAACAAGCCTCCTGCCAAACGACCTGCAGCACGACTGCGGCTTGTATCTGTTTTTGCGGCGATAATTTCGTGAACTGCTTCAGAGCGAGTCAAATCGGCCTTACCGTTGATGAATGAGCGGAAGGTGAATTCCCCCGGCAGGGCAGCCCGAAATCCCTGTCTTGTAAGAAGATGAAAAATTTCTGTCACCATGCCAGGACCACCATGACAGCTGATTTCCACCATGTCCTCTCCAGTAAAGCTACGGGGAGAACGGAACACAGACACCAGCACCTGGTCAATAGGCTGACCAGCTTTTTCGCCAGCCTCATCCCCAGACTCCACCAACCAGCCATACACAATGGTGTTTCCTGCTGCCGACAACAAGGCTCGGGGACGGGAAAAGACCTTGGACAAAAGCTCTATAACGCCAGCTCCTGTACAGCGAACAATTCCCAAGGCGGCAGGAGCTAAGGCCGTGGCAATGGCAGCGATGGGTTCCTCTGGAGTGTAGCCGATGGTGTTCATTTACAGCCTCCTGCAGAACAGGCTTCAGAATCCGTTTCCTTTTCCTCACTAGACTTTGGCAGGGCAATTCCAAGCCGAATAAAAAGCACAGGACAAAGATATACCACCGCAAAACCAGCGCCTGCAAATTGCAAGAATTTCAAGAGAAGGTGCAATTCCAGACTTGCAGCAAGCTGTCCCAAAAGATTTTTTGCCAGCTCCACCACACCAAAGACAACTCCTGTTACAAGCAATCCCAAGGGGAGTCGAATCAGACGCTGAAAGGGAGTTCCTGCTGCATCCCAAAAACCAGCTTTTCGATTCCAGAAAATCCTTCCCGCAAGGAAACCAAACAAGGCTCCATTCAAGGAGGTGTGACTGCCAGAAAAATGATTCAAAAGGAAAACCACGGCGGCCACCAAAAGCACCTGGAGGCTCACCCGCCAGCTTGAAACAATTTCGGCCACAGGCTTCCAGAACAGGAGCATTCCCACAGAGGTTAAAAATCCCAAGGTCAGGCCCCAAAGCACGTCACTGGGATAATGTACGCCAAGATAGATGCGACTCAATCCAATCAGCAGGGGAAATCCTACGGCAACACAGAGACGGATCAGCACACACAGCGACAGCTTTCGGCCTCCACCGCATTGCTTGTCCAGCTTGCAATGCCTGCATTTTCTTGTCCCCAAAACAAATTTCGCAAATAACGGATAAAAGGTGGCAGAGCCTTGGGAGTGGCCAGAGGGAGTGGAAAAACCAGATTCCTCTACAATAAAAACTGAACTGTCACGAATAAATGGACGGGGCACCTGCAACACTTCCTTGATGGAAGTATTTAAAGCCCCAGAAAAAATAATGGCTGAACCAAGCTTGAACCCTGCACCACTATCAAAGCACCAATATAACAGAAGAACTACACCAAAATAAAAGGCTGGTGTGCTAAAAAAAGAAATCACCTGCATTGTCAAGGTGAGGAATGGAGACTGAAATTGCTGCATCCAGCGAACCACCTCCAGTCCCCATTCATACAAAGCGTCCATATTCATCACAATCACCGAGCTCCCGTGAGAGCTGGTTTCCTAAACCTGGTATCAGCCTCAGCAGCGTCCCAAGGATAGGGTTCAGAATCACCTACATCAGGACGAATATCATCATATCGCCCGACATTGTTCCAGTACATGTATCCGTGGTTAGCCGCATCCCGCACGCCGAAAATCTGACGCTGTACATAATCATCGTTATAGTATTTCTTGTCGTAGGAAACCCCAAGATAAAAGGCTTGGGCCCAAGGCCGAATCACACTCTTGTTGCGGGCAATGACGGAATTACGATAAGTTCCAAAAAAATAAATGCGATATGGCCGCTCCTCTGCAGGAGCATGAGCCAAAAAGGGCTGCTCAAAGTGGCTGGGATAGAACATGGGACAGATGACATCCACATATTCTGACAACAGCTCCACATCCTGCCCAGTTCTTGCACCACTGCGATACCAGCCATTGGCACCGTAAATGTCGATCCCAATGGGAGCCTCAATATTTTCCCGTGCGTAGGAAAGGAAGGAAATCAGGGCACTTTCCTTGTCCATGCCCTTGTCCTGCCAGCGGTAAGATGCCTGCCACAAATTGGTTCCATCTGTGGGGAAGCGGATGTAGTCGAATTGAATCTCGTCAAAGCCGCGGCGAATCAATTCCTGCGCAACAGCCACATTGTATTCCCACACCTCGTGGCAGTAAGGGTCAACCCAATGCTCATCGTAGTAGAGGGTTTCAGTTCCTGTTACAGTGCCTTCTCCATCAGTAATTTCCTTCTTGCCTTTAATCCCCACCCAGCGGCTTTGAGAAGACTTGTTCCACACCGCATACTTTCCCCCATCATACTGAGAAAGATGCTTGTCCTTGAACACTACGATTCGGGCAATAAGGTAAATCCCCTCACCCTTGAACCGCTCCACAAACTGCTCCAGATTAATGGCATACTGACTCACATAGCCCTTTTCCTTTACCAAGGGATCCTGGGTGTCGTACCGCAAAAGCCCGTAATCATCTTTCATGTCGATTACGATGCTATTCAGATTGTTGTCTTTCAAGGTCTTGATAATCTCATTCTGTCCCGACTTTGTTCGGCCTTGGTTTGCAGGCAGATAGAGGGATTTAATTTGAGTTAATTTTTCAGAAGCATAGGGAGCATACACCTTTTCTGGCTTCAAAAGCCACAGCTCATTCAGCACAAGGCTCGTACTAAAGCCACTACGATTCTTGGGAATGTAGGCAGAGTATACTGGCTCTGGTACCTTTGACAAAGCTGTTTGCCAAGAAGAATAATCTGATGGAATCCCCACATTTTTGCCGGAAGCCACATTGAACAAGGAAATTGCTCCAGGGCTTGTATAGATTACATTGGAGCCAGTCCAACCCAACCCATCAATAGTGTCAGCAGGCTCTTCACCAGCATAAATTTTAATCCCTTGCTTTTTTTCCCAGTCCAACTGGAAGATATTTGGCATAAATGTTTGAGAAATATATATCTCTGTTACCGCATACCCCTTTTCGTCCAGCTTTACTACAGGTAAAATATCAGCCAATTCGTCAGGTTGCCCTTGAGTAGGCATGGCTGAAAAGCCTTTTGTAATATCCGTCCACTTTGAATTTGCCCTATCAGGATGAATATAAGACAAACCGTAAATGGGATGAGACAAAAACACCGTCAATTCCTGAGCAGGACTGCCATCACCATTCTTTTTTCCTGCAACCCGCATATCAGCCACTGCCACAGCCTTTGCTCCAGCAGTTTTGGCACTAAACCCAAGATTTTTCCAGGTGTTACCGTGATCCTTGCTTAAATACACCGAATTATCTGTGGTTGCCACTAAAATATCATGATTCTGAGGATGGACAGCCAAATCCTTGATTTCCTTGGCCTTCTGGACAAGACTCACCTTCCCGTCAACATATTCCTTTACCGTCAGCATCGGCAAACCAGACAAGGAGCCAATCAAAGAAAATGATTGCAAATCATCGCTACGTAAAATCCCCTTGCCAGTAACAAAAAACCAAGACTGCTGACCATCCACCACAGTTTCCACTATCTGAGTTACACGGCTTTCATTCCATAAAGGCTCTGGTGTATCATTACCGATAATTTTATACAAGCCGCTTTCTGTACCAGCCAGAATATTTTGCAGGATATGAGATTCATCAGGTTTAGGAAGATTGTCTGGCAGCTGATAGAGTTTTTTTATCTTGATTTCATCAGAAACGTCCCCATTTTGAGCAGCTTGGGCAAAAAATGAGCAAGCCAACAGGAGAGATATTGTAATAGGAATAAATTTACGCATACTAATATTATCGACCATTTTCAAAAACTTGCACAAGATAATAATTATTTTCCAATAAAAACCTACAAAATTACCACTCAATTTATAATCAATACAAAATAAAATTAATTATAAAATTTTATTGACATATTTTGGTTTTGATGTAAAATGAAACAGTTGTCTTTGCAATTTTTATTTTGCTTTATTTTTTCTATTTAAAATGCACATAATATGGGCTTGCCCATTTAACATATTGGAATGGAGGAGTTAATGATGAAAAAAAAGAATATTCTTATCATCATTCCCGTCGCGCTGGTAGCATTTATCGCTGTATATGCTGGTATCATGCTGAGTGGTAGAGGAATCACTGCCACAGAGCTTGACGCTCAGTTTGTACAAGTGATAGAAAACAACGGCTGTCTACAATGTCATGCCGCTGAACCTGATGCCTTCTGGTATCAGAAGTTGCCTGGATTTACTGGACTGTTTGAAAAGGACATGACCAACGGGTATCGTTCTATCGATCTCGAAAAGGTTGTAAACCAGATCAACAGTGGCGAAGCTGTTAATATCGCCGATGTAGCCAAGTTGGAGCAGGCAACATTGAACAATGATATGCCTGTAATTCAGTACACCATTGTTCACTGGGGTTCTGACCTGAACTCAAAGGAACAGCAGATTGTGTACGACTGGGTTCGTGAAAAGAGAACTGCGCATGTTGAGGCTTTTGCCAACAAGTACAGCATGACCATGAATGATGCATTCATCAGCGAGCCTGTTATGCCTCTGCCCGATCCTACAAAGTTCGATGTAAACAACGAAAAGGCTATGTTGGGTCTTGATATGTATCACGACACTCGTCTTTCCATCGACAGCACAGTATCTTGTGCTTCCTGCCATGCTTTGGACAACACAGGACAGGACAATTCCCGATTTGCTCGCGGTGTAGGAAGCCAGCTCGGTGGAATCAGCGCCCCGTCCGTGTACAACGCCGTATTCAACGTGCAGCAGTTCTGGAACGGCCGTGAGCCCGACCTGCAGGGACAGGCCGGTGGACCTCCAGCCAACCTCATCGAAATGGGATACGAAAACTGGGATGACATTGTTGCTTATCTGAGAACACAGCCCGACCTGGTGGCTCGCTTTGAGGCTATCTACGGTGCAGAAGGAATCACCCAGAACACAGTTACAGACGCCATCGCAGAATTCGAACGCCTCCTGGTTACTCCCAACAGCCCCTTCGACAAGTACCTTCTGGGAGACAAGACTGCCCTTACTTCCGAAGAGATTCAGGGATATGAATTGTTCAAAAAGAACTACTGTGCAACTTGTCACGTTGGTGCCAGCATGGGTGGACAGAGCTTTGAAAAGCTGGGAACTGTGGTTGACGCAGCTGTTTACTATGCAGAGCGTGGAACAGAGCAAAACGCAGATGACCAGGGTCTCTTTGGATTTACTGGTCTGGAAGATGACCGCTACAAGTTCAAGGTACCAAACTTGAGGAACGTTGCCAAGACTGCACCTTATATGCACGACGGTACACACGTAACCCTTGAGGATGCTGTACGTACCATGTTCCGTTTCAATACTCCCACCGCAGATCCAAGTGATGATACAGTCAACAAGATTGTATTGTTCTTGAACACCTTGAACGGTGAAAACGAGTACTTTACTTACAAGAACGTACCTACCAACTTGGACAAAATTCGCTAATATACAGTAACTTTTAGGAGTTAGTTGGTGGTAAGGCTGGCCATGAGCATCAATTCATGGTCAGTCTTATTTTCCATAAATATAATATGACAAAGAATAAATTTTATCGATTTATATCATCAATTCGTTTGGCTATTATTTTATTGGCCCTTATTGCAATTCTTTGTGTAATAGCTACACTTGTCCCTCAGAATCTGGACAAAAATCATTATGCAAGCCTTTTTGGTTCCTTTGGAGCTACCATTGTTACAAGCCTTGGCTTCCATCACGTATTCAGCTCGCCCTTGTTCTATTTTTTTGGCATTGCATTCGCCATCAATTTGTTCATCTGCACCTGCCAGCGAATATCAATAGCCATAAAGATTTCAAAAGAGAAATTTTCACTTGGAATTTGGGGCTCCCCCATTCTTCATATAGGACTTTGCATCATATTGGTGGGAATCGCTTTTAGTTTAATTTCCAAACACGAGATTTACTACGAAATTCCAGTGGGAGAAACAGTTACCGTTGCCGGAAAAAGCGGTGGCTTCACCCTCACCGTAGAGGAATTTTCAGTGGACTACTACGAGGATTCCATTTCTCCCAAGCAATATAGAAGCTCTGTAACTATCAAAAAACCTAAACAAGAGCCTATTCCCATGGAGATTCAAGTAAATTCTCCCGGGAAATACAACGGAGTATCCATCCTGCAGCAATCCTACGGCTGGGAAATCATCGTCACCCTTAGTACCGGTGAGGCGAGCCGACAGCTAAGCATAAAGGATGAAGACTGGATTATTTTGGGAGAGGGGCCTAAGGGCAATACAACCCTTGGAGTTGCTTTTTATCCAGATTACGATGAGGAGCAAGGAATTGCCCGGATGAAAAGCCACAAGGATGATAACCCCCGAGTTCTTTGGGTGCTTCAAGAAGGAGATGAGCCCATTGCCATCGATACCTTGGCTATTGGAGAAACAAGTATCATTCAAGAGCCCTTGACCATCACCTTCGATGGTTATCGTTATTACAGTGGCCTTCAGATGAAATATGATCCAGGAATTCCTGTCATTTTCTGCGGCTTCCTGTTGCTCTGTTTTGGCTTGGCTTTATTGTATTTGCTGGGTAAGAAACGGTCCCAAGATTCCACCAATTCAGCACATACATAATTGTATTTTCTAGATATATTTTACTTTCCAAAGGAGAAAATATATGATAACATTAGTAGATAATGTAGGCTATTTTGCATTTTCATTGGCGATTATGGCTACTACAGCCGTAATTCTGAATACATGGCTCAAAAGGAATTGGTTGCAGAAAGGTTCCATCGCTTTAACAAGCCTTGCAACAGCATTGATGCTCTTGCAGCTTGTTATTAGAACAAGCCAAACAGGAAGAATTCCAGTAAATAGTGTATACGAATTCCTGTTGCTTTTTTCCTTTGTTCTGTTGGCCTTTTCTGTATTCTGGCTTATCAAAATAAAGCTCAATGTTGTTGCATCCTTCATTTTGACTGTCGCAACAGTTCTCTTAGGGGTGAGCTTTGGCTTATCCGATGCAGCTACACCGCTTATGCCAGCTTTGCAAAGCCGTTGGCGTGTTATTCATGTATTGACGGCCATTATCTCCTATGCAGCCTTTGCTGTTGATTTTGGCTTGGCAATTTATTACGTGATTTCTATTCCTCGTAAAGCTCCTGCAGATGGACTTCCCGAGGAAAAGGTGGCAGCACAGGCAGCCCTCCTGGAGAAATTGATGTTCGATTCGGTAGTAGTTGGGTTTATCTTTCTAACACTACTCATTATTACTGGTTCAATCTGGGCAGAGGATGCTTGGGGAGCATGGTGGAGCTGGGATCCTAAGGAAACTTGGGCTTTAATTACTTGGATTATCTATGCAGTCTACATGCATTTGCATTCCAAGCCAGCTTGGAGAGGTCACAAGGGTTGCTACTTGTCAATTATTGGGTTTGCCTGTGTCTTATTTACACTTCTCGGAGTGTCATTTTTGATGGGTGGCTTACACAGTTATTGATATTGCGGTATAAAACAATTTTGTCGTGTTAAACAAATGATAACACAAAGGAAGGAATCATGAGTGATTTTGACGTCATCGTGGTTGGTGCCGGTCTTGCAGGTAATACAGCAGCATACCTGTTGGCAAAAGCCGGACTTGGGGTTCTGGTCATCGAACGGAGTGAGACCATAGGCGGAAAGAACGTTACTGGTGGACGTATGTACAGCCACAGCCTGGAAAAGATTTTCCCTGACTTTGCAAAGGAAGCTCCACTGGGTCGCCGCATTACAAAAGAACGTATCTCCATGTTGACAGCCGACAGTGCCACAACAGTTGAATACGCTGCAGAAAAGCTTGGAGAGCAGGGAAAGGCCACTTATGCCGTTTTGCGCGCCGAATTTGACCCTTGGTTGGCAGGTAAGGCAGAAGAAGCTGGCGCTGAATATGTAACAGGCATTCGTGTTGACGAAGTTCTGGTAAAGGACGGAAAGGTTTGCGGTGTTATTGCTGGTGGAGACGAAATGACTGCCGACGTTGTGCTTTTGGCAGACGGTGTAAACTCCTTGCTGGCACAGCAGTTGGGCATGAAAAAAGAGCTGGAGCCCTCGCAGGTTGCCGTTGGTGTTAAAGAGGTTATTAAGCTGGGCAAGCAGAAGATTAACGATCGCTTCGGTGTTGCTGATGGTGATGGTGTGGCTTGGCTCTTTGCTGGAGACACAACTGGTGGTAGCATCGGTGGTGGATTCCTCTACACAAACCAGGACAGTCTTTCTGTTGGTATCGTAACAACTATTTCCGAAATCGGCCGCAATGACATTGCTCCTCGCGACATGGTTGAACGTCTCAAGAACCATCCTGTTGTACAGCCTCTCATCAAAGATGGTGAGGTAGTTGAGTATGCAGCTCACTTGGTAACAGAAGGTGGATACGACATGATTCCTACCCTGTACCGTGACAATGTATTGGTGGCCGGTGACGCAGCGGCACTGGTAATGAACCTCGGATTCACCATTCGCGGTATGGACCTTTGTATTGAATCAGGTCGCTTGGCTGCAGAAACAATTATCAAGGCTAAGGAAGCTGGTGACTTTAGTTCCAAGACCTTGTCTCAGTACAAGACAGCCTTGGACAATAGCTTCATCATGAAGGACATGATGCACTTCCGCAAGATGCCTAAGTTTATTGAAAACCACCGCATCTTCAACCAGTATCCAGCCTTGGCAGACAAGATCATGAGCGACTTGTTCATTATGTATGGACAGGAGCCTGTTAAGTTCAAGAAAAAGGCTATGGCTGCAGTTAAGGATGTAGGTTTGATGAACCTTCTCAAAGATGGAATGAGCGCAATGGGGGCAATGTAATGGCAATGTCAATCGATGATAAATTAGGTCTTGATAAATTCAATGCAGACTTGAGTTGGAGTCACATTGATGTAGACAAGGAATATCCAGACAAGAGTGAAATTCGCAAGGTTGTGTTGGCTTGTCCTGCACACTTGTATCGCCTTGATGAAGATGGATCATTGAAGTTCAACCACGAAGGATGCTTGGAATGCGGAACATGCCGTGTTGTAAGTGGTGGCAAGGTTGTTAAGAGCTGGGAACACCCACAAGGTGGTAGAGGAGTACAGTTCCGAAAGGGTTAATATGAAGGAGAAACAGCAGGAAGCATCAGGAAAGCTTACTCTTTCCATGTTGATTGATATATCTACACCAGGTGCAATATTTCTTTCAGCCATTGCACCTGCTGTTTTCGGCTTTATTCTTGCCCTAGAGACAGGGGTACAGATTTCTGTACCTCTGCTTATTGTTTTACTTTTTATTCCAGCATTATTTAACGCAAGCATCAATTTAATAAATGACTATTTTGATTATGTCCGTGGAAACGACACAAACGAAAATATCTTTGGTGAAACAGACTCTCCCCTAGCCTTCAATCAGGTAAAAAATCCCAAACCAGTATTCTGGATTGGTTTGCTCTGCCTCCTTGTAGGCGGCCTCCTTGGAATTTATGTCATCTACAAAGCAGGATATATCCCATTGATTATTGGTATTGTGGGCGTAATTGCTGTACTAACCTACTCTGGCGGAAAATTTTCTGTCTCACACCTTCCTATTGGAGAACCTGTAGCAGGATTTGTAATGGGTGGACTCATTCCCCTCGGTGTCTTTACAAGCCTTACAGGTATTCTTGATTGGACTGTTCTCGCAAAATCCATCCCCATGATGCTCATCGTGTCCCAATTCATGCTGGTGAACAATACCTGCGACATTGAGCGGGACAAGGCAGTTGGACGGAGAACCCTACCCATTGTCCTTGAAAGAGATAAAACTCACTATGTAGCGGCTCTTTTTACCGCACTTTGGGTTGCATCCATGGTTTTTTCTAGTTTTTTCTGGTATCCCATTGCAGCCCCCATCATCATTATTATGATTGTTCTTCTCAGAAAACGGCTTAAAATAATCTACACAGGTTCTCGGCTAAGTTCAACTAAGATACCTGATGTTTTAAATATGGTTGTTGTTGCAACAGCTATTGCTATATGTTATCCTATTTCTGTTCTCATCCATATTCTTATAATCAAATTGCTGTCACAACAATAACGGAGATTGCATTTCATGTTCTTTACAGCCTTACCTGAATTAAAAACCGAGTTATCTCACGTAGCTTCTGATATGGAAGCATTATTACCAAGTGACTGGAAGACAGGTACTGTAGGTGAAATTATTGACGATGTAATGAATAGTCGAGGCAAGGGAGTGCGCCCAAGCCTATTACTCTTAATGGCAAAGCTTGGCCCTAATTACCTGCAAAACCAGCAGAGACTTTTTCGTCTTGCTTCCCTTGTAGAATTCATTCACATGGCTTCACTCATCCATGACGACATAGTTGATGATTCTATGCTCCGTAGAGGAAATCCTACTATCCAAGCAAAATATGGCAAGGACATGGCTGTATACGCCGGAGATTTAATTTTAAGCCAGACTCTTTCCATTATTTTGAGAGACAATTTGCATGATTCAGGCTTGCTTTTGGCTCAGACCATTCAGGATATGTGCAAGGGAGAGATTAGCCAAGCAGCCTGTAGATATAAGTATACTGTTACCCAAGAGGAATATTATCAAAATATTTTCGGAAAAACAGCCTCTATGTTTGTCAGTGTGTGTAAGATCGGTGGCATGGAAAGCGGTTGTTCATCACAAATCGTTGAACTCATGGGAAGCATTGGTCTTCATTTGGGATATCTTTTTCAAATCCGTGACGATCTTCTGGACTTTAGCCTCCAAGACATGGGGGATGCAAAGTCCATGCGACTGGATTTTCAGGAAGGTGTATTAACCCTCCCAATTATTTTCACTCTTGAAGATGCCCAATGCCGAGAGCCCATGAAGGAGCTGGTAGAAAAGGCCCGTTCAGGAATCCTATCCAGTGATGACTTATACACCTTAGACCATCTCATTATGAAGGCTCAAGGCTTTGAAAAAACAGTCAAAAAAGCAGAAGAACACCGGGCTCAAGTACTTTCAATACTTGAACAACTTCCTCAAACCGAAAAAAAGGTCATTAGCTTGATTAGAAGTCTGCTTTCCAAATTAGCCCTCCCCAAACCGCCTAAAAATTAATTTAATTGCTTTTAAACAAGCAGTAATTAACTTCTTTTAATTCTTAAAAAAACACCCTGCCAAAAGGCAGGGTGGATTATCAAGATGCTATCTTAACTTCGTGGTATAAATTAGTTGATTCCCATCTTGGCGGAAATAACAATCTTCTGTACCTCGGAGGTTCCTTCGTAGATCTCAGTGATCTTAGCGTCACGCATAAAGCGCTCGAAGGGGAACTCACGAGTATACCCCATACCACCAACCAACTGCAAGCAGCGGCGAGTTACATCACTGGCAACTTCTGAGGCAAAAAGCTTAGCCTGTGCGGAATAGAATCCATAATCTGGATCGTTGTCTTCCTTACCCTGAGCTGCCTTGTACAACAAGAAGCGAGCGGCATTAACCTTGGTCTGCATATCTGCCAACTCAAACTGTGTGTTCTGGAACTGACTGATGCGCTTACCGAACTGCACACGCTCCTTTACATACTTGATACACTCGTTGATGGCACCCTGTGCAATACCAAGAGCCTGAGCACCGATACTTACACGTCCACCATCAAGGGTTTTCATAGCAATCTTGAATCCCTCTCCAATTTCGCCCAGCAAGCGATCCTTGGGGATTTTGCAGTCCTCAAAGAACAACTGGCAGGTAGAAGACCCACGGATACCCATCTTCTTCTCATGGGCACCAACAGTGAAGCCTGCATCACTTTTCTCTACAATGAATGCAGTGATACCACCACGTGTTCCCTTGGACTTGTCAGTAGCAGCAAATATAACAAAGATATCAGCATAACCAGCATTGGTGATGAAAATCTTTGAACCGTTCAGCAACCAGTGATCACCCTTGTCAACAGCAGTGGTCTCTGTTCCACCAGCATCGGAACCAGCATTGGGCTCAGTCAGACCGAAAGCACCCAGACTCTCTCCAGAAGCCAACTTGGTCAGATACTTCTGCTTCTGCTCTTCAGTACCATAGTAGCTGATGGGCCATGCACACAAAGAAGTATGAGCGGCAACCATAACAGATGTTGTTCCACAAACCTCAGCAAGCTTCTCACATACAACAATGTATGTCAAGAAAGTCATTCCACCACCATTGTACTTTTCATCGAAGGGAATACCGAGCATACCCATCTCGGCCAGCTCCTTCCATGTGTCAACAGGGAACTCTTCTTTCTCGTCTACCTCTGCGGCACGAGGAGCAACCTTCTCTGCAGCGTACTTGGCAACCATGTCAATAACACTCTGCTCATCTTCGCTAAACTTAAAATCCATTTTATTCCTCCTTTATGGAATTTCATTCATTCCCCTCCTAAAGAGGGGATATACATACCTATTAGCTACGAGCCTTCTTGATTTCCTCAATCAATACAGGCAATACATCAAAGAGATTTCCTACAACACCATAGTCAGCACGGTTAAAAATAGGAGCCTCAGGATCCTTGTTGATGGCAACAACACAATCTGCACCGCTGATACCAGCCAAGTGCTGGATGGCACCGGAGATACCGCAAGCAATGTAGAGCTTTGGAGAAACAGTCTTTCCTGTCTGTCCAACCTGGTGGGCATAAGGAATCCATCCTGCGTCAACAGCCGCACGAGAAGAACCAACTTCAGCCTTCAGTTCTTTTGCCAACTCCCGAATAATATTGAATCCGTCAGGTCCACCAACACCACGTCCACCAGAAACGATGATTTCAGCACCTTCCAAGTCAACCTTATCAGCAGCCATATCAACCAAAACCTCTAAAACCTGAGTACGAATCTGGTCTGGGGAAACCTTTACCTCCTCACGGATAACCTCTGCATTTCCGCCAACCAACTCTCTCTTGAATACACCAGGACGAACAGTTCCCATCTGAGGTGTGTGGTCAGGACACTTAATGGTAGCCATCAAGTTACCACCAAATGCAGGACGGGTCCATGCAACGATAGAGGTACCATCTTCGTTGACATCTACATCCAATGCAGTACAGTCAGCAACAAGACCTGTATCCAAACGAGCATTGATACGAGGACCCAAGTCACGACCATTGTTTGTTGCTCCCAACATTGCACTCAAAGGAGCATACTTCTTCATCAACTCGCAAACAGCAATTGTATAAGCGTCAGTTGTGTACTTCTTATAAATTTCATCATCAACAACGATAATCTGATCAGCACCATGCTCCTGAACAGCCTTAACAGCAGCGTCAACATTGTAACCGATAACCAGTGCAACCAGCTTTCCGCCCTGCTTCTGAGCCATCATTCTACCAGGAGTCAACAACTCCAAGCCCACATTCTTTGCGGAACCGTCCTCGTTTGTCTCAACAATTACCCAAAGATCGTTAGTTTTATTGCATTTCATAATCTATTCTCCCCTTCCTTAGATAATGCTGGCATCGTTCAACATCTTGAACAGCTTCTTTGCACCTTCTTCTGGTGTCTCTTCTTCAATTTTGATTCCACCTTCCCGCTTGGGAGGAACAAAACTCTTCTTAACCTTTGTAGGAGAACCATTCAATCCAAGACGAACCTCTTCAACATCAGTCAAATCAGCTACAGTAATTTGTGGGATTTCAGCCTTGTTTGCAGCCAGCTTCCTCTTGATGTTGGGATAGCGAACCTCCCATGAGGGCTGTGTATAGGTAATAAGACAGGGCATCTTGATTCCAATGATCTCAAATCCGTCATCGGTCTGCTTCTTTGCCTTCAGGCCATCTCCAGCAACCTCAACTTCCCAGCAGTTTGTCACCTGAGGAAGATCGAGCCACTCGGCAAGCTCAGGACCAACCTGTCCTGTGTCACCATCAATAGCCTGCTTTCCGCAGAAGATTGCATCAAACTTTCCTTCCAGGGTCTCCAGCTTCTCCACTGTCTTGCGGAGAACATAGCTTGTTGCCAAGGTATCAGAACCACCAAAGGCACGGTCTGTAACCAGATAGGCCTTATCAGCAGCAATGGCAAGACACTCTCTCAGAGCCTTTTCAGCCTGAGGGGGACCCATTGTAACAACTACGATCTTAGTCTCGGGATTGCTATCCTTAATACGTGCGGCAGACTCCAATGCATATGTGTCAAAAGGGTTCACAATGCTGGGTACACCGTCACGGATAAGGGTATTCTTAACCGGATCAATCTTGATTTCTGTTGTGTCCGGAACTTGTTTGATACAAACAAGAATATTCATATCTTCTTACCTCCTATAACTTGCGATTTACTCGAAATACTCACAAAGAAATAATAACTGTGTCTTTTATCAGTTTATCATTGCTTATTTAAAAATGCAAGAAAAAAAATAAAAATATTTCCAAATGGTAAGCAGTAAAATATAATTCCCCATTAAAAAGGTTTCCAACCACTATTATAATGGAATCACCATAAGACCAAAAAACAGGAAGAAGAAAACCCATGGGAAGAGCAACACAAAAGGAGAGAAAAGAAAACAGCTGCTTCA
>JAZNAS010000036.1:0-20701 GCA_045586625.1 Treponema sp.
TCCCGGACATTCCATTGAATTCAGGCTGGGCATTGACTGTTGTCCGGCCTTTCTCTTTTTAAATGACTCTTCATTTACGCGGATGGAGTCCCGGCAGCCCCCGCAACCCCTCCCGTTGATCCCATCTGCTATTTTTGTTAATCTCATTACATGATATCTTGTTTTGTTTCCTCTTCTGATAATCCTCATTTTAATTTATGCCTGGAAGGATATTTATTTTCTAAGGTGATGCCAGAGGATTTAATTTTGTATTTATGGAGAAATTCAGAGACGGTTGTAATTGGAAAATACCAGAACCCTTGGAGTGAATGTAATGTCGATAAAATGAATGATGAAGGAATTAAATTAATGAGACGTTATAGTGGTGGCGGTGCTGTATTTCAAGATTTAGGAAATCTTTGTTTTACTTTAATTTCAGGTAGCTCTTTTGATGTAGAAAAGCAAAAATATAATAATAATGAATTTATAATTTCTACACTAAAAAAATTCTCTATTGATGCTTGTGCTTCTGGGAGAAATGATATTCTGGTTAGTGACCGTAAAATTTCCGGAGCGGCATTCCAAATTAAACGAGGAAATTTAATGCATCATGGTACATTATTGGTCAATACTGATTTAGATAAATTACAGTTGTATTTGAATCCAAGTAAAGAGAAGCTTGCTACAAAGGGAATAAGGTCAGTGCGTTCTCGTGTTGCAAATTTACAGGAATTTGATCCTTCATTGACAGTAGAAAAGCTTATTGATGCATTAAAAAATACTTATAGAGATTTCTTTCAAGAATTTGATACGGTGAGTTATGTAGATGAGAATATTTTAGCTTCTAATGCAGAATTAAAATCTGAGTATGATAAACTTGTATCCTGGGATTGGCTCTATGGTAAGACTCCAGACTTTACAGATATTTACAAAAAACGGTTTTCCTGGGGTGACATAGAATTGTTATTCAATGTACATGGTGGAATTATAGAAAATATTACAGTATACAGTGATACTCTCGATAACAATCTCGTAGATGAGATAAAGAAAATCTTGCTAAATATCATTTTTGACAATAAAAATATTGTCGATGCAATTAAAAATCATACGGATAAAATGGATGATTGTGATACAAAAAGTCACTTACTTGATGTTATTACATTATTCGAGTGAAATCCCATTTGTAAGCGAATCACCATGAATAAAATACCATGGTGATTCGCTTTAAATGTTCTTATTAGATTTCTGGTGCATTTGCAAGAAGATAGTCTTCTGCTTCCTTGCACCACAGCATATTATTTTTTGCAATGATTTCGTACAGCTTGGCATAGAAGGGATCTGACTTGCCTTTTTCTTCAAAATCATTGATGGCTACCAAATCAAGCTTCTTGTTGGTATAAATGAGCTTTTTCCCGCCAGGAATCTTGTCTAGGTTAATGGTAGTATCTGCAACTGCATTCAGTCCTCCCACGTGGGTAACAAGGGCAACTGGATTCAGTTTGCTTTCTGCCATCATTTTCAGTGATTCCTTCAAGTCGTCGGTGTTGCCGCCAGAGGTTCCTACAATATGGTGGGACTCATAGTGGACGTTGTAGAAATTCATCTTTGCGGAGAACTCTGTGTTGGTGGGGCCTGCAAAGAAGTTCATACAACCATCATTACCTAAAAGACTGTCTGCCATTTCTACTACCGGTGCAACAGGGGCAAATACGAATACGTCATCGTATAGCTTTCCTCCGTTCATCTCCTTCAAATATGCAACAGGATCAGGTATGTCCTTTGTATTAACGTAAACAAGCTTGACTCCATTTTTGGCAGCTTCCTCTACAGTGAAAATAGATGCTGCTCGTTGAAGTCTTCCCTCATCAATATCTGTGACCACCATGAGACCGGGCTTCCGGTCACAGTGAATTGCATAGTCGATGGCACCAAGTCCCATGGGGCCAACTCCAGCCAGCAATGCCAAGGAGCCACCTTCTACGATTCCCATCTCATGGACATAGGAACCGTTCTTGGTATGGTATTGGGCGTGGAAGGCTCCAACAATACAGGAAATGGGTTCTGCCAGGGAGCCCATAAAAAAGTTGTCCGCCTTGTATTCCAGCAGGCAATCCATTTCCATAACTTCATTGGGAATGACAACATAAGTTGCATCACCTCCGATGTGCTGGTAGGAGTAGCCGGGGGCCCAGAGGGTTCCCTGATAGTTGAGGGCTGGCTGGATGGCGAATTTCTCTCCCGCCTTGAATTTATGCTGCCACTTGCTGCCCACCTCCACCAATTCACCGCAGAATTCGTGGCCGATGATGATTGGAGTTTCCTTCAGGGGAGAGCGGACCCGCTTGTGGGCATCGCCCTGCATTGCCAATTTATGGCTGGACATACAGATTGAGTCGGATACAATCCTGGCAAGAATCTCGTCCTCTTTGATAGCTGGAAGCTCGAATTCATCCAATCGTAAATCATTTACTCCGTGAATACGTACTGCTTTTGTTTTCATCTTAGTCTCCTATTTTGTAGTAAGTTTAATCCATTGGTTTTGATATGCATCAAAATCATGGAATTGAATTTTCTCAACATCTGTATATTCGATGGTGATTGTATCCGCCAAGTCCTTGTGGGATTTACCCGTGTAGGCCATAACACCAGTCATGGCAGCACCAAAGGCCGTGGCTTCCTCCATGTTCGTCAGCTGTACCGAATGCTGATGAAGTACGGATGCAAGCAATTGGTTGTAGCCTTTATTTTTTCTAAAGCCACCTTCGGTGAAAATATTGGTCCCATCCTGCATTCCAGCCCGCTGTAAAGCAGTGATAGTTTGAATCACCAAGGAAATATCAAGTACAGCCAAAAGCTTCTCTGGATTTTTGAATAATTCTGGAATTGCCTTTCTTGTCCTTATCTCTTCTAGGGAGTAGAATTTTCCTTTTTCAAGGATACCGGCCTGTGAACTGGTATACTGGCCGGAACCTGGAACAACCTCTGGCAAGAGGAAGGTGTCCTTGTCTTGGAGAACCTCTTGGAATATCTCAGGATTATAGGCGGGGAATTGATCTGTTCCTGCAATTTCCTTATACAAGGTAAGGTAGGTGTCGAATTCCATTCCGCCCAAAAAGATGGCAATCTTTACCGGTGTACGAAGGGCTGTCTGGGTAAAGTAGACAATCTTTCCCACGTCTTCTGGATTCAGCAGCAATTCCTTTTGGGGATGCATACTGACACACCAGGTTCCTGTGGAATTGAGGATGAAGTCGCCATGGGAATCCTTGGCCAAGTATGGCAAAAGGGATGCGTTGGAATCGTGGATACCCATGGTGACGATGGTGGATTCTGGCAGTCCCAGTTGCTGGGCAACAGAACTGGTGAGATTTCCCAATACCTCGTGGGTATTCTTGTAGTTGTCTGGTAACAAATGGCGAATATTGAGCCGTTCTGTTGCCTGGGAATAAGTTTCCTCCTTGTGATTCCACAGGTAGGAGTGGTTACTGACATAGGTGGGCTCTACCCCCTTGTTTCCAGTGAGAATATAGCCCCAGTATTGGGGGTAATTCAAGATACAATCTGTGTGCTGGAATGATTCCGGGAAGTATTTTTGAAGGAAAAAGATTCCTTTGGCAGGATTTATCATGGATGAGAAGGGTGGGGTAAAAATCTCCTGCTGCAATTGGTCAGCAGAACCAACGGTCTGGTAAAATTCTGACTGGAAATCAGGGCCTGGCTCATAGGTGTAAAAAATACAAGGAGCGCATTCTCGTCCTGCCTTGTCAAGGCAGACAAAGGTGGCGCCATGGGTGGTGACAGAAATTGCCTTGATGGGATATTTTCCTGCAAAATCCTTCAGCGTGGCAAAGAACCACTCCTTCATTCCCTGCAGGTCATGGGTATCAAGCTTTTCTCCTGTAACGGGATGTGGTATTTGCATAGGCTCAAAATTCTTGTAAGCAGCATCCAGCTGTTTCAGGTTTTGATCATATACAGCCACCTTCTTGTTCGTCATGCCAATATCGATAACTGCTATTGCATATTCCATCCAAATTCCTCCTTTATAGATGGTTTCTGTGTTCAGGTGTAACAAGGCGCTCAAGCTTAAACGCCTTGTTGCATTTTTAATTGAGCATAACCTGGCCGCCGGTGACTGGCAGTGCCTGGCCGGTTTCGTAGGCCTGTTCCACCAGATAGTAGACGGCCCGGATTACGTCCTCTCCGTAGCAGCCCCTGTTCATGGGAACCTTCGCCTCGTAGAATCTCTTTACGTCTGCAATGGTCTTTGCTCCAGGAACCTTGCCGGTACGGAGATATTGTACGAAAAGTCCCTTCTCTGGATCTGACCACAGGGGGCCGTCGAAGAAGTTGCCGGGACAGACGGCGTTCACCTTGATTCCGTATTCCACCAGCTCCAGGGCAAAGCTTTGGACAAGGCCGATGCTGCCGAACTTGCCACCAGCGTAGGAGCCGTTCTTGTTGGAGCCTTCCAGTCCAGACTTTGAGTTAATCTGGATGATATCTGTCAAAAGGCTGGGGGCAGCCGTCTGTTGACGCTTCATCAACAGGGCACAATGCTTGGTGATGATGGCAAAGGCGGTGTAGTTGATGTCGGTGACAAAGCGGAAGGAGTCAATATCCTGCTGCAGGATGCTGCTGGCACGCAAAACCCCTGCATTGCTGACACAGAGGTCAAGTCCACCTGCTGACAAGGCAATGGTTTCCATCATTCCAGCTACAGATTTCTCGTCTGCCACGTTTACCGCCACTGGCAATGCCACTGTACTTTGATATTCCCGGTTTAGCTCCTGAGCAAATTTCGTAGCTCCCTCAAGGTTCATGTCGGCCACAAATACAAGGGCTCCACCAGCTACCAACCCCCGCACGATTTCTGCACCAAAGCCCTGGGCTCCACCAGTTACCACCACCACCTTGTTTTTCATTACGGTGGCTCTGCTGGCAATCACGGGAGCTTCTGCTTCGGGGAGCCTGCCCTCAGCGATTGCTTCAATGGCTGAAGGGGAGCGGGCAATGGCATAGGTATACTTATCTTGGCCTGAAACGAGATGTACCAGCTGAGGCAGCGTTTTTTGTTCTTCAATTGCCATGGAAATAGCTTGTGCCACAGTAGCTTCATCTTCAGCTGTAGCCAAAGTGATTGTGACTGCTGCAAGAACCTGTGTGGCAGGTGCAGCTTCCAAGAAGCGGACAAAGTGACGCTGGCCAGTCTTTTCTATGAGGCTTCCCCGAATAAAGGGGGCAAAAAAAGCCGCTTGATTCATAATTCCTCCTTTATTTCACACTGATTCAAGAGAATCAGCTGCAATTTGTTTCAATAAACCAAAAACTTCCTCTTTGGTAAGGCTTGGTGAAGATTGCAACTTTTGTCCCAGCTGACTGTAGGCTTCGATTCTTTGGGAAAGGCTCAAGCTCGCCAGTGGATTGTTCTTGGAAAAGAATCCAAGATCAGGCTGGAGGGTTGCAAGCCTTTCGTGGGCAACCAAGGCCCAGGTGCTGTCTATAAGTCCTGCAAATTCCGGCAGATTGATTTCCGGGCAGTTGAAGGACTGACGGGAGCTGTTGATGTCCACCCCGGAAATCTCCATCAGGTTATGCTTTTGACACAAGCCTTGCAATCGTGCCAGCTGTTGACGGGTATTTCGAGGTGGCATATAGGTGACAGCCTGAAAACCAAGCTGGGGTAGTCGGGCTATAAGCTCATCCAAGAAGCTATCCTCAAACTGCTCCCGCTTCTTGTCTCCTGTGGGGGATTCTCCTACATCACCTAAATAGGCATAGGCAGGAATTCCTCCAATGGAGTGGGCAAAGGCTGTTACCTCTTGAACAGGAGGGCACTCGCTTTCATCTGGTTGAATGAAGATTTGTGGTAAGAATCCACTTTTCAACAAGCCTAAAAGGTCGTAGAGGAAGTGGGGATTGTTTTCTTCTTGCAGACGATTTTTTTGAGCAGCCGACAACTGCAAGCCCAGCTGGTTTTCCAGTAGCTGAACGAGGCCTTGTGGCGAATCTGCTTCCTTATTCAGCAGCCGGGCAAAGGCGTAGAGCAGGTGACGCTCGGTGACGCTTCCGCCAAGGGCTGCTTGGGACAGGCTTTCTACATCCTGCTCATAGTCAAGCTCTGGAAGCTGGGCCTTACGAAGAATCTGGTTCAGATTTGCCACCATTTTGATATTTCTATTCCGCCGCTGCTGGTGGATGGGCTTGAGAAATTCCCGCACCTGCTCCTGTGCTTGGACAGGAACACCTTGTATGGTCATGTAGACAATGCCTGTTGAATCAGGATTGTTGATTTTTTTCCCTGCAAAGGGAGTGGACTTGAAGCTGACCCGCAGCTCGAATCCGGTAACGCAGCCCAAACCAAGAAGCTTGCAGGCTTCTGTCATTTCGACGGCTGCCTCTAAAGAATCATGGTCCACGGAGCCTGCCACTGCAAGCCCTGCTTGTCTAGCACGGAGGGCGGCCATGGAAGGGGTATAGGGGCTGAAGCTATACATGGTGTGGATGTGATTGTTGATTTCCTTGGTTATAGGACTGTAATCCTTTAGGCCGCCTTCACAGACAAAATGCTGTAGAGCATTGAGGCGGTCTTGGGTAGAGCTGTTATCATCGTTGATTTTCTGTAATAAGTCTTTCATGGCTGGCCTTCATTCATGAGCGTAACCCGCTGACCTTGAATGAAAAAGCTCAAGGTCAGCAGGAATGTGGGTTAAACACCTTGTCTATTCTTGCGAAGAATATCCAGTGTTGTCTGTACTGTGGTGGGCACATGACCTGGCAGAGGACAAATCCGCTCGTGGATGGTGTCCAAAATCCAGTCTACCTGTGGGAAGTAGTAGTGCTCGCACTCAGGGGCAGGAGTAATCCAGTTGCGGCTTCCCACCACGGCCACCGGTGCATCCAGATAGTCAAATGCCAGCTGGGTTACATTGGAGGCAATGTTGTGGAGGAAGGAGCCACGCTCGGCGGCATCACTGGCCAATACCAAGCGACCTGTCTTTTTCACGGACTCCACAATCTTTTCGTAGTTCAGGGGATTGATGAAGCGGATGTCGATGATTTCAGCATCCAGACCATATTTTTCCTGCAATACCTTTGCGGTATCCATGGCACGATAGAGGGTGGCACCGATGGTGGCGATGGTAATGTCCTTGCCAGTCTTCCTGATGGCTGGCTCTCCTTCGGGGATTTCGTAGTAGCCTTCGGGAACGCCACCAGCTTCAAATTCCTCGCCCTTGTCGTAGAGGAGCTGGCTCTCGAAGAAGATGACTGGGTCGGTTCCCCGCAATGCCAGGTTCAGCATACCCTTGGCGTCATAGGGTGTTGCCGGGAACATCACCTTCAGGCCGGGAATGTGGGCCACCAATGAGGTCCAGTCCTGGCTGTGCTGGGCGCCGTACTTGTTGCCCACGGACACACGGACGGTCAAGGGCATCTTCAGCAGGCCGGCGGACATGGACTGCCACTTGGAGGCCTGGTTGAAGATTTCGTCTCCTGCACGGCCCATGAAGTCGCAGTACATCAGCTCCACCACCGCACGGCCACCGCACATGGCGTATCCAACGCCGGATCCGACGATGGCTGCCTCGGAGATGGGGCTGTTGAACAGGCGGTGGTAGGGAAGGGCTTCGGTCAAGCCACGATATACGGCAAAGGCCCCACCCCAGTCACGGTTTTCCTCTCCCCAGGCTGCCATGGTTGGGTCTGTGGTAAAGCGATGGTACATGGCCTCGAACAAGCCGTCCCGGTACTGGAACATCTTGTTCTTGGATACAGGCTTTCCTTCTGCGTCAAAGGCAGAGCGAATCTTTGTCTTCAGCGCCTTGACACGTGGGTTCGCATCACCAACCTCCAGCAATTCAGGCTGACGGTCCTCCATCTTGTCCATCTTAGTGTTGGAGAACATGACAGACTCGATGAAGGCTGCAGAGGCACGGGGACTTTCTGCATCATTGGTAGCCAGCTTGACCACCTCCAGCAGCTTGGCGGTGATGGCTGCCTTCTGGGCCTTGACCTCGGCCTTGGTAATCAGGTTGTTCTTGATAAGGTACTTGGCATACTTGTCAATGGCATCTGCCTTCTGCCAGGTTTCAATCTCCTCCTTGGAGCGGTAGCTGGAGGCGTCGGAGGGGGAGTGGCCGGAGATGCGGTAGGTGATGGTGTCCATCAGCACCGGTCCCTTTCCTGCCAGCAGCAACTCCTTCTTGCGGGCAACAGCATCGGCCACCGCCAGAGGATTGTAACCGTCCACCCGCTCAGAGTGCATGTTGTCGGGATTTACACCGGCACCAACTCGTGCCAGGAACTGGTATCCCATAGTCTCGCCACAGGTCTGGCCGCCCATGCCGTAGAAGTTGTTGAAGAAGTTGAACAGGATTGGCGGAGCCCCACCCACATCCTCTGGCCACAGTGTCTTGTATTGGTCCATGGCGGCCATCATCATGGCTTCCCAGACAGGACCGCAGCCCAGGGCGGCGTCACCCACGTTGGAGATGACGATGCCAGGCTTTCGGTTGATTCGCTTGAACAAGGCTGCACCGGTGGCGATGTCGGCTGAGCCACCAACGATGGCGTTATTGGGCATGGAGCCAAAGGGCAGGAAGTAGGCGTGCATGGAGCCGCCCAAGCCACGGTTGAATCCAGCTTCTCGGGCAAAGATTTCCGCCAAGGTTCCGTAGAGGACAAAGTTTTCTGCCAGGTCCTTCACGCCGTTGTAGGAAATCTTTTCTGCCATCCGCAAAGTATCACCACCAAGGAATTCCCTCATGATTTTTTCCAGCTGCTTCTCGTCAAGCTTGGCCACTGCTGAATAGCACTTGGCAAGGATTTCTCCGTGGCTTCTGTGGGAGCCGAAGATGAAGTCATCAATGTCAAGATTCATGCACTGACCAACGGCGGCTGCCTCCTGACCCATGGAAAGGTGGGCAGGTCCCTTGTGGTTGTACTCGATTCCGTTCCAGGCCCCCTGGGTCTTGAAGGTGTTCAGCATACTCTCGAATTCACGGATGGTCATCATGTCATACAGGGCCCGCTTGAGCCTGTCGGCACCATAGGTGGCAAGCTCCTTCTCAAAGTCGCTTTTATACTGGTTTATGGGAATGTCCTTGATTTTCAGGTTCTTGGACTTTCTCACCTCTTTGGGATCAACAAACATTGACTTAGGCATATTTCCTCCGAATTTCTGGGCTTGACATGGAATCTGTTCTTTCAAGCCCTGGTACTATATGGCTGATTTTTTCAGCCTGATTTTATATAAGCGGCGTCCGAGTCCTTGCTGACCGCCGCTTACCCGTTACAAACTCCAGATTGCTTCCCGAATTGCCTCACAGACTGTGGGGTGGGGGAAAATCATCTGCTTGACATCGCAAACCCGCATTTGGTTTTCGATGAGGGCGGCCGCTCCCCAAATCATCTCCGAGGCGTAGGCTCCCAAGATGTGGACTCCCAGAATCACCTCTGTCCTGACATCCACCACCACCTTGACAGTTCCAGGAGCCTTGGTTCCATTTTCCGCGATGAAACGACCGGAAACCAGCATGGGAACGGAGGCTGTCTTCACCTCGATTCCCTTGGCTTGGGCTTCCTGCTGGGTCATTCCCACCCCTGCGGCCTCCGGGATGCTGTAGACTACCCAGGGAATGGCGTTGTATCGCATGAAGTCACGATTTTCTGTGCCATCCAGATAGCTGCATATGTCGCTTACTGCCACCTCTGCCATGCGGTAGGCGGAGTGGGCCAGCATACTGCGGCCGTTCACGTCACCAGCCGCCCAAATTCCACTGATATTGGTGCGCATCCTGTCATCAACAGTGACACCCTTGGGAGTAATGTCCACGCCGATTTCCTTTCCACCCCAAGAAACAGTATCTGGACGACGGCCAACTGCCATCAGCACCAGGTCAGCAGAAACAGACTCCTGCTTTCCTTCCTTTGTGGTGAAGTGCACCGTGCCACCCTCCAGACGCTCCACCTTGCAGCCCAAATGGAAGGTTGTGTTGTGGAGGGCCTTCCGCAGAAGGGGAGCATGGTCCTTGTCCATGGGAGGAATGATTTCATCGCTCATTTCCACCACGGAAACCTTGCTTCCCAAGGCACCGAAGAGGCTGGCAAACTCAATTCCGATGACACCGCCACCAATGACACAAAGACGCTGGGGCAGGCTGGCTACAGACAGCAGGCCGGTTGAATCTACCACCGCAGGATTGTCCTGTGCTCCTGGAATGGGAGGCATGGCGGGAACAGAGCCGGCTGCCACAAGGATTGCCCGTGCTTGGTACATCTCACCTGTTTCCGCCACCTTTACAGAACCAGGAGCTGTTACAATACCAGTGCCGGTGACAATTTCTGCCCCACATTTCTTTACAGAAGCGGCAACTCCATTACGCAGGGTCTTTACCACCTGCTCCTTCCAGTTCATCATTTCAGTCATATTGAAAGAAACATTCTCCGCATGAACACCGAACTGGTCTGCTTCCTTTGCATGGAGATATTGCTTGGCGGAATTCAGCAGGGTCTTGGTAGGAATACAGCCAACGTTCAAGCAGGTTCCACCCATATGCTGCCTTTCAATCACCAGTACCTTCTTTCCACGGTGAGCCAATCGTTCTGCTGCCAGATAGCCGCCAGGTCCACCACCAATTACAATCACATCATACATCATGGGCCTCCTTACCGTGCAATCCAAATGTCAATATTTGCCACTGCATCGCAGAGGGCCTTCAGGAAGCGGGCAGCGGGAGCGCCATCCACGGCGGCATGGTCAATGGTGAGGCTAAAGCCCAGATGAGGCTGAATGTCGTAGGCATCATCTTCCACAATTACTGGTTTTGGCTGAATGCCGCAAACTCCCAGAATTGCCAGCTCCGGTGCGTTGATTACGGGGGTAAAGCTTTCTATTCCCGTGCTGCCCAGGTTGGAGATGGTGAAGGTGGAGCCAGTGAGCTGGTCGGGGGAGATGGTGCCGTTGATACAGGCTTCTGCCAATGAGCGTGCTTCTGCTGCAATCTGTGCCAAGCTCTTGAGGTTGGCATTGCGGAGCACGGGAACCATCAGGCCACGGGGAGTATCCACCGCCACACCCAAATGCACATTGCCGTAGTTTCTGATGACTCCATCCAGCTTTACACCGTTCATGTACTGGAATGAAGGCAGCACACGAGAAACGGCAAAAAGAACCAAGTCGTTGATGGTGATTTTTCCAAATCCAGCGGCTTCTCCCGCCTCCTTCAAGCGACCACGGAGGGACTGGAGGTGGGTTGCATTGGCGCTGGCATTCAGGGTGAACTGGGCGGTGGTGGCCAAGGAGCCCATCATGCGGTCTGCAATGACCTTGCGGATGCCTTTGATGGGGGTGTCGATGAATTCATCAGCCACATTGATGGTGGCACCAACTGTTGCTGGCTTGGCAGGTGCTGTAGTACCCTGTGGCAAGGCCAAATCCTCCAGTGTTACCCTGCCGCCAATGCCGGTTCCCTGAGCTGGCATGGTTCCACCGGCTCTCAGGGCATCCTTTGCCGCTGCGGTCAACGGTGGGCGGCCTTCCAATGCAGTCCGTATATCGGCCTCAATGATTCTTCCTGCGGGGCCGCTTCCAGCAATTCCTGCGAGGGAAAGGGCCTCCGCCTGGGCAAGGTTCCGTGCCCGTGGAGAAACCGGCTGCCAACCGCCATCGTTTCCTGTATGGATTGGAGTGGGGAAGGTTGCAGCTGCCACTGGAACTGGCTTTGCTTCTACTGGAGTAGGGGATGCAACAGGCTCTGGTGCTTTCACGGCTACAGGTGCAGGGGTTGCCACAGGTTCTGGAGCGGCAGCGGCTGGAGCATTTGCAGGAGCTACCTCTTTTACTGCTGCTTCCCAGTCTTCTCCTGGCTTTCCAATGACCATGATTGGCTGGAAAACAGGAACATCGTCTCCCTCTTGGCAAAGAATCTTGAGAACAGTTCCTCCAGCATCAGCAGGAACTTCTACTGTCGCCTTGTCTGTTTCAACCTCACATACCGGAGTGTCTACAGAAAGAGTGTCCCCTTCCTTTACCTTCCACTCAACGATGATGCATGATTCCACTGTGTTACCCTGTTTGGGCATAATCAGCACATGTGCCATACAAACTCCTCTGGAAATGGGCTAGGAACCAACCATTTCCAATTATTTCTATAAATACGATGCAAACTTCTACACGAGAAGCAGCTTTATATTCGTTTCCTCCAGATCCTGCTTTGCTGATTTAGGTAAATTCTTGTCGGAAATAATGATGTCCGCACTTTGCAGGGGTAGAATGCTGACTGTTCCCATCTTATCCCATTTTGTGGAATCCGCCACCAAAATAGTCTGCTCCGCCTTCCTCTGCATCACCTTGATAATGTCCCCGGCTTCCATTAAGTGGGTTGTGATTCCTCGTTGCAGGCTAAAACCATCTGTTCCCACAAAGGCCAAACGAACGTTAAAATATTTCAAGGCTTCCTCAGCCACTGAACCCACAAAGGATTCTGTGCTATTTCTGAATTCGCCCCCAGTTACGGTGAGCTTTATGGAAGGATTGCTTTTTGCAGCGGTAAAGGCTAAGATTGAATTGGTAATAATATGAATATCTCTTTTTCCAAATAAATATCGGGGAATCAGGGCCGTGGTGGTTCCTGCTTCTATCATGATAGTGTCCCCATCCTGAACCAAATCTGCAGCAGCCTTGGCTATACGCTGTTTTGTTTCCACCAAAAGGTTTTGTCTTTCTATAATGTTGGGATGAATGGAAGGAACTGCACCACCGTGAATCCTGCTCAGCAGGCCTCGTTCCTCAAGATTTCGTAAATCAGAACGAATGGTCACCTCGGATACAGATAACTGTTTACTGAGCTCCACCACTGTAACGGTGCCTTGTTCAATGAGAAGATTGAGTATCTGTTTTTCTCTGTCAGAAAGGTCTGTTGTCACTTATGTTTTCCTTTCGTATTATCTTCATTGTATTTACGATTATATACCTAATGGAATAGAAACGCAAGGGGAAAAAACAGATTTCAAAAAAAAAGTAAAAATAAAATATTTTTTTCTTGACAGATAAAAAAAACAGTGAGATACTGAACTAGATACGGAATGTAATCGTTTACATGACGATTCGGAAAGGAGTGAAAATGCTGATTGGTGTATCCCCTGTAATTAGTCCAGAGCTTATTGGTGTCCTGCATAAAATGGGGCATGGTGATGAAATCGTTTTGGCAGATGCCTTCTTTCCTGGTGATAGTTGTAATAGTCGGGTAATCCGTGCAGATGGAATCCGTATTCCCCAGCTGTTAGATGGTATTTTGCGGCTTATCAATCTTGACTCCTATGTTCCTGCACCTGTAGCTATGATGGCTCCTGTTCCTGGTGATGAGCTGGATATGTCTGTAGAGGAATCTTACCGCAAGGTAATTGATGACTTGTGGCCTGGTACTCCTGCTACAGAGCGAATCGAACGTTTTGCCTTCTATGAACGAGCAAGGCATGCCTTTGCTGTTGTGGTTACTGGTGAAACAGTTAAATATGGAAATATCATCCTTAAAAAGGGTGTGGTTCCAGTTTCACCAGAGTTTAAGTTGTAACTGTATGAATGGGTTTCTGAATAAGAAACATTATTCATTTCAGAAATAAAAAGGAATCAGCTGGAGTGTGCTGGTTCTATAATAAGGAGTTAGGTATGAAGAAGTTAGTGCTCGTACTGATGGTATTGCTCTTGGCTGTTGGCGTTGTATTCGCTGGTGGTAAGAGTGATAGTTCAAAGGATAGTGGAAAGATTGTCATGGGGGCATTGATCCGCAACCTCAATGAGACTTTCGTTCGTGACTATGCAGACAACCTGCAGAAGCTGGCAGCAGCCAACAATGTAGAGTTGAAGGTTATGGATGGTAACGGTGATGTTGCCACTCAGTTGGACCAGTTGAATACTTTGTTGACACAGGGGGTTAAGTATTTCGTAATCATCCCCCAGGATACCGCTGCTACCGAGCAGATGTGTCAGTTGATCAATGCAAAGGGCGGTGCCGCTGCATTCTCCAACATCCAGCCCTCTGTTGAGGCTTTGAAGGTAGGAAAGAACTTCTTCTTGGCTTCATCTCCCGAAAGCGTTGCTGGTGACATTCAGGCTGAAATTGCTGATGATTACTTCAAGGCTCATCCTGAGAAGCTGGGACCCAACAAGACCATCAATTTGTTGATGCTCCACGGACAGCTGGGACATCCTGCGCAGGTAAACCGTGCAAAGGGTGCTTTGGAAGGATTGAAGAACCGTGGTTACACTGTAAATGTCGTTGCTGAAGACACCGCTAACTGGGGTGCTGCAGAAGCTCAGGCTAAGATGGACGCATGGATTGCTGCATACCGCGGAAAGTTCAACCTTGTATTGGCTCAGAACGACGACATGGGTCTTGGTGCTGTTGAGTCCATGCTCACCAACAACTATGTAGACGATCCTGCTGATCCTTCAAAGGACGTAGACGGTGACGGAACTGTTCTTTTGGTTCCTGTTATCGGTGTTGATGCTACTGAAACTGGTAAGCGCTCCATGGCAGAAAACAAGATGTTGGCAACCGTTCTTCAGGACTCTGTAGGACAGTCAACAACTGCTTTCGAATTGGTATTGACCGTTGCTCAGAAGGGAACCGCTATTGGTGCAACAGCTAACGGCCTGAAGGCTGCAACTGCTGTAACTGGTGAGGATCCTGTAACTGATCCTGCTGTTTTGGCACAGTGCTTCCTCGTACCTTTCAAGAAGGTAACAAAGGCTGACCTGTAGTCAGTAAAGGGGGTGGGGTGATAACCACCCCCATTTTTTTAAAATCACACAAGTTTATAGTAGATAAAAAGGAACTCTCGTCTGGCTTTCCGTCAGGTCTTGCTGGGCAGAACCGGGTTGAATTTTGTTTGTAGAAATAATATTCAATCAGGAGGATAAAACTCCAGAAACAGGAAGTGATTGATATGAGTAACGAATATGTGCTCCAAATGCAAGGTATTACAAAGCGCTTCCCTGGTGTCTTGGCATTGGATGCAGTGTCATTAAATGTTCGGCCAGGAACAGTTCACGCACTGATGGGTGAAAACGGTGCAGGGAAGTCAACGCTGATGAAATGTCTCTTTGGAATTTACCATCCGGATGAAGGGAAGGTAGTTTTCAAAGGAAAAGAAGTTAAATTCCGTGATGCAAAGGACGCTCTGGAAGCAGGTATCTCCATGATTCATCAGGAATTATCAAATGTTCCCTTTAGAACGGTAAGTCAAAACATTTGGTTGGGAAGGGAACCATTGCGTAAAATGCCCCTGCTTCGATTGATTGACCATAAGAAAATGGATGTCGATACAGAGGATTTGATGAAGCGCCTGGATATGGACATTTTGCCCACGAGTAAAATGGCAAGTCTTTCCATCTCTGAGCAGCAGGGATGTGAAATTGCAAAGGCTGTGTCTTATGGGGCTTCTGTTGTTGTAATGGATGAGCCCACCTCTTCTCTATCTGATAGGGAAGTTGAGCACTTATTCAAAATCATCAATGATTTGCGTTCCCAGGGTGTAGCAATCATTTATATTTCTCACCGAATGAACGAAATCTTCCAAATTGCTGATGATATATCTGTTATGCGGGATGGTACCATGGTCGGAACATATCCTGCCGCAGAGCTTGATGAAGATAAGCTAATTAATTTAATGATAGGTCGTGTTACTACCCAGCGTTTCCCCACAGTCGAGGCGGTTCCTGGTGAAGTATGTATGAAGGTAGAGCATTTGTCTTCCACAAACCCTGCTTCCTTCCAAGACATATCATTTGAACTGCATAAATCTGAGATCCTTGGTGTTGGGGGACTTGTAGGTGCCCAGCGCTCTGAGTTGGTAGAGGCCATCTTTGGCTTGAGACCTGTTGTTGTTGGTACAATCAATGTAAATGGCCATGAGGTGAAGATTCGATCTCCAAAAGATGCAATTAAAAACAGGATTGGTCTCATTACAGAGGATCGTCGCGGAACAGGTATCTTCCCCCTAATGTCTATTACGAACAATACCTCAATTGCAGCTATAGATAAATTTTTGAACAAGGCTCGACTTATTAACCATAAGAATGTGAAGGATCGAACTGTTGAGTTAAACAAGCTGTTGCGAACAAAGACACCTACTATGGATGCACAGATTCAGAATCTATCTGGAGGTAACCAGCAGAAGGTTATTGTAAGCCGATGGCTTATGACTTTGCCAGATATTTTGATTATGGATGAGCCTACCCGTGGTATTGATGTTGGTGCAAAGTATGAGATTTATACAATCATGGCCGATTTGGTAAAGGAAGGAAAGTCCATCATCATGGTTTCTTCTGAAATGCCAGAGCTTATTGGTATGTCTCACCGTATTATGGTGCTTTGTAATGGTAGATTGACAGGTTTCTTGGATAAGAAAGATGCAACCCAGGAAGCTGTTATGCGATTGGCAACTCAGTTTTCATAATTTATCAGGAGGAAATATATGGCTGAACAAACAGAATTGAAGATTAAACCCAAGCTCTCGGCAAAGGAGCTTGCAAGTAAGTATACAAACTATTTGACCTTTGTTGTCTTGTTTGTTTTGCTGGGTGTTTTAACTAAAGGTGGCTCCTTGGAGTGGGCTTCTATCAAGAACTTGTTGATTGCAGAGTCTGTCCGTGCCTTTGCGGCCTTGGGTGTAGGTATGATTATCATCACCCGTGGAATCGACCTTTCTATCGGTTATATGGTTTGTCTTACTACTAGTATTGCAGCATCATTCTCCCAGAATCCAGATTATTCTGCAGCAATGTATCCTGGAGTGGACTTCCCTATCATCCTGCCCCTCGTAGCAGCCTTGGCTGTTGGCGCTCTCTTTGGTGCCTTCAACGGAATCTTGGTTGCCTACGCAAAGCTTCCTCCCTTTATTGCCACCTTGGGAACCATGTCATTAGCTCGTGGTACCCAGCTGATTTATACCCAGGCAAAGGTTGTTGGTAGCCTGAAGAATGCCTACAAGCACATTGCCCAGGGATCCTTGGGACCAATTCCCTATCTCATTATCTATGTTGCTATTGCCGCTATTGTGGTATGGTTGATTCTCCGTCATACACGGCTGGGCACCAACTTGTATGCTATCGGTGGTAATCCACAGGCCGCTCGTGTTGCCGGTATCAATGTTGAGCATTGTCTTGTTTTCGTATACACCTTTGCTGGTCTGTGTTACGGTGTTGCAGGGGCATTGCAGGCTTCCCGCCTTGGTTTGGGTAACTCTCTTACTGGTGCTGGTATGGAAATGGATGCCATTGCTGCCGTTACCATCGGTGGTATATCACAGGCTGGTGGTGTGGGAACCATGGGTGGTATGCTGGTTGGTGTATTCACCCTAGGTATCATCAACTACGGTATGACCTATCTTGGAATCGACTCCTACTATCAGCTGTTGATGAAGGGTGCAATCATCATTGTTGCAGTATTCTTCGATATGCGCAAGCATGCTCGCAAGTCATAGGATGTATTAGTGGCAACTATTAAGGATGTAGCTCTGGATGCAGGAGTTTCAACAGCAACAGTTTCTCGTGTTTTGAATAAAGATTATCGAGTGTCTGACGCCATGCGACGCCGTGTATTCTCTTCAATAAAAAAGTTGGATTACAGAGTACATTCAGTTGCCCAAACCCTTCGCCTTGGTAGATCACGAACTATCGGAGTGATTATTCCTGATATGTCAAATTTCTTCTTCATGAACCTTTTTGAGTGCATGGAAGAAACCTTGCGAAAGAGTGGATATACGGTCGTTCTTTGTTCTTCTAGAAATTCTATCGAAGGAGAAATAGAACAGCTGTCTTATTTGGTAGAAAAACAGGTGGATGCCTTGGTGGTGATTCCAATCGGAATAGACGGGGCTCATTTATCCGCCGTAATTGAACAGGGTATACCAGTTGTCTGTGTAGACCGAACCTTTACAGACCTTCCTGCCGATAGTGTTATGGTTGACAATGAGGAGGGCGGGTATAAGGCTGTAAAGGCATTGGTTGATGATGGGTATCGTCGTATAGGCTTTGTTGGGGGTGATTTAGAGCAAATGACCTGCTATGAGCGTTATTTGGGTTATTGTCGGGCTTTGCAGGAGGCTAATATACCTTTAGAGGATGAATTTGTTTCCTTTTCTGGTATGGCCATGCATGATGGATATTTTAGCATGAAGGAAATGCTGAATAAGCCTAATCACCCCGACGCCTTCTTCTTTGTAAACTTGATGATTTGTCTTGGGGCAACACAGTTGATTGTGGAAAAGCCACAGGAAATTCAAGACAGGTTGGTTTGTGCAAGCTTTGACGATGCCTTTTTTTCTTCACTTTTACATAGGTGTAGATATTTCGTCTCTCAGCCTGTGGAAGAAATAGGAATTTTAGCTGCACATTTAGTGCTGCAACGATTGAATCGAAAGGATGGTTTAGAAACTGCAAAGACTATCCGACTTAATACAGAGTTAATACAGATTACGCATAAGGAGGTATGATGTATGGCAAAAAATAGGTTGATTGGTGAATATCCTGTTATTGGTATTCGACCTACAATCGATGGACGACGGGGACCCCTCAAGGTTCGTGAATCTTTGGAAGAGCAGACTATGAATATGGCTAAGGCCGCAGCAAAGTTGTTCCAAGAGAATATCTACTATTCAAATGGTGAGCCTGTCAAGGTTATTATTGCTGACTCAACTATAGGTCGTGTTCCAGAGGCTGCAGCCTGTGCAGAAAAATTCCGCCGTGAAGGTGTTGATATTACCTTGACTGTAACTCCCTGCTGGTGCTATGGTTCAGAGACAATGGATATGGATGCCCACACCATCAAGGGTGTATGGGGATTTAACGGAACAGAACGACCTGGTGCTGTTTATCTTGCAGCTGTATTGGCTGGTCATGCACAGAAAGGACTGCCCGCTTTCGGTATTTATGGTCATGATGTTCAGAATGCAGATGCCACCGACATTCCTGATGATGTACGGGAAAAGCTCTTGCGTTTCGGACGTGCTGCTGTAGCAGCTGCAACGATGCGGGGCAAATCCTACCTGCAGATTGGTTCAATTTGTATGGGTATTGCAGGCTCCATCATCGACAGTGACTTCTTTGAGGAATACTTGGGAATGCGTGTTGAGTCTGTGGATGAGGTTGAAATTATCCGCAGAATGACAAACAATATTTATGATGAAAAGGAATTCCAGAAGGCCCTTGCTTGGACAAAGGAATATTGCAAGGAAGGGTTCGACAAGAACCCAGAAAATATGCAGAAAACACCTAAGGAAAAGGAAGAGGCCTGGGAATTCGTGGTGAAGATGATGTGTATCATCAAGGATCTGTTCAACGGAAACAAGAATCTTCCTGCTGGTTGCGAGGAAGAGGCTCTGGGGCACAATGCAATTGCTGGTGGTTTCCAGGGGCAGCGCCAGTGGACAGATTTCTATCCAAACTGTGACTTCCCCGAGGCACTGCTTAACTCCTCCTTTGACTGGGAAGGTGCTCGTGAACCGTATATCTTGGCCACAGAAAACGATACTCTCAACGGAACCTGTATGCTCTTCGGCAAGCTTCTTACTGGTCGTGCACAGATTTTTGCCGATGTGCGAACTTATTGGAGCCCAGAGGCCGTCAAGCAGGCTGCAGGATATGACTTGGAAGGAAAGGCTAAGGAGTCACAGGGCTTTATCCACCTGATTAACTCCGGGGCAGCTTGTCTTGATGCCTGTGGTGCAGCTAAGGATGAACAGGGTAACGGCATTATCAAGCCATTCTGGGAAATGACAGACAAGGACCAGAAGGCCTGTCTGGCGGCAACCACCTGGAACCCTGCCGACATGGGATATTTCCGGGGCGGTGGCTTCTCCTCCCGCTTCCTTACTAAATGCGAGATGCCCGTTACTATGATGCGTCTTAATATCGTAAAGGGCTTGGGACCTGTAATGCAGATTGCAGAAGGATATACTGTAGACCTTCCAGATGAAGTTTCTGATAAGCTGTGGAAGCGTACAGATTACACTTGGCCTTGCACTTGGTTTGCTCCACGGCTCACCGGTAAGGGTGCATTTAAGTCAGCCTACGATGTAATGAACAACTGGGGTGCAAACCATGGTGCCATCAGCTACGGACATATTGGTGCAGACATCATCACCCTTTGTTCAATTCTTCGTATTCCTGTATGTATGCATAACGTAGATGAGGATAAGATTTTCCGTCCTGCTTCATGGAATGCATTCGGAATGGATAAGGAAGGACAGGACTACAGGGCTTGTGAAACTTATGGGCCTCTATACAAGAAGTCCCGTTAGATGGTGTTGGTTGAATAGCTTGATGCCAGGAAGCTTGCTTCCTGGCATTTTTTTCAGGAAGTCTCTTCAATCTGTCGGGGGTTCCTTGATGCTACATCATACATCGATTTTTATAATAAAAAATGTCCCTGTTACTTTTGTCTATGATATACAAAAGGATATCTAGGGATGGTGAACTTGAAAAGAAAGCTACCTTCAAAAAATACGTTTCATCTGATTGTATGGAAGAGTAAAATGAACTCCTTTGTCAATACAAAAAATCCACAGGCTGAAACTGGGTAAGCAGTAAAATATAATTCCCCATTAAAAAGGTTTCCAACCACTATTATAATGGAATCACCATAAGACCAAAAAACAGGAAGAAGAAAACCCATGGGAAGAGCAACACAAAAGGAGAGAAAAGAAAACAGCTGCTTCA
>JAZNAS010000037.1:0-108779 GCA_045586625.1 Treponema sp.
CCTTCTTTCTGCTTGGGCGGAGGAAGAGGCATCTGGAATTAAATTTAAAACAAGTCTTTCCGCTGCTGCAAGCACCAATGTATATTCAGCAACCTTTGAAGACAGGGGAGACATTAATTCGGGCAAAAAGCCATCTTCCCACGGCTGGTTTACTGGATTCGATTTATCCGGCATAAAATTTTCCGCAACACTAGACAGCCAGTACTATGGTGCAAAGCTGACGCTCAACGGACCTTCCCGCTGGGTTACCACCGCACCGGACTATGTGGCCCTGTATCACACCCTGTTCAAGGACAGCTATCTCTACGCACGATTCAAGGATGTGGCATACATCCAGGTAGGACTCTTTGAAAACCGCAGACTGAACAGACTGAACACTGTGGTGGATGAATGGGCTTATGGCTATGTCATACAGCCATCGGACAATTCATCAGGAAACCTTGGTACCCTGAAGGAGACCGATCTTATAAAGAATTTCAATGCGGAATTCTATGCAGGACCGGTAACCATTGAATTTGCACCTCTCATCATCAATTCCTCTGACAAACAGCCAGGGGGAGACAACTGGCTGAACCTGAACAACAGTTACGATGGAACCAGCATGAAATTTGCAGGCTCCTTACGGATATCTGCCCCCATCATGGACTTGGCAAAGGTCCAGCTCCTGACAGCCATGGATTTGGATCGCAAGGAGGAGTCTTCCTCCACAGAGACAAGCCCCAATAAATCCAAGCTCAATACCCTGCTGGCCCTTGGCGGCCACATAAGTCCGCTTGACAACCTGGAGCTTGCAAGCCACCTTTCCTATGCCTTCACCTCCGACTGGGATGACTGGAAGGAGCCAGAGAAAGGCAATGGCAACAGCATCAACAGCGACATGTACATCGCTGCTGATTTGCGGGGAGCCTGGACAGGCTTTGAGAACATACAACTGGAGCTCCATTCCAAATTCACCTATGGATTCTTGCTGGGAAAAAATGACCTGGAAAAAGAGGGGGCAAATTTCCTGACCACATGGAATGCACTTGGAGGCAGTTACAGCATCTCGGACTCAATGCAGGTGAAGCTTGTGGCCACAGTAAACTATTCCACCAGAGCCCTGCGTAAAGAGGTGTGGAACAGCCTGCAGTTCAGCATAAAGCCGGCATTCCGCTACTATCTGGCAGAAAAGGCATATGCCCAAGTGGGAATCAACTACACCATTACAGAAGGATGGGGAAAGGATAGCACGGGTAAGGATTATACAGGTACCCGTGTTATGAACATTGCAGTTCCTGTCTCAATTTCCGTCGAATTATAGGAGGTAGCATATGAAAAATTTTTTTTGCATTTTAATCTCAATTCTGGTTCTTACCTGTTTTTCCTGCAAGGACTTGATGAACGGTGCGTTCCGGAATACCCACAACGGTGTCACCTCGTCAATCAGCAGCAGCACCAATACTGGTGGAGCTGGAGGAAGCAGCGGCAGCTGGAATGGAACATCCTTGTTTTGGAACGACAGCCGAATAATTGTATCAAATTTAAAGCCGCTGTTCTTGGCTTCCATATACAAGACTAACTGGAGCCATCACAGCCAGCAATATCAAGAAGGAACAAAGAGCGTTGTAACTGACCCCAACAACTTTGAGGCAGGAATGACACCAGAAATTCTCTGGAATGCCATTCCAGACAGCCTCAAGCCCTACACTGCCTTCAAGATTCACTACAATGACGAGGGTGAGGGAGGTTCAACAGTAGACACGGTAAAGAATTTCTATGACAACTGCCTCACTTGGTGCGACCAAAACCAGGTGCCGGCCCTCATCGTAATCTGTGCGGTAGGAACCACAGGAACCCATAAATTCAACCAAATTGATCCCACAAATGAGACTCACAAGAATTGGGTGGATTCCATGGTGGCAAAGCACCCTTCTCTAAAAGGCTTCATCACCGCCGAGCATTGGTGGAGTGGTGCCCAGAATGGGTCCAGTACCATAGACCGCCATGCCGACTGGATTAATTATTGTGAGGAAAAGGACAAGACCCTCATCTCCTTTGACGGAGCCGGCTATGCCACCAACTGGTTCAACAATGACCGGGACACCTCCGACAAGCTTTCCACCGCAGCCCTAGCCCATGGAAACGACCACTGGATACGCTGCTTTAAAAGCACTCGAGGCTACTGGTACACCCACACCTCCAGCTATATGCTGGGCTCCTGGATGGCAGGAATCAGCCATGCCTACGGCGGCCTGCTGGATACCTGGAACTGGAATTCACGAACCCTTGGTGTGAACATGACCGACCAAAGACAAAAAGGATTAAACGGAACAGGATACCCGAACATTGCCCAATATCCCGGTGGCTGGCTTGCCAGCGAGCTGATGCTCATGTACATGAACGGCGGCACCGTGTTCAACTTTGAGGCTCCCTGGCACGTCCAGGGCAACAGCGGCAGAACAGGAGACCTTCTGGCAAACACCATCGCCCCCTTCTTTGAGTGGATGGTACAGAATCCTGCCCCCACAGAACGGGACATGAGGAATGAAACCCGGTTCTGGTGGCGGGGAAATCAAAATGAACTGGAGGCTGTATACAATAGCTTGAATATGGTAACCCATTCCCTGGACAGCTCTGGTGGACAGGGAGCCGCCGAAATGGGTGACAACAGCCAATCAAACGTATTCAGCGATGGACGCTACGGCATTATCCCTGCAATCGACAAGGACTTGTTCCCCAGCGACGAGGCAATGGAAGCGCATCTTCGCAGGCTGGGAGGCTTTGGAGGCGTGGATGATGTCATTTCCTCCGGCACAGGGAACAAGAGTGAATGGGATTCAACTACAGACGGGTACTACGAGGACATCCTTGTGGACAATGTGAAGGGAAGCGGCAAAACAGTTGCCTTTGCAGGCATGAGAGATATCAATGGAAACGATACCTACTTCTTCTACAACCACAACATGTTCCCCGGTACAAATGGAGACATAGATAATGTCCAGTATGTCCGCATCCCCTTGGGAAATGACCAGGAAACAAACATCGAGAATAATAGCTGTAGTGCAAGCAAATTCCTGGAAATTGCCCTTACTCCCCATACCATGATTATCGCAAAGAAGACCTCCGACACCTCCTTCCATATCTACATGAACAATTCCCGCATAGACACCTCTGGAGCGGTAGGGAATTGCGGAAGCATCACCACTCGGGATGCCTGGTTCAAAGAAAACATCTGCATTGGAGGAGCAAACACGGAGGCAAACCTGCTGACATGGAAAAGAGACACAAAATTCTGGTTTACCGGCTGTACAAGGGTAACAACAGGCCTTGGCAGACACCAGAACTCTCCAGCTCCAACTTTAAATGTTACTGATGATGGAAGCGACAAGCTCCTGACCGTAAACTCAAACGGCTGGCTTGAATTCACTGTAGATTTCAACTAAATAAAAACGGTTGCTTTGGGGCTGTCAAGCTGGCGGCCCCTTTTTTCCCGCTCCTCCACCCCTTGCCTCCACATCCCCCATAAAAACACCTGAGCTTTGCCTGGCAAATCCAATGACTTGACAAAAACCCCGCTCTCCCCTATCCTGTCCAAATGGGAAAAAACAAAAAACGGGTGCATTTCTTTGTGTCTGTTACTTTTCTTTGCGCATTGCTTTTCGGCGTGGTGCTGGGACTCCTGCTGGCAGAAACCGTCAACACCATCAATACAGAAAATTTCACGGAGTTCACCACAGCCCTGCCGACTCGGCTGCTGGATATAAATGGAGAGGTAATCACACAGTTTGCCTCTGAGGAAAATCGTGAGATCATCAGCTTTACCCAGCTGCCTCCTCAAATGCTGAACGCCCTCATCACCCGAGAGGACAGGGTTTTTTATGAGCATAACGGATTTAGGCTGAAAGCGATTATCCGAGCCTTTATTGGTGTGTTCACCGGCAAGTCCCTGGGTGGAGGAAGTACCCTTACCCAGCAGATTGCAGGAACCCTGTACTGCGACCGTACCGAGAAATCCTTGACACGAAAGCTCAAGGAGCTGTGGTGGGCCATCCAGATGGAGCGTCGCTGGTCCAAGAACGAAATTCTTGAATTATATTTGAATAAAATCTATTTCGGTGGTGGAACCTACGGCGTGAAGGCTGCCTCCAAGTATTATTTTGGTCACGATGCCACCGAAATCACTCCTGCCGAGGCTGCGATTCTGGTGGTTCAGCTATCAAATCCGGCCCACTACAATCCCTTTGACTACCCTAACCGGGCCATGGCACGCCAGAAGAATGTACTGGAAGAAATGGTAAAGGCGGGTTACTTGACTCCAGAGGAAGCCACCCAGTCCTACGATGATTTCTGGGTGAATTTTGACTACACACGAATCAACTCTCCTGCCTATCATATGCGGGACGACAAGGCTCCTTGGTTCAGCGAATATGTACGTCGCGAATTGTCCGATATGCTCTACGGTACAGACGACATTTACACCAGTGGCTTTACCGTGCACACCAGCCTGAATATGAAGCACCAGCAGGCTGCCCAGAAAACCATGGACAAGTATATTCAGCAGGCAAATGAATCCTACAAGAATTCCAGCAGCCTCAGAAAAAACTCCGCCGCAGACACCTATATTCCCATGACGGAGCTTCTTTCCTTGGTATTCAACCTGCCCCAGCTAAAAACCTCTGAGCAGCATATAGAAAGCAAGGCACTGTCCACCTTCAACTCGGAAATCAATCCCATTCTCGATGTCATGTCCTTGATGTTTGGACTGGAGGATGTAAAGCTGGCAGTGGTAAACAAGGCAAATGCACTGAAGAAAAAAGAAAATAGCAAGACGACTATAGAAGGAACCCTGATTTCCCTGGAAAACAACACTGGATACATTACCGCCTTGGTGGGAGGAAGTGAATACAGTTCCTCCAACCAGCTTATCCGAGCAACCCAGGCAAAAATCCAGCCGGGAAGCTCCTTCAAGCCCCTCTATTATTCTGCAGCCTTGGATTCTGGACAATATACTCCCGCCACCCTGCTGTCCGACACTCCTACCGTATTCAAGAATGCCGACGGCAAGCCCTACATTCCTGCAAACTTCAGAGGAATTTGGGAAGGAGATGTGCAGCTTTGGTATGCCTTGTCCACCTCCATGAACGTAGTTTCCGTCAAGGTATTTGAGGCAATCGGCTACAACGCAGCCATTGACCGAGCTACAGCCCTGCTGGGTATCCCGGAAGAGGAGCTTTCCTCCAGAGGCTTTAGTCCATATTTGAGCTTGGCCTTGGGAACCTGTTCTGTACGACCAATTGAAATGGCACGGGCCTTTGCAATCTTTGGTAATCAGGGTAAAGAGGTGGAACCCATCGCAGTGCTTTCTGTCGAAGACAGAAACGGAAAGGTTGTTCTGAATCCAGAACGAGACCTTCGATTGGCCCAGCAGGAGAAGGGAAACGCAATCCAGGTGATTTCACCCCAGAATGCCTTCCTCATGACCAATATGCTGCAAAAGACAGTAACCTCTGGTACCTTGAACAGAGGTGCAGGTTACGGAAGTCGATTCAAATATCAGGATGCCAATGGCAAAACCTACACAATGCCTGCTGCTGGTAAGACTGGTACCACCCAGAACTGGGCAGATGCTTGGGCAGTTGGCTTTACTCCTTATATTACCACAGCAGTCTGGTTTGGGTTTGACATTCCTGGCCAGTCTTTGGGAACAGAGCTGACAGGCTCCACCCTTTCTGGTGTGGCTTGGGGTGAATATATGCGGGTAGCTAACGAGGATTATCCTTACAAGGAATTCCCTGTACCACAGACAGGCTTGGTAAAGGCTGAGGTTTGTTCAGTTTCCGGACAAATCAGAACTGCTGCCTGTGAAAACCACCGAACCACCCAGTACTTTATGACAGGAACCCAGCCAGTGGATATTTGCCAGCTCCATATCAATCGAGCAAATGTGCAAACAGTAGGAGTCCAGCGACTGGAGCAGGAGCGTTATTATTCAGGTGCAGCATATAATGTCGTCATCGATGATTCCCCCTTGGTTTTGGATTTGAGCTTCCAGAATACGGCTTTCAATGAAGAGGATGCATCCTTTGACAATTATTTTGATACCAATGATGGGGATGATTCTCAAGCACAGCAAGAAGCTACCAAACAAGCCACACGGAACTATTTGTTGGATTGATTTGGGGGCATATTGATTGAGAGCTAGTAAGGAGGGTTTATGCTGGTAGAAATAAACCAAATAAAGACTAATAAACGAGTACGGAAAAATTTAGGGGATTTGGAGCCCCTAAAAGACAGTCTCAAACGATATGGTCTTTTGAATCCCATTACCCTTACAAAGGATTATCACTTGATTGCAGGACAACGACGGCTTGAGTCAGCCCGACAGCTTGGCTGGAGCACCATCGATGCGGTGGTGGTAGATGCCAGTGATCCCGTTACCCTGCTTGAAATGGAACTGGAGGAAAATACTCAACGAAACAACTTTACGGAGCTTGAGCTTTTGGAAGGATATAAGCAGCTGGAGCGGCTCAAAAATCCAGGCTTTTGGCTTCGTATCTGGAATGCCATAAAAGCCTTCTTCAAAAGGATTTTTCGGAAGAGGTGATGTTCTCAAGAAAACCAACAGGTATCCAGGGACTTGTTTTTTTGGATACCTGCTGATTATACCCTTTCAACTGTATTAAATAGGCAGAGGTTAGAATCCTATACAAAATGAAACAGGAATTGATGGAATAAAGTCTTCATATTTTGTACCTTTCATCCCCTCCTTCTTGTCCTGATACACTTTATATTCCAATGTAACTCCCGCTTTTACAAAAATCTTTTCATTGAAGAAGTATTTTACAGATGGCTTTAATTGGAGTATGTTTTCATAAAGCTGCTCAGTATCATCTTTATAATTAAGACGATATTTATTGGATACAACAAAATCTAAATCCATATTGTCAATTACTCGATAACGAAGTCCTACACCATTCCATGTACTAAAGGATTTTTGTCGTACTCCATCTTTCCAAATCATCCCCTCATAAGTGCCGTTGAGATTGCTTCCGAAACTAAAATTATTATGAGTTTCTAATCGTATCTTGTCAAATAAATTTATACCAGCTCTCAAATCAATACCATGGTATACATTGGAAATATTGCTAACTGAATCTGAACCACCATCTCTACTCTCCTGTTGCAAGCCACCGCTATAACCAAGCATAAAATCAAAATCTTGAAACAGCACTGCATCCATGAATACCCCATAAAGGTGACCGAAGGATATCACATCTGGCTGAAAATCCGTTGGTTCCTTTTGTGAGTCTGACTGCCAACTATATCGGGGTGAATAAACACTTGTCAACGAAATCATATCCAAGATGGTTCCAGACAATCGTACAGCACCATGGAATTTTCTTGTATAGGGGCTTGTTCCAGTGGCGTCTTCACTAGCATTCAGGAAATCAATTCCCAGCTCTTGAACTGGTGCAAATTCAATGGCAACTGGACCTGCATATACATCTACAACAAGATGAGACAATGCATCAGTTTCTATCAAATCGCCACCAGCTGTAACATAGCCTAGATGCCATTCATCCAGAACATCGTTCACCTTATTTGCCTTTCTTCTATTGAAAAGACCAGCTTCCAATCGAACAATATCCCCAAAACGTAACCAACCATAGGTTCCCTCAAAAACCTTCCTGTCTCCCCAATCCTTAAGGTTTGTTGGAGCATTTAATTTTAAAACGAAACCAGCTGTATCCTCCCAATTGTATTCCAAAGAAAAATTGGTATCGGAAAAGGTTGGAGATGTAAATCCTTTATAAGATTCCGATACAAACTCTCCGTCTCTGAGGGAAATATTTCCTCTAAAAATATCAGTGCTACCACCAACAGAACTACTTATAACAAACTGAGCCCACAGAGGAACAGTAAAAACCAACAAACTGATTACGATAAAAAATTTTTTCATAGAAATCTCCCTTCACGCTTATGTATAAAACCATATCATTGATACGACACTTCAAATCTAATCCAGCCATTTCCTGTCACTGTGATAGATTTATCACTGGCACGAGGATTAAGGGTACTAGGACTATTCTCCTGATTCTGAGTTATTTTTGGTGAAAAATAATCTACTCCAGAAAAAGTAAAGACCGTATTCCGAATACCGTTAGCAATATTTGCTGGAACATTGATTCCGCCAGAAGTCATATTGTCTTCAATCCAAGTATAGGCAGCCAGTGGCGAACCACCGATATAGACTCCACCTGCTACAATTCCATTGGGAGGACCATCCATGACATGATCCTTATTCAAACGATAATTGGACATGAAAACTTCAATTTTACCTTCTTCGACTTCTTTTACAATTACACCTGTATGAGGAGTCATAGCTATTTCCAGACTCTTGTCACTACCAGTTCCACCCAAAGGAATCTTTGCATACTGTAATGATTCATTACCAGGAGTAAATGCTCCAGCGTCATTGAAAATATAGTTGTACAAATACCAGGTATCCTTGTTACCCGTTCCTGATGTATTTCTATGAGCTACAAATGCAGGTGTTTTTCCAGAACCAAGAGTTGAATTCAAAGACTTGTCTGGGTATTTTTCTTCCCACAGGTTTTGTTCAATCAAATTATTAGAATTCGTATTGGGTGTTCCGTCAAATTCTTCTATCCTTCCCCCATCTATGGCGCTTTTCAGACCACCATTAGGTTCCAGCTCCTGCAACAATCCCGGAACAAGGCCATAACGGCCAGTTTTATGCAGCTCCCTTACAAGCCCCAGCAGCATTCCATCAGGGTACAGTTTTTCATAGTTGTTGGCTCCTTCAGCCATTCCATCTCCATGAAAAACATATTTTGTCATCTCTAGAATTTCTTCCTTGGAAGGAGCAGGATTTTCCACCATCCACTGGAAAAATGGAGCGATAACATTTGCCATAACTTCGCTTGTCTTACCCTTGATACCATAAACTTGCCAGGGAATCTCAAAATTAAATATTGTGGCACCATTGATATATTGAGTCATGAGATAGTTGTGTAACAAGCCTTCTGGATATATTAATGCCTGACGTACTGACTCTGACTGACTGTTTGCAGTAGACCCGAGCTTTGTCTGTCCTCTCAGGTTCCAAGTCCATGTATCAATCAGAGCCCCATAAGCATAATTCTGATCGTTCAACCACAATCCCTGCATATATGAGTATCCAATTGCCCAACGCAGTGGTTTTGTATCCTTGACATTCATAATGAGGTGATCTTTTCCGTACTTTTTTACAGCCTCAACAAAAGTAGGATCCGTGGTGTATTTGTAGATTGAATTTGCTGAATCGCCAATAATAAACTTCAAATCGTACTGATCGCAGAATTCCAACCAGCTGTTGAATCGAGGAACATTATTTTCTACAGAAGTATGATGATTTTCAGTAGAGACAAATCCCTTTATACAACTATAGGTTTTCACCATGTACTCAAGCCATTGTCGCCATTCTGGATTACTGGGATCAATCTCATTAAAGGCATACCAATCAGGCCACGCTGACCAAACAACTGGAACTACAGGTATTTTATTACGTTGGCAAATTTTTATTTGGTCTTCAAACCACCTTTTCAGGGCATCGTCACCAGCATAAGGCCCATAAGTGCCTCTCCGGGAGCCAACAATAAAATTTGTATGAAATGAAAAACAAGAATAGGGCTTGAGTGAATCTGGAATGGAATTCCATACCATCTCTATATTTTGCCAGCCTTCCCACCAGTTTATATCATCAGGTCTGGAAGGATCATACATACCATTGAGATGGGTTGCATATCCAGATACAATCAGCAGGGGATCTGTATTTGTAGCTGTCAGCGGACCTTCAAATTTTCCTCCGGAGCCGTCAATTTCAGTTCCTCCAACAAGTCCAAAGCACCCGGAAAGGACAGACGTACAAAATACAACGAAAAGGCAGAGAAAACTACTAAACAGTCCTATTGTTGAGAGAGAATTTCTCCTTGCCGATGAGGGAGATATACGGGGGAGGGGGGGGGGGTAACAACACAAGCTGAACGCCTATCCAACCTCGCATCATTGCAACGCCTTAATTTAGGAAACATAATTATTCCTCCTTACACAACAAAAAACTATGGTTCAATTATAAATCTGATTTTTGCAGGAGGTTTGCACTTTTTTTACCTGGTTTTGTAATTTTTTTACTTTTTACATATTTGTGGGGGGCATTGAGTTTTTTCACCGCTATCTGCGGAAAAAGTGTGGCAGGAGCCACGAGAAGAGCAGGCCGTACACCCACAGCCGCAGCCCATTGACTTGCCACTGGCACTCCGCTTTATTCCTCGAGCCACTAGAAAAATCACCAAAGCGGCAACACCAAAACCAATGATATAGTTAATCATTTTCATCTCCTTACAGTTAAGATAAGCTAACTCTTCAAGAAAGTCAAGCTTTATCGCCTTATCAACAAAGATTTGAAAGCCAGATATGTCACGGATTCAATGTTACCGTACCATACTTGTCTTCGATAGTGGTTTTCATGCTGTTCATGGGCTTCCAAACCACAGAAAGGGTGAAGTATGGACTGAAATCATAGAAGCGCCTTCCATTCTCAGAAACGATTCTGGGAGAAATAGAAAACTGGGAGCTCATGGTCCAGTCATGCAGCTCATGGGAAACAGCTATGTCAAAAGACTTGAGTTTAAATCCAGAAGCCTTTCGTTTATTTTCATCCCAAAAGGCAAAGGAATTCCATAAATCCAAGAAAATATTTTCTTCTCCAGGAATTTTCGGCTCAAAATCTGTTGCCCTCTGAATATATCGATAAATCACTTCATTGCGAGAATTTGCCTTGAAGGTAATGGTAAGAAAATCGTTAACAGCAAAGGAAAGGGATGGAGAAAAGGTAAAGTAGCTGCTCGTAGGCCGCAGAAAATCAAGCTTGACACTTGTATCAAGACTCCCATAAAGAGAAATCCTGTTTTTCCAAAAATACAGCCTTTTAGTGGAACCAGAGCCATATCTCAAATCAAGATGAGATGGCTGAAAGGTTCTTTGGCTTTTAAGCATCCATCCCCAAAACGTGTCATACTCATAGCCGGCAATATACTGCATGACAAAATCTGCGGAAAAACCATAGCCCGATAATCTCACGGAGAAGCTTTCATGATACCTATCCTCTACATTGTATCGATAGCTTTCGCTTAGCGTGAGCCTGCTATCGAACAAGGACAGGGAGAGATTCTGGTATAGAGGTTGATATATCCACTCCTTGTCTGTAATACTCTTTCGCTGAATTCCTGCACCCAAGCTCGTGGTTACAAAGGGAAAGCCCAGGGTAATGGTTCCTGAATGGGATTCACGCAATGGAGGCAGAACCGTGGTGTAGCTCAGCTGCTGGGAAAAGCTTCCCTGCTGACTCTTGAAATTTGTAGTCAGATTGTGGCTGGTAAAGGAATTTTCATCCCATTCTGGCAGCTGGTACTCCCATTGGGGCTCATCCGCAGTACCGATAAATTTTGTACGGACTAACCGAATATTGCTATTCCAGCTGATAGTGGTGCCGGAGAAAATCGGGCTATACACAAAGGGAGACAGGGACAATGAATTGCTGCTGCCCAAATCCATCCTTTGGGCAACATAGTCATTCCGCTTGATGGTTTGGACTATAGCCTCATCCTTGTATACAGGATGCCGTTGGTACACCGGAGCAAAATTCAGGGTATTGGTCATTCCCAACAGAGAATCATGGTACTTTATATTGCTCGAAAGCTGAGTCGGTACCGTAAGATAGACAAAGGTGGAGTTAATATTGCTCCAGTCGAATTCAGCTGCCTTTTTGGGAACTGCATATCCGATTTCCGAAGAAAAGCTTGGAGCAATGGAATAGGAGAGCTTGTACTGAATCCCCTTGTCCACAGTTTTAAGAGAGGGTACTGAAACAGAAATTTCAGGCAAGGAAAGTGATGCCAAGGGATCCAGAGATTCCTCCAAAGGAATTTCCTGTTCCTCCAGCCCCTCCTTGTTTTCCCCGTCTGTCACCTCCTCCCCACCAGCGGAGTCTGCAAGAAGGGCCTCTGTTTCCCGCTCGCTCAAAAAGGCGTCGGGTACATTGAGCTCTGCCCTAGGAACCTGCTTGATAATCCTGCTCCTATCGGCTGACGTCTTTTCTGGAACAGGATACTCAAACAAGGTGCCAGAAACGCTTGCGCTCAGATAGAATGGCTTGACAAGACCTGGATAAAAGGTTTTTCTGTTGGGACTTACCCTGGCCTCCTCCCCTGTCATACCTGTAGTATCAGTAAGAGAATAAAAAGCCAAGTTGAATCCTGGAGAAAAGCTCAGGGAGGACAGATAGGGCTTAAGCACCGAGGGAATTGATGGAGAATAGGATGCCGTCACCTTCCACAAAAAGGAGGAAACCTCCCCGGTGGTATTTCCCGTTGTAGAAAAATCCCCCGTACCGCTGGACATGAGAAAATTGAACCAGTCCATTGTTTCTTGCCGATTTGCCAGAAAATCCTGATTGAAGAAGGGATCGGAGTATAGGGGAAGATCAACGATTAGGGAAAAGGGCTTGCTTAGGCTCATAGTAAAATGGCCACGATACCGGAAGGGTAAAGTCACGCCAGCAAAATTGGAGAAATTGTAATGGAAGTCTCCCCGCTCATCGTAGGGGACATACCATCCTGATCCACTACCAATGGGAAACAAGGTACGGCTAAATCCCAAGTTCAAGGAAAAATCCAATTTGGAGATATACTCATTTTCTGGAGTGAATATTCCCTCAACGCCTACAAGTCCACCAAGATTAGTATAGTAATCTGCCAGTAATTTTAAAGTATGGGGATATTTTTCCGTATCCTGCTCTTCCAAATTCCGCAACACAAGACCTTCTCTCCGCTGCTTGTACATGGTGGAGCTGTTTAGAAAGCTGAAGATGGAATTATCACCCTGCTTTTCAGCTGGTTTCTTTCGGCCGATAAAATAGGTGGTGGTTTGAATGAAATAGCCCTTCCGCTGATCATAGCCAAAAACAGGATTAAAAACCAATTCATCCTTGGGATAATAGAAAAAGGGAAAGTACATGATGGGAACCTTTCCCACATACAAAAGGGCATTGGCAAAGGCAAATTCATTGCCAGGCAAAAGCCAGATGCGGGAAGCATTTATCTTCCAGTGGGGATCAGGTTCCTCACAAAAGGTTAGGCTTCCATTCTTGAATGCAATCACACCTGAATCATCCACAGCAAACAGGTCGGAGGAAACCACCATCTGGGACTGGGTATCAAGCCTTAATGCACCTGCATCAAGCTGTAGTACCGTACCGGAATTGAAGATACCTTCCTCCGAGTTTATATCGAACAAGAGGCTTTCTGCCGTAAGGATTTCAGGTTCACCTGAACTAGAAGTCCGCTCCAGGGAAACAGAGCCGTAGGCGTACAGCAAGCCCTTGCTGCGGTTGAAGTTCACCTGGTCAGCCTGAATGCGGCTGGTGCTTTGTCCCTGCACCACAGAGATTACCACATCTCCAGTAAAAACAATTACCTCGTCCTCTGTAGTTTCATCAGTGTAATAGGAGGTAGTGCGGGCGCTTTCTATGGTGACAACACTAGTCTCTGCACTCAAAGACGAAGAACCCCATACAAGAAAAAGCGAGAAAAAAATGATATATTTCAGCTTGTTCCCCAAGGCCGCCAACTTAACTCCTACAATCCACAAAAACAACAAAACTAAAGGGAAATGCCACCAACGCCCAATCCCGGCAGCCCCTGAGCATGACGATCCAGCATTTCCTTCACGTAAATCCCGGTGAAGGATTCTGGGCAAAGAGCTACCTCCTCAGGAGTTCCAGTGGTCACCACAGTACCGCCACGAAAACCACCTTCAGGCCCCATGTCAATGATGTGGTCGGCCTGCAGAATCACGTCAAGGTTGTGCTCAATCATTACCACGGTGTTACCCTGGTCCACCAGCCGCTGGATAACCTCCATCAGCTGCTTCACGTCGGCAAAATGGAGTCCCGTGGTGGGCTCATCCAGGATGTAGAGGGTCTTGCCAGTGGAGCGGCGGGATAACTCGTTGGCCAGCTTTACCCGCTGGGCCTCACCACCAGACAGGGTCAGGGCAGACTGCCCCATCTGCACATAGCCCAATCCCACGGAAAGCAAGGTGTCCAGCTTGCGGGCAATGTGGGGAATGTGGGCAAAGAATTCCGCTGCCTCCTCGATGGTCATGGCCAGCACGTCGGCAATATTCTTTCCCTTGTAGCGGACGTCCAAGGTCTCCTGATTGAAGCGGGCGCCACGGCACACCTCGCAGGGAATGTACACATCCGGCAGGAAGTTCATCTCAATGGTGATGGTTCCCGCCCCCTGGCAATTCTCGCAGCGCCCACCCTTCACGTTGAAGCTAAAGCGACCATTCTTGAAGCCACGGGCCTTTGCCTCTGGCAAGCTGGCGTACAATTCTCGGATGCCATCAAAAACTCCCACGTAGGTGGCAGGATTTGAGCGGGGGGTGCGGCCGATGGGGCTCTGGTCAATGTTGATTACCTTGTCGATATGCTCCAAGCCAGTAATCTCCTTGTAGGCTCCTACTGGCAGGCTGGAACGCATAATCCTGTTGGAAACAGCGGGAAAGAACACGTCGCTCAGCAAGGTGGATTTCCCGGAGCCAGAAACTCCCGTAATGCAAACAAATTTTCCCAGGGGAATCTCCACCGTCACGTCCTTCAGGTTATGCTCCGTCACCCCAGCCAAGGTAATGAGCTTGCCGTTTCCTTCCCGTCGTTGACTGGGAATCTCCATCTTCAGGGTACCGGCGAGATATTGTCCTGTCAGGCTTTCCGGCACCTGCATCACCTGTTCTGGAGTTCCCGATGCCACCACATTTCCTCCGTGAACACCAGCTCCAGGTCCCAAGTCAATAATCCAGTCGGCGGTACGAAGGGTCTGCTCGTCATGCTCCACCACCACCAGCGTGTTTCCCAGATTCCGCAGATAGGTAAGGGTGTCGATAAGCCGCTGGTTGTCCCGCTGGTGCAGTCCGATGGAAGGCTCATCGAGAATGTATAAAACCCCCATGAGGCTGGAGCCAATCTGGGTGGCAAGGCGGATACGCTGGGCCTCACCGCCAGACAAGGTGGCGGCCTGTCGCTCCAAGGTAAGGTAATCCAAGCCCACATTTTTCATAAAGGAAAGCCTGTCTTGAATCTCCTTCTTGATTTGCCGGGCGATATGCTCCTCCGTCTCCGTCAGCTGAAGCTTGTTGAAAAAGTCGATGGAATCTCCCACAGAAAGCTGGGTCAGCTGAAAGATGTTCTTGCCCCCCACCGTTACCGCCAGAGCTTCTTTTTTAAGCCGGAAACCACCGCAGCAAGTGCATTTCCGATGCACCATAAATTTTTCATAGCTTTCCCGCTGGGCCTCAGAAAAGCTTTCCATTTGCCGCCGCCGCAGGTCCGCAAAGATTCCCGGCCAGGGCTTGTTGTACACGGAATGGCCCTCCCCGCTCTGCTTGTGGTACACAAAATGAATGGGCTTGCCGCTGCTACCGTAAAACAACACCTTCTGCTGCTCAGGCGTCAGCTTTTCGTAGGGCTCGGAGAGGCTAAAGCCGTACTCATCTGCCAGAGCCTGGAACCTTGCCCGCTGCCAGCCAGAGGTGGGATTATAGGAGCCGAAGGCTCCCTCATCAAAGGACTTGCTCTTATCAGGCACAATCAAGTCCAGGTCGAATTCCATGGTTTCCCCCAAACCGGTGCAGTCGGGGCAAGCTCCCACGGGGTTGTTAAAGGAAAAGAGCCGAGGCTGCAGCTCTGGGATGGAGATACCGCAATCAGGACAGGAATTCTTCTGGGAGAAAAAATGCTCCGTCTCCGTGTCTCCAATGCGTCGGGTAATAATGGTCATGCCGTTGGCAGCCTCCAAGGCGGTTTCCACCGAGGCGGCCACACGCTTCCGCACCTGGTCAGACAGGATGATGCGGTCAATCACCAGGTCGATGGAGTGCTTCTTCTGCTTGTCCAGTTTCACGCTGTCTTCCAGCTCCACCATCATGCCGTCGATTCTGGCCCGTACATAGCCTGCCTTCCGAGCGTCCTCCAGCACCTTTTGGTGCTCACCCTTCTTGCGGAAGATGACGGGAGCCAGAATCTGAATCTTGGCCCCCTCCTCCCAGGACATCACTGCATCGATAATCTGGTCAGTAGACTGCTCGCGAATCTCCCGCCCGCAGTCAGGACAGTGGGGAATCCCGATTCGTGCGAAAAGCAGGCGGTAATAGTCATAAATCTCTGTTACCGTCCCCACGGTGGAGCGGGGATTGCGGTGGGTGGTCTTCTGCTCGATGGAGATGGCCGGAGAAAGCCCCTCGATGTAGTCGATGTCGGGCTTGTCCATGCGGCCCAAAAATTGGCGGGCGTAGGAGGAAAGGCTTTCCATGTAACGGCGCTGACCTTCTGCAAAGATGGTGTCAAAGGCTAGGGAGCTTTTCCCTGAGCCAGACAGACCGGAAATGACCACCAATTTATTGCGAGGCATTTCCACATCAATATTCTTTAAGTTATGTTCTCGTGCTCCACGCACTATCAATTTATCACTTTCTTCCATTACAAACTGCTCCATAAAAATAACTCAACAGGAAACCTGCTCAAAGTAAATGGCATATACATAAATACAGTGTATTCTACTGATTTAGAGCAAAAAAAACTAGAGACCATATGATTACAAATCCATAAAAAATTATAGACAATAGGATTCTTTACCTTGTCTCTTGTATTCTGATGTGATATAATACAGTGCTTTTTTCTATTTTTTTTAGTAAAAGTCTATTTTTTTCTTAATTAAGGTACAAAGAATGATTTATACAGACACAAGGGATGCTTCTGTCAAGGTTGATTTTAAGACTGCTGTTGTAAACGGTATGAATGCGGCCACTGGAGGACTTTATATGCCAGTGGAAATACCAAGGCTTCCCTCCGGCATCCTGAATAAAACAAGTGAGCCTTCCTTCCGGGATATTGCCTATGAGTCAATCAAGCCCTTTGTAGAAGGGGAAATTCCAGAGCATGACCTGCAAGAAATCATCATGGATGCCTACCCTTTCAATGCCCAAGTCGTTCCCTTGGATCCTCAATCCTATGTTTTGGAGCTGTTTCACGGTCCCACCTGTGCCTTCAAGGACTTTGGTGCCCGCTTTATGGCTCGTGCCATGTCATATTTCAATCGGGGAGAAGATCAGCCCCTGCACATCCTGGTAGCCACTTCAGGAGATACAGGCAGTGCCGTAGGAAGTGCCTTTCACAATGTACCGGGCCTCGATGTTACCATCCTGTATCCAGAAGGGAAAATCAGCCCTTTGCAGGAAAAGCAGCTTTCTACTTTCACTGGAAATGTACGGGCATTGCGAGTAGCTGGCACCTTTGACGATTGCCAAAAGCTGGTAAAGACAGCCTTTACTGATGCCCAGCTGCGAGAAAGGTTCCGCCTTTCCTCTGCAAACTCCATCAACATCTCCCGACTTTTGCCCCAAAGCTTTTACTACACCTATGCCTCATTGGTTATTCGCCATCGCAGTCCACGAGACAACAAGATTGACAATCCAGCCATTATCTGTGTTGTACCTTCCGGTAACTTCGGAAACCTTACCTCTGGTCTCATGGCTCAAAAAATGGGCGCTCCCATCCAAGGATTTATAGCAGCAACCAACTCCAACCGAACCATTCCAGATTGGATTGCCACCGGAGCATACCAAGCGCGCCCTTCTATCGCAACCCTTTCCAATGCCATGGACGTAGGGGCTCCCAGCAACTACGAAAGAATGAAAGCCATGTTCACCCTAGATGAAATTCGTCAGAATATGGCTTCCTATTGGCTTGATGATGCTGGAACCATAGAGGCGATTCGCAGTTGTCACCGTCGCACCGGCTACATCATCGATCCCCACGGAGCAGTTGCATGGCAGGCTTGGGACGACATCCGCCGAGGTGCTATGAGCCGCCTTGCAGATGGAATTGCAGGTGATCCCAATCTCCCTGGACTTACTCCCAGCCTGCCAAGCTGGTCACAGCGAGTCTTGGATAGAGAAGCTATTGGATTGGTGCTTGAAACAGCTCATCCTTCAAAATTCGGGGACATTGTAGCAAATGCAGTGGGACGGGAGCCTCCATTACCAGACCGGCTGGAGCGAGTACTCCATCTCCCAGATCTTTCCCAGCCCATGACAGCCGAGTACAGCAGCTTCCGTCAGTGGCTCATGGAAAATCTGTAGTACTAGCCCTTTTCGTATTGCTGCACTTCGTCCAGCAGGTGCGTAATTTCTACCCCCGCTTGGGCGAACATGGACAGGGAGTCGGCGCTGTCGTGATATTTTCTCTGGCACACCACCCGCTTGATGCCACAGTTGATAATCAGCATGGTGCAGGTTCTACAAGGAGTCATTCTGCAATAAAGGGTTGCTCCTTCAATGGAAATACCATTTTTTGCAGCTTGACAGATAGCATTTTGTTCAGCATGAACGGTACGAACGCAATGCTGGGTTACTGAGCCATCTTCATGAATCATCTGCTTTAACTGATGGCCAACATCATCACAATGGGGCAAACCAGCCGGGGAGCCCACATAACCTGTAACAAGGATGCGATTATCCTTGGCTATGACGCAGCCGGAGCGCCCCCGCCCGCAGGTGGCTCGTTTGGCTACCGTATCGCAAATTTCCATAAAATAATTGTCCCAATGGGGACGAGCATAAGGTACATTCTCTTCAGACATACCTTCATACTAATTCAAGGAAAGGGCTTTGTCAAAGGGAATATGTTTCAAAAAAGGAGGCTACTATGCACCAAGACTGTGAAAACCAATTCAAGACAATTTTTCCCTTTTGGACAGATTTAAGCAAGCAGGACAAACAGCTTTTATGCCAAAACACGAGCCTCCAAACTTATACACAGGGAAATCTTATTCACAACGGCAACAATTGTACAGGTGCAATCGTCGTTTGTTCAGGGGCTTTACGTGTGTACTTGCAACCTGAGCAAGGGCGGGAAATCACCCTCTATCGCCTCTTCCCCAAAGACATCTGCATGCTCTCCGCCTCCTGTGTGCTGGATTCCATCACCTTCGACGTAGCCATCGATGCAGAGGAGGACAGCCAATGCTATCTCATTGCCGGTGGAGTCTTTGCAGACATGGCTGATAGAAATATTGCCATGAAAAATTTTGCCCTGGAAACAGCGGTATCTCGTTTTTCTGATGTTATGTGGGTGATGCAGCAGATTCTGTTTATGAGCTTTGACAAACGTCTAGCAATATTCTTATGGGACGAAGTTGCAAAAACAGGCAACGATTCAATTAAAATGACCCACGAACAGATTGCCCGCTACATGGGCTCGGCCCGGGAGGTTGTATCCAGAATGGTCAAATACTTTGCAGCAGAGGGCATTGTGGAAACCTCCCGAGGCGGTCTAAAAATCCTAGACCGAGAAAAACTGAGACAACTAGCCCTTTAGGAATGCCTCAAGCTTTGCCTTGGGCAAAGCACCAATAGATTGGCGAACAAGCTCGCCCTTGTTTAGCACCACCAAGGTAGGAATTGTAGTCACACCGAACTGGCGAGCCAATTCCGGTTCATCATCTACATTTACCTTGCCGATGCAGTAGTCAGGATTTTCCTCGGCAAGCTCTGCCACCAGCGGAGCCACCATGTTGCAGGGGCCACACCAATCAGCATAGAAATCCAGCATCACAACCTTGTCACTTGTCTTAATCTGTGACTCGAAAACGTCCTTTGTTACCTTCAATACAGCCATTGTATTCTCCTTGTAAAATCAGTCCTTTGACTTGTAGTATAGCTTGCAGTGACAATAGCCCTCGTAATCAGGGTCATTTATCTGATCGCGAAATTCCTTGCAAATACAGAAGTTATCATCAATCTTCTCAAGACGACAGGGACAATATCCTTCCTTTTTCTGTAATGCAGTCCTCATCTTAGCCACGAATGCAGCATCTTCATTAAGTGTAACTTTCATTTTCATTACCTCCGTATTATCAAGTATACCATATTATGAAGAACTTTTCTTCATTTTTACCAATTATTCTATGAGGATTTAGCGGTAAAAGTCACCTCACCCTTCTTTGCCAGGTCTGCAAGACTCTTGACGGAATCAGGATTTTTTGCCTCCGCTGGATGCTTTGCCATGCAAATCAGCTGGGTCATGGTTCCCATGGGACAATACACGCACCAGGAACGGGGCTTATAGGCAAACATGGTAATCATTCCAAGAACAGAAGAGGTAAGCATCACCCCGTAGAAGCCGAAGGCAAACTGGGCTGTCCATGGGGAAAAGCTTGTTCCATGGTAGGCAAACTCCCAAGGCAGGCGGAAGGCCCACAATAAGGTCACTGCCTCTCTTAAGGTAGCAGAACCTCGGAACACCTGGACTGTATTCCAAATCATCAGCATGAACATGGTCAAAAAGAAGGCCAAAAATCCATAGCGGAACCAACGGGTTTTCATCCACTTGGGAACGTCCTTGTTGCGGGAAAGCTTGAATTTCTTTCCCAGCATGGCAAATAGCTGTCCCCTTCCGCAAAACCTATTGCAGTAGGTCTTTCTTCCATTGGCAATGGAAAGAATCAGGGGAATAAAAAAGCATAAAAGCCCAATCCATGCAAACATGATGTTAAAGAAACCAAGAATCAAGTATGTGGCAGAAACAATCCACATATATTCACTCCACTTCTTTTTCTTTGCCACAGCCATTATGCCACCTCCACGGTAATTACTGTTGCAGGACATTCCTTGGCACAAAGACCACATCCCACGCATTTTGATGTATCTACAAAGGCAAAAATCCCCTGGGGAAGAGAAATCGCATCCTTGGGACAGACCTTTGCACAAGAACCGCAGGCTACACAAAGCTTGCGATCTACCACAGCATTTTTCCTTGCCATATTGCACCTCGAACAATTAGTCTACGAGACCACTATACCTGATGGGCAAGAAATGTTCTGTAACCGGATTACATTGGGAGCAAAAAAAAGCCATCAGCTGAAGTACAAACTTGTGAAGTGTACCCCAGTGATGGCCTCCTCAGCTTTTCCACCTAAATCAAAGGGAAAAAGCTCTCACTAGAATTGACTTTCTATTTGAAGAAAAACCTAAGCACAAAGATTACAAAGAGAATCCATGTAACAATGGAAATCTTGTTGAACTTGCGGGCAGCCACGTTCAGGATAACGTAGGCGATAACACCCCAAACGATACCTTCTGCAATGCTATAGGCAAAGGGCATTACGAGAATTGTTACGAAGGAAGGAATTCCCTCGGTGGGGTCTTCAAAGTCAATATCTACAACAGACTTCATCATCAGGTAACCAACAAAAATCAATGCAGGTGCAGTTGCAGCGGAGGGTACCAACAGGAAGAAAGGACTCAAGAACAGGGCCAACAAGAAAAGGATTGCAGTTACAACAGAAGACAATCCGGTACGTCCACCAACAGCAACACCAGAAGAGCTTTCTACAAAGCTTGTAACCGTGGAGGTTCCAAGAGCAGCACCGGCAATTGTTCCAACAGCATCAGCCAAAAGAGCCTGCTTTACGTTGGGAATGTTTCCGTCCTTGTCTGTAAGTCCAGCCTGTGTAGTAACACCCACCAAGGTTCCAACTGTATCAAAAATATCTACAAACAAGAAGGTAAAGAATACAGTGAAGAACTTAAAGGTTAAAACGCTGGAAAAATCAAACTTCCAGAACAGTGGAGCCTGGGGCAATGAGACTGGAGAAAATCCTTCGGGAACAGTTGTTACTCCAAAGGGAATACCAATAAGGGTAGTTGCAACGATTCCAATGAGGATTGAACCAGGTACCTTCAAGGAGAACAGGATGATGGTGATAATCAAACCGATAACAGCCACCATGGGGGCTCCACCTTTCAGAGGAACAAATCCGATGATAGTTCCCAAGTCACTGGCAACAAGCCCTGCGTTTGCCAAACCAATCAAGGCAATGAACAAACCAATTCCAACAGCCACAGCCTTCTTCAAGTTAGAGGGAATAGCCTTGATTATAGCCTCACGCACATTAAAGAAAGAGAGGATGATAAACAACAATCCTTCCAAAAATACAGCAGTAAGGGCAACCTGCCAGCTATACCCCATACCAAAAACAACTGTATAGGTAAAGAAGGCGTTCAATCCCATTCCTGGAGCCAAAGCTACAGGCAAGTTAGCAGCAAAGGCCATTACCAAGGTTGCAATTGCAGCAGAAAGAGCAGTAGCAGTAAATACTCCACCAGCATTCATTCCTGTTTCGCCCAACATTCCTGGGTTTACAGCTAAGATGTATGCCATGGTCAAAAAGGTTGTAATTCCTGCAACCACTTCAGTACGAACTGTTGTTCCCCTTTCTTGGAGCTTAAACAGCTTATCCATTTTCTTGATCCTCCTCAAGACTCAATAAAAATATGTCAAAATTATACCAAAAATGTCAAGGAATGAAAAGCCCTGCGAAATTTTCAAAAGAATCAAGAAAATAATTTTATGCATTGATACCAGGAATACGGTCCATGGCTCCCTTGTAATAGATTCCTGTACCCTGCTCTTCTGCAATCTTGTCAGCGATTTTTTGGCGTACCGCGGCGGCATACGCCTTCAATGCCTGCTGGTCTATGGAGCTATCCCCCTTACACAGGTTGTAGTCAGAGGGATACACAGGATCAAGCACATGTAAATGCACTGTGGGCCGGCATCGTCGCTTGTGAAAAACCGTAGCTACAGGTATAATTGGCACATCCAAAACTGCCGAAAGGAAAAAGGCTCCTGTGTGAAATTTCCTTGGATTGCTATTGTAAAGATAGCACTCGCCCTCTGGATAGAAGTGGATTTTTTTCTTTCTTCTAAAGGCTTCCAAACAGCCTTCCTTTAGAAATTCCAAATGAATATCACGCCGGGGAACAGGAACTCCACCAAGAAGCCTTGTCAAGGTACCCACAAAGGGAGCGCAAACAGTGGCCTCCAGCAGGGTCTGGAAGGGCTTTGTTGGAAAAGATGCCATTGCTATCAACACCGGATCAAACAACAATGTATGATTGGAAACAGTAATCGCATTTCCTACCTGTCGTAATTTCTTCCGTCCAAAAAAGCTACAACGATATAGTCCCCATACCAGAATCGAAGCCACGAAGAGCACTACGTAAAAGGTCAAGAAGGCGGCCATCCGAAAGAAAATATTCGTAGAAATCAGCTTATCCCCGGGCTTGTATGCCATATCAATGCACAACCCTTCCCTTCCATACATATCCTTTACCAGTAATGGTACGTACATAGGAAAGGCCTGCCATATACACCAGGTTTCCAAAAAGAATGGGGTACAAGAAAGGTGTTAAAAAAGGTAGATGCTGGGAGCCAGACACCAGAACCCACACAACGAACATCAGCAAAACATTGATGCCAAGCAATACTGTGGTGGTAGCAATCCATCCACCTGCTAAAATATTAGAAACCAAGGCTCCAACAAACAGTGGAAAGGGCAACAACAGGAATAGGGAAACACCAAGAATGGCAGTCAAAATTACCACAGAATTGTTGGACAAAAAAGAAAAAATATTCTTTGTAATTCCATTCACACTTTCTGTGTAGCCAGTATACATCCGGCACTGGGCCGCTCGCTTGCAGTCGGTAAAGATAGTCTTATATCCATGCTTTTTAATCAAGCGGGCTAAGAAAACATCCTCACTAATCAAGGCCTTCATAGACTCATAGCCACCAACAGACTCAAAGACTTTTTTCTTTATCATGATGTACTGACCAATCGCCACGGAGGTAAAGGGAAAAGGTGTTACACGGTTCAAGAACATGGGCAACACAAAGCCTGTAAGCATAAAGATAAGCGGAATCGTAATCCGCTCTCCAAAGGTCACCATCTTTTCCTTAATATATCCAGAGAGCATATCTGCCTTATGCACCTTCATGTTGGTCATGGCAAAGGCAATGGAATCCTTTTTATGGATTGTATCTGCATCGGTAAACAAAAGATATTCACCTCTTGTTTCCTGAATCAGCTGGTTCATGGCAAAAATCTTTCCAGTCCACCCTTTTTCAAGGGGTTTGCCGTTAAAAACCCTCAATTTATCAGGAAATTCCTGGGAAAGAGATTGGAGAATCTCTCCAGTCCTATCTTCAGAATTATCATTGAGTACCAAAACCTCATAGTTTTTATAGCTTTGCTCCATCAAAGAACGTACACAATTTTCAATGTTTTTCTCTTCATTTCTGGCAGGCACACAGACAGAAACCTTCTCACCATCAAAGTTGCGTGGCTTCTTTGAATACACCCAAAGCCAAAAAGCATTTGTTAAAGCAAAAACCAGAAAATAGATACTGATTATGGCAACAATCCAAGCATAATACTCAATGACAACACTCTGCATGATAATCCTACTGTATCCTATCCTTACAAATCTTTCAATAAAGATTGAACATATTTATTTCCTGGATAGATTTCAAGTGCCTTGAGGAGCCATTTTTTCGCCTCATCCTTTTCATCTCGCTGCAAATGTCCATAACCAATGGCACTGGTCAGATTGAAAATATCATCCTTTTCCAGTCGAACTGAAGAATCATTCAAGATTTCCTGCATCTCACGAATTCCCTTCTTATGATTATGAAAGGGAGATGGTGCATAAATATGCTGTGCAGTCTGGAGATACATTGCCGCTCCATATTTCTTGTCGAGCTTTAATACCTTCTTGGCCAAACCACTAATCTTTGTTCCATGGGACAAGGCATAGGACACAGGCTTTACAGAACAGTTCTGTGAAATATTCTCTCCCCGCATTAAATGAGCCGTAGCACTTTCCCGAATATCCAATGCCTGCTCCGCAAGTTTATCCCCAGCATCATATCGTGCCCCTGCAGCATCATTCTTTTCTTCATAGGAGTATGCCCGCCCCATAATATATTCACAGCGGGAAAGGGCCACTAATAAGGTGTCCTCACTAAAATTTTCTTTTGCACTAGCCACTGCAGCATCATACAATGGCAACAATTCATCAGCAGAACAAGTATTATTGTACATAGAATCTCTTAATACAATATACTCGTCCCACAAAACATCATGAGTATTCACATCCGCAAATAAACTGGCCGTAACCACAGTCATCAAAAAAATTATCTTACAAAACTTACACATACTCATATAACCTAAGAATAAAGAATTCAGTTACATTACGCAAGTAGATTTTTTTTCATTTTTTTCTAAAAAACTGTTGACATAATTTTTATTACTTGCTATATTACTTTCACATTGCGGATGTCATATAACGGCTATTATCTCAGCCTTCCAAGCTGATGACGTGGGTTCGACTCCCATCATCCGCTGAAAGCTCTCACCAAAGTGAGAGTTTTTTTTTATTTTCAGACTTAAAAGTTATTAGCTCTACATAAGATGCATAAAAAAGGCAGAGTCTTTGGCCTGCCCACTGAAATCAAATTTTTACGATACTCCCTTTTCCTTCAAGATGGTTGCAATGCGGCACAAGCCACAAAGTGTAAAGGACTTGTCCACATCTTGGAAAATATCAGTAAGCGGCTTAAGCACACTATTTAGCCCCCCAGTAGCCACCACCTTAATATCAGCTTCTTCTATTCCCGTTTGGGCAACAATATCATTCTTCATTTGTTGCACCAATCCTTCCACAAGACTCTTATACCCCAGTACAATTCCAGCCTGAATGGAATGAATGGTATTGGTTCCCAAGCTCGTAGGGGGAGCTTCAAGAGGGATAGAGGGCAGCTGAGCCGTATCCTCAAAAAGAGAGTTCCGTGCGGTACCAAGTCCAGGGGTAATGGCAATTCCCAGCAAATCTCCTGTAGCTCCCACCGCAGTAAAGGTCAAAGCCGTGCCAAAATCCACCACAATACAAGCGGACCTGTAGCGACAAAATGCCTCCACCGCATTGCACAAAAGGTCGCTTCCTATTTCGTGGACGGCAGTTTCCGGAACCTTCACCGGCAAAAGTGGGAAAATCGACGGATTGATGACCACCGGCTTTTTTCCCGTCTTTCGCTCAATCAACCCCACAAAGGCTCCTATCAGTACAGGCACAACAGAGCTGACAACACAAAAATCAATACCTTTCAAATCAATTCCATCGTCACTCAAAAGAGAAGTCAACACACTACCATACTCATCACCGGTACGGCGGGTATCAGTAAACAGTCTCCAGGTAGACAAGATTACCCCATCCTTAAACAAAGCGACAACAATATTTGTATTTCCAATATCTATAGTTAAAAGCAATTGAATTTTTCCTCCAATGAAGCTATTATACCGATATGGAAAAACTCATACAACCTCGCATCCTCAAAGGCTTTAGAGATTTTTTACCAGAAGCCGAAATCACTCGTTCCAGTTTGATTGAAAAAATTACTGCCATCTTCCGTACTTATGGTTATGTACCCATAGACACTCCTGTAATGGAGTATTCAGAAATACTTTTACGAAAAAGCAATGGGGAAACTGAGAAGCAAGTATTTCGATTTCAAGACAATGGTGGCCGAGATGTGGCCCTCCGATTTGATTTGACGGTTCCCTTTGCTCGTTTTACCGCTGAGCACAAGGACGAGCTGTATTTCCCATTCAAACGATACCACATTGCAAAGGTTTGGCGTGGAGAAAAACCACAGGCTGGCCGTTACCGGGAGTTTGTCCAGTGTGATTTTGACTGCGTTGGTTCTGACAGCGCCTCCAGTGACTTTGAGATTCTCTCCCTAATGAAAGCTGCTCTCTCAGCCATTGGAGTGGATGATATTACCATCCACCTAAGCCATCGAGGTATTTTCAACCAATTTCTAGAAAAAAGAAATCTTCAGGAAAAAAGTGAAGACATCCTCAGAATCGTAGATAAATTGGCAAAGATTGGTCAGGAAGAAGTGTTGACCCAGCTCCAAGAAATTACTGGCGCTGTAGAAATTGCTCAGGATATTCTATGCTACATCAGCAAGCAAGATAGTTTTGAGACTACATTGACCCAAATGGAAGACCTGGCAGGTGGTCCATCGGCTCATTCCCAGCGCTTGCGAGAAATTAGAGCCATGATGGAGGCCACTGGCATTGCAGACAGCTTCGTGCTTGACCCTTCCATCACCCGTGGCCTAGATTATTACACAGGTGTTGTATACGAAACCTTCCTAAACCAATTGCCATCCATCGGTTCTGTTTGTTCTGGTGGACGTTACGACAATCTTGCCGGCCTATACATGAAAGATAGAGTTCCAGGAGTAGGCTCCTCCATAGGACTTGATCGTTTGATTGCTGGACTAGAGCAATTGGGAAAACTAGATCATAAGAAAAGTCATCTTACTGTAGAAATTTTCTGCCTTGACGAAAAGCTATCCATTGCTTATCAAACCATAGCCAATAAATTGCGTGCAGCTGGTATTTCCTGTGAAGTGTTCCCAGACGCAAAAAAAATTATGGCACAATATACTATGGCAGAAAAAAAAGGTATCCCCTTTGGCCTACTCATCAAGGAAGATGATGTAACAAAAGGGGTAGTTACCCTCAAAAATCTTCAAACAAGGGAACAGTTTGACTCTATTCCTCTGGAAGAAGCAATTACTATTCTGCAAAATACATAGTTACACAAAAAAACCTCCGTTACCAAGAATGACTCAAACTGTATTCATAGGTAATAGGAGGTTTTTTTTCGTAAAGATACTCCAATATTAAACTGATTCTTCCGCCATCCGAACAATATCCCCCACTCCGTCCAAAACAATGGTTGGTCGATAGGCGTATGTTTTCAGGGTCTCCATGGTAGAAACACCAGATAATACAAGGACCGTAGACATACCACTTTCTAGTCCAGAAATCACGTCAGTATCCATACGATCTCCTACCATTACCGCCTCACCAGAATGGCATCCCAAAAGCTTGAGTCCAGTTCGCATCATCAAAGGATTTGGCTTGCCACAAAAATAAGCCTGGGTTCCTGTAGCCATCTCGATAGGTGCCACTAAGGCTCTGCAAGCAGGGGTAATGCCATTTTCAATTGGCCCAGAAACATCGGAGTTTGCCCCAATCAATCGAGCTCCATTCAACACAAGATTTGTAGCCTTTGTCAATGAGTCTAGGGAGTAAGCCTTTCCTTCACCCATAACAACATAATCCGGATTTACATCATTCATGGTGATTCCAGCATCATACAAGGCATTGAACAAGCCAGCTTCACCAATGGCGTACACAGAACAACCTGGAGACTGTTCCTTCAAAAAAGCCGCAGTGGCAAGGGCACTAGTATAAAAATGCTTTTCTGGAACATCCAACCCCATTCGAGCCAGCTTTTGCTGCAGCTCCTTTGGAGTAGAACCACTGTTATTCGTCAAAAAAAGAAATTCCTTCCCTGTCCTTTGCAACCAATTGATAAAGTCTGTTACTCCAGGGAGAATCTTATTTCCGTGATAAATTACACCGTCCATATCACAGATAAAGCCTTTCTTCTCATTAAAATTAATCATAGCTGAATACCTCTTATTCCCCTACAAGATACAGAATTTCCTAAAAAAAAGCTACAGAGAAAAAAAAGACCCCTGCACAAGCAGGGGTCTTCCACAACCTCCGTAAAGGCTAAAACTGATTACCAGTTGTCAATCATGTCGTCTTCGTTGCGATTCTCCATATCATACAGGTCGGTAACAGCACGAAGATCATCAAAGTACAGGTAGTAGGAACCACGGGCCAACAGAGGATCGCAATCTACACGGAAACCGATAATCCGCAATCCGGGCCGATCTCCATAATAGGCACTCTGCTGAACAATTCCCCGCTCACCATCTGGAGAAGGTGGAATAGCTACAGTCATCTTCTTCCAACCAGAGAAGGCCAAGGAGCCCATATAAACCTCAAAGTTGTTTCCAAAATAGTCCTGCACCAACAGATACAGACTGTGCCCCTGGTTACGTCCTGTTACCCACACAGATACAGTCTTGGTAATTCCCTCGATAGGAATCGGACGGGCAGCAGTTACATAGAAGCTGTTGATGCCACGGCGGAAGAACTCAACCTTCACACCAAGTACACGCTCGTCTGTTACACCTTCATTTTCAGCCAGGGGCTCCTTTGAAGCCGGACTTCCATCGAACAAACGGGAACTGATTACACCATTGTCAGAAGAAATACGTGCATTCCAAGAGCCTTCACGCTCAAACAAATCAACAGAGACTTCTCTCAAAGCCTGCTTTGCAGAATCAGCTCCAATAATGGTTGGGTCGGGATCTGTCAAGCTTGAGGTTCCCTGCTGGGCAAAAACCATTCCAAAGGTGGCAAGCACCATCAATACTGCGATTACTCTTTTCATCTTTCTCCACCCCCCTGATTTCCACTCTGAACAGCAGTTCCTGTTCCAGAAGAACTTGTAGTACCATCATCAGAACCAAAGTCAGCATTACGCAACTCATATCCATCGTAAATGTTTTCAAGGATATTTGTTGTATACTTCAAGTTGTCAAAATAAATGAGGAAGTCATCTACATATTCGTTAGGATCAGTACGAACTCTAAATCCAACAAAGGACAACATCTCTGGACCAGATCGCATGCGAGACTGCTGGCGGATATAAGTAGGCATAGTAACTACAATATTACGCCATCCATCAAATGCTGTATTACAGGCTGGAATTACATGTACTCTTCCCTCTGCATCACGAACAAGTACTTCTACGAAATACAAATAATTGGCACCCCATACCCAGAAATCAATCTGGTTAACGTTTCCAATCAGAGGAATCTCGTGGTTCTTTGTTTCCCCGTCATCACCGGTTGTGGTGGGGAAGATTTCAAACCAGTTGTCACCCTTGCGATCAAAGAGAACCTTTACACCGAGAACCTTGGCATCGGGATCCCCATCCTTTCTCAGGTGAATCAGGGAACTAGGCATACCATCGAAATACCCAACCTTGGGATATCCCTCTGTAACAAATCTGCTGGCCTGGTAATCCCATGTCCAACCCATTTCATCAGCAGTATCAAAAGTATCAATACTGATTGTTTCTACGCTCTTAAGACTAGGCTGTCCAAAAACTGGAACACAGAACAAGACCATAAGAACGAGACTTACAAAGACAAAAACGCCCTGCTTCATCCATAACTCCTTTAATGAACTGAAAAGATATAGTTACAACTATTATCGACATCATTATATTTCTTCAGCATATCTTTGTCAAACTCTTTTTCCCTTTTTTATTTTCTACTCTTGATTATTTTCATATAAAGGCATATATTTCGATATACATTTATTCAGAGGAGTCTAGCATGACAAACTACAAGGAACTTGGTCTTGTAAATACAAAAGATATGTTTGCAAAGGCCATCAAGGGTGGATATGCCATTCCCGCCTATAACTTTAATGACATGGAACAGCTCCAGGCTATTATTCAGGCCTGTGTTGAGACAAAGTCTCCTGTTATCCTTCAGGTTTCCTCCGGTGCCCGTAAGTACGCCAATAAGAATCTGCTCAGAAACATGGCACGTGGTGCTGTAGAGTATGCGAATGAACTTGGATACAACATTCCCATCGCGCTGCATCTTGACCACGGTGACTCTTTCGAGCTGTGCAAGGACTGCATCGACAGCGGATTCTCTTCTGTCATGATTGACGGCTCACATCTTCCCTACGATGAGAACGTTGCCCTTACCAAGCAGGTTTGTGAATATGCCCATAGCCGAGAGCACTACGTAACTGTAGAGGGAGAATTGGGAGTCCTCGCTGGTGTTGAGGATGATGTTTGTGCTGAGGAGAGCCACTACACAAAGCCAGAGGAAGTACAGGACTTTGTAAGCAAGACTGGAGTAGATTCCTTGGCAATCTCCATCGGAACAAGCCATGGCCGCCAGAAGTTCAAGCCAGAGCAGTGCACCCGCAATGCAGATGGTGTTCTGATTCCACCTCCGTTAGCCTTCGACATTTTGGAAGAAATTGAAAAGAAGCTCCCTGGCTTCCCCATCGTTCTGCATGGTTCTTCCTCTGTACCCATTGAGTACGTAAGGGAAATTGAAAAGTACGGCGGAAAGCTTACTGACTCCGTTGGTATTCCAGAGGAGCAGCTGCGCAGGGCTGCAAAGTCTGCAGTATGCAAGATTAACATCGACTCAGATGGTCGCTTGGCCATGACAGCTGCCATCCGCAAGGTATTTGCAGAGCATCCAGAGGAGTTTGACCCACGCAAGTATCTGGGACCTGCTCGTGACGAGCTGAAGAAGCTCTACATGCACAAGAACAAGGAAGTTCTTGGTTCTGCAGGACAGGCTTAATAAGTCCAAATAAAAAAGGGTTGCCTTTGTGAAGTGCAGTCCAATCATTTGACACTTTACCCAGGCTGATTTTAAGGACTGATTCCTAAATTGTAAGAGGGTCAGTCCTTTTTTATCTAAAAAGTTTGAATTTAAATTACTTGGAAAACAGTTCCCTTGTTTTTTTCATATTGGTTACATTAACATGATTTAAAGCCAACAAGGTCACGGCAAATAGGATTTCCAGCATACCCGTTGAAAGCCACAAAATCGCAGGACTACCGGCATACCAAAAAACTTCTGTTATAGCTGGAGCTGCAGTACATCCAAGCCCTAAAAAAACAGGGAGAACAAACAGAGCTGTAGCCTTCTGGCCTTTTAAATTCTTGTAAAACAATCTTATGGCAAAGGAAAATCCAACTATAAAACAGGCCAGTAAAATAGGCTTTAAGAACAAAGTAAAGGCTGTAAAGGCTCCTGATCTAAAAAGAATTCTAAAAGGTATATACAAAGTATAAAATCCAGCTAATACAAAAAACAGCACATTCACCTTGAACTGGAAGGAATCCCTGAAAAGAAGAAAAAATAAAATTGTTATAATAGTTGTTGGTAAAAAAGCTTCCTGAAGAAAAAGCCAGCTAAAATTTTTGAAAAAATTTACGGATATAACCCTGTACTCAGATCCAAACAGAATGGCAAATACAACATAGGCAGCACCACATCCCAATCCCAAGAGGACAGAATAAACCTTGCCTCTATTTGCGTGATTTATAAAATACAAAACAAGAATACAGGGTAAGAAAAAAACTGCAAACAACCACATAATAAATAGAACATATCATAAAAGAAGGAAATCAATCAACACAATAACTGTTTAAAACAAGGCTGAGGAAAATGGAAAGAATGATAAAATTGATAAATGAACAGCAAATAAAATACTAGACACAGCCCCTAATTATCTGCTATTATAGCGAATATGCTTTACATAAGTGTCATTTTATCCAGTATGGAAGAAAACGGCTAAGGAGGATCGTTGGCGGATAATAAGGGTTTACGGATTAATGAACAAATCCGTGTTCGAGAGGTCAGACTAATAGACGATAAGGGTGATCAAAAAGGTATTGTCCCTACCATTGAGGCCCTCAAGATGGCTAAGGAGCAAGAGCTCGACCTTGTTGAAGTTGCGCCACAGGCGAATCCACCAGTATGTAAAATACTTGATTATGGCAAGTATCGGTTCGAACAGGAAAAGAAGCTCCGTGATTCCAAGAAGAACCAGAAACAGCTCAAGCTCAAGGAAATTAGAATGCAACCAAAGATTGGTTCTGGTGACCTTGACTTCAAGTCAAAGCATGTTCAGGAATTCTTAAACGAGGGAAACAAGGTGAAGGTAACTATTCGGTTTCGGGGCCGAGAGTTAGCCCACACAGAACTCGGTTATGATGTTCTTAAAGAAGTACTCAAACGGCTTGATGACGAATATGTTATTGAAAAGCAGCCTGCAATGGAAGGGCGTTTTATGTCAATGACATTAAGTCCCAAGACAAAAAAATAACGAGGTAGTGAGAAATGCCCAAGATGAAAACAAAGCGTGCCGCAGCAAAGCGGTTTTCGCTCACAGGTAGTGGAAAGGTTAAGTACAAGAAGATGAATCTTCGCCACATTTTGACAAAGAAGGCTGCAAAGCGTAAGCGCCAGCTTCGCAGTTCTGGTATTTTGAGCGAAGCAGATTCTGCAAAAGTTCGCCGACAGATGTTGCCTTACGGCTAAGATTACGAGGAGAAGAGAATGTCAAGAGCAATAGACGGATCAAAGAGAAAGAATCGACGAGCAAAAATCCTCAATATGACAAAGGGATTTACCGGCAGAAGAAGCACTAACTACAAGGCCGCTAAAGATGCAATGGTAAAGGCTTTGACACATGCTTATGTTGACCGCAGGGATAAAAAGGGAGACATGAGGACTTTGTGGATTGCGCGTATCAACGCAGCTGTTCGGGAAGAGGGATTGAGCTACTCCCGCTTCATTGAGGGGCTTACAAAGGCTGGAATTATCATTAACCGTAAGGCATTGTCCAATATGGCTATTGAGGATGCAGTTGCATTCAAGGCTGTTGTAGCAGAAGCAAAGAAAGCTTTGGGAGCATAAGCCATGATTTCCCTGGAACAAATTCAATTACTGGAACAAAAGGTTGAAGGTGCAGTGGCAAAAATTCTTCAATTGACAGAAGAACGTGATATGTTCCATCAACGTTGCATTCAGCTTGAGGAAGAAAACAAAAGACTTCAGAGTAATATTTTGGATTTCCATCAAGACCAGGATAGAATTGAGCAGGGAATCATTAAAGCTTTGGACAAGCTTAATGCTGTAGAAAATTCTGTGCTACAGGCCGTAACCATTCAACACCAAGTTGAAGGAATTGCGGAGCCTGTTGTACAGGATTCCCCCATACCTGTTGAAGTAGAGCAAGCTCAGCAGGATTTTAATAATGTTGTAGACGAGACCTATAATCCTGCTCCACCTCAAATGGAGCAATCGACTACACACCCTTCCAACGATGATTTAGGACTCGTTCCAATGTTTTCGGAAGAAGTAGTCAAGAATGATTTCTTTCCTGCAGAAGAAGTAACGTCATCTGATGTGACTACTCAAGATTTGGCATTACAACCAGAAGCTGACAGTCTTTTTGTAGAAAATCAAGATGCGCAGCATCCTGAACAGTTGGATATTTTTTAATCGGGACTGAACAGTGGGAAGCCTAACTATAGATCTTTTAGGCACATCCTTTAAGATTAATGCCCATCAAGACACACAATATCTCCAGCAGCTTTTGTCTTATTACACTGAGGTTGTAAAGAGCCTCCAAAGAAACTTTCCTGGACAAGAACCATTGCAAACGGCTATTTTGGCAGGAATAATGATTAGCGACGAATTATATACACAAAAATATTCATCTGTAGCCTCCAACAATTCTCAGGAAAACAACGAAGTGCTTTCTCAAGTTGCTCATATAACAGCCAAGCTTATAGATTCAATCAATCAGGTATTATAATTCATGGATTTTTCTCTTTGGGTAGATGCAGATTCTTGTCCAGTTCCAGTACGGGAAATGGTGGTGAAATTTATTTTGCGACTAAATATTCCCTGCTTTTTTGTTGCAAATCGCCCGATTCCCCTGACCTCCCTTGCAAAAAAAACTGATTTGATTGCTATGATTGTGACAGAAAATACAGAAGGAGCTGCAGATGATTATATTGTTGGCCATGCACAAGATAATGACCTGGTTATCACTCGTGACATCCCCCTTGCAGCACGTTTAGTTGAAAGAAAAATCACTACTATTAACGATCGAGGAAAGCTCTTTTCTCCTGAATCTATCAGAGAAGACGTTTCTATTCGTAATTTTAACTACAAATTGGCTCAAATGGGAATACAAGCAGAGAAAACTGGTAATTTCAATAAAAAGCACCTCAACGATTTTGCAAACTGTCTTGATAGAGAGCTTCAGAAGAAAATCAGGAAATGAGAGTCGGAAAATGAGGATTTGCATGGTGAATATAATGAGCGCGCAAAACCGACTGTGATTAAGGTGTAAACAGCCGAAAGGAAAGCAAGATAGTTTACAGAACGGGAAGAAAGCGACAGGCATTCAGAAAGGATTTCAAGGCAAAGGCTGTACTTGGGGTCCTACGGGAGGAGTCAACGATTCAGGAGATTGCCGGGATGGCAGGAGAGGAGCCCCAAGTACGAGAACATCTACTTGAAACGCTACGAGACCAAGGGGAGTCGAGATCTAGCGTGGACTCCTACCTCAACCTCTACAACAGTGCAAGGTTTCTCAGTCTCTTGACTACAGCTTACCTGCTGAAATGTATGAGTCCTTCCAGTGCAATGAACTGGAATACAAGTGGCTGTATAAGTTTTACACCTTAATCCTGTGGGTAAATCATAACCTGAATATCCAAGTCATTGAAAATCGCCATCACTTGTTCTGAGTTTTTGGCATCGATTTTACTAAAGGCCTCGTTGATGAGGACGAATCTGAAGGAGGAATTGCTTTCCATATTTGCAGTAATTCCAAATTGATAGGAAATAGCAGATGACAAAATACTGTGGTCAGCTTTGTCTTTTGCTCTCCGCACAAGCTTGAGCTGTCTGAATAATATTGAATTGTCCTCATAGACCAATTCCTGCAAGTCCTTGGGATTTGCCAGGGTTGGAAAATGACTTTCAAAGACCACCACCCCGCTGTCCAGTAGGTCGCAGCCGAACTCTTACCTCAAGCCAGAAAGCGTTCTAGTTGTATTTTCCAGATTTCTTTCTGTGTCTGTTAGCTCTTGTTCAACTTTTCCAAGATTCTTATTCAGGCTGTCCATAAAATCATTCTTTTGGGTTTTCAGTTCTTTTTTTTCCGCAAGCTGTTTTCCAGTTCAGCCCAGGAGCTGTTTGAAGCAAGGACAGCAGCTTTTTCCATTTGCACTGCATCAAGCTCCTTGATGACGGATTCCGCATCGATTTCATGCCAATCCTGGAACGATGAGATTCCATGGCAGATATTTTGGATTTGTCTTTCCCGTTTTTTTGCTGGAGCAGCTTTTCTGTTCCAAGGTCAGATTAACTTTTGGCCAGCGCTTCATATTTTTTTGAGAGCAGCTGCCTCTTTTTCTTGACTACTAATCCTTCAAGCTATATATTATTTGGCTAAGATTGTGGCTTTTGTGGAGGAGGCCCAGGGGAAGAAGGCTCCCATCGCAAAGATTGCTGATCGAGTCTCTGGTATTTTTGTACCAGTGGTTATGGCCATTGCTGTGGTGGCGGCAGCGGTATGGCTTATTGCCGGAAAGGATGTGGCCTTTGCGCTCCAAATCTTTACCTCAGTTCTTGTCATTGCCTGTCCCTGTGCCTTGGGCTTAGCCACTCCTGCAGCCATTATGGTGGGAACAGGCCTTGGAGCGACAAATGGCATCCTCATTCGGAGCGGGGAAGCCCTGGAAATAGCTGGAAAAACAACTGCCGTAGTGCTGGATAAAACTGGCACCGTCACCCAAGGCAAGCCTCAGGTAACCCAAATACTAACAGACCATGATGTGGACAAGGATTATTTCTTGTCCCTGGTGGCAGCTGTAGAATCAGTGGCACAGCATCCTTTGGCCCAAGCCATTCTTGATGCAACAAAAGACAAGATCCCCTCCTTTACAATTCCTCGTTTTGAAACCATTCCCGGCAAGGGAATTAAAGCCACAATCCAGCAGGGGGCCACTGTATTGGTGGGCAGTCTCCGTCTTATGGAAGAAGAAGGGTTTTCCCTGCCCCCATCCTTGCAAGAAACAAGCCAACTGCTTATGGCTCAAGGAAATACCCTTGTATATGCAGCCGCTCCCCCACAAGAAAGGAGCCTTGCTTCAGCAAGCCACAGTCTTACAGCACCACCTAAAATCCTAGGACTCATTGCCATTGCGGACAGCATCCGAGAAACAAGTCCCCAAGCTATCCAAGAGCTAAAATCCAAGGGAATTACCACCATCCTTTTGACGGGAGACAATAAGGGAGCCGCGGAAGCTATTGGTCAGCAGGTTCAGGTGGATAGGGTCATTGCCCAGGTACTGCCACAGGAAAAGGCCCAGGTGATTGAGGCACTGCAAAAGGAAGGCCACAGAGTAATGATGGTGGGAGATGGAATCAACGATGCACCAGCCCTCGTACAGGCAGACAGTGGTGTGGTCATGGGTGGTGGAAGTGACATTGCCCGAGAGTCAGGAGAGGTGATTCTAATGGGAAGCAGCCTGCTTGATGTGGCTAAAACAATCAAATTGAGCAAGCTCACCATTGCCAATATTCGCCAAAACTTATTTTGGGCCTTTTTATACAATACCATCGGCATTCCCGTGGCAGCAGGACTTTTGTACCCCTTTACAGGCCAGCTCATGTCTCCCATGCTGGCAGCCTTAGCCATGTCTTTAAGCTCTGTCTGCGTTGTGTCAAACGCATTGCGATTGCGGACAAAAAAATTATAATATAGATTCTACAGGAGGTTTTTATGATTATTCTTGAAGTACCAGAAATCCACTGCTCCAAATGCGTGGAGCGAATCACCAGGGCACTGGAAGAGGACAAGCTCACCTTTTCCGTGTCACTAGAGGACAAGACCGTGTCCATTGACGGATGCCAGAGCTGCGCTGCCACCGCCATTGCCACCCTTGATGACCTGGGCTTTACCGCCACAATCAAAGCCTAGCGATTTTGGGCGGAGGGAGGGCCTTATTTGCAAAGCACAAAGCCTGAGAACAAAATTCACTCCCTCACATCCTCCCTCCACAAAAAAATGCCGCCCTCCCAGTAACACTGAGAGGACGGCCAAGGAGGTAGTTATGACAATTCCAACAAGGAAAATTGTACCAATGATAAAAAACAATCTGCAAGCTCATTTAAATAGCTTGCATCAAGGATTAAAAGCAGCCAGCACAATCTGCTAGAAAGCAGCAGGAATCAAGTCAATGCCAGCAGTTTCTTCAAAGCCAAACAGCAGGTTCATATTTTGTACTGCCTGACCGGAGGCTCCCTTTACCATGTTGTCCAGTACAGACACCACCTGGAGCATCCTTCCGCCATCCACCACATACACCTGCATATCGCAATAATTTGAATACCGCACGTTTCTCGTAGTGGGATTCTTTCCTGGATCCAGTACCCGCACAAAGGGCTCCTTTTCGTAAAACACCTTGTACAATTCATGCACCTGCTCCACAGAAAGCTTTCCCACAAGCTCTGGTGCCAAGGGTGCGTAGATTGTGGAAATGATGCCACGGCTCATGGGCAAAAGATGGGGGGTAAATACAATGCCACATTCCTTTCCTGCAGCAATGGAGCAATTCCGCTTGATTTCCGGCTGATGACGATGAGCACCAACGCCGTAGGCCACAACAGACTCACCGCACTCGCAGAACTGGTTTGTCATGGAGGGGTTGCGTCCAGCTCCAGTCACACCGCTCTTGCTGTCCACAATGATGGTGTCTGTGGCAACCAGTCCTTTTTTCAAGGCAGGCAAAAGCGCCAAGGTAGCAGAAGTTACATAGCAGCCAGGATTACCGATGATGCGGGCGGAACGAATCTTCTCCCGATACATTTCCGGCAAGCCGTATACTGATTCAGCATGAACAGCAGGAAAATCCCAGTCCTTCTTATACCACTCCTTAAAGGTGGCCTCGTCCTGGTCAAAACGGAAGTCCGCGGACAAGTCTATCAACTTTTTGCCGGTACGAAGACATTCATCGGCATGAACCTCCGCCACACCATGGGGCAAGGCGGTGAACACCACATCGGAGGCTGCCACCACCTCCTCGGCAGAGGTCAGCAGGCCAGTAGTTCTACCACAAATCTTTCCGTCAACAGAATCACAAAGCCCAAAAAGATTCTGATAAATATCCTCCAGCTGCTGGCCTTCAAAGCTGATGGAGCTTACATAGATGGAGCCTACCTGTGGATGACGGAGCAAAAGTCTCACCAATTCCACTCCAGCATAGCCTGTAGCACCAATAACACCAACTGAAATCATTATTATTTCTCCACAATAGTAGGAGCTGCTGCAACGGGAACTGCAGCGGTTGTTGTAGATGGTACTTTACTTGATACAGGAGGAACAACCGTTTCCACCATGTAGCGGATAGAAGTACCAGCAGCATCTTCTACAGTCTTTTCCACTACAAAAACAAAGCCTTTTCCGTCAGGAGAAGTATAAATTCTATCGATAGCATAGCCTGTCACTCCAGCTCTTTGAATTCCAGGATTTCCGGCCACAAAACGAGAAAGCAGTTCTCCACTGGCAGTCTTTTTTTCAGCAACAATATAGAAGGAAGACTTTGTATTCTTTCCATTTCCCTCGTACATGGGAACAAGACGAACGGTATAGCTTACCTCTTGTGCGGGGGTAGAGCTTTCAAAATCCTTAAAGGTGATTTCTGCAGAACTAGACTTGGAGGTATCTTCTCGCATGTACAACATGGAATCAGCATCAACAGGAGAAAGGCTGTATCCATCTAAAAAGGACTTGTGCTTGGCTTTTAACTGGGAAAACACCTCCCTACCGGTTTTTCCTGACTTATCGGTGGTTTTAAATACGCCCTTTGACACAAAGTCATTTTTCTTTACGTCAACAGCATAAATTTCAGCATATCCTTGGAAAGTACCATCAGTTTTACCATATTGTCCAAATATATAGGTTTTTCCATCACGGGAAAAGCCTAAGTCCACAAAGGCGGCAGCATCGCCGGCAAAGGCTAAAGCCGCTACCATTAGTACAGCAATAGTTGTAAAAAGTCTTTTCATAAACCCCCCAGTGTATCCGTACATTTATATAGGAATTTTCGACAAATAAAAAATCATCTTTACATAAATTTATCTTCACGGTATGCTGACAGCATGACCTTAGTTTCTAGAAACAGGATTATCCTTTCTCTCTTTATCCTTGCAGTGCTTTTTATTATTATCACTGGTATTGTCTTTGTCCTTGCTTTGGTAAAGGGTACTATTTTTTTTCCAGAAACAGCTCAGCGTCTTTTTACCCTGCCAGCACTTCCCCTGCTTTCCCCTAATATGGTTGCCGCAATTTCAGCAGCTATAGTGCTGTTTTTGTATTCTGCAGTCATACTTGGTATTTCCTTAGTAAATTTTGAAAAAACCCGCTCTTTGGAGATTATTTTCTTTTCTATTTTTGCCTTGGGCTGCCTTTTTGAAGGAATCAGGATATGGCTTCCAGCATTTAACTTTTGGGCAAATCACTCTTCCCTCTATGTTTTGATTGGACAGCTCCTTTTCTTTGGTAGAGTCCTATCCGTGGTAAACCTCTTGGCACTGTCCCTCCTCGCGCTGGAGCTGGAAAACAAGCAGAACATTGAAATGAACCTTTTGGTTGTTACTACAGTAGCTGCCCTTTTTGCTCGCCTCACTCCTATAGACTCCTTGATTGTACCCTCAAATTGCAGCATTCGGTTTGGCTATGAAAAAATGTTTTTGACAGTCACTACGATTTCATTTTTAGTGGGATTCCTATCAATGATCTACCAAAGCAACAATAGCGGTAGTCCTGAATATACCAGAGTGGCAACGGGATTTCTTTTCCTATCCTTTGGCTACCTTATATTGACTCAAGCAGATGCCATTGTTCCCGTTGCAATAGGAACGATCCTGTTGGTGGCTGGTTCCATTGTCTTTTTGATAAACCTCCACCGATTTTATACATGGAAATAAAACTGACAAAGACAAGCTATTGCAATAGGGATAACAAGATTATCCAGGTCCTTGAGAGGAAGCAACTCAAAGGCCATTCCCACAAGGCCACAGCCAAGAGCCACCTTGGTATTTTCTGTCAGAATCGCAGTGGAGCAAAAGATTGCCACAAAGCAGGCAAGACTTCCTGCCACAGTTTTTCCACCGGTGAATGGAATTCGAATTCTACCAAAGCACTTTCCCATCAAGCTGGCAAGGCCATCACCAAAGGCAAGGGCACAGATACCCACTGCGGCAGGTTGGGTAGGAAAAAGGGCTGCTGTTAAAAGCACTCCGATGGCCAGGGTAGCCGGCCCCAGCACAAAGCGATTTTCATCACGTTTACGAGCCGCCACCATAGTAATAGAAGAAATGACAGGAACAGTATGTCCCTTGCATCGCAATGTTTCGGCAACACAATACACGAGAAGCATCACAGCCAGTAATACCATCACAGGATAATATGCAAGGCTCAAAAATAAAGGAACAAAGGCAGTACACATATGGATAGCCTTACGGAACAGCTCCTTTATCAGCATATTCATTCGTTTTTTGGCTTGTATACCGTCTTGGTAACAAACCCATCTGTCATACAGTTGCCGCAACATGGAAATCCCTTATTTAGGGAGATGTTCTCCCTCTGGCAGAGCAGGAATCTCTGTATAGATGGAAGGCTCAAATTCTGGGAGAGACTGTGACATATACTTTATGTTCTGCTCTGCCAAATTGGTTCCAGCCTTGCGAACGAGAGTCTCTTGATTCCGCTCCAATGCATCATGGGCTCGAATAGACGCTGTAAAGTTGGTCAAAGCCTCTGCATTCATGGAACTATTACCTGTTTGCCGTGACAAGCGGTATAAGGTAACACCGAGATTGTTTGCACCCACCTTGTACATTTCTACAATCTCCCCGTGCTCATCATTTACTTGGGGGAACAAGATTGTATACTTTGTCCGCTGCTGCTCCAGAATATCCATGAGTCTCTGGTAATAGCCTTGGGCAGCAAAATTATCTCCCCGAGAAGACAATACATTGCCCAATGCATACAAAACATGGGTATCGGAAGGAGTCTCATCGGCTGTCTTGATAAACAGCTTCAAGGCATCTCCATATTTTTTCTGGGAATAATTGATATATCCCATCTTGTAGTAAACAGACGGAGTTCCATACTGGGTATTGGAAGCGATGGTATAATTTCTCAAAGCCTCATCATAGTCACCAATAATCAAGTAGTTTATATCTGCCAAAGAAGCATATAATTGTCCCACATTTCGGTCTCCCACCAAGCCAGCTTCCGCTTCCTTTTCAAAGAGACTGATTCCCATGCGATACTTTTCTTCAGCAGAAATATACTCCTTGTTCTCCATGTCCAAGTCTCCCAACAGGCGGAATGTATTCAACTGACGGAGCAAACGCTTGCGAGGCTTGTATGTTGCATTCTCGAAGGAAGCGAGGGCTGCAGAAAGCCAATCCCGAGCAAGGGTACTATTGTTAGCATTAACAAAGTATAATCCCATGTTGTAAAGACTTTCAGGCTCATTGGGCGCAGCCTCCACTGCCCGCTCCAACAATTCACGAACGTCTTCGATGGAGGACAAAAGATATTCGTCTGCAGGGGCAATATTACCAGAACTCTTGTCCAGCAAGTAACCACTCAACTCAATCAAATCCTGTCCACCAAGAGCTTTCTTCTTTGGATAAAAATACTCTTTCATTTGGAGCACGTTCCGTAAATCATCAACTCGAATGTAATATCGCATCAGTCGAGCAAGATATACATCCTTTTGGCCATACATTTCCAACAGCTCATCGTAAACTTCCTTGGCCTGTTCATACTTGCTTTCATCCCGTTCGTCACCCCATTCCAGGAAAATGTCTCCCAAAAGAAGCAATCCATCGGAATCATTGATGTGATAATCAAGAACCTCACGTCTTACAACAGTTTCAGCATTCTCAAAGTTACGCAAATCATACAATTCCATCTCTGCGTAAGCTAATCCCAAGCCCTTGTCTTGATTAAACCGCTGGAGTCCCGCCCTGTACATCATGCGGGCACGCTCATACTGCTTGTGTCTGCGATACCCGTCGGCATAGGTAAAGAACCAACGCTTTTGCTGCTGGTATTCAAGGGCTTTATCAAACTTGATTTCAGACTGAGGATAGGCCCCAGCCTCCAATAACGCATATCCTTCCTTATACAAGGAATTGGCTCTCAGTGGCTCGTAAATGAAATTGTGGCCAAAGAGGAAGATGACGTATATGATACATGCTGCCATAACAGAGATGATGGCAACAGGTATTATTTTATTCTTGAGCTGATATTCAGTAGATTTCTTGTATTCCTCGTATTGGGCAGCAGTTCGACGCTCAAACTCCCGTGGAACAGGAATATTGATGTCAAGGAGCTTTTCCAGATGAGTTGCCAGCTGCCGAGCAGAGGTCTTTTTAATAACCTTCTGAATAACCTCGTAAACGACATCATCCTTGAACTCATCCCCAACAACGAATTTTTCCAACTCCACCCGCAGATTGAGAGGATAGTCCCTCAAATTTTTCAGGAAGGTTTCATATTCCTTGTCAGAAAGAGTATTTTTTTCCTTCTTTCCATCCTTCCCCATGACAGGAGCCCGCTTAGGCTTTGCCATGGCCATACCAGCGGCCTGATCGGAGAAGCCGGGAATATCAAAGTCATCGAAATTCTCGTCTGGTGGTGGCTCCTCTCCATCGAAGGGATCATCTGGTGCATCAAAGACTTCATGGGTCTCAGGAACAAAAGATTCAAGCCCCTCCTCCTGGACCTCATTCTCACCAACAGGAGCTGTATGAAAGTCAGCCTCATGAACAGGCTGAGTGGCAAAATCTGTAGCAACCTTTACCGGCTCATCGGAACCAAAATCAATGGCAGCTCTATCCTCGGGCTGTAAAGGTGTCACAATGGACTGAGCATCTTCAGTTTCAAGGTCAGCAACAGAACCAACGGAATCACTGCCATCAAAGTCAGGCAAGTCAAGGCCACCAGCTGAATCAGCGGAATCACTGCCATCAAAGTCGGGCACGTCAAAGCCACCGGCAGAGCCAGCGGAATCACTGCCATCAAAGTCGGGCAAGTCAAAGCCACCAGCTGAATCAGCGGAATCACTGCCATCAAAGTCGGGCACGTCAAAGCCACCAGCTGAATCAGCGGAATCAAGCGCATCAAAGGAAAGGTCTTCCCCTGCAGGACTTGAAGAATCGGAATTTAAAATCGCATCCAGCTCTGGGAATTCGCTCAAATCCATTGCCCCCGCTGGCTCTGGATTCAGAAGGCTGTCTAATTCCGGGAAATTTGAATAATCCACTGTCCCAGTTTCCTGTATTTCTGCAGGAGAAGCCATGTCATCAAGAACTTCATCATCTGAGTTCTGGGAATCATTAGGAAGCGGCATTCCTAAAACAAAGTCGTCGGAGTCGTCCTCTGCTGATATGTTGTCGGGGAAAGGAATGCGAACAATGGGTTCACCCCTTTCCTCTCGAATTGTGAGTTCATTTCCTAAATTTGCTACATCTTCGCTGAACTGTTTCAGCTGCTCTAATCCCGGCATCTTATTACTTATACCCCGCTGGAAAATTTGCGTTCATCATATCATCGGCTTTTTTATAGCTTCCCTTTAGTTTTCCTGTTCAAAGAAGGAACATATAAATTTATGGATAAAATTGATTTTAAAAAGCCTTCATGACTATAGTTTTCAAGTGAATTGCCGATATATATAAACGATTATGAAGAAATTTCTTGCATTGCTTTTGTTGATTTCTACCCTCCCTCTGCTAGCTCTGCCAGCACAGGTACAAGAGTCAACACCGGATTCTTACACCTACAACAACCTCATTGCTCGTATAGATAAGGTTGGCGCCCCCTTCATGGTGGACGACTACATCATTTTCACTGCCGACAGCAAGCCCCGCCATGTGGGTATCGCCTTTGACTTTGAGGATTTCAGAACCATTCACTCCTTCCAAAAGGTGAATACCACAGATGTGGATGGACAGGTAGTTCAATCAGTGTATTTCTATATCCTGGAAGTACCCAAAGCTTTAAAGAATGTTTCCTACCGTTTGGTCATTGATGGTTTATGGACCGTTGACCCAAATAACAATCATCAAGTTTTTGATGCAAAATCCAATCTGATTCTTTCCACTGTGGCCGTTGAGCGGCAAGAAATTCCCGCTACCGAAACAGTACGAAATAATTTAGTTCGTTTTGTGTATCAGGGGCAATCAGGTCAGATTATTCGCTTGGGAGGAACCTTTACCAACTGGGATTCTTCTATTTATATCATGAGGGAAACAGCCCCTGGACTTTACGAATTGGAGATTCCCCTTCCGCAGGGAACCCACTACTACGCCTATTACGATGGGATGGCTTCCTTTGTGGACAAGACAAATCCAGAGCGAGCCTACACTACTGACGGAAGAACGGCTTCTGTCATTACCATTAACTAAGTTATGTCTCTTAACTGGAAGGAGATAGATTGCATTCTGGAGGAGCTGGAGCTGGAAGGCTCCTTTATCCAGCAGATTGTGCAGCCAAGCTACGACACCATCGCCTTCCACACCTACAAGAACGGCCAGTCAAAGACCATTCTTATCTGTCTTGCAGCTGGAGCATGCCGAATTCATCAAACCTGGTCGGCGGTACCGAAAACCAGCAAGCCCCTGCGTTTTATGGAATTCCTCAAGGCACGAATCAAGGGGGCAAGAATCAATTCCATTTGCCAGCTAGGACAGGAACGCATCATCAAGCTAGAGCTTTCCCATTGCGGCCAAGAATTCCTGCTGTACATCAGATTGTGGAGCAATGCCGCCAACATGATTCTCACCGACACCAATCATGTCATTTTAGACACCTTTTACCGCCGCCCCAAAAAAGATGAAGTCAGTGGAGGAATATTTCAGGAGCCAAGCCTCCAGCCTAAAGAACAGGGTGCTGCAACAAGGGAATGGCAGGTTCGGAGCTTTGACCAGCTGCCAGACTGGGAAAGCCTGAGCTTTAACCAAAAGGTGGAGCGGTGGTATGGAGAACACGCAGGGCAGCTTTCTCTGGAAGCCCTCTTGGAGCAAGCTGAGAAGTTTTACAATTCTCGCCACAGCAAAATGGAGGCAGCCCTCCACCGCCTGGAAAAGAAGCGGGATGATTTCCTTCAAAATCAGCAGTGGAAGCATTATGGAGACTTGATTCTCACCTACGGCCATCTCATTGACGGCAACCAAGAGTATTTGGAATGCCAGGACTATGAAAGCGATGCCCTCATCAGAATCAAAATCGACCCAAAGAAAAATGCCCAGGAAAATGCTTCCCACTACTACACCACATACAAAAAAACAGTTTCCGGTCTTTCTGATCTGGAGCACGACATTCAAAAGGCAAAAAGGGAATTGCTGGACTTGGAGGCCACCTACCAGCAGCTGTGCAAGGAGCCAAATCCCTTGCGATTGCAGCAAATGCTTCGCAGGCAAACCATGCCCAAGCAGCAGGTGGAAAAAAAACGTCCAGGGCTTTCCTACCAAGTGGACGGCTGGACCATCTTGGTGGGGCGTACCGCCACAGAAAATGACGAGCTTTTGCGCCGTCACGTAAAGGGCTTGGATATGTGGTTTCACACCAGAGATTATGCTGGTGGCTATGTCTTTGTAAAAAATCGGCCGGGAAAAACAATTCCCCTTTCCATCATGCTCTGTGCAGGAAATTTGGCGGTGTACCACTCCAAGGCCCGAAAGGCAGGCAAGGCAGACTTGTACTACACCCAGGTAAAGCATCTTCGCCGGGCAAAGAACGGACCAAAGGGCTTGGTACTTCCCAGCCAAGAAAAAAATCTTTTTGTCCAGCTGGACAAGGAAATTCTCCAAGAACTAGAGGCTGCCGCCACAAGCTAGCCAATAATTTATTTGACAGCCCACAAAAAAGGAACTATAGTAGATTCAGGAGGTTTTATGTCCACCCTTTGTTACACAGATACCAGCGCATTGTTCACTGACTTTTATGAGCTTACCATGGCCCAGGGCTACTGGAAAAACGAAATGAACTATCCTGCCGTCTTTGACATGTTCTTCCGGCGGCAGCCCTTTAACGGTGGATTTTCCGTCTTTGCCGGACTTCATACCTTGCTAGAAGCACTGAAAACCTTTTCCTTTAGTCCGGAAGACATTACCTACCTTGCCAGTCTCGATATTTTTGAGCAAGGCTTTCTGGACTATTTAAAGGATTTTCGTTTTTCTGGGGATCTGTATGCCCAGGATGAAGGCTCCATCGTATTTCCCAACGAGCCGCTGATTCGTATTCACGCCAATTTGATTGAAGCCCAAATCATAGAAGGACTGGTGCTGAACCATATCAACTTCCAAAGCTTGGTGGCCACAAAAACTGCCAGAGTCTGGCTCGCTTCAGGACAAGGCCATATAATGGAGTTCGGACTGCGGCGAGCCCAAGGACCAGATGGGGCCATGAGCGCTTCCCGTGCAGCCTACATCGGTGGAGCAACTGCCACCAGCAATGCCCTTGCGGGAAAGCTCTACAATATCCCCGTACAGGGAACCATGGCACACTCCTGGATCATGTCCTTTCCCTCAGAATTGGAAGCCTTTGAACGCTATGCCCAGCTGTATCCAGAAAAATCCGTCTTTCTCATCGACACCTACGACACCCTGAATTCAGGCATCAAGAATGCCGTCACTGTGGGAAAGAAGCTGGCAGCCCAAGGCCATAGTTTTGGGGTTCGTCTTGATTCTGGCGACATCCAATATCTTTCCAACAAGGTACGAGAATATCTAGACAAGGAAGGGCTCACCAATGCCTCCATTTCTGTCTCCAACGAGCTCACCGAGGAAATCATCCAGACACTGGTTCAGCAAAAGGCTCCTATCAACAGCTGGGGTGTAGGTACCCACATGGTCACAGGGGGGAATGAATCATCTTTTACAGGAGTGTATAAACTAGCCGCCCGCTACTACCCCACCAGCAAGGCCATGGAGCCCACCATGAAATTTTCCGACAACCCGGAAAAAACCACCAATCCTGGTATCAAGAACCTGTGGCGACTCTACGACCAGGAAGGCATGGCAAAGTGTGATATCCTTGCCCTTGATGATGAAGAAATTGTTGCAGGCAAGGAACAGCGGTTCTATCATCCTTCAGGAGATTACCGCCAGTTCAGCTTTACCCCAGCCAAGGTGGAACCCCTTCTCAAACCACGCATTCTGAAGGGGGAATTGCTAGACAAGAACTCCACCAATCAGCAGGCTATTCAAGCTGCACGAGCCACCATGCAACAACAGCTTGTTACCCTGGATGACACCTACAAGCGAATTCTCAATCCCCATATTTACAAGGTGTCCATCACCAAGAATTTGCGTCAGCTGAAAATCAAGTTCATAGAGGAGCGCATTAAATAGTCTCCCATGGAATTACTCCTCAATCTTGCGGCCCTGCTCAACCTGCTGTTCATGATCTTTGTACTGTTCTTTGAACGGAAAGAGGATTCACGACGGTGGGCTTGGTTTTTAGTACTCTATTTTCTGCCTGTGGTGGGAATTCTACTCTATATCCTGTTAAGTGGTCATTTTTTCACCAAGACCAAGCAGCTTACTCGTATTTCTCATTTTTTTGATGGCCTAACACGCCAATTCTTTCAAGAGCATTCGGATTTTCTTAAAATCTTTTTTCAAGCCTTGGACAATCCCCTGCTGGAAGAATACAAGTCCCTCATCAAGATGAATCTGGTGGGCAACAAGAGCATTCTTGCCATCACCACCTCCAGTCGGATTTATTGCTGGGGACAAGAATTATTCCAAGATATGCTGTCTGATATGGAGGCAGCCACCGAAAGCATCTACGTTGAATCCTTTATCATTCACCATGATGCCACAGGTCAAGCCTTTATGGATGTGCTTTGTCGCAAGGCCCAACAGGGAGTGGAGGTCAAGCTCCTCTATGACGATGTGGGCTCCATCCTCACTAAAAAAAGCTTCTTTCTCCGTCTCACCAAGGCTGGAGGACAGGTGCAGGCCTTCTTTCCCGTAAAATGGCGGCTCCCCCTTTCCATCAATTTTAGAAACCACCGCAAAATAACTATTATTGACAGAAAAATCGGATACATGGGCGGAGTGAATATTGGAGATGAATATGCAAATTGCAGCAAAAGAAAAAAGCCTTTGTGGAGAGACACCCACATCCGGCTCACCGGCACTGTAGTATCAAAGCTACAGGCTACCTTTTTCATAGACTGGTTTACCACACCAGCCTGGCATACCCGTCTCAAAAAAACAGAAGATATTGCAAAGCACTTTTCACCAGAAACCATCCAGCTGCTTCAGCAGCAGCTTTCTGCTACGAAAGAAGCTATTGCAAAAAACAGCTTTAAACCAGAAGGAATCCCTACCCAAATTATTACTGCAGGCCCTGATGATCTTTGCTCCACAGAAATCGAAGATGCCCTTATCCGCATGATTATGGATGCAAGGCAATATGTTTATATTCAGACACCCTACTTTACCCCCAACCAGGAATTTTACAAGGCATTGAAGCTTGCTGCCCTAGCTGGAGTTGACGTAAGGATTATGGTACCAGATCAATGGGATAAATTCTATGTGCGGGAGGCGGCCTACCAGTTTATTCAGGAAATGCTGGAATTTGGCATTAAATTTTACCACTATCAGGGCTTTATCCATGCAAAAACCCTTGTTTCTGACGACAAGATTTGTACCATAGGTTCAACCAATATCGATATCCGTAGCTTTGACCTGCACTTTGAGATAAATGCCATCTTTTACGACAAAAGTCTTGCCTGCCAATATCGTGATATTTTTGAAAAGGACATGGAAAATAGTCGTCAGGCGAGCTCCCAGTGGTTTCGAGCAAAGCCCCTTATCCGCCGCATACTTTGGCCCTTTTTCAAGTTGTTTTCCCCTTTGATGTAAGGTTTTCTTTGCAAAGCCTCCCTGCAATCAACTTAGGCATAAAAAAAGAGCTGCAATCAAGCAGCCCTCTTCCATTTAATCAGCATGAAAACCTTTCCTTTCAATCTGGTACCCTAAAGGCTCCAAGAGCAAGGACGCAACAAGAATTATACCTTCTTTGTTACGTAACCACTTCTCAAGCAGCGGGTGCACATCTTGATGGTCATGGTGGTTCCACCGATCTCAGTCTTTACCTTAACAAGGTTTGGTTTCCAAACACGGCGTGTATGATTATATGACTTACTCACTTTATTACCGCTCAGAGAACCCTTTCCGCAAATTTCGCATCTTCTGGACATAATAAACCTGCCTATAAAATATCTGAAGCAATATAGTAACAAAAAAAGGCGATAATGTCAAATCATTACCGCCTTTCAAACCATATTTCCTTACTTTATTTTGTAGCAAATACTAACAATGTAGTTCCATCCTTGCCAATCAGCTGCAGCTCATCTCCAGACCATACATAGTTAGCAGTCTTATTCAAGAGATTGGTGTATACCTGCTCAAGAATAGCAGCCTCACCAGAGGAAGCGGCCATGGGGGTTGTACCAATATCCTGGAAGGAAATTGCCCTGAGAGTATAGTCTACGGTATAATCACCTACAATGAAATTGCTTCCTGAAAAACCGCTAATGTCCATCTTGTTGCCAAAGCTAAGCTCAGGAACATTCTTAGACTGATCAACAGAACGAACGCCTGTACCATCAAAGTAGGCAATCAGCTTCCAATGACTTCCATCAAGCTTAAACTTGCTGAACAGCAGGGCAGTTTCTCCACTGGATTTGGCAATTTCCATTCCCTGTCCATCGGCGGAAATATTAAACATATCAGCATCTGTCAAGGTTTCAAGATACAACCGCTCAAAATCCTCCAGGGTAGAAGGCCCTGCCATCTGGGTTAACCAGAAAGGTCCACCTGAATAGAATGTACCATCAATGGTGACAGGTCCGCCGTAGTTATTTACGCCAGCAACACCGGCAACATCATAACTATAGGAACCGACTTCAGGAACAGTGGCTGAAAAAGTAACAGCCACACCCTGAGGAATCACCAGCTCCGAGCCATTACGCAGGACAGAAGTCAACCTCCAATCTCCTGCAATACCCGCATCATCTGTGGCAACAGTTTCCTTAGATGAAGCGCAGCCCGTCAACATCATACCTCCTGCCAACAAAACTACTACAAAACAAAAAATACAACTTCGAAACTTACTCATACGTCTAACTCCTGTAAAAGTTTACCATGGTTTCCTACCTCTAGTATACGTGATAAAATGAAGACATGCAACTGCACAGTTGCCATATTACAGGTATTTATGGTATCATGACGGGAGTTTTTTCAAATGAGGTTGTACTATGGATTCACATGAAATCACCATGGAAAAGATTGTAAGCCTTTGCAAGCGCCGGGGCTTTGTATTCCAATCGTCAGAAATTTACGGCGGCCAGGCAGGAGCCTGGGATTACGGGCCAATCGGAATTGAATTGAAGAAGAACATACAGAACGCTTGGTGGAAGGAGATGACCCAGCTCCACGACAATATCGTCGGTTTGGATGCAGCCATTTTGATGCACCCCAGGGTGTGGGAGGCTTCCGGCCACGTAGCCAACTTCTCCGACCCCCTGGTGGACTGCAAGCAGTGTAAGATGCGCTACCGTGCCGACACCATGGACCAGGAGGCACTGGCGGCAAAGAAGTGCCCCAGCTGCGGCGGAGGGCTCACCGAGCCACGGGCCTTCAACCTCATGTTCAAGACCCACATCGGGCCTGCCGAGGACACCGCCAGCATCGTGTATCTTCGCCCGGAGACGGCCCAGGGCATCTATGTAAACTACAAGAACATCATCCAGTCAAACCGCATGAAGGTTCCCTTCGGCATCGCACAGGTGGGGAAGGCCTTCCGCAACGAGATTGTCACCAAGAACTTCATCTTCCGCACCTGCGAGTTCGAGCAGATGGAGATGCAGTTCTTCGTAAAGCCCGGTGAGGACGACAAGTGGTTCCAATACTGGAGAGAGCAGCGGTGGAGCTTCTACCAGAAGTACGGCGTGCGCATGGAGAAGCTGCGGTGGTACCACCACGAAAAGCTTGCCCACTACGCCAAGGATGCCTACGACATCGAGTACGAATTCCCCATGGGCTTCCAGGAGCTGGAGGGAATCCACAACCGCACCGACTTCGACCTGAGCCAGCACACCGAGTATGCCGGAAAGGACCTGCAGTACATCAACCAGGACAATGGTGCCGAGCGCTACATCCCCTACATCATCGAAACCTCTGCCGGCCTTACCCGCAACGTGCTGATGTTCCTCTGTGATGCCTACGAGGAGCAGAACGTGGCAAAGGAAGGTGAGCCAGAGGATTACAGAACCGTTCTCCACTTCCACCCCAAGATTGCCCCCATCACCGTGGCCGTGCTGCCCCTGATGAAGAAGGATGGATTGGCTGAGTTGGCAAAGGAAATCCAGAGCGAGCTGAAGGAGGACTTTGTCACCGACTACGACCAGTCCGGCACCATCGGAAAGCGCTACCGCCGCCAGGACGAGGTGGGAACACCCTTCTGCATCACCGTTGACCACGACACAAAGGAAGATGGTACTGTAACCATCCGTTTCCGAGACTCTATGGAACAGGTTCGTGTACTTCGTAGTGAACTGACCCAACGTCTCCGTGATGAAATCAAAAGCTATCAGCCTCCTGCTCGGGAGCATCGGTCCTAATCTATGGAATACGTGGTTCTCGGACGAGCCAACCTATTGATAAGCCGTATTGCCCTCGGTGCCTACGGCTTACAATATGTTGAAAGCGATGAAGCTGCTGTGGAACTAGTTACTATGGCCTACCAAGGTGGCATCAATTTTTTTGATGCTGCCCGCCATAAGCCCCTCAGTGAAACCCGATTAGGAAAAGCAGTCCAGTCAATTCAACGCCAACATATTATCCTTGCCACCAAGTCCACCGCAACAGATGAGGCAGCACTTCAAGCTGATATAGAGGCAAGTCTCGATGCCATGCATTGTGACTACATTGATTTATACCAAATTGAAAATGATACCTTTGTGCCCACTGAAAAAAGTCCCGAAGGCTTGTACAAGATATTAAAAAAGTATCAGGAAAAGGGAAAAATCAAGCACATTGGCTTTGTTACAGAATCTCCAGAATTAGCTCAAAATGCAGTGGACTGTGACTTATACGAAACTATACAGCTTCCCTTGAACATTTTATCACCAGAGTTGAATATTGAAATTGCAAAAACCTGTGAACAAAGAGATATAGGCTTTATTGCAATGCAACCTCTCTGTGGTGGTGTATTCCGAAATATTCCTCTAGCCTATGGCTTTTTGCGACAATACGAGAATGTTATTCCCTTGTGGGGAACACGGCTACCAGAGGAGCTCCAGCAGATTTTGTACTTTGAAAGCCATCCTCCAGTGATTGACGAAAAATTCCAAGAAGAAGCCCAGCATACCCGTATGCTGTTCTCCTAAACCACCCATTATAGTGTTTTAGCAACCTCTACAATATCATCCCGCTCCTGCTTGTTCAACACTCTCACAATCCGCAAGTCCGAATCATTGGTTTTGATGGTGATGAGGTTTCCATCCTCATCCCGCTCTCCGACAAGCTGTACAATGGGGCATTTGGGATTTTCCGGATTTACATCAGACACATGGCCAATCTTTCCGTTAGACAAGAATACATAAGAACCAACAGGAAAAAGGGAAAGACTATACAACAGGGCCTTAATAACAAGCTCATCGTACTGCTTTGTCTGGTTTTTTAACAGCTCCACCATGGCCTCAAAGGAGCTTGCTGCCTCCTTGTAGGTTCTATGGGCAGTAATCGCTTCAAAGGAACATACAGCAGCAATAATCTTTGCGTACAAGGAAATTTTATCCCGACTGATGTGACGAGGATAGCCTGTTCCATCCTCCTTTTCGTGATGCTCCAAAACGGCAAGACAAATGCTCAAAGGAACATTCATTTCTTTGAGAATGGTATATGAAACAATAGGATGAGTATTCAGCAGGTTTTTCTCTACAGGAGAAAGCTGCCGATGGGACAGATACAGTTGACTTGGAAGACGAATCATTCCGATTTCATGGAGGATACAAGCTGTTGCCAACTCAATCATTTTAGGAACGGTTATGTGTAGCTGAAGCCCCACTGTAATAGCCAAAATGGCAGAACGAAGGGAATGGGCTATCAAGAAATTTTTTGGATTCTTGTCGTAATTAGGATGTACCTGTAAAACATAACGGCGATTTGCCTTTACAAAAATACATAATTCTTTGGATTTTTGGGATAAAAGCTCCAAATCAATGGTTTTATGAGTTGCATACCGAGTATAAAGATTGAAAATAAAGCTCCAAAACTCATTGTAAACATTCTGAACAACGGCCAGCCTATTGGTTTCATCAGAAATGTGGGAAAAATCATAACGGGTTTCAATGTCTGAATTTTCTGCTGGAGAATTTTTTTCAACTACAGCCACCAATTCCTTTATACCCATGTCTTCTATGGAAACCTCTTCAATAGGGGCAGTTAAAACTGGCACCCCCTTTGCTTGAGTAAAGTCAACATTCTTCTTGTTCTTCCTAAAAGCTTGGTCAGATACAGAAAAATTTCCATTGGAATAGACATCGGTAAACGACCAATCCTTTAAGGCTTGAATCAACCCCTTGGAAAGGACACTTCCACGGCTTAGGAGAAGAAAAGTCTTATCTAGAAACAAGTCATCGGTAAAGCGATTATTTTCTTTGAGTTCTAAAACTTTAAACAAATTCATGCCTTCTCCCTTGGAAAATAACTCCTTTTTATTGTATCGGAAAGGAAACATAAAATCTATATCAGAAAGCATAAAAAATGGCTTGTGACGCAAAACCACAAGCCAAGTCAAGACAAAATACAGTAGACTAACGCTTACGGCGTCTGGATGTCGATACCGCCGTACAAGCCCTCCCACCGTACATAAATAATATCGGAGAGGAAATTTTTAACTTTAGAAAAACTTGAAACTCCTTGAAAAAAATCATTACAATGTATTCATGAATATTCAAGAAGAAAAAGCCAGTGTACGAAGAAGCATGAAACAAATTCTTGCGAAACATCAACAGACAGCTTCTTCACAAGAAGAATCTCAAGCCTGCAAGCTACTCATAGATTCTCTTTACTATAAAAAGTCAATCTCCATTCTTACCTACGCTGCGCTGCCAGAAGAATTTTCCGTAGATCAGTTTATTCAACAGGCATTGAAATCTGAAAAAAAAGTTTTTTTGCCAAAATCCTTTCCTCATGATTGCTCCATGGAATTCTATGCCCTCAAAAATCACCTGCCCTACAGCCAACAATTAATTTATGGCAGCTACGGTATTCGGGAGCCTCTTTCCACTCTAGAAAAATATGAAGCTTCCACTGAAACCCTAATTCTCATTCCAGGGTTAGCCTTTACAAGAACAGGACAACGACTAGGCAGGGGAAAGGGCTTTTATGACAGATTTTTAAGCAGGCTTCCTACACACAACTGTACCTTTATGGGAGTTTGCTATCAATGGCAAATTCTAGAACAACTGCCCACAGAGAAAACAGACATACTACTGGATTGCATCTTAACACCGGAAGAACTTATAAATTGCACAAAATAACTGTGCTCTATAAAAAAATCTTTTTTTCCCCTTAATTCACTTGACATTTTTTTTTGATTGCTATATTATCATTCATACGTTCAGCAATGATCGATGCTCCCTTAGCTCAGTTGGTAGAGCAACGGACTGTTAATCCGTTTGTCGCTGGTTCAAGCCCAGCAGGGGGCGCTTAGGCAACCTTAAAAGGTTGCCTTTTTTTTTATTCCGCCGAGTTTCCTTTCATAAATAAAATAAATTTGAAGAGGAAGCTCTCGATTGTAAAAAAAAAACGAGGGTGCTATACTCCTGCTGTTATGGAAAAGAAAGACTACAGGATTTCAGACTTGGTGGAGCTTTTTTTTGTTTTCTTCAAAATTGGAGCCGTTACCTTTGGTGGTGGCTACGCCATGCTGCCCATGCTGGAGCGGGAATTAGCAGAAAAGCGGGATTGGACCACCAAAGAAACCATGCTGGACTATTATGCCATTGGCCAGTCTACTCCCGGTATCATAGCGGTAAACGTGGCCACCTTCATCGGATTCAACAAGGCTGGCCTTCTAGGAGCTATTGTTGCCACCACAGGAATTGTTGCCCCTTCCATTATCATCATCAGCTTGATTGCCAGCTGCATCAGCAACTTTTCCCAGATTCAATGGGTGCAAAAGGCTTTGTCGGGAATCAACGTGGCGGTGGCCGCCCTTTTGACCAAGTCCGTATGGGATTTTAGCAAGAAGGCAGTGAAAAATATTTGGGGCCTCCTGTTGCTTTTGGGAGCCTTTGCCTCCATGTACTTCTTTGGCGTAGAATCCATTGTGGTAATTCTAGTCAGTGCCGCCTTGGGCATTTGCTTTTCCTTCTTGTCTGCAAAGAAAAAGGCCCGGGAAAAAAGGGAGGGTGAATCATGACCTTGTTGCAACTGATGCTCACATTCTTTTACGTGGGACTTTTCACTATTGGTGGAGGCTTGGTGGCCATTACCTTGATGTACGGCCCCATTGTGGAGGGCGGCCTCATTTCCTCGGAGCAATTCTACAACATGGTAGCCATATCAGAATCCACCCCTGGTCCCATTGGCATAAACATGGCCACCTACATTGGCTATGAGCTTTACGGTGTGGTTGGAGGCATTGCAACGACAACTGCTACGGTGCTTCCCTCCCTCATCATCATTACCATCATCGCCAAATACTTCAATCGGTTTCAGGATAAGCCCTTGGTCAAGGCTGCCTTTACAGGCTTACGTCCTGCCACCAGCGGTATGGTTTTAGTGGCAACGGTACAGGTTTTTGTCATTGCTATTTTGAATCTTCCTGCATTCCAGAAAACAGACTCTCTGCTCCACTTAATCTCCTTGCCCCAGGCTCTCTTTTACCTGGTGGCCTGCATCCTCTTGTTCAAGACCAAGATAAGTCCCATTGTCATGGTGGCGGCAGGAGCGCTTTTCGGCATATTGGTACTGTAAAAAACAAACCTGCACTTCCCCAACATTGGGAAGGTGCAGGTAAAGTCTTATAAAATCTCCAAGCTATTTTTTCAGCAGCTCGGAGGCGGTGGTGACGATTCCTGCCAAGCCCTGCAAGTCAGAGGGGATGATAATCTTGGTGGATTGACCGTCAGCAACCTTTTCCAGTGCCTCCAGGCTGCGGAGCCGGATAAGGCCATCGTCAGGCTGCACCGCCTTGATTCGTTCCAAGCCTTCCGCAGTGGCTGTTTGCAGGGCTAGGATAGCCTCTGCCTCACCTTCTGCCTTGCGGATGGCAGCCTCTTTTTCTGCCTCTGCCTCAAGAATCATGGCAGCCTTCTTTCCTTCTGCCACCAGAATCGCAGACTGCTTCTGTCCCTCTGCAATCAAGATTGACTCACGTCGTTCCCGTTCGGCCCGCATCTGCTTTTCCATGGCTTCCTGAATAGTTTCTGGCGGGATGATATTCTTTACCTCCACCCGGTTCACCTTGATTCCCCAGGGATCTGTAGCTTCGTCCAGAATGCTTCTCATGCGGGTGTTAATGACATCGCGGCTGGTAAGGGTTCCGTCCAGCTCCAACTCACCGATTATGTTACGCAAGGTGGTGGCCGAAAGATTTTCTATGGCATTCATGGGATTTTCCACACCGTAGGTATACAGCTTTGGGTCCGTAATCTGGAAATAAATCACGGTATCAATCATCATGGTGACATTATCCTTGGTGATTACCGGCTGGGGTTGAAAATCCAGCACCCGCTCCTTCAAGGAAACCTTGTTCACGATTCGGTCAATGAGGGGAATCTTTACGTGAAGCCCCACACCCCAAGTGGTCAAATACCCGCCAAGACGCTCGATGATAAAGGCCTGGGACTGGGGGACAATCCGAATATTCTTGATGATAATCGCCAGCAAGAACACAATCAGGGCAATAATGATAGATAAAAACATATATCCTCCTAAAAATTATACTATTACTTTGTGGTTGCTACCACTTGAGCTTCTTCTAAAAGACCCCTTCCCACCAGCACAGTAACACCTTCTATCCGCTCTACAATACAGATTTCATCCTTAGCCATTGGTTTTCCATCAATTGATTGCGCAGACCATTCCATGCCATGAACCTTTACCAAGCCCTTTTCAAATTCTGTTATCTCCTTGATAACCAGAGCCTTTTCTCCAATGAGAGAATCTGCATTTGTTTTTTCACGACCTACCTTCAGCTTGTTTACCGCAATAGGTCGAGTAAAAATCAGCAAAACAGAAGAAATTATCAGGAACAAGAGAACCTGCCAAAGAAAGGGAATGGGCAGGGGCGACAAGAACAGCATCACCAAGGCTCCCAAGGCAAACCAAATTGTTGTCAATCCAAAGGTTACCACTTCTATGGCAGTAAACAGAATCATTACAAAGAGCCAAAACCAGGGCAAATAATCCAATAGTGAATCCATGAAATAATTATACTGCCTTATGATACTTTTGTCATTTAAAAATAATTGCTTGCAAAATTAGAAATTTCGATATATTATAGAGAAATACAATTATGAGCAAGGAGTTTTACAATGAAGAAGATTGTTTTGTTGCTGGTATCAATCCCATTGCTTTTGGTGTCCTGTTCCAGTACTCCAGACACAGCATCTCCACAAGAACAAGAGCAGGTTGATCAAGCATTTGAACAAGTTTATCAGCATTTTGAACAGGTACTAATTCTTGATGGTGCTCAAGAATATACAGTTCGCTCTCGTGACACACTTTCCAAGATTGCAAACAAATTTTATGGACAAGGCAATGGATATTATTTCCCGTTGATTATGCTGGCATCTTCGGATACCGTGCTGGATCCAGATACCATTGTACCAGGAATGGTTCTCACAATTCCAGACCTGCAGAAAAACTTAAACGATGCCTCCACACATGAAAGCTTGAAAAAATTCTTTACAGAAATTGCAGACGTTTATAAAACCAAAAATACAGAAGCAGCTCCCACTATCCGAAAGGAATTGTTGAAGATTGCAAATTCCCTCTAAATTGCTACAGAAGGAAAGATGCCATAGGTGAACACCTGTGGCATCTTTTTTACAGATATGGGAGATTTGTAGCTATCTTGACCAAAAGTCAATGCTGTCGGATATTTAATTCCCATATCAGAATCAAAAGATAAAACAAAGGGTGGTGTTTTTTCCAAAGGCTTTTCGACGGATTTTCAAGAATAATGATCCTGAACTGGAAAAAACGCATTCAGATTACGGAAAAATATAAAACGCCTTTCACCTGCTTTGATGCCAACATGATCAATCATATTGACACCCTGTATTCCCAACTGATGCTTTTTACCCCTTCTGTTAATATGATTGTTTTTTCATGTTGAAGAAATTCGATTCAGGTTTACGTGAAAACGTTTTTTCCGTCAATCCCCAGCTTGAGGCTATTAGTCGCTACATCGTTGACGATCTGCAGGACTCTTTGTCCATTACAGGTGTTGCCCAGTACGACAACTGGAATGCCCTGTCTAATTTGCTGAAAGGAATCAAGGATGTGGAGCCTGCGGCAAAGAGTGCCTGAAACAGGTTAGTAAACAGAAGCAATACAACGAGGCAAAGCCAAGGCAAATATTCCAATAATAAATCCATGAAATAGTTATAAGACTATTGCTATTTTTGTCATCAAAACAATAAATACTTGCAAAATTAGAAATTTCGATATATTATAGAGAAATATAGTTTTTTTGAGAGGAGTTAATGATGAAAAAAATAGTTTTATTGACAATATCAATGGCCATACTTTTTGCATCCTGCTCCAGTTCTCCTGAGGCAGAACCACAGCAGGAGACTGTAAGCCAGGCTGTTGTGGAGGAAACACAACAGGTACAAGAGGCTGTAACTGAGGTTGTTGAGGAAACAATACCTGAAGAGCAGGAAAAGGTTGAACAGGCACTTGAAGAAATATTCCCAGCTCCCAGCAAGAATTTGGTTCTTGAAGGTGCAAAGGAGTACAAGGTTCAGTATGGTGATACCCTTTCCAAGCTTGCAAAGGAGTTTTATGGACAGGATAAGGGCTATTATTTTCCCATTATCATGTTAGCTTCTGAGGATATTGTTCAAGATCCCGACATTATTGAACCAGGCATGGTGCTTACAATTCCTGACCTAAACAAAAACCTGAAGGAAACATCAGTTCACTCCAATTTAAAGAGTTTCTTTACAGAGATTGCTGATGTGTACAAGAACAAAAAGACTGCTTCTTCTTCTACCATCCGCAGAGAATTGCTGGATATTGCTCAGTCCCTCTAAATAAACTGTAGCGGGATAATGCCACCGGTGAGGTCAATCCACTGGTGGCTTTTTTATAAATAATGGAGATTTGTAGCCATCTTGACCCAAAAGCAATACTGTCGTATATTTAAGTACTATGTCAGAATCAAAAGATAAAACAAAGAGTGGCGGCTTTTTTCAAAGGCTTTTAGATGGTTTTTTCAAAAACAGTGATCCTGAGCTGGAAAAAAAGCGTATAATGAAGCTCATTGCAAAGGAACTTTCAAAGACAAAGTACAAGTTCTATAAATACAATACTGACGAGGTGCTTCCAGCCTTTGCAAAAACCTTCTTTACCATCTACAAGACGGTATCACCAGGAAGAATCTATTTTCAGGCCAACATGAACCCCAAACTGTATCAGCGGATGGTTATTACCAACATGATGACAGACAGATATATTGAGCTTGTTGAACAGCTTTCTGAGGAGAATATTCTTTCCGAGGCAAAAAACGTCTCTTTAAATCAATTGAAAATTCAGATTAAAGAAAAATGCGAGACGCTGTTCACCTATTTTGATGCCAACATGATTAATCGCATTGACACCCTGTATTCTCAACTCATGCTTTTCAAGTCTTTCTGTGAATACGATTATTTTTTCATGCTGAAGAAGTTTGACTCAGCCCTGCGGGAAAATGATTTTTCTATCACTCCACAGTTTGAAGCCATTACAGGACGCTATATTGTAGACGACCTGCAGGATTTTCTGTCCATTGCCTACAGCGTTGCCCAGTACGACAACTGGAACGATTTATTCAGTCTGCTGAAAAAAATCAAGGATGCAGAACCTATAGCAAAGGGAGCTTGGAGCAGACTGGTCAACAGGATGCAGGACATGCAGCATAGCCGTGTATTTGAGATGATGATTCAGCTGATTCAGCAAAACCCCGGTTATGTGACAAAGTCCGGAAAAGGCGTTGAGCATATTACCGAAAAATACATTGATTCTATCCGCCAAGAGGCTGAAAAAACCCTGTCCCGCATTCAAATCGAGCAAAAATCCTCCAAGATTGATTCCCTAGTAAGTTCCATCTTTGGAACCACCTCCATTGTCCGCATGAAGAACTACACAGAGGAGCAAAGCACCGTATTTGAACGGCGGAATATCGGTTCCTTCAGCTATCAGCAGCCCATGAACTACATGAAGGCATTTCTTTTGGACTACATAAAGAAGGATGTTCGAGAATTGGCTGACTTGATTTTGATACGTGGAAAGTGGTCCACCTCTAGTCTTTCTACCCCTATGTCCGAGGCATACCACCAGATACTGGAGCTATCCAACAAGATTATAGAGTTTGATGAAACCTTGGCAGACGGCAGTGTCATTAACGGCAAGCTTAAAACATTGTTGACCCGTTGTGAGCGGGACAAGGAAGCCATGAATATCATCAGGACTATTCTGAAGGATACCAACAGTGCCGCTCGTGATATTCTTGTGTCGGGAACCCAGGAAATTATTACCTTTGCCCGAAACCTCAAATTGGTATTGGAGGATTATGCAAAGCCCCATCCAGAGCTTGTCATCAACTGGAAGGAGCTTGAACATTTTGCAGACTACAATATAAAGACTCATGCAGTGGAAATTTACAAAAAGCTGCATCTTTTTGTAAATTTGATGCAAAGCCTTTTGGCTAACAAGGAAATCTAAAGCTTTCTACCCCGGATTTTTCTGGGGTATTTTTTTTACAAATAGACCAAGGAGCAGGACAAAAAAAGCGAGGCACTCAGGGGAGCACCTCGCATTCAAGCATTATCAATGCTTTGTCAAGCTTTATGATTAGAAAGCCTTTACAACCTCACCATTAGGATAGCGGCTGGCAATGAAGTCAAGGATTTCCTGGCTCTGAAGTGCCTTTACCAGGGCAACAACCCGGGCATCGGCCTGATTTCCATCCTTAACGGCAATGATGTTTACATAGGGGGAATCAGCACCCTCTACAAACAATCCATCTACACTGGCAATGAGACCAGCAGGAATAGCATAGTTTCCGTTGATAACAGCAGCATCCACGTCAGCCAAGACACGAGGCATGGTGGCTGCCTCCAGCTCGGTGAACTTAAGGTTCTTTGGGTTTTCTACAATGTTGATGGGTGTGGCAGTGATTCCAGCGGCAGGATCCAGCTTGATAAGACCAGCAGACTGCAACAGAAGCAATGCACGTCCCTCGTTGGTGGGATCATTGGGAATAGCGACAGTAGCACCATCAGCAAGCTCTTCCAAGGAATTCACCTTCTTGGAATACAAGGCCATAGGCTCAATGTGAATACCACCAGCATTTACCAAGTGATACCCACGCTCCTGGTTGAAGGAATCCATATAGGGCAAGTGCTGGAAAAAGTTAGCATCAATCTGACCGCTTTCCAAAGCCTCGTTGGGAGTTACATAATCTGTGAACTCCATTACCTTCAAAGTGATTCCTTGGGCAGCCAAGTCATCTACCACCAGCTTAAGCATTTCAGCATGAGGCTCTGGAGTAGCACCAACAGTCAAAACGCTCGTATTCTTGTCCTTACCACCACCTGCAAAGAGACTGGCAGCAACCAGCAACACAGTTAAAGCAGAAAAAATCTTCTTCATTTGATTCATCTCCTAAAATATTTTCTCTAATCCTATTGAATTAGTATGAATTACTATATAGCAAAAACTCCCCAATCTTGTCAAGCAACAAAGGATTTTTGAGGTTACAAGTCCTTCTTTCCTACCGTTTGGCCATGAGTCTGGCACTGATGCGAGAACCGACAAACTGAATCACCTCTACCATAATCAAGATGATGATGACAGCAGGAATCATGACCATGGGCTGGTTCCGCTGATATCCATAGCGAATGGCCAAATCTCCCAAACCACCCCCACCGATGGCACCTGACATGGCAGAATAACCAATCAGGTTGATAATGGTAAGGGTAACTCCAGACACCAGTGAAGGCAATGCCTCTGGCAACAGCACCTTCAGGATAATCTGGGAGTTGGTGGAGCCCATGGCTCTTGCGGCCTGCACTACTCCTGGGTCAACTTCTTTTAGGGCTGTTTCGATGATTCGGGCTACAAAGGGAGCCGCGGCAATGGACAAGGGCACAATGGTGGCTGCCGTTCCGATGCTGGTGCCGATAATCAGGCGAGACAGGGGAAAAAGCAGAATCATCAGAATCATGAAGGGAAAGGAACGAAGGGCATTTACGATGCGGGTAAGAACCTGGTACAAAATGGGCTTGGGCATGATACCGGTAACAGGGTCAGTGACACAGAGCAAGATTCCCAAGGGCAAGCCCAGCACAATCGAAAACACTGTAGAAGCAAACACCATCACAAGGGTTTGGAGGGTGGAAGGCCACACCAATGACATAATGGTAGAAAAATTCATACAAACTCCTATTTCAAATCGATTTGAAGGAAAGGCTTAAGCCAAAAAACAGGCTCAAGCTTCCTCCACAACAACTCCCTGCTGACCAAGGAAGGCCAAGGCAGCCTTTAATTCCTCCGGTTCACCGTGAATATCCACCAGCAAGGTACCGATGTCATGGGCTTCTGTACTGACAGCTCCATCCTGTTTTTGAGCGCCAGCTGCAATATGCTGAATACCACCAGCTCGAATATTGAATTCCACGTTGAACCTCCGGGCCATACGACTGAGAACAGGCTCCCCTGTCAGCTGGTTGATAAAACGAAGAATGTAATTTCCACCCTCCTTTGACCAGCGGACAAGACCTTCTTGGCGTTCAAGATTTCCAGAGCCAGATGAAGCTGAGGGAGCAACATCCTCCGGCATAATGCTCAAGCTTGCAAGAAAGTCCTTTGTAACAGGAGACTGGGGATGGGAGAAAATCTGGGACACAGTGCCCTCCTCCACCACAGCCCCGCCGTCAAGCACCGCAACATAATCACAGGCATCACGGACAACCTCCATCTGGTGGGTAATCATCACCACCGTCAGCTGCATTTTTTGCTGAATCTCTCGAATCAAGGCCAGGATGGAGCGAGTTGTCTGGGGATCCAGGGCACTGGTGGCCTCGTCGCAAAAGAGGATGTCGGGCTTGTTGGCCAGGGCACGGGCAATGGCAATCCGCTGCTTCTGGCCGCCGGAAAGCTGGCTGATGGGGGAATGAGCCCTGTCAGCAAGTCCCACCAATTCCAGCAATTCAGCCACCCGCTCCTTGATTTGGCTTTTGGGTGTACCGCAAATCTCCAAGGGGTAGGCAATGTTTTGGGCGGCGGTACGGGAGGAAAAAAGATTGAAGCTCTGGAAAATCATACCGATGCGACGCCGACGCTGAATCAGAGCCTCCCCCTTCAGATTATCCACCTGCTGATCATCGTAGAGCACTGAGCCAGAATCAGGCTTTTCCAAGAGACTGATGAGCCGAACCAAGGTGGACTTTCCCGCCCCGCTTTTGCCGATAATTCCATAAATGCTGTTGGAAGGGATGATGAGACTTACATCCCGAACTGCATGAACTGCCTGACTAGCAGAATCAGAGGTATTCTTTGAAACAGCCTTTCCACCAGGAACAGAATAGGTGCGAACAAGATTTTTCAGTGTGATTTGCACAAAGTACCGCCTTAAAATAGATTCGGCAATTATACTTTATAGAAGGGAATAAATCAACGTAAAACCAGCCGGGCTTGGAACCCGGCCGTTGCAGGAAAACTAGTAGGTCTTACAGATTGGCTCGAAGGTGTCAACCTTCAGTGAGGCTCCACCAATGAGGCCACCGTCAATGTCGGGTTGGGCCAAAAGGGCTGCGGCATTGCCGGCATTCATGGAACCGCCATACTGGATGGTGGTGGCTTCTGCCACGTCCTTGCCAAACATATCGGCCAAAATTCCACGGGTAAACTGGTGGATTGCCTGTGCATCCTCAGGAGTGGCAGTCTTTCCGGTGCCGATAGCCCAAACTGGCTCGTAGGCGATGGTAACCTTCTTCATCTGATCAGCAGTTACATCGGCCAAGCCCTTGCGGGTCTGCTCCTCACAAACAGCCTCTGCCTTGCCAGCCTCACGCTCCTCCAAAAGCTCTCCAATGCAAAGAACTACATCCAAGCCTTCTGCCAGGGCCAGCTTAACCTTCTTGTTGATCATGGCGTCATCTTCTTTATAGATATGGCGGCGCTCGGAGTGACCAAGAATCACCACCTGAACTCCCAAATCCTTCAGCATGGCAACAGAAACCTCTCCGGTATGGGCACCAGAAACCTCTGTAGACATGTTCTGGGCTCCCAGCAGGATGTTTGTTCCCTTAACCACCTGGGAAACAGCATCCAGATTAGTGAAGGAAGGCGCAATCATGTACTTGTTCTTTCCGTCCTTAAGGGCTTCTACCAATCCCTTGGCCAGCTCAACGGCCTCGCCCTTAACCTTGTTCATCTTCCAGTTACCAGCAATGTAGTATTGTCTCATGGCAAATCTCCTATTGGAACTAGTATACATCTATTTTCTTCTTGTGACAATGGATGAAGTCCCACAAGAATCTGGTTCATCCAATTCCAATCCTGCGGGCGGCAGTGCTTGGGGAAAGAACCAGGAGGGAGTGCCATCCCTCTCCTAGCTGCTGACTTCTGCCTCCGATTAGTTTGGTGAACCGAACCAATTTTTTTTTGGTATTGTCAAAACTATCCCAATTCCCCATCAGTATATTACTATAACATTTTTTTGGGTTGACTAGGTTTTATTGGAAAAACGGCAATCAGTCCAAGAATTCGCTGAATTCCCCCAAGGCTTCCATAATCTTTTTGTATAAAATACGACTTTTTTCCAAGGTGGCTCGCTGTGGATTGGCTGAAAGGCCGGCTTGTTGGTACAGCAAGTCCAGCTGCTTTTGGCTGGGAAAGGCCAAGGCGGCACTTTCATGATATGGACTGGTGCGGATAGCCTGATCAATGGTGGCCAGCTGGGAAATAATCCTGCTGAAAGCCGAGTCAAAGGAAGGGCCATCCTGCAGAACCAAGACCTCCTGACACAGAGACAAGCCCTTGCGGGCAGCCTTGTAAAGCTGGAACAAACCATCCTTTAATTCTGAGCAAAGCCGATGAAAATGTGTTGCAATCTCCTGTTGCCTTTTCTTAAACCCTGCTCTGGCTTTTTCTTGGTTTGAAAAAAACTCCTGTCGCTCATGAGGGCGAGCAGGCTCTTGCAAAAGGGATTCCAGCGGAAAGGCTTGAATGCCAGGAATTGCCAGGCTTTGTGGCGTGAGGGAAAAATTCTTTGTTTCTGGATGGGCTGCCACCTTGCTCTCAAACCACCAAGCGTACAGCTCCATTCGTTGGTCTGTAATGACCGGCTGACCAGTGTAGGATTTTTTTACGGAAATATCGGCGGAAAAAAGGGCTGCCACCTGGCTTTGCTGGCTGGGAACAAGTCGGGTGGAGCTTTGGTGGGTCCTTTCCTCAAAGGTGCTGCCGTGGGCATGGGTCCGCTTGCCCGGGAAGGCCAGATCCACCGCAGCCAAAAAGATGCGACGGCAGCCACAGAGCCGAGCCAAGCCCCAAGCGCTGGTGGCCACAGAGCCTCCAGCTCCCAGTTCTCCCTTGTCTAGCCCATGGCTGGAAAAAAACTTTCCCACAGGATACAGGGAGGAGCAAAGCACCACCTCCTGGCAGGGAAAGCGGAACACTGAAGGATAGGCTGCCACCTCGGTGACCAAGACGGAAGAAGGGGATGCAAGGCCAGCAAGATGGCGGGCATTCCAATATTGCGGATCCCCCAAAACTACAAAGTCAGGCTCCACCCCAACACGAAGACAGGCTCTCAGGGCGGTATCCACTGCTATGAGCAGGCATCGTTCCTTGATTTCCTTCAGGTGGGGAAGAATCTCGTCTAAGGAAGGCCCCGCACCTATCACACAGGCATCTAGGTTCCAGCCAAGGTTTTCATAGCGGGACACCGCGTCACATTCCGCCAGATAGTGGAGATTGCGGCAGCTGTTTTTGAGCCACAGCCAGCCGAATTTTTCCAAGGTTCGGCTGTTGATGGCATCCTTGTCAAGATTCCGCTGAATCAAGGTATGGAGGCCATCAAAATAAGGCTGATTATGACTGGTGTAAGCCTTGTTCCAGATACAGTGACATTTTTCAAGGCCAAAGCTTTCCAAGACTCCCAGCACCGACTGATGGGAGGCTCCCACCAGCAAGGCACATTTTTCCAAGGAGAAAACAGCTTCAAAATCCAGGCACCACAGGGCAGCGGCAAAGCAGGCCACATCGGGCTCCACCACCACCAATCCCACCAAGGAATTGCTCCTTCCACCAGCCTCAAGCCGAGTTCCTGCTCCAGCCTGTGCTGCAAGCATACTTTCGGCAAGAGACACAAGACCGTAGCCCAAGCCAAAGCCCATGAACACAGGAACCTGCTTTTGGGAGGCTTCCATTTCCTGCAGTAGAGATTGGGCCAAACGCTGGCCTTCCTTCACAGGGTCGTAGCGGGAATGGAGAGCTTGACCTGCTTCCCCTGTCGCCATCCCAGTCCAAGCCCCTGTTTTTGCCTGCTTCAGTATCCAGCCACAGGGAAGACTTATTTCTCCGGCCCTTTCTCCATCATGAGGCTGTCCAGTAGAATCAAGGCCAACAGGAGCAGCGGCCTGGAGCTCATCTTTCATCAAAGCATAGAGCTGGGGAAACCGTTCCTGCAACAGGGCAAGATTTTTATTCCAGATAGAATTCAATGGTCATGCCCTCCGTTACCGGGGTACCTGCTGGTGGATTTTGTGCCACCACGTAGCCGTCTCCCTTGATTACAATATTCAGCTTGTCATGGGTAAGGAGGGTAGCAAGACTCCGCTTTGGAATGCCAGTAAAATCCGGCAGCACGTTGACGATTTCTGGCAAGGAGCCGGCCGGCACAGAAATAAGACCGGAATGAGCCAAGCTTGCAGCGCTCTCACGGGAAAGCCCCATGTGGTCAATAATAACGTCCGCTGCTTCTGCCACCACCGGGGCAACAATACGGCCCGCATAGGTCTCTCCCTTGGCCTTGGTAATGACGATGTACAGGATAATCTGGGGATCCTCTGCAGGAAAAACGGCGATGCAGTTGGAGATAAAGTCAGTGTCGCTGTAGCCTCCCGTGGTGGTGTCTATCATCTGGGCCGTACCTGTTTTTACACCGATGGAAATGTCTCCCAAGGCGGCTCTATGTCCTGTTCCCACCTGAGCCGTGGACTTCATACACTCCAAGATATAGGCTGCTGTGGCATCTGCAAAAACCCGCTGCCCTGCTGTGGGAGTGTGAACCAGCACATCATTATTGTCCCGGTCGGTGATTCGTGACACAACGGAAAGCTCCAGTGGAGTGCCGTGGTTTGTTATGGCAGTGGCAGCCCGCACCATCTGCAGGGCAGAAACACTGATTTCCTGTCCGATGGAGATGGTGGGCTTTGATCGTCCAGACCACAGCCTGTCGGAAGGAGACTTTACCAAGCCGGCTGTTTCTCCCGGCAAATTCACCCCTGTCCTTGAGCCAAAGCCCAGCTCCTTCAGCTTATTGATAAAGTATTCTGAGTTGATTCTGGCACTCATCTGGGCCAGAGCATCATTGCAGGAATACTGGAGTGCCTGCTCCGCAGTGATGGCTCCATGGTAGTCAAGGCAGGTAATACGTACCCGCTCTCCGTTGGCAGTACTTACATCGTAGCGGCCGTCGCACACAAACTTTTCGTCACGGGAAATTAAGCCAGCATCAAAGAAGGTTGCCACGGAAAATACCTTGAACACAGAGCCTGGCTCATAGGCAACCACCGCCGGTCTATCCTGACGTTGGGCGGGAGTGGAATTACGATATTGATTCAAGTCTACAGAAGGCAAGGAAATATAAGAGAGTATCTCCCCCGTTTTTCCATCGGCAGCCACCATCATGACACTTTCCGCTTGAGTTGACTCCATGGCATTCAAAGCTATTTTTTCCAATTTATATTGCAGGTTCGCATCGATGGTAAGATAGACATTCTGCCCATCCCGACTTTCCCCCGCATTTTGGCTAAAAACTGGAGCCAGCTCCCGCTGCATGGAATATTCTATTCCAGCCAAGCCTTCACCATCGTCTCCCATAAAGCCAATAAGCTGGGCGGCCAAATCATGCTCAGGATACACACGGCCTGGAATCGCATCAAACCGTAAACCAGAAAGCTCGTTATCTTGAATCAAGGTTTTCAGTATATCGTATTCTGTTTCATCCAGCCGCTTTTTCAAATAGAAAACTCGAGAAGACCCTTGAATGGACTGAATAATTTGGCTTGGATTCATCTGCAAGGCCGGGGCAAGCACAGTGGCAGTCTTTTCCACATCGGAGACAGCCGAAGGCGTAACAGAAAGATGGTAGAAATTGGTGGAAACTGCCAGAGGCTTACCGTTCCTGTCCACAATTGTTCCTCGCACCATGTCCTGCTTACGAGCCTGACGGACAGGAACCTCCTGTACTGCAAGCAATCCAAAGGTTGCAATGATATAAATTGCCGCCAAGCCTGTAATAACAGCAAAAACTAAAAAGCGTTTGCGGGATATAAATTCACTCATTTACCAATAATCCTTCCCAGCACATTTTTTACCGACACAAAGCCATAGTCCCTGGAGTCAACGGACTCATCATAATTGTCTCCCAGTGCCAGAATCATGCCGAAGGGAACCTGCTGATTATGCTTGAGCCTTTGATACTGAGACTCTGTCAATGGAATGCTTTTTTCATTCACAATAAGACTATACCCGAAATCATGGGAAAATTCTAGTCGGTCTCCAGCCACTGCCACACACCGCTTGATTACCCCCCGGTTATTATAAAAATACAGTACCACGTCATCCCGCTCAGGTTCCTTCCATTGAATCAAAAGCTCGTCTCCAAAGGGTTCTACCAAGCCAAAGGATAGCTTGTTGACAAGGATTTGACTTCCAGAAGCAATGGTAGGCTCCATAGAGGAGCCGGATACTCTCAGCAGGTCGAGACAGAAAAGCTTTATACCAATACCTGCCAATAAACCCACCACCACAAAAAGCAGGAGATTACTATATTTGGCAAAAGAATTTTTGCCGCCTATTTTTTCAACACAAAGGGTATCGCTGTCACCGTGTTTTTTTTCAGTTTCCATCATTTAATATTCTAATATGGCATTTATTTTGTGTCGATAGAAGATGTATGGAAATTATCACCTATATGGACAACCGCAAGGTTAGTTTCGGCTCCCAAACAAAATTTGCACGCAAGCTGGATCATCCTCGCAAAAAACAAAACCACAAGAGCTTTTCCTTTCCTTCCAAGGCTATCAATGCATATCGTTATGGGAACTCACCTTCTTTCATCGCATTACAGGAAGGTTCATCAGCACTTGTGGAAAAAAGCCATGATATTTTCCAAAGCCTGCTGTGGTATCTTACCCATCGTTTGTTCCGTATCCTGCTGTTGGTGTTGATGGCAACCATGGGGGTTGGTCTGACCCTTGGACTGAGAAATCTTTCCAGCCATCTTGCAAGCAAAGCCCGTCCAGTAGACTTGCCCTTCTTGCCTGCAGAAGAGCTGGAAATCCTTGATTCCGCCATGTCCCGCTTTGCACTTTTGGGTGAAAACGAGGTTGACGCCAGCGGAAACATTCTCATTGATGGAAAGGAAATTTCTCTGGCAGAAATCAGCTTCAATCAGCCGGTAAGCTTCCAAAGCTACACGGTACAAGGCGGAGACACCATTTCCGGCATTACCTATAAATTTGGCCTTACCAATATTTCCACCCTCATTGCAGTAAACGATATTGGCAATGTACGCCAGCTTCGTTCAGGCCAAAAGCTGAAGGTTCCTTCCGTAGACGGACTGATCCACACAGTGGCAGCCAACGAAACCCTTGAGGGGCTTTCCGCTCGCTACAAGGTGACGGTGGAGGATATCCTTGATGTAAATGACTTGGACTCAGCAAGCTTGGACAAGGGGCAGCAGCTGTTTATCCCTGGAGCCAAGCTGGATGCCACCTCCTTGCAAAGGGCCATGGGAGAGCTCTTTATCTGGCCCCTTAGTGGTGGCTACCGTATTTCATCCCGCTTTGGTCCCCGCCTTGACCCCTTTACCGGTGTTCCATCTTCCCACACGGGAATCGATCTGGCCATTGCCCAGGGGACTCCCATCAAAGCAGCTATGAGTGGAAAAATTGCGGTGGTAGGATATACCAATGTTTACGGAAATTATGTTATAATTGACCATGAAAACGGTTATCAGACCTTGTATGCCCATATGCAAAAGCCAGCTCCCGTAAAGAAGGGCCAGCGAGTAGCCCAGGGAACAAGGATTGGTGCTGTGGGAAATACCGGCTATTCCACCGGTCCCCACCTGCACTTTACCGTTTACAAGAACGGAAAGCTTATTGATCCAGAAACCATTCTAAAGCGATAGGGGATGGATGTCCACTTGGACTCCTTCTCCAAGGGAGGAGTGCCATGCAATCTGTAGCAGTGTGCCTTGGTTGCCGTAGAACCATCAACAAAGAATACTTGTACTGTCCTTGGTGCGGTTTAGAAAAGACGGGAGAACATGGCTTGGAGGCTTTGGATCCCGTCTTTGATAAATTGGAAATGCTCCAATATCAGGACAGAATGAAATATATTGAAAAGCTTGAGGCAGAGCTAGCAGATCTGGAAAAAGAGCTAGACAATATTGCCTTGAGCACGGAGTTGCATTCATGAAAAAAACAGCAGTTGCAGTAGCCTCTTTTCTTCTGTTGGCTTCATCCCTGTTGCCAGCAGAAATCACCTTTTCTACCCCCTATATCAGTGAAAACGATGGGATTCTTTTTGAAGTAACCCACAACAAACCAGGTGAGCCCTCCTATCCCACCTTCTTTACTGCCCAAATCGAAGGGGACTTTACTAATCCCCAGCAAATAACCAGCTATCCAGAGCAGCTTTCTTCCCTTCTGGGAGGCAAGGCCCTGAGAATCAGAAACCGCTACGGCACCACCCACTACAATGTGGAAACTGGGGCCCTCCTTCATGGCATGGAGCAAAATGAGGAAATCATTCCCACAGAATCAGTAATTCCGGCAGCGGAATCTGTAAGTCCTGACGGAAGGTGGGTATGCTCCATTCAGCGGGCAGGAGCGGTAAGCGGCAGCATTATTTTAAAAAATGCTTCTGGGTACACCCAGGTGGAGCTCGTAGCAGAAACTGAATTGAGCTTTACCAAGGTGCCTGTTCTCTGGTCACCTGACAGCAAGTTTTTAATCTACGAGAAGGAAGGCAATCTCTATTTTACCGAGCCTGAATCCATGTTCAAGCCAAACCAAGTGGAAGAGCATTTGCGAAAGGTGGGGCCTGGTACCATCAATTGCGTGGATTGGGCTTCTGATAAAAATCTGGTGTACATTACCAATGACCTGGTGTATCGTATTCCCATTTACGAAATGTATACCCGGGCCCTATACTCAGACTTTGTTGGCATCGGTAGCATTGTAGGCAGACTTCCCCATCCCTTCTCCTCCACCGATACCTTCAGTGTCAATGGAGATTGCACTGCCATGGTTATGGCGGGTCACCAACGAACCATATCATATTTTTCCCTGCCCGGCAGCGCCAGCTTTGTACGGCAGCTGTATACAGGAACCCAGGTTTCCCTCGTAGGATCGACCCAAAGCTGTCAGTTTTTCTGGGACAGCTGGGGAAATCCCGTGCTCTGGTTCCAGTATCATGCTGTGGGAGCTACCGACAGCCAGGTATATCGACTGGAAATTCACAGCGGACAGGTACGGGCAACAGTGCTGGAGGTACCAGAAAATGCCATGGAGCCTCTGCTCTCTCCCGATGGCCAGCATATTCTCTGCAGAACAGGAGAGCAGCTCTTGGTGTATTCCATCTCTGATTGGAAACAAATTGCCGCTTTAAATTGTACCAGGGTGATTGATTACGATTGGGGAAACAGCTCCACTGTGTTTGTAGGAACTGAAGAGGCTGTTTTAGAATGGAATATCCATGCCGCAAACCAAAATGGTATACAGGTGCTTTTTCCGGTTTCCGCCACAAGCTACAGCTGGAACGCCACCACTGGACATCCCGTCCTGCAGACTCCTTGGGGCATCATGGAATACGACCAGGATGCAGGCAAATGGTCATATTCAGAGCTGGAGGAACTGGACGCACCCAAAACTGGTAACAGCAGGTACCGGGTATTCCTTGATGCCAGCCCTAACAAGGATTTTACCAACATGCCCTATATCAGGACATTGACAGGAGCTGCCACCACAACCCCCTTCTACGAGCCTGCCACGAAAAAGCAGGAAAAGCGTCCTCAGGTAGCGATTGCCTTTGATGCCCTAGACAATGCAGACGGATTGGCAACAATTCTCCATACCCTAGAAAAATATAATGTTCGCTCCACCTTCTTTATCAACGGAGAATTTATTCGTCGCTATCCTGCTGAAACAGGCCGCATTGTAGAAGCTGGTCAGGAATGTGGTTCCATGTTCTACACAGCCTTGGATTTAACCTCCAACGAGGATTTTTTGGTGGATGTAAATTTTATTCGCCGGGGACTGGCTCGCAATGAGGATGAGTTCTACGATTTGACAGAAAAGGAATTGTCCGTCATCTGGCATGCCCCCTTCTATGCCACCAACAAAGAGGTGCTGGAGGCAGGAAGCTTGGCAGGATACACCTACATAGACAGAAGCATTGATCCCCTGGATACCGTTACCTTTGAACAGGCGGCACGAAAGGATATGACCACCTACAAACCGGTGAACATGATAATTGAGCAGGTTGTGAGCCAGCTAGAAGATGGACTGGTGATTCCTGTGGCTGTGGGAGTAAGTGGAGGGAGTCGAGATGATTTTCTGTACGACAAGCTGGACTTGTTGCTGGTGGCAATCCTTGATGCAGGCTACGACATTGTCAGTGTAAGTGAACTTTTGCAGGAGTAAGTATGTCTGGAAGCAGTTTTGGACGAATTTTTAAAGTTACCACCTTTGGAGAAAGCCACGGAGTGGGATTAGGCGTGGTGATAGATGGCTGTCCTGCAGGAATTCCCCTTGACGAAAGCCTTATCCAGAAGGAGTTAGACAGAAGACGGCCAGGTCATCACAATGGAGAATTCAATGCTGCGGTAACTGCCAGAAAGGAAGCAGATGCTTGTCAGATTTTAAGCGGTGTCTTTGAGGGAAAGACCACAGGGACTCCCATTGCCATTATCATCCTCAACACGTCCCAGCATTCCAAGGACTATAATGCCTTGAAGGATACCTTCCGACCAGGCCACGCAGACTACACCTACACTCAAAAATATGGATTTCGAGACCATCGTGGTGGAGGACGAGCTTCTGGCAGGGAAACTGCCGCTCGAGTGGCAGCAGGAGCTGTGGCAAAGGCATTCCTTGCCTCCCGCCTTCCCTCCCCTACTGTAACGGCCTTTACACTGAAGGCTGCAGGTGTGGAATGCCAAAACATTGACCTTAGGGTAATTGAACAAAATCCTTTGCGGGCGGCAGACCTGGAGGCAGCTCAAGCCATGGCAGAGCGAGTTGACCAATTGCGTCGCCAAGGAGACAGTGCAGGAGGAATCATCCAATGCCGAATCAATGGAATCCCTGCAGGCTTGGGAGAGCCAGTCTTTGACAAGCTGGACGCGGAGCTGGCAAAGGCCATGGTTTCCATCGGTGCGGTGAAGGGCATTGAATTTGGAGCCGGCTTTGATGCAGTGGACATGACTGGCAGCACCATGAACGATGATATGTATACCACACAAGAGCAAGGGGGTACCACAGCAGTTGCCTTTGCCACCAATAATGCAGGTGGAATCTTAGGGGGAATTTCCACTGGCAACGAAATCCGATTTAATCTGGCAATAAAGCCTGTACCCAGCATTTTCCAGGAACAAAAAACTGTAAGCCAAGAAAACGGCATTTATAAGGACACGGCACTTGCCATTCATGGCCGCCACGACGTGTGCCTGTGCCCTCGCATTGTGCCTGTGGTAGAAGCCATGGCATGGCTTACCTTGGCGGATATGTATTTGCTGAATGGGAGATGCTAGAAAAAGCAAGGCTCCCTCATGTTACCTCACCTTCTACACCGAGGCAAGAATCTTCTTCTGAAAGCTTTCCGTGGGATTGTTGCCGTACACCAGCAAGGCAGCCTTGTCAAAATCCAAGAGCTGATGCAGGGCATTGGCAACTTCCTCCTTGGACAGGCTATGAATCAAATCTGCAATCTCTTCCGTGGTGATTTGGGGAAAGCCAAAGCTATGGTGGCGGAAAAGCCGCTTGGAGCGGTAGTCCATGTCCTCTGCGGCAATAATTTCCTCCCCGCAAATATGCTCACAGGCGGCATCAAGCTCATCCTGACTAAAGCCTTCCTCCTTCAGTAGTCGCAGCTCATGGTACAGGGTGGCCACCACCTTCTGGCTGTCTTTCTTGGCGGCAGAAGCGTAGGCACACCAGCAGGCTGCATCGCTGTAATAGCTCATAAAGCTGTAGACATTGTAGCTGTAGCCCCCTTCCTCCCGGAGCTTTTGAAACAGCCGGGAGCTCATGGTGTCTCCTACCAAGGCATTGGCCACCGCCCAGCAATAGTAGTCCCTGGCAGATTTTGGCTCTGCCACCGGAAGCTGCAAGAAAAACTGCATCTGGCGAAAAGGTGCATCCTTAAACTGAATGCCCCCCTGCCACTGGGGAGCCCTGCCTTGCAGTCCCTTCAAGGTGGCCACCTGGAGCCAGTCCTTGCTGCAGGCACTGCGAGGAGGCAAGGTCTCTGTCAGCTGCTGCAACAAGGGAGCCTCCACATTTCCTGCGGCACAAATCACCAGGGGGCCTGTGACAATGTGCTCTTTATACCACTCCACCAAGGTATCACGAGTCAAGGAGCCCACCTCCTCTACAGTACCAGCAATGGAAGCGGAAATAGGGTGATTGGGCCAAGCGGCTTCACTGGCAGCATCTAGGGCCGCTTCCTCTGGATCATCCTGAGAAGAAATGATTTCGCTCTGGATTACCGCCCGCTCCCGCTCCAGTTCCTTTTCGTCAAAGCGGGAGTTGGCACACATATCCACCAGCACCTCCAGAGCCTTGGCCAAATGAGTAGCTGGCACCACGCAATGGAGGCACAGGGTCTCCCGGTCGGTAAAGGCATTGAGATAACCACCAATGCGGTCAAAGGCCAGGGCTATGTCAAAGGAGGAGCGAGCATGAGTGCCCTTGAAAATCATGTGCTCCACAAAGTGGGATGCCCCCCGCTGCCCCCTTCCCTCATGGCGGGAGCCTACAGGAAACCAAAAGCCCACTGCAGCAGTCTTTACCGTTGCAACAGGCTCTGTAATGAGAACCACATTGTTGGACAAGATCTGTGTTGTAACCGACACGGCGGATTTCACTCCTGAAAAAAAAGGCTGCCTACAGAAGTTTCAATGAAGCTTTCTTCATCATGAAGTTTTCTTCATCATGAAGCATACTCCATCACAACTCCTTGGGCAGCCACTGCTTTATACAGTGCAGTTTATTTCTTCTGATCCTCAAGGGCATCGATATAAGACAGGTTCAAGCGGCCCATCTTGTCGATTTCCAAAAGCTTTACAGGAATCTGCTGACCTTCCTTAATAACATCGGTCACCTTCTCCACCCGCTGGCGAGAAAGCTTGGAAATGTGGCACAAGCCTTCCTTGCCGGGCAGAATCTCCACAAAGGCACCAAAGTCCATGATTCGCTTGACTGTTCCGTTGTAGATTGTTCCCACCTCAGGATCCTCCACAATGGCCTTGACGGCAGCCTTGGCGGCATCGGTGGCCTTTCCAGTCTTACCGTAGATGATAACCGTTCCGTCGTCCTCGGTGTCAATCTTCACATCGTGGGTGGCACAGATTCCCTTGATAATCTTTCCACCAGGACCGATGAGGGCACCAATCTTGTCCACATCAATCTTCATGGACTCAATCTTAGGCGCATACTCGCTGATTTTTTCTGCGGGCTTGCTGATGGTCTGGTTCATGATGCTCAGGATGTGGAGACGACCACGACGAGCCTGATCCAGAGCCTTCTGCATGATTTCTGTAGTAACACCGGCAATCTTGATGTCCATCTGGAAGCCAGTAATTCCGTCAACTGTTCCTGCCACCTTGAAGTCCATGTCTCCCAGGTGGTCCTCCTCTCCCAAAATGTCGGAAAGGATGGCGTACTTTTCGTACTTGTCTCCCTCGGTAATCAGACCCATGGCAATACCTGCCACAGGCTTTTTCATGGGTACACCGGCGGCCAGCATACACAGGGTTCCACCACAGACGGATGCCATGGAGGAAGAACCGTTGGACTCAAGAATCTCGGATACAACACGGATGGTATAGGGGAAGGTTTCCCGAGAAGGAACCATAGCCTCAAGGGAGCGGCGAGCCAAGTTTCCGTGACCAATCTCACGGCGGCCAGTTCCCATGCGTCCAACCTCACCTACAGAATATGGAGGGAAGTTGTAGTGCAGGATAAAGTGCTCACGGCGGTCTCCGTCAATGTCGTCGTATACCTGCTCGTCCAAAGAGGTACCAAGGGTGGCAACAGCCAGGGACTGGGTTTCACCACGGGTGAACACGGCAGAGCCATGGGGACGAGGCAGGACATCAATCTCGCAGGTAATGGGACGAATATCCTCTGTTCCACGGCCGTCTACACGGATTCCCCTGTCAAGAATGCTCTTTCTAAGGATATTATATTCCATGTCCTCAAAGAGGCCGTTGAAAAGCTTCTTCTGCAGGTCATCCTCCAGCTGCTCCGCATATTTCTCCGCCAAGCTGGCCTTTACAGCACCGATTGCCTCGTGACGCTGGTGCTTGCCCTTTACAAAGCAAGCTTCCTCCATCTTGGGCATGGCCTCTGCCAGCATGGCATCCTTGTTTTCCAAGGTGGCGGTGGAAGGACACAGGGGCAGCTTTTCCTTTCCGGCAAGCTTGCGAAGCTCATCCTGAAGATGACACATATCGGTGATGAATTCCTGGGCCTTGGCCAAGGCACCCAGCATGATTTCCTCGGAAACCTCCTTGGCACCACCCTCTACCATTGTAAAGCCGTCGGCAGTTCCAGCAACCACAATTTCCAGCTCCGCCTTGTCAATCTGCTCGTAGGTGGGGTTGATAACGTACTGACCGTCAACATAGGCCACACGAACACCAGCCACAGGGCCGTTAAAAGGAATGTCGGAAATGACAACGGCAGCAGAGCTGGCGATTACAGCCAAGATATCAGGTGGGTTTACCTGGTCGGAAGAAATACAGGTGGGTACGATCTGAATCTCACGGCCAAAGGCCACCTCGAACAAGGGGCGCATGGGGCGGTCAATAAGGCGAGAAACAAGGATTTCCTTGTCCTTTGGACGACCTTCACGCTTGATGAAGCCACCGGGAATCTTTCCTGCGGCATAGTATTTTTCGTTGTAATCAACAGTTACAGGAACAAAATCAAGTCCCTCACGAGCCTCGCTGGAAGCACAGGCTGTGGCAATGACGGCGGAACCGCCAAACTGGGCGTAGACAGAACCATTGGCCTGCTTTGCCAAGCGACCAGTTTCCAAAATCAATTCCTGTCCAGCCAATGTATATGATACTCTATGAACCATTTCTTATTCTCCTAAAAACGAAAAGGACAGTCTCCCGCACACAACGGCAGCAGACTGTCCCCCACAGCTTACTTTCGCAGGCCAAGTTCTTTGATAAGCGCACGGTACCCTTCCAGGTCTGTACGCTGCAAATACTTCAACAGGCTTCTGCGCTGACCAACCAAGATAATAAGACGGCGGGAAGCTCCCTTGTCCTTCTTGAAGGTCTTGCAATGCTCTGTGAGCTGCTTGATGCGTTCAGTCAGCAGTGCTACCTGAACTCGTGTGTTGCCAGTGTCCCGTTCGTTTGCTCCGAACTTGGTAACGATGGCAGCAGTTGTGTCTTTTGTAAGTGCCATTACTTACTCCTTTCTATTTTAATCCCATTAAGATAACCAAAATCAACAAGTGAATTCTACTGAATCCACCAGCACACTTTCTGTATCAATCATTCCTGTAGAAAGAGCCCTGCAAATATCTTCTGAAAGAATCATTTTTAAGGATTCTTCTTGAATGATTGCCTTTTCAGCAAAAGAAAGCTCTTTTTCAATAGAAGAATCCTTTGCCTTTATCTTGCAATGAACTGTCACCTGGTAACTTCCAGCAGGAGGAAGAATCTGAAGGCAACCACACGGGCCTTTCTTTTTCACTCCTACCAAGGAGTTTTCCTTCCATTGCCACTGAAAGCAGTTGCCACCAAGGGCAAAATTCCTGCCTAAAAACTGCCTGCACCGACTAAAATCACCCTGCAACAAGGAATTGCGAATCTGGGAGGAACTGACTCTCACCCCGCCTACAATGACAGGCTCTACAACCTCCAGCACCACATCATTTTGCAAGGAGAACTCCTTCAAAAAATCGATGTTTACCGCACCCTTGTAGCCACAACGGAAGTCAGTTCCCTCTGCTAGATAGGCCATGTACAGCTGTTCCTTCAAGTGTTGCAGAAAGGTAACTCCGTTCATTTTACCAAAATCACCGGAAAAGTCAATGACTACAACAAAGGCAAAGCCCATCTCCCTGAAGCACTGCAACCGCTGCTCCATGGTGTACACCGAGCCAGAAAAGCTTTCTGGGTGGAGATGGGCCTTGGGAGAGGTACCAAAGGTAATAACCCCGGGCAATAACTGCTTTTGTCCAAGCACTGCGTTGAAAAGAGCCTGGTGTCCCAAATGGAGTCCATCAAAGCCACCCACCGTTAAGGCTGTTCCCTCATACCCTTGTGCCAACAGTTGGGAGCGGGTAAAAAAATTACCAGAAACTATATCATTCCAAGAATAAACTCTCAGATTGCTTTCCATATATTATCCTTGCTGAGGAATTACAAACCCATAATGGAGCCGCTCCCCAGCCTCTTTAATCATTCCCACCAGTTCTCCAGATTCAAAGAACACAGGATAGTCTGTAGAAGATGAGTTTTGCCAAAGGGTGAACCAAGACTTTCGTAATGGCTTCCCCTGAAAAAAATCTTTGTAATACTGACTCGTCAAGACCAAGGGAACAAGACCACAAGCACGAGCCATTTCTGGAGTAAACTGAATCAGGTGGCCTGCCACTGCCGCGAGCTCTTCCCTAGTAGCCTTTGATGGTGGCAACTCTCCTTGACCACGGCTGGCCAGAGTAAAATCTGCCAAACGAGAGGCAAAGGCAGCCTTTTCCAGCTGAAAAGGGCCTACAGCCACACGACGCAAGGCCACGAGATGGGCACAGGTTCCTGCAGCCACGGCAATATCACGAGCCAAGGAGCGAATATAGGTTCCTTTGGAACAGGTAACCTCCAGCAAGCCATACCCACCATCAAAATCCAAAAGCTCCAGCGAATGAACAGTGATTTCTCTGGAAGGAAGCCGGGCTGTGGCACCAGAACGAGCCAAGTCGCTGGCCCGCTTTCCATCTACATGAATGGCAGAATATGCAGGCGGAACCTGCTGAATCCTCCCCCGAAATTGGGGCAACACAGCCTCCACCTGCTGACGGCTGGGAAGTGGCCCTTCCCTCACAACAACACCAGAAGGTTCCAGTGTATCTGTTTCTGAACCAAAGGCCACTACTGCCAAGTATTTTTTATTCGTGGCGGTGATATAGGGAACCAATCGTGTCATCTTTCCCACCAGCACCACCAACAAGCCTTCTGCAAAGCTATCCAAGGTACCCGTATGCCCCACCTTTCCCGTTCCCAAGGCTTTTTTTATAATACCGAGGGAAGAAAAGCTGGTGGGGCCAGACTCCTTGGCAAAGAGCATGATGCCTGATACACCGGAATCTTTAGAAGCCAGATTAATTCTCCCCGCCTGTGGAGGGCGACTCGTCCCCATCTGATGACACAGAATCACCACGAGAAGCTTCCAATGCAGCTTCTTCTGCCTCCAGCTGATTCAATTTCCGCACCATCTCAAAGCCTTCCTTGATGCTGGAATCAGCAATAAAGGTAAGCTTTGGAAACTGACGGATAGTTAATTTTCTTCCAATGGTGGACTGGATAAAGCCTGCAGCACTTTGCAAGCCCCGCACCCCCTTCTCCGTTTCCTTTCCACTCATAAAGCTGGACACATAGACCTTGGCATATCCAAGGTCTCCAGAAACATCCACCCTATTGATAGAAAGGAAGGTGGAGACACGGGGATCCTTTATCTGTCCGGAAAGAATCATCTTGGAGATTTCCTCCCGGATTTGCTCACCTAATCGTACAAGTCGAAAGGAACCCATCTATGCCTTGTCTCCTCCAGCTTCATCTGGCCTTGCCAAGGGAGCGGAATCTCCCAGCTTGCGAGCCACCTCTACATACTCGAAGATTTCCAGCTGGTCTCCCACCTGGATGTCCTGCCAGCTGTCTATACCGATACCGCACTCGTATCCAGTATTCACTTCCTTGACGTCATCCTTGAATCGCTTCAAGGATGAAATCTTTCCGCTGTAGATGACGATTCCCTCACGAATGACGTTGACGCTGGAGGTCCGCTTTACGACACCCTGGATAACGTAGGAACCGGCGATGAGGCCCACCTTGGGAACACGGAAGGTGTCCCGAACCTCCACCATACCGGTCACCTCCTCCTTTACATCGGGCTTCAGCATACCCTCCATAGCCAGGGTAATTTCTTCTACACACTTGTAGATGACGTTGTATTTGCGGATGTCAACCTTTTCCTGATCGGCAATAATCTTTGCCTTGGGAGTAGGTCTAACGTTGAATCCAATGATGATGGCATTGGAATCAGCGGCGGCCAGCATGACATCGCTTTCGTTGATGGCACCAGCAGATGAGTGGATGACCACCAGCCGGATGTCTCTGGTGGAAAGCTTTTCCAAGGAGGACTTGAGGGCTTCTGCAGAACCCTGCACGTCGGCCTTGATGATGACCTTCAGCTCCATAATTCCACCGGCATCGATGGTGTCATAGAGATTGTCCAAGGTAACCTTGCGTACGCTCTTGGCATCCTCAAAGCGCTTCAATTCCTGACGCTTGGAGGAAATGGAGCGGGCAGTCTTTTCTGTGTCAGTTACCTGGAAGGGGTCACCGGCGTTGGGCATGGACTCCATACCAAGGATTTCAACGGGCATACTGGGAGTTGCTTCCTTAATCTTTTCTCCACGATCGTTGAAGATGGCACGAACACGACCGGAATAAATTCCTGCAACAAAGGGGTCGCCGGTAGAAAGGGTTCCCCGCTCAACAATAACGGTAGCCACAACACCGCGTCCATGGTCAACACGGGACTCGATAATCTTTCCCTCCGCACGGCAATTCCAGGTAGCCCTCAGCTCCAGCACCTCAGCCTGCAGGAGGATTGCGTCCAGCAGGTCATCCAAGCCCTCCTTCTTCAAGGCACTGATGTGGACAAACTGGGTGTCTCCACCCCAATCCTCTGGAACCAGCCCCAAATCTGAAAGCTGGGTCTTTACACGGTCAGGATTGGCCTCGGGCTTGTCCACCTTGTTCACCGCCACAATGATGGGTACATCAGCATCCTTGGCGTGGTTGATGGCTTCGATAGTCTGGGGCATGACACCATCATCGGCGGCAACCACCAGAACGACAATATCCGTAATCTTGGCACCACGGGCACGCATCATGGTAAAGGCCTCGTGACCAGGTGTATCCAGGAAGGTAATGCGTCCCTTATCTGTTTCCACCATGTAGGCGCCGATGTGCTGGGTAATTCCACCAAACTCACCTTCTGCCACACGGGTACTGCGGATGGCATCCAAGGTCTTTGTCTTACCATGGTCAACGTGACCCATGATGGTGACAACAGGAGGACGAACCTCCAGATCCCCCTCCTCGCCGGCATCACTCTCGATGACTGTCTCGTCGTAGAGGCTGATGATATGGACATCACAATCATACTCGGAGGCCAGCAGGGTGGCAGTATCCGCGTCAATGGACTGGGTGATGGAGACCATCATTCCCATGGACATGAGCTTGGCAATGATTTCAGAAGCCTTGAGGTTCATCTTCTTTGCCAGGTCGGAGACTGAGATGGTCTCCATAATCTCGATGGAGGCGGGAACTGCACTGGCAGAGGCGGCCTGCTTTTTCTTCTGGTTTCTATCCTCAAAGAAGTTCTCGTCCTCCCGATCCTTGCGATAAACAGGCTTCTTTCCCTTGAAGGTCTTCTTGGCGGGAACCTTCTTTGCCTCCTCCATGGGAGCAGGAGCCCCCCCGCCAAATCCAGGACGCGGACCACCGAATCCAGGTCTCCCCTGTCCACGATTAAATCCTCCCTGACCGCCTTGTCCGCCCTGGCGATTGTAGCCACCGCCCTGGCCGCCCTGGCGATTATAGCCGCCCTGACCACGGTTATAGCCACCTTGGCCACCCTGACGATTGTAACCGCCTTGGCCACCCTGGCCACCTTGACCACGGTTGTAGCCACCGCCCTGGCCGCCCTGACGATTATAGCCACTCTGTCGATTCTGAAAGCCCTCACGAGCCTGAGCACCAGAGAAACCTCCATCACGACGCTGGTAATTACCGTCTCTGTGACCCCTATTATATCCGCCTCCACGAGGCTTATCTGAAAGATTTCCCGCCTTTACATTAGGTCTACTGGGACTAAGCTCAAAAGTAGTTGGCTTTGGCTTTGGCTTTTGTGCTGCAGCCTGTTCTCCACCACCATCCCTTTGCTTAGAAGCAGCAGGAGCCTCCTTTACCTGTGAATTTACAGCGGATGATTCAACAGATGCAGCATTAGCTAGAGCTCCGTTTGCATGGGTACTGGCAGAAGCATTCTTAGGAGCCTCATGCTTCCCCTGCTGCTGTGGTGCAGGGCTCTTTTTTTTGACTACCACAACCTTCTTCCGTTCAGGGGTGGCGACATTTGACTTAGGCTCTACAGCCTTTGCAGGAGCACTTGCACCAGCACCATGTGTACTAGAACTCTGCACACCAGTGGCAGGTGTTTTTTCTGACTCCCGAGAAGCTTGAGGCACATCGTTCTTTTTCTTAATTAGCTTAACCTTTGGCTTGTTTTCCACTTCGTTTGGTTTTTTTTCTGTATCATCCGCCATATTCTATCCTATTCCTCGTCCACAACCTCAAAGCTAAGACCGATACCACAACTTGGACAAGATGTCATATCGATTGTAATTTTGGCATTACATTCAGGACAACGATATTCTTCCTCGCTGTCATCCTCTGCCACGAATTCTTCCTCTGTCGCAACCCCACCTGCAGCAGCCGATTCGTCATCCACCAATTCAACCTCTGCATTAATCAGACTCTCCAAGGCGGAGATATTTTCAGCAGACAAGCCTTCGATTTCAGACAAAGAACCACTTTCTTGAGCATCCAGGAACTGACCAATATCTACAATACCATTTTCCTTCAGCAGGGCTACCACAGACTGGTCTGCACCAGGCAACTCTTCCAAAGTTGAAATAGTATCCTCTTCCTGAATGAACAGGCTTTCTGCTGCCTTGCGAGATTCGGCAATGAGTTGGGAACACTCCTCATACTCATCGTCGGTCTTTACATCAATGTTCCAGTCCACCAAGCGATTAGCCAAGCGGACATTCAAGCCCTGCTTGCCAATTGCCAAGGAAAACTGACTTTCTGGCACACAAGCCAAGGCCTGACGCTTGTCTGCGTCAAGAATCATTACAGAAGTAACCTCTGCAGGAGACAAGGCATTCTTGATGAATTCTGCTGGGTCGGGATCAAACTTCAAAATGTCGATTTTCTCTCCGTCCAGCTCACGGATGACAGATTGAATGCGAACACCCTTCTGTCCTACGCAGGCTCCAACAGGATCAATATCCTCACGGTGGGAATATACAGCTACCTTGGTACGATAGCCAGGCTCACGAACAATCTTGTAGATTTCCACAGTCTTGTCGTAGGTTTCAGGAATTTCCTGCTCCATGATTTTCCGAACAAAGTCAGGGTCAGTGCGGGACAATACCAGCTGCAGTCCGGGACCACCCTTGGAATTTGTCTTCTTTACCTCGGTAACGATGGCACGAATTCTATCGTTCTTTTCGTATCGCTCCCGTGGAGACTGGTTGCGCTTGGGTAAAATTCCTTCTACCTTGCCCAAATCAACATAAATCGTTCCCTTATTCTTGCCTTCACGCATATCCTCACGCTGGAAGTAACCAACCATCACCTCTCCAACCTTGTCTTTGAACTCAGCATAGAGCCTGTCCTTTTGGATCTCAGACAAGGACTGGTGGGCAGTTTGCTTTCCAGTCTGAACAATGGAGCGTCCAAAGCTCTTGGGATCTACAGGAAGTACGATTTCATCTCCGATTTCTGCATCTGCATTGAGCTTCAGGGCATCCTCCAGCTCGATTTCAATAGCGGGATCGTAGACACCATCAACTACAATCTTCTTGGAATACAGATACACTTCCGACAAGTCTTCTGCGAATTCTATAATAGCATTTTCATTAGTACCAAATTCGCGCTTATAAGCAGCCTTCAATGTATCCTCGATCATAGTAAGAACCGCTTTCTCGGGAAGTCCCTTTTCTTGAATCAACTGGCGTATCGCTTCTGCCATCTGAGAGGGCATGCCTAGCCTCCTAACTGTAATAATTTTGCTTTTGATATTCGTTGGTAGGGAATTGTCTGCACCTGTACAGCCTGAACTTGTTCAGCCTGAACTTGTTCAGCCTGTTCTGCATCCACTGCTCCAACGAGCTCCATTGTTATGGACCGGGTATCTGAAGCAATAATCTTTCCTGCCACCCAATCCGTAATCTGACTGTCCCACACACGAACGTATCGCCCGATAAACAAGGCGAATTCAGCAGGGTTCTTTATAAGCCGCTCCATTCCAGGGGAAGCGACCTCCATGTAAATATCCTGGGAATCCAAAACCGCCTCAAGACGAGGAAGAAGGGCACGGTGGACACGGGCACAGTCGTTGACACCGACGGCACCAGAGTCACCAGCAGGCTTCGTAATGACAGCTGTTACTTTGATTGAACCATTTTGTGGCACAACCTTAAGATCCACAAGCACGTAGCCCAAGCCTGTTACCAAGGGGCTGCAATCAGCAAAATGAGGTATAGAATCAAGTGATATGTATTCCACCAACACTCCGAAAAAAGGCCCTGTACTGGATATGATTTCCAGAAACTTGCCCTGTGAATATAAAAAAAGAGCCGTTTGAACGACTCCCAACCAAAGCGGATATTCTTATTGTTCGTCCTTAATATATCCCACAAAAAGAAAAATGTCAAGAGGAAAAGAAATGATTATATTATTGAAGAAATATAAACAAAGGGTGGCATGAAGCCACCCTAAAATCAGTTACTTGGTGTATTTAGTGGTAGAGTTGGGCAAACCAGGTGTAACCCCAGGTTCCTTTGTCTGCTTATGATTCATAGTGACAATCCAAGCATCCTTGCTGGCAACAGGAATTTCTTGTAAAGCTGTGGCGGCCTGTTGAATTTCTAAAATATTCTGACGGGAAAGACTTCTGTTCACTGTAGTCATACCATCACTAGAAAGCCAGGACTCCCCATCCTCACCTGCAATCCAGCCACCCTCAGCTATAACATCCTCTCCAGCAGGAAGAATTTTCTTTTTACTAGTGTCGGAAACCTTAGGACTGATATACAAAAGGGCATCCATCAATTTTCCCTTGGCCCTTTCCCTCAGCACAAGTACATCGCTAGTACCAATAATTTCTGATGTGGAAGAAACCCATAAATCCCGCACCCCAGTACAGGAATCAGAGGCAGTAGAAGCAGAAAGATTATTGTCAAGCTCATCCACATGACCACTTTCTTCCTCAAGGGTTCTCATGTGAAGCACAATATATTCTCCTGCAGATACCTCCACCGCAGGAAACACATATTCAAAATTTTTGTTCACAGAATACAACTCAATTCCTGCCAAATTTCCTGAGCGGTGAACATACAATTCGATAAACTCCACCTTTGGCTTGTCATACTCAGAGCGCACCTCGCTTAAAACTACTCCAGCTACGTTCCGATTGAATCCATAGAAGGGCAGCTGGAACAGCAGGCTATTTCCCTCCTGATCATGGGCAACACCAGAAAAAATATAAGTGGCTCCCATTTCCAGCCGCTGGCTTTCAGTAAAGACAACTCGAACCTGAAAACCGGCATCCTGCACTATCCCCTCCGTCGTCCTATCCTCCAAATCAAGTAAATCACTTTTATTTTCTTCTGTAACAGCTATTTGCTCCTGAGAAAAAACAAGCTCTCCCATGGTGGAAGGATTTCCCGATCGAACCTCCAAATCAGATAGCCGCACCTTTTCTGTAAAGGATAAAGAAAGACGTTCCTCTGATTTTTGGGAAAAATCCAACAGGATAGGAGTTTCCACATCATCTGAGGCGGCCTGAATTCCTTCTGCTGTCATTTTACAGGAGACAGAAAAAATACTAATACACATCAAGCACAAGGCAACAAAAAAGCAAAAGAAACAAGAATCTATTTTTTTACTGCAAAACTTCTTCAAAACAACCTCCATTATAATTATTTGTGAAGGAAAATCTTGGCCAAAATCTTATCCTCATAAAATATTATATGGTTGGACTTTAAAAAAAATGCATTTTTTCAGAAAAAAACTGAAAAAAAATAAAAAATTCGCTATACTCCCTTCCATGGACTATACAATCAGACGACTAGAATTATTCAAGGACCTTCTCTTTTTTCCAACTGGGAAAAAAAATACAGAGACTTCAAATACTGAGCTTAACGGGCTTCACTGTCCCCAGCCATTTTCACCAGAAGCTGTTCCTGCCGGCTTTACTGGTGAGCGGATGACCCGTTTTTTTACCCAGGTAGACAGCAAAAATCTGGAGCCAACAGACGAGCACTATCTTTGCCAGGGGGAATTCTGCGGATATGGCATTCCCTCCAACACCGATGGAAGCATAGAGGTGGAGCTGCCAGACAATATCGATCCTAGCATCCTAGAAAAAATTCCGGCCGGAACTTATGGCTTTGTGCAAAGCGATTATGCCAGTGACAAAAATCCCTTGAAGGCGGCGGAAGCCCTGTGGCTTGAGTTTTTGTGGGAGGAATGGAAGCCAGCTGACAACAGTGTTTATCTGCGGGAGCTGCCTCACGGTGATACCACTGTGTTCCAGCTTTTTAGACAAATAAAAAACTAATCCTTCTGGACAAAAGAAAGAAACTGGAGCTTCCCTTGTATTTTCAGTAGTCTAGAGTTATACTAAAAGCAAGGGTATTGCCCACATACTTTTACGGAGGTATATATGAGTACACACATCAACGCAAAGGACGATCAGATTGCCGACACCATCCTATTGCCAGGAGATCCTTTGCGGGCAAAATACATTGCGGAGAATTTCCTTGAGAATGCCCAGTGCTACAACGAGGTTCGAGGGATGTATGGATTTACCGGCACCTACAAGGGAAAGAGGGTTTCTGTGCAAGGAACAGGAATGGGTCAGCCCTCCCTCTCCATCTACGTGAACGAGCTTTTCCAATTCTATGGAGTACAAAAAGCCATCCGTGTAGGAACCTGCGGTGCCATCCATTCTTCCACCAAGATTCGGGACACCATCCTTGCTACTGCTGCCTGTACTGATTCTTCCCTGCCTGTACAGAGGTTTGGAAGCCTTCACTTTGCCCCCACCGCCAACTTTGAGCTTTTGATGGCAGCCTACACTGCCGCCCAAAAGGCTGGAATTGCAACCTTGCAGGGTCCTGTCACCTCCAGCGATCTTTTCTACGATGAAAACGAAAATTGGAAACTTTGGGCAAAGTACGGTGTTCTAGGAATAGAGATGGAAGCAGCGGAGTTGTATACACTGGCAGCCAAATTCAATCGAAAGGCTCTGGCAATCCTCACCGTCTCCGATCACATTGCCACCGGAGAAGCCACCACACCAGAGGAACGTCAGACAACCTTTACTAATATGATCAATATTGCATTGGAGGCTGGCATTTCTTGCTAATCTTGACTAAATGCTAACATTTTGTGTATATTTGTACCTAATAAAAGACTATAGGTTTGATATCTATAATTTAAGGAGTAACAAATGAAGAACTCAAAGTTTATCATTGCAGCACTGGCTTTGGTAGCAGTAGCAGGTCTGGCTGTTGCCCAGAAGGTATCCATTGACTTCCGCTTCAACACAGAAGGAGCAGATGCAAAGAACCATTTCAACTGGTCTGCCAATGGAAAGAGCGTAAAGGACGGCTTTGATGCAGCAACAGGTGCTTCAAAGGCTCAGTCCACAACAGCATTTAACGTAGTTCGTTATGACAACGAGGCAACAAAGAAGAATGCAATTCCTGCAGGTCTGCGGGCATTGGTATTGTATCCCATTGCTTCTTGGGATACCGCTACAGCAGACGCTTTCACTGTAACAGCTAACGGAAAGCAGCTGGTTATCCGCTTTGTACACCGTGGAACTGCCTATCAGATTACCACTGACAGCAAGGGAAAGATTGACACCGATGATTCCTTCAAAATTGCAGCTGGCATTGGTGAGAACGTAGGTGGAAAGTTCTTGATTAAGGACGAGTTCCTGAAGGCTGGTGGAGACAAGGCTAACATGGCTGACTTGGACTGGAGCAAGATTATTCTGGTAGACGATGAAGCTTCTGAGGCTGCTACTATTGACTATGACGGAGAGTTGACCGCTTCTTTGAAGAAGGGAATCCTCACCATCAAGGGCAACCTGAAGGCTGACTAAGCGCCTTTAATGCATTGGATGTAATCTGATGTAATGCATACAATCCCCAGATACAATTTCTTGATAGAGATTGTGCTGGGGATTTTTATTTTAAAATCAACCTTGGCTTACCCATCAATTTTCCACTGCAAGTTTTACTTGAGCTATTCTATTTTCCGTGGTATGCTAAAATGCAGGAGATGTTGTTATGAAACCCACATTATTGGTCTTGGCTGCCGGAATGGGTAGCAGATATGGAGGAGTCAAGCAGATTGATTCCGTTGGACTCCACAACGAGACATTGTTGGACTTTGCCACCTATGACGCCATGCGAAATGGTTTTGGTAAGGTAGTGTACATTATTCGCAAGGACATTGAGCAGGACTTTCGGGAGCGACTTTTTGATCGCATTGCTCGGAACTTTGATGCAGAATATGTATTCCAGACTCCTGAATATGGCCTGACGGAAGAGCAGGTTCAAAAGGCTGCTGCCCGTAACAAGCCATGGGGAACAATCCATGCCGTTCTCTGCGCTGAAAAGGCCATTAAAGAACCCTTTGCCGTTATCAATGCAGACGATTACTATGGACGAGTCGCCTTTGAAACCTTGGGAGCCCATCTTTCCGCCATGCCGGTAGACGGAACAGACCATGCCATGGTGGGATTCGTTTTGGGAAATACCATGAGCCGCTCCGGTACTGTCTCCAGAGCGATTTGTACCGTCAAGGATGATTACCTTGTGTCCATGAAGGAAAACACCAAGATTGGCTACGAGGGAGATAAAATCATCAGCCTTCTGGATGGTGAAAAGATTGAGTTGACTGGCAGGGAATGGGTTTCCATGAACTTCTTTGGATTCTCTCCCAAGGCCTTTGAGGAATTCAACCTCTATTGGGATAACTTTATTGCCAACAATCTAAACAGTGAAAAGGCAGAAGCCTTATTGCCAGAGGCAGCAAGCAACATTGTTTCCCATAATCAAGGTCGCATTAAGGTATATACATCACCTGAAAGCTGGTTTGGCATGACTTATCCAGAGGACAGAGCCACAGTCAAGGTTGAGATTGCAAAGAAAATTCAGGAAGGCTACTATCCTGAAATATTATGGGAAAAATAAGCCCCACATAATAAAATAATCTATTGCCTCGTGGAATTCCAGTGAATTCTACGAGGTTTTTTAGACTTGATCCAAAGGACAGGTACTATGAAACGAATTCTTATTCACGTTACCGGCTCCATTGCTTGCTTCAAATCTTGTTCCCTCATCAGCCTCCTTATAAAAGAAGGATTTGAGGTGCAGGCCACAGCTTCCCAAGGGGCATTACAATTTATTCAACGGGCATCCTTGGAAGGACTTACGGGAAAGCCGCTGCTTACTGACATTTTCGGCAAAAGCGATGATCCCATGCATCACATTACCTTAAGCCAACGATGGGCAGACTTGATTATTGCCTATCCAGCTTCTGCCAACTGCATCTGCAGGCTAGCTGCAGGACTGAGTGATGACTTATTTGGAGCAATCTGCCTTGCCAACAACTACAACAAGCCGCTGCTTGTAGCCCCTGCCATGAATACCCAGATGTTCAATCATCCGGCAGTACAGGAAGCCTTGACAAAGCTAGAATCCTGGGGCACCCACATTCTTCCCACAGAAGAAGGATTGCTGGCTTGTGGTGATGTAGGAAGGGGAAAGCTCCTTTCTCCAGAAAAAGCATTGGAATACATTCAACAGACTCTCAAAGACAATCCCCCAATCTCCCTGTAACAGAAAAAAGGAGCTGATATGAAAATACTCATTACAGGCGGTGGCTGTCGGGAGGCCATAGACAATGTTCGTTGTGTTACCAACACCTCCACCGGCAAAACCTCTGCCATCATAGCCGATTACTTTTCTCGCCAAGGATGTCAGGTAACAGTACTTACAGCAGCCTCTGCCATTAAACCCCAAGGAAGGTGTACCATCAGAAGCTTTGTCAGTGGTGCCGATTTAGGACACCTTCTGGAAGAGGAGCTAACCACACAAGAATACCAGCTGGTGATTCATGCAGCGGCAGTAAGTGACTTTATTCCAGAAACAGTGATTATGGATGGGGTTTCTGTGGCTGCCGGTCCAGAGGGAAAGATTCCATCTGGATCCTCCATGACCCTTACCTTCAAGGCGGCTCCCAAGCTTGCAGACAGGATAAAGGGCTGGGCCAAGGAAGGTGGACACAGGGAGCCAACCGTGGTGTGCTTTAAGCTTACCAGTGGTGCTGACCTAGAAAAGGTCTTGGCTGCCTGTAAAGCGATTCTTTCCAGAGGTGCCGCAGACTTTGTAATTGCCAACGACATTCTCAACATCACTGCAAAAAGCCATCCCTTTGTTGTAAATATTCTGAAGGACAATCAGGTGCAAGCCCTTCAGCGGGGGGAAACAGAGGAAGAAATGGCAAAGATATTGTACCAAATTGCTACTAAAAATACATAAAAAGAATCATACTTAGGAGGAAGCAATGATTTTAACCCTTGATATTGGAAATACCCAGATTTCTGGAGGAGTTTTTTTAAATGACTCACAGATTCTTCAGTTTCGTCATACCACCACGCAGCACACCAGTAGCGATGAGCTGGGAATATTCATGCGTTCTGTATTCCGAGAAAATGGTTTTGATCCTCAATTAGTGGATGACATTGTTTGTTGCAGCGTTGTTCCCTCATTAAATTATCCCCTGACCAGCGCTTGCATCAAGTATTTTGACAAGGAGCCACTTCTCATTAAGCCAGGCATCAAAACTGGATTGCATCTAAAATACTCCAATCCAAAGGAAATCGGGGCAGACAGAATCGCCGCAGCCATTGGAGCCCAGGCCTATTATCCCAATGCCAACATCATCATTGTTGATATGGGAACAGCCACCACGGTGGATATTTTGACCGCCAAACGGGAATATTTGGGTGGCGCAATTTTGCCTGGAGTCAATATGTCCATGCAGGCTCTGGCCCATGGTACCGCCCAGCTTCCCAATGTAGAAATCGGTGTGCCACAACGAGCCTGCGGAACCAATACAGCGGAAGCCATTCAATCTGGCCTGTACTACGGTGCTCTGGGAGCCATCAAGGAGCTGATTGCAGCCTACACCAAGGAGGTTTTTGGTGGAAGAAAACCCATGGTACTGGGAACTGGAGGTTTTTCCCACCTGTTCAATGGAGAGGGTATTTTCAATGAGGTGATTCCCAGCCTCATCTTTGACGGCTTGCTCTGCACCCTGAAAATGAACCGCTAATCCACAAAACTGCTATTAAAATCAGAAAACCAAAGAAGGACAGGATGATAAGAGAAATTCAACTGCAAGATATACCAGGCGTGAACATTGGTCATGCAGAAGACCTGGAGGCGAAAACCGGCGTAACGGTGCTGGCCTTCCCCCAAGGAGCACGAGCTGGAGTGGACATTAGCGGTGGAGGACCAGCCTCGCGAGAAACTCCAGTGATTTCCCCCCTTACCAACGATGTTCCAGTAAACGCCATTGTATTGTCGGGAGGATCAGCCTACGGACTGGCAGCCTCCGACGGGGTGATGGCCTGCCTTGAGCAGCGGGGCATGGGCTATAACACCGGTTTTGCATTGGTACCCATCGTGTGCCAAAGCTGCATCTACGACCTGGGCTACGGCAGCAGCACGGTTCGGCCAGACAAGGAGATGGGCTACAGGGCCTGTGCCCATGCCCTGGACTGCAACCAGCATCCAGAAGGCAATTACGGCGGTGGAACTGGAGCCACCGTGGGAAAGATAGCCGGCATGAACAGGGCCACAAAGGGTGGTCTTGGCATCTATGCCGTGGAGGTGGCTGGCTTGCAGATGGCAGCCATAGTCGTGGTGAACGCATTGGGGGACGTTTTTTCTGCCACCACGGGAGAAAAGCTTGCGGGCCTCACCACCCCAAACCGAGAAGGCTGGACAGATATTCTGGAAGCCCTCTACGCCTTCACCCAGTCCACCGACCTGTTCACCCGCAACAACACCACCATTGCAGCCATCGTCACCAACGGCGACTTCTCCAAGGCTCAGCTCACCAAGCTGGCGGCCATGGCCACCAACGCCTATGCCCGCTGCATCAATCCAGTGGGAACCCTGGCCGACGGAGACGCCGTATATGCTGCCTCTGTAGGAAGCCATCCGGCAGACCTGAACATGGCAGGCACACTGGCAGCCCAGGTTCTGGCAGAGGCTATCCAACGGGCAGTCATCTCGGCACGGATATCAGAGGAAGAATTCTTAGGGAACATAGCTGGAAAATAAGGAGGAGGAAAGATGAGAAAAAAAATAATTTCACTTGTATTGTTATCCCTCACCTTGCAACTCTATGGAGTATCAAGAACCAATGGGGGAATGAGGCTAAATATTGGTGAGCAGGTCAAATCCCCTGTGACAGGAACGATATATCAAATTGGCAATGAAAACTTACCCCAGGGATTCGACAGCAATACCATCATTATCACCTTTCCAAATACTTATTATTATGATGGGAAAAAACAGTTTGTAGAATACCAATTAATCGTATCAGGGGTGAAAGTTTCTGACAGCTATAAAAATGCTGAAAATAGACAGATAAAGAAAGAAGAGGTAATTGGTACGGCAGTTTCTTCTCCAGTTGTACTCAATATACGGTGCAAAGAATTTGATCCCTATCTTATTGATGTTTCTGCAGTTCCCCCTGAGTTTGAGCAGGATTGGTATTATTTTGGAATTGAAATGTTCCTGCCCACTTCCTCAAAATTGCTGGATTACCAACCCATAGCTGGTAAAACTGACGAAATTGATTTTTGGGATTATCCAGATTCCCTTGAGAATCTCTACAGGCAAGCCACTGAAAGGGGAGATGAGGAGCGTCAGATACACTTTTCTTCATTCCCTGTATTCCAAGTATGCCTTACCACAACACTCTCAAACTATCCGAAAACGGCAGAGATTGCAGCAGGATTGTCATCACCAGCAGCAGGATTGATAGTACGGAGATATTTTTCTAATTGTCCTTATATGATTCAGCATAATTATAATGGGATTCCGTTGCGTCTCTATTTTCAAAATGGTTTTGACCAATACCTCAAAGAAGAATATAAGCTTGGAAACAAAATCTATCTCTATACTTCTGTGATTTTTATTCTCAATGGGGAATTCTATTGCTATGTTCGTGATTTTACCTTGGAAACTCCCAAAGACACTGTCCTACAAAAGATGCAACGAGCACGAGAATTTATGGAACAGGAAGAGTAATTCTATTTTTTTATTATTGGGTTAAGATTGAATACGAGGACGGGAAATACGGCTGGGTTTTCGGTGGAAGGTTGAGTGTAGAGCGTGGTGGCCCCAAATATCTCATTCCAGAGACTGAACTAAAATTCATGCTGGGAAATCAACCATAAAAGAAGTTTTATAATCTCCTTCCAAAAAAAATCCGGGGAGAAGCAACCACCTCTCCCCGGTGCCATCTATTGAATCCAGCTGCAAGACAATCTAAAGCATTCCCATCCAGACAAATCCGTGGAAAGGTCCTGTTTAGCAGCTGACCAACGAACTAATCTTCTGAGGCCACCTGGATGAATTCCTTGGCGGCAGCAATGACCTCATCCGCCAGCTTGCCGGAGATGGGATCATAGTGGCTGAAGGAGGTCTCAAAGCTACCAGTGCCGCTGGTAAGGGAACGCAGGTCAATGGCATACTTCAAGAGCTCGGACTGGGGAACCAGGGCCCGAATCTCGTCAATGTCACCGGCCAGGGTGTTCTGACCCAACACCCTACCCCGCTTGCCGGACAGGTCGGACATGATGTCTCCCAGATACTTTGACTCCACCCACACGGTAATATTCATCACCGGCTCCAGCAGCACAGGGCCTGCAGAACGCATGGCATCCTTGAAGGCATTGCGGGCGGCAATCTTGAAGGCCATCTCGGAGGAGTCCACGGGGTGCTCCTTTCCGTCCAGAACGGTGATGGCCACGTCAACTACAGGATAGCCTGCCAGTACACCATGCTCCATGGCCTCACGAACACCCTTCTCCACACCAGGAATGTACCCCTTGGAAATCGCTCCACCAACAACTGCATTGGTAAAGCTGTATTCCATGCCCCGCTCCAGTGCCTCCACGGAAAGGACAACACGAGCATACTGTCCATGGCCGCCGGACTGCTTCTTGTGGGTGTATTCAGCCTGAGCCTTTCGCTGGATGGTCTCCCGGTAGGCAATTCGAGGCAAGGAGGTCTCAATCTCAATCTTTGACTGTGACTTAATCTTGTCCAGGATGATGCCAATCTGCAGCTCGCCCATACCGGAAACCACGTTCTGCTTTGTCTCTGGATTGTAGGCAAAGGTAATTGTTCTATCTTCTTCTGCAGCCTTCAAAAGCTGGGTGGAAAGCTTGTCGTCATCCCGCTTTTCCTTGGCGGATACAGCCATGGAATACACCGGCTCTGGCAAACGGAGCCTTACCAAAGGAAGTGCCTCCTGATTGGCGGACAAGGTGTCGCTTGTCTTGGTGACGGCAAGCTTGGCTGCGATGCACAGGTCTCCCGCCTGGGCCACCTTGATTTCCACCAGCTTCTTGCCCACGCAGCGGTACAGCTTGCCAATCTTTTCCTTCTTCTTTTCCGTCAGGTTGAACAGCTCGGAATCGGCGGAAAGACTTCCTGTGACAACCTTGAGATAGGAAAGCTTGCCGGAGAACTGGTCGCTGGCAGTCTTGACGCACAAAACGGAGGTTGGCTCGCCACTATCAAATTTAACGGTCGCCTTCTCTTCCACAGGAGAAATGGCCGTCTCGATGGACTGGGAGGGGTCGGGAGCAATGTCGGCGATGAAGTCCAGCAGGGGAACCAGACCGCAGTTTTGCTCAGGATTTCCAGCAAAGGAGGGAACAATGCGATTATTTGCCACCGCAATCTTCAAGCCAGTGATGATTTCCTCCTGAGTCAACTCGCCCTCGTCGATAAACTTAACCAAAAGGTCGTCGTCACCCTCGGCGGCGGCACCAGCCAGAACCCCCAGAGCATCCTCGTACTCGTCCTGATATTCGGCGGGAATGTCGGTGGCCTTCTCAACGGCACCGTCGCCAGCTGCAAGATAGGCCTTGCCGTGAAGCACGTCGATGACACCCTTGAATCCACCACCTGTTCCCATGGGAATGGTGACAGGACACACCTCCACGCTGAATTTCTTGCGGATATCCTGAATGGAACCGTCATAGTCACAGCGCTCGTCCTCACAGTGGTTCAGGAAGGCGATGCGGGGCTTGTTCCTGCGGTCCAAGTCACGCCACAGTTTGATGGTTTCAATCTGGGCGCCGGAGCGGGCATCCACCACCATCACCGCCAGCTCGCTGGAACGGAAGGCAGAAATCACCTCGCCGGAGAAGTCGGAGGAACCGGGGGTATCCCATACATTTATGAGGCTGTCCTTCCAAGAGATGTGGGCCAAGGAAGAGTAAACTGATATCTTTCTCTGGATTTCCTCCGGTGAGTTGTCGCTGACAGTCTTGCCGGAAGCCACCGCCTCTGCCTTGGGAAGGACTCCACCAACAAAAAGCAGATGCTCAAAAAGGGTGGTCTTTCCTGTCTGACCATGACCGGCAATCGAAATATTTCTCAACTGTTGTGTGGAATAATCCATGAAAATCTCCTTCATATATATACTGAGCCAAAATCTTTTGAAATGACCCTTCTACTATGATAAAATCGAAATTTTCACCTGTCAAGAAAAAAGTGTCAGACACCTGTCAAGAAAAAAATTCAGAGGCGCTGCGGATGGTCTTCACCTGACGTTTTACATGGCTTTCGCTCTTGCCTATGGCAGCGGCAATTTCCTTGTACACCATCCCTTGGTGGATGCAGGAAATGATTTTCTGCTGCTCCTCCGTCAATTGGGAAAAATCCAGCTGGGAAGAGGGGGCTTTGGCAACAGGAGAAGCTTCAACTGAGGGAGGGCATTTTGATGGAGAAAAGGTGGCAAGAATATCCCGCTCCAGCTGGGAAAGGCCGCCCACCTCCTGCAGGAGAAACCAAGCGAGCAAATACACTAATAGAAGAAAGACAAAGGAAAGCAGGACACCAGACACAAAGCCTCCCCCATAGCGGAGCTGACTGATTATAGCTGCAAGACAGATGGCCAAAAAGACGGCCAGCTTGGGTAGAGGATGCTTCTTGAAGATGCCTGCAACATAGGCAAAGACCATACCCAATAAATAGAAAAGAATGCCGTTGGTTCCACCACCTTCCACCAATACCACCACGCCCCACAGACAACACATGAGAGTATAGATGATGAATTTTTTGGGATACACCACCAGCACAAGGCAGGCCAGGATGGAAAGGATGTAGAGGACAGGAAAGCCCCACCGGGGAATCAGGTCCATGGGGTGAGCCTGGGCTCCTGCGGGATAGGGGAATACATCAGCAGCCAGCACCACCGCCCAGCACAGGCCGCAGATGATGGCCAGCACCCGCCAGGTGGTGGTAGTGTCCTTTTTCTGACTTAGCTTGGGTCTCCGTGGCATGGCTTCTCCTTTTCTCCAAAATGTCCCACAATGAAGGCTTCTTGGTTCAAAGACTTTTTCTCCCTATACACTAAAACCCCATTCTTGTCAAGAGCAAAATAGGCAAATTGTACTTTTTGACACTTTTTAATAAAGGTCAGGAAAAAGAAAAAAGTGTCAAAAAGTGTCAGACTGGCAAAAAAGCCTTTACAGGTGGTGGGTGCGGGGATAGAATTGAACGTGTTCAGCGGGAGGAGGCTGAGTCTTCCCGAAATGAACAAAAAGGCCCCGGAGCCACGGAAGCCCCAGGGCCAGCAGGACGTATGCCTGGGCAGGCCAAATGGTCTGCAGAAGAATGTGTCACCATTCACTGCGAGCATACCATAAACAAGATATGTTTTCCAGAGGAAAAAGGCTGGGAAACGAAGCTTAAGGAGGCTCGCAATGGACGGGTTTGTAGAGGTATCTCAGAAGGAGATGATGGAAGTTGATGGCGGTGGAATTATTACCGTTGTAGTAGTTGCAGCAGCAATTGTCGTTGCACAGGCAATCAACCCACAAAAGGCTTATTAAACCTTGACTTGGGGTATGGGAGAAATCACTCGATTATCTCCCATACCCTTCCAAAATCGAACACTCTAAGGAGAAACCATGAAAATTGTATTTAAATCAAAACTATCTCAGCTACCAAGTGCAAATATTCCGCAAGGCTGGTACAAGTTGCAGGAGCTGTCTTCGGTGAGAGTGCTAACAGCAGGCTCCTTGTTATTCAGCATCCCCCTTGTACTGTTGACATTTCTAGCATTCTTTCTCAAAGGAATTCTCCACGACATTTCCGTATCAGCACTTTACGCACAAACTGCTGTTTCCATAGTATCTCTTTCTATAGCAATACTTCTATTTGTGGCATTTTGTTTCATTCATGAGTGCATCCATGTATGGACAGGTCCACGAGATAGTACTGTATACATAGTCCCACTTCCTAGTAGACTGGCAATTGGTGCAATTTGCCAAGAACCAATGACACGGAATAGAACAATATTTGTTACCATCATGCCATTTCTCGTATTGGGAGTGCTTCCCCTCATCCTCTGGCTATTCATCTCACCATTTCTGGTATTTCTTAATGCATTTTTCTTTTATTTTTATCTTGCGGGATTATTCGGAAGCGTGGGAGATTTAACAATCATTTGGTTTACTTTGAAGATTCCAGCAACAGCGTTGGTACAAAATGAAGGATTTGACACGTATTATTCAGTGGAGAAATCATGAACAAACAAGACAAAACACCCCGTAAAATACGAACAGTAAAGACAATTCTACTGATAAATTCTTTGGCACTGCTGGCCGTTCTCATCATATCATTTTTCATTGCGAATACTACGGTTTCCATGTTCCTCAAAGTATTCACGATACTGCACTCACCGCTCATGAAATAGAGCATCAGAGCCAGTATCAAAATGGAGATAAAAAAGATGTATTTGAACGGCTGGTGGGAGAGGCATTGGCTGGTGCTAACGGAAAATACAATCCATACACAACAAAGGGAACGTTAGAATATGAGGCACAACAAGTACAAATCAATGCAATTAGTATCCAACAAAAAGGAGGTTTTTGATTATGATGATAAGGAAAAAAATTTTATTACTCATTACATTGCAATTCATTCTATTTGTATCAACACTGTCCGCGGCACTTGCACGGGAAAGAATACTTATCCAGAACGAGTTGGATGAATCAATCACTATTCTCTGTGAATTCCGACTCAAAGAAAGCAGTCCCATTGGCGAAAGTTTCCCAATGTATTGGGATCAACTTTTAGCAGGGCGGGGAATGGCCTGTTATAGTCTCTTTGAGACGAAGCAAGAACAGACATTCAAAGCAGGGGCTAATATCTTTTTAGTAGAATATCTTCCCAAATTTTATCCTCAAGAACAGACTGATTATCCAGGTCTAGTGAACTGGGAAATTGCTAGAGAATCTTGGTCAATTCTGGATAAAATCCCCCTTGAACAAAAGCTCAAGGAACTTTTCAAGACGCTGGTTATCAGCGATGCCGAGGGAAGGGCGCTTCTGACACTGGATGACTTCTCCAAGGCAAGGGTTGAACGTAACAATCGCAGATATACCATCATCATCGGGGACTATCTGTACCAGTAAAAAGCTGCTAGAGCCACGGCATGATGGTGTTCATGGTGCTGTGGCTTGTTCTTGAAAGAAAAAAGCCTTTACAGGTGGTGGGTGCGAGGGTAGAATTGGAGGTGTTGAAAGGGAAGAAGCGGAGTCTCTTCCCCTCCAACATTGCAGGACGTATGCCTGGGCAGGCCAAATGGCCTGCAAAAGAATGTGTCACCATTCTCTGCCAGCATACCATAATAAGGAGACTACGGTGCGTTGCTACTTCAAAAATTTACTATTAGGATTCTTTCTTGTATCATTTTCTCTCATCCTGACACCCGGCTGTCGTTCCACACCTCCGGGAGACCATCAGGCAGAACTGTCCAGATATTGGGACTGGGGAAGCCATACCATTCCCTTCACCCTCAGCTATCCTGGGGCGGAGCGGGTACCGGTGGTGGCGGTCGAGCTAAACGGACAAACCTATCACTTTTTGTGGGATACAGGTTACACAAAGTCCACCATGTTCAAGTCAGGAATAGAAAAATATTTCGGCAGCCTTGAATCCTGGGCAGAATACACATTGCCCACCTACATCCAGCTGCTGGAAGCCCAAGGAGAATTCGTCCCCGAAGAATTGAGTCCTAAAGAAGAAAAGCTTCTTGCAAAACAGCTGACAAAGGAAGCCAAGGACTGGAACAGCAGGTACAGCTTTACCCTAACAATCACCATAGCAGAACATGACGGCAGTGGAGCTGTGGTGCAGAGCCAGGATTTTCCCTTCAAGGTCAGTTGCACTGACAGCCCTGTATTCAAGGTACTGGACGGCATTGTAGGGATGGATATCATGGAGACCTTCGGCAAAGTCACCTTTGACTACCAGCAGAAAATAATCCTGCTAGGCGGAAAGGAGATTGAGGGAAGGGAGTTGTTTACTGAGCGGCATGGAGGGACATTCCTTGTTCCCATAATCACCAACGGAATGGAAGAGCAGGCAACGGTGGATACAGGAGCAACTGATTTTATTGTTCCAGCCAATTGGCAAAAGAAAATCGCCACAGCCACCTCGCCAAAGCAGGAGATGCAGGAACTCTTTGACCAAGGCCAAAGCAAGGGGTACAACTACAAGTTCAGCATGGAGAAAACAATTTCTTCTGACAATCACCAGATACACATTGCGGGATTGCAGTACACTGGAATCAGACCCTATAAGGTATCGAATCCGTTTATAAAGGCCACTCCGTCCACAAAGGTAAGCCTTGAGCGTCCCCTTCTTGGCTACCCGTTCTGGAAGGATAGGATTATACAGCTGGACTTCGAGAGCAACATCTTTCGTATACGATAAAATAAGGAGGAATAGAATGAGTAGCTTTCCGTTTCGTTCATTGATTGCTGTGGCTTTGAGCGTCATGACATACTCCCTGCTTCAAAGAGAATGGGGACTTGCAATATTGATGGGAGTTATCAGCCTTTTACTGTTTATCCTGCTGGTTTTAGTCCCAAGACAAAGACAAGACCGAGGAGAGGGCTCTATCACGCCTTTCATCCTGAGCATAGGAAAGGCTGTCCCCGCCTACCTGTTCCTGTTCGTCTTTGTGGGTCTGAGCTTTTCCCTGTACCACAGGAACTGGATTCTCTCGCTGGTGCTGGCAGTGGTGGCGGTGCTGCTGGTGGGAACTGAGGTGTTCGCCCACATCCTGCCGGAATGGAACTCCACGCCACGGCTTGTTGACGAGAGCTTCTTCCTCATCGCCTTTGTGTTCCTGCTGGGGGTGCTGTACAAGTACCTGGAGCTGGAGTTTTTCCTGTGGCTGGCGGGGAGTCTCACCCTCATGGCAATTCCGGTGTTCATCGCCCTGCGGAAGGTATTCCACCCGAAGGATAACAAAATTGACTCCCACACAGGAACAGGACAATGATAATGCAGAAATAAAAGATGCGTGGGCAAAAGCCGTATCTGGAAAGCAATAAAAATTCTAAATGTAGTGATAACCGCCCTTCTTTTGGAGGGTGGTTATCAAGCAAACAATTAATGAAAGGAGTGAAAAATGCTTTTAAAACTGAATATAAAAAGCTTCTTGCCGCTATTTCTGCTCTGTTTATTCCTTGAAATTGGTACAGAAGAGATTAGTGTCCGTCTCACCCTTCCTTGGGTATCCCTTGTCTACAATATCATTTTCTGTGTTTTTGCCTTTATGCTTATCAGACCTTACAACCGGCCAGAAAGCTTGTCCGTTACAGAAAAAGAACGACGACTCATTGCCAGCAGAAGACACAAAGTTATAGCGCTGATTTTCATCTTCGCTTGGTTTGGCTTGTTCTTTTGGATAATCAGTGTTTTGGACATGCCAGCAGTCAATGCTTGGTACATGATTGTTCCTGCACTGCCAGCTGCATTCGGGGAGGAACTCTTATACAAAGGAATCCTGTTCAAATATCTGCATCAAGAAAGACGGTGGAATTTTTGGCTCTCCGCTATACTGGTCAGCATGGTATTCGCCCTGTACCATAGACAATTCAACTTGACTTTTGTTAAACACATCATCTGGAGTCTCTACAGTTTCCTCATATACTATCATTGCAGGTCTCTGATTTTGGTGGGCCTTTTTCACTACTTCCATAACCTTGCATTTTATTTCTGGATTCCATGAGGGAATGATAAAGGATAAATACTTGGAGTCTCTAATATATGCGATATAGACAACAATTCGACCTTACAGACTGCGGAGCGGCATGTCTTGCAATGATTGCATCTTACTTTGGCAAGCAAGTCAGTGTTGCACAAGTCAGAGAATTTACAAAAACTGATACGGAAGGAACAAATTTACAAGGACTCGTTGATGGAGCAGCAACTATGGGGCTTTCTGCTCAAGCCGTGAAGGGAAATTCCAATGTTCTGACACCACAGACTCCGGTGCCATTCATCGCACACATTGAGCTAGATTGTTCCAGAGATGAGTGGAGTCAACATTACGTTGTAGTAAAAAAAATCACCCCCAAATATATAGAAATCTGGAATCCTGATCCGTTAGAAAAGAAGAAGCGGCTTAATCCAAATCATTTCTACAAAATATGGACAGGATATGCCGTATTTTTGAAACCAACAGACAACTTCTCATATGAAAAAAAGAATAGTCTTTTAGTGAGATTTCTCCCGCTTTTTTTTCCTCATAAAAAACTTCTTATCTATTCTTTTTTGGCGTCCTTACTTTTGATGTTGTTTGGATTACTGACATCTTTTTACTACAAATATGTTTATGACGAGATTATATTCTCCAAATCACAATTATCATTGACCAGCCTCTCCATCGGAGTTATGACAATCATAATAATTCAGTCTATTGTAACAGCTATCAGGAGTGTATTTCTCACCCATTTATCCTACAAGGTAGATATGCAGTTAAATTTCTCATATTTGTCACATATATTGAAATTGCCAATTAATTTTTTTGATTCTCGCAAAGCAGGAGAAATATTGTCTCGCCTAGGTGATTTAGGTACGGTCAAGACAACCATATCCAATGCACTATTATCAGGGGTTATGGATTTACTGATGATTATGGTCAGCATTCCATTTCTCCTGAATATCAGCAGTACGTTATTCATGATTTCAACTATAGCTGTCATCATACTCAGTGGAATTGTATTCATCTTCTCAAAGATTTATCATCGTTATTATACGAAAATGATGACTAGTGACGCAGAAGTTCAATCCCATCTCGTTGAGTCAATCAATGGGATTTCAACTATTAAAGCCCTTAATGCTGAAAATCTTGTTTATAAAATTTATGAAACCAAGAAAGTTCAATCTATAAAACTTAGCTGGAAGGTAGCAAATCTTACTATTGTTCAAAACTTAATAACCAATCTCATCAATGGAACAAGTAGTATTCTGGTTTTTTGGCTGGGAAGCTCATTAATTATCAAGGATAGTTTTACGCTTGGAACGCTTCTTACATTTAATTCACTTTTAGGATATTTTACTAGTCCGTTGTTCAGACTTATCAATATGCAAACAAATTTGCAAGAAGCATTGGTAGCGGCAGAACAACCTGTAGCTCCCCCTGACGTGTACACGTCATCCCCATACACCAAAACGCCATCTGTGTCAAGGGCAAAACAGGCAAATTGTACTTTTTGATACTTTTTTAAAAGGGTCAGAAAAAAGAAAAAAAGGTCAAAAAGTGTCAGACCGGCAAAAATACCTTTACAGCTGGCGGGTGCGGGGGTAGAATTGAACGTGTTGGTCAGGGAAGAAGCGGAGTCTCTTCCCAAGCTGAACAAAAAAGGCCCCGGAGCCACGGAAGCTCCAGGACCTTGCAGGACGTATGCCTGGGCAGGCCAAATGGCCTGCAAAAGAATGTGTCACCATTCACTGCGAGCATACCATAAATGGAATATGTTTTCCAGAGGAAAAAGACATGGAAAACGAAGCTTAGGGAGGCTCGCAATGGCAGCATCAACAGAGAAAAAAGAAAGAAATGGATTCTCAGTAATAAGTGAAAAGGAGTTGTTAGTTGTGAATGGAGGCCAAGTTTCGCTTCCCTCATACCACGTTCCACAGAAAGAAAACGGAGTATCGGTAGGTTGGGGGACTCTTTCTATACAAGATGGAAACACAACAATTAATGTTTCTCCATCAGGTGTATCCGTAAGTAAAAGCAAATAACAGCAATGTCCCTCCCCCAAGAGTTTTACAAATACTCTTATAGGGAGGGATTCCTTATTTTTAGGAGTGTCTCATGCTTAGAGTCCATGTTTTACTGTTTTTTTTCGCCCTGCTGCTGGTGGCGGCCACTGCCACCGCCCAGGCAGATTTCTCCTGGGATGCAGGCTGTGCCAGCCTGGGCTATCGCAGTCCCAACAGAATGCTGATGGAACTGGAGGTAGTCCCCCTCACCCTCATGGGAACCAGCATCCCCCTCTACCTTAAGTTCTCTCCACTCCAGGTGGCAGGAAGTCCAAACACCCAGTCAGAGCAGTTCCAGCTGGACATGGAAAGCCTTACCTTACTAAACCTCACCGCAGGATACGCCTTTGTCTTCGGCCGCCTCCTGATGCTGGCACCCCAGTTCCAACTGAACTACCTAGATCCCACAGACCTCACCCACTTCCACCTAAAGCCACAGCTCCAGCTCTCGCTAGTATACAATATGACAGAATTGAACCAAGTTGCTCAACTCCAGCAACGGCTAATTTCCCTGTCTGTGGGTATGGAGTTCTCCAACCGGGACGCATTCACACCCCACTTCCAGGTCACGGCAGGAGTAAACATCTTCACCCTAGCAAATTTATTTTCGCAGCTAGAAAGGAAGCACCCACAGTACCCAGACGAAAAAAGGCAGGCCAAGAAAAAACTGCAAACACCTGTAAGGAAAACCCCACCGGGGAATCAAGTCCAAATTACGACTACGTGCCTCAATTCAGTACGTTGAAAAAATAAATTCCATAAATATAACTTCTAGACGAGGTGAATATGAAGAAAATTTCATTTTTTTTGTTACTGTTGTTATCTATAATAAGTTGCAGAAGCATTGACAGCAATGCAAATAATTATCAAGCAGATTTTCAAAGGGAAAGTGATGAAAACACATTTCTTTTCACCCTGAATTATCCTTACTCTGTCGAAAAACCAGTCATTAAAGTGGTTATAGGTAATCAGGAGCTTTTTTTCATGTGTGATACAGCCCAATCAAATAGCACTCTATTTAAAAGTGGCTTGGAAAAATTGTTTGGAACTTTGGATTCGTTTTACATGACAATGAAAGACCAATATATCGACTACAAGAAAAGCAAAGGTGTCAGTCTTTCTGAGGAAAGCATAAAAACAATATCAAGAAATATGGAAAAAGAGCTGCAGGACGGTTCTGTCGTATTTACATATACGCTTATATTTACAATAGCAGGAGATGATATACCCTGTCCTTTTTCTATCATTCCATCCGTAAGTCCTACAGACAAGTTAATAGATGGCATAATAGGACAAGATTTTTACAGCCAATTTAAATCTGTACTCTTTGATTATAATCAGAGAATTATTGCCTTCAATGTTCCCCCAATTACTGATACCTCAATTCCCATGCAACGGGATATCTTTGGCATATACAGAATTCAGTTCTTATTAAATGGTCAAAATGAAGTCGGCCTCATAGATACAGGTAGCAATGTTTTTGTAATTCGATCTGATTTCCCGGCTCCACCCCAAAACATGAGTGAACAAGAACAAGTGAATCTGGTATTCAATAATCAGCCTCGGAAGACCCTGCCCAAGTTACTTTCATTTCAGGAAATTTCTATTGGAAATGTAACTTTCCATGATATAGAAGGGCGACTAGGTAGTGACCGCTCACTCAAAATGAATGTTCAGGCAAGAAATCTTTTGAGTACAGTCAATACATTGGGTTATCCTTTTTTTCAGGGGAAGGCAATTCAGTTGGATTATGAAAACTCCGTGTTCAGAATCCAATAAACATGAAGGAGAAAGCAATGTATTCAATAGAGCCTGCTTATATTGTTAGAGACCAATTGATACGTGTATTAATGAAAGCAAGTACAGATCCTGAAAACAAGTGGTTTTTTACAGATGGGGCATTTGTAGCAGAAAATCAGATAGAGAGACTACCTAATACATGGAATTCTGAAAATTTTGTTGTAGTTGCTGGAGCAGAAATAATAGCATATTTTGAAGGTATCTGGAACAAGCCGTTAAATATCATTTCTAGTCTTAGATTACTTCTAATTGACAAAACGCAAAAAGTGACTTTTACAAAAGCCGTTTTTCAGTTTCTAGATTATCTTTTTATTGCAAGAGGTGCAAAAGCCATCAATTGGATTGTTGCTGAAAAAAATTATAAGGCTCGCAATACTTACGAGAAATTCATCAAAAAATATTTTGGACACATAATTGGAAAACGTCACTTTGGACAAAAAGCATATGATGGAGAACTGAGTGATATATTATTGTTTGAAGTATTACAAACTGAATATTTTGCATGGAAAAATGCAAATAAAAACGAAGCTTAAGGAGACTCGTAATGGCGGGTTTGTAGAGGTATCTCAGAAGGAGATGATGGAAGTTGATGGCGGTGGAAAAGCTGTGAGTGCAGTTACAGCCGTTGTTTGTGCCGCAGCAACAAAGGTATGCTTCGGTGCAGCTGCAACAGGAATTTTCTAAATATCAAATACGATGTTATCATAAAATATAATTATTTTATGATAACATCGTATATTCCACAAAACGGAGAAGATATGAAAATGAAAACTAAGAAAGACTCCAAATACATCCTAATTGCCTTTTTACCATTACTCACTCCCTTGGCTGTAATGATGCTGCTGGAAAATCATAGCAGCCTGATAAATCTCATAGGACTGTGGGCTTTGTTCACAATTCCAATATACCTCATGCTGCTGACCTTTACTTGGAGCGCAAGAGTTGAAATCAAGTCCAATAGAATCATATTAAACGCTTTGTTCGTCTTTAAGGAATTTCCATTTGAGACCATTCTTTCATACGAAATCACCAACGGAGGAACAAGCCTTTTTTCCCTTGCAGACAAAGCTATAAAGCTGAACTTGAAGAGTGGACGAAATGTCATCTTGTCACCACAAGACATGAATACCTTCATACAAGTTCTAGAGAATAATCACATTTTTCCACAAAATCCTTGCGATGAATGCAATCCTTCCCAGAAGAAGAAAGTCATTGTACCAATCATGGCAATTTGTATGCTTGTGGCAAATATTATGTACATTATTTTGAGCATGAGAATGAACGTTTTTTCCGCTGTTATTGCAACCACATTCAATGTGTTTTTTATACTCATACTTATCTTAGTCAACCGACTGCAACATCACACTTAGAACATATATATTGGATTTTTAGGAGAATAGAATGAGTAGCTTTCCGTTTCCTTCATTGATTGCTGTGGCTTTGAGCGTCATGACATACTCCCTGCTTCAAAGAGAATGGGGACTTGCAATATTGATGGGAGTTATCAGCCTTTTACTGTTTATCCTGCTGGTTTTAGTCTCAAGACAAAGACAAGACCGAGGAGAGGGCTCTATCACGCCTTTCATCCTGAGCATAGGCAAGGCTGTCCCCGCCTACCTGTTCCTGTTCGTCTTTGTGGGTCTGGGATTTGCCCTGTACCACAAGAACTGGATTCTCTCGCTGGTACTGGCAGTGGTGGCGGTGCTGCTGGTGGGAACGGAGGTGTTCGCCCACATCCTGCCGGAATGGAACTTCACGCCACGGCTTGTTGACGAGAGCTTCTTCCTCATCGGCTTTGTGTTCCTGCTGGGTGTGCTGTACAAGTACCTAGAACTGGAGTTTTTCCTGTGGCTGGCGGGGAGTCTCACCCTCATGGCAATTCCGATGTTCATCGCTCTGCGGAAGGTATTTCATCCGGGGGATGGAGCCAAGCCATGAAATATTCCAGACACCTGCAGCGGGGGCTGCCCTAGGCTTTCGGCTACATTGCAATTACCAACCTTATCCACTTGCTGAGAATCAGAGACTACTCGAATTTCCTGTGGGATGCCTTTGAATTTGCCGTCTGCGTCCTCATCGCAGGTCCTTTGTATTCTCTGCTGGCCAGCAAATT
>JAZNAS010000038.1:0-92370 GCA_045586625.1 Treponema sp.
GGCCGCTACCCAGGCTTTGTATTCTTAGAGTGCATGGTATTCTGTCTTAGTTTTCACCTTTCCATTTTTCCAATAGGTGTATTCATGCCAGTATTCCTCGCCGGAGCTGTCTTTGTAATGAATTTGGTTTCCGTTGCTGTCGTATTCATTCCATTCTTCCTTGCCGTCACTGTTTTTGTAATGAATCAAGTTCCCGTTGCTGTCGTATTCACCCCATTCTTCATAGCCGTTACTGTTTTTGTAATGAATCAAGTTCCCGTTGCTGTCGTATTCAAACCATTTTTCATCGCCGTTACTGTCTTTGGAATGAATCTCGTTCCCGTTTCTGTCGTATTCTTTCCAGTATTCATAGCCGTTACTGTTTTTGTAATGAATCAAGTTCCCGTTGCTGTCGTATTCACTCCATTCTTCCTTGCCGTCACTGTCTTTGGAATGAATCTCGTTCCCGTTGCTGTCGTATTCTTTCCAGGATTCATAGCCGTCACTGTATTTGAAATGAATCAAGTTCCCGTTGCTGTCGTATTCACTCCATTCTTCCCAGCTGTAACTGTATTTGGAATGAATCAAGTTTCCGTTGCTGTCGTATTCTTTCCAGTATTCATAGCCGTCACTGTTTTTGAAATGAATCAAGTTCCCATTGCTGTCGTATTCATACCATTTTTCATCGCCGTCACTGTCTTTGAAATGAATCAAGTTCCCGTTGTTGTCGTATTCGCTAATAGATAAAACTTCCACCCATTTTGAAAGGGTTTTGCCGTTTACAGTTACTTCTTTGTAGGTTTTTTCTCCGACTTCTGCTGAAAATGCAAGGGCGCCTAAAATAAAAAATACTGCTAAAAATGTAAATCGTTTCATGCTAAGTATTATAGCACGGCAATGTTTCTTTATCAATTTTAAGGTGCAACAAAAGCCTGAGTAGTGGTCTTGGGAACGACTGCTACCACTGTGGGAGGGATGGAAGGTCATTTTGGTTGTATTTTGAACCAAATTAGTATAAAATGAGTATATAAGAGGTGGTTTTATGTCTCAAATTGCTTTTAGTGTACGGATGGATGCAAGTTTAAAAGAAGAATTTTCTGCTATGTGTGAAGCCTTTGGAATGCCAGTTTCAACGGCTATAAATTTATTTGCAAAGGCTGTTGTTCGGGAACATCGTATTCCTTTTGAAATTCGTGCTGATGTTCCTAATTCTGAAACACAACGAGTTATTGAGTTGGCAGAAGCTGGCAAGGATCTAAACGGTCCATTTTCATCTGTTGCAGACTTGAGGAAATCTCTAGATGCTTGAGATTGTTTATACAAATCAGTTTAAAAAAGATTATAAGTTAGCTGTAAAGCGGAAGGAAGATGTGGAGGAATTGTTTCGAGTCATTGATATGCTTTGTCAGGGAATACCTCTTCCACAGGAAAAGAAGGATCACGCACTTTCTGGAAAATATTCAGGATACCGAGAGTGCCATGTGAGGCCAGATTTTCTTCTTGTTTACAAAATTGTAGAAAATAGATTGGAACTTATTTTATATAGAGCTGGTACTCATTCAGATTTATTCTAACAACAAAAAGCCTAAAGTAGTTGTCCTGAAAAAGACTGCTACTTTAGGCTTATTTTTTAGGATTCCATGGAGGGAATCTTGTTCTTTCTACAGGCTTACTTTACCGCCGGACGCAGGGGAGGCTTGCCTGTGGTGGGGCTTGCCTTGTGGCGGCCTGCGATAATCAGCGGGATGATGAAGAAGCCGATGGTTCCCACCGCCACCACTGCCACGTAGGATTTGGGGCTACCGATGGGCAGCTGGGCGGGCGGGAAGAAGGCCAGAATCAAGCCGAAAATTGCAGCCAGGATTCCAACTCCTGCCACAATCCACATTCCAGCTGTACCACCGGGCACCTTGTAGGGTCGCTCCATGTCGGGCTGGCTCTTGCGCAGCTTGATGGCCGCCATGTACATCAGCAGGTACATGATGATGTAGACCGCCACCGTCAAGGCAGAAAGCAGGAAGAAGGCCACGCTCACGTCCTTCATCACAAAGTAGAGGCTGGCCAGCACCGTCACAATCACGCCCTGAATCAGCATCATGTTTTTGGGAGCGCCAGCCTTGGTGGTCTTGGCCAGTGATTCAGGCAAAAGGCCGTCCTTGGCGGTGGACAAGAGTCCCTTGCTGGGTCCGGAAACCCAGGATAGCACGCCGCCCAGGGAGCCAAAGGCCACGCAGAAGGCCAGAACGTACAGGGCCCACTTCATGTTTACAGATTCCAGCATAATGGTGAGAGCCTGCATCAGGCCGGACTCAATCTGGAGCTTTGAGTTGGGCACTACAGCTGCGATTGCCAGGGAGCCAAAGGTGAACAGCACAAAGACGATGACCGCCGAGATGAAGATTGCTGCAGGATACTGCTTCTTGGGGTTGTCCATCTCTGCGGCATGGACGGCCTGCACCTCCACACCGGCAAACAGCAGGATGATTCCTGAAAGGTAGGCCAGATTGCTGGGATTTGCCAGGTTGGGAAGCCAGCGGGCCTCCACCTTGCCGTTTACCACGGTGGCAACAGTGGTTTCTGCCGCCGTCAGCTCCTCGAATCCCAGCGGCTTTTTCATCAGGAACCACACCACGCCCAGGGCAATTACCACCAGACCCGGCAGCACCGTTCCCACCAAGAAGCCCCAGCTGGTGACCTTGGACAGGATTTTTGTGCCGCCGAAGGCAATGAGGGTGGCAATCCAGTAGAACACGATGATGAAGAAGCCAGTGAATTTTCCGTCATTTGCCAGCTCAGGCTTGCCGATGCCGTAGGCGATTGCCGCCGCGGCAAAGGCCAGCACCGTGGGATACCACACCACATTCTGAATCCACTGGAGCCAGATGGCGGTAAAGCCCCATTTTTTGCCGAAGGCTGCCCCCACCCAGCGGTACACGCCGCCCTCCTGTCCCGCAAAGGCACTGCCCAGCTCGGCAGAAACCAAGGCGGCGGGAATCAGGAAGAGGATGGTTGCAAAGGCAATGTAGAAGAACATGGTCATTTCCTCGGCGGCCATCAGGGGAAGTCCCCGCAGACTGATGATGGCAGCCGCCGTCATAAAGGCCATTGCCCAGGTTGAGATTGTCGATTTTTTCGTAGCAGTTTGTTGTGCCATAAAAACTCCTTATCTTCCGTGGTTAAAGCTGCCCTTAGGACTGGGATTTTTGGCGGGCGGCAGTGCCGTCAGCCGCTTGATTGCCCGGTCCATGTCCTCCAGCAGCAGCTCCATCAGGTCGTAGCTGCATCCGTGGCGCACCAGCACCCGCTGCACCGCCACCTTCTCGCAGTGGGGCGGCAGGGTGTAGGCGGGAACCAGCCAGCCACGCTCACGCAGCACGTCGGAAAGCTGGTACAGGTCGAAGGGAGCCTTGGCTCCCTCCTTCAGCTTCCAGGTGACGGCGGGAATGCCTGTCTTGGGGTCGGAGTTGTACAGAAACTCGAAGATACCGAACTTTTCCAGTCCCTTTGCCAGGAATTTGCCCACGTCGTAGCAACCCTGCTGCACCTTGCGGTAGCCCTCCCGTCCCAGCCGCAGCAGGTTGTAGTACTGGCACACAATCTGTCCGCCGGGGCGGGAAAAGTTGATGGCAAAGGTGGGCATGTCGCCACCCAGGTAGTTCACCTTGAAAATCAAATCCTCCGGCAGGTCCTTCTTGTTGCCCCAAACCACCCAGCCGCAGCCCAGGGGAGCCAGGCCGAACTTGTGGCCAGAGGCACTTATGGAGCGGACACGGGGAAGGCGGAAGTCCCACTCCAGCTCCGGGGTACAGAAGGGAGCCAGGAAGCCGCCGGAAGCACCGTCCACGTGGATGGGAATGTCCCAGCCCTTTTCCTTGTGGAGCTTGTCCAGGGCGGCCGCCACCTCCTTTACCGGCTCGAACTGACCCGTAAAGGTGATTCCCAGAGTCTGCACCACGCCGATGGTATTTTCGTCGCAGCGCTTTACCACCTCCTCGGCACTGGAGACGTAGCGCTTCCCGTCCATGGGAATCTCCCGCAGCTCCACGTCCCAGTAGCGGGCGAACTTGTGCCAGCACACCTGCACCGGCCCGCAGACAAGGTTCGGCTTGTCGCAGCTCTTGCCCTTGGCCTTCATTGCTGAGCGCCACCGCCACTTCATGGCCATGCCGCCCAGCATACAGGCCTCTGACGAGCCAGTGGTGGACGTTCCGATTGCCTCGAAGGGATTTGCGTTCCACAGGCTGGCGATGATGTTGACGCAGCGGGATTCAATTTCCGCTGTCTGGGGATACTCGTCCTTGTCAATCATGTTCTTGTCAAGGCAGTCGTCCATGAGGCGATGTACCTCGTCCTCGGCGTAGGTCTGGCAGAAGGTAGCCAGGTTCTGGCGGGAGTTGCCGTCCAGCATCAGCTCGTCCTTGATGAGCCGATACATGGTCTTAGGATCCGCCTCGTGGTCGGGAATCCTGAACTTGCTGAGGGGTCGCTCCGCAGCAGCCTTGTCGAACAAGTCATCGTTTACGGACTTGTTTTGTAAAATATGTAAAGCCATAGTACCTCCTAGGATACTTGTAAATTTAGTGGAAAAGATTTTCCACCCAGTTTACTTAAAGCATAGGAGAGTGGTAGGGAGGCTTCAAATTGAAGCAGAGAGATTTTAAGAGGCGGGTCTTTTTATTAAACAGATTTAAGAAAAAAAAGACTTGGCGTCGGCTATACAACTCCAAGTCTGAGTAGCAACAATATGTGTGTGACTATATCTTAAATACAGCCACCTTATTGGAAAGATTTGCAAGAACGGTCTCGTTTTGGGCTGTAGAATCATCTACAACATTCAGTGACTTGGCAATATTTGAAGTGCTGTCGTAAACCCTGTTCATTGAGTCTGTAATCTGTTGCGTGATGTCGGAAAGCTTGTTCATCTCAATGGAGATTTCCTTTGTTCCCTGCATCATGGAGCTAGAGCCATTCTTTACAGATGAGGTCACTTCATTGATGGTATGCATAGCTATCAATATCTGATCACTACCAGCAGACTGCTCTTCCATAGCTTGGAGAATGACCGTTTCCTGATTTTGCACAGATTCAGCCAGCTCGTAGATGGAGGCAAAAATCTTTTCAATCTCCAAGGTGTTGTTGGAAACGTTGTTGATTGACTCTCCCAGCTCCTGCAGCCGGGTACTGATAAGAAGGCTCTGGGCACTGGAATCCTCTGCCAATTTACGTATTTCGTCGGCAACAACGGCGAATCCTCGTCCTGCATCACCTGCATGGGCAGCCTCAATGGCGGCATTCATGGCCAGCATATTGGTTTGCTCTGCAATGTGCTTGATAACATCGTTTGTCTCCAAAAGTCCCTCGGACTCCTGATAAATCTGTCGTGAAGTGGACACGGCACTTTCAATGCTCTGCTGTCCCTCCAAGGCTGCCTTAAACAGATTGTTTACAGCGGCCTTGTTCTTTTCCAGGATTGAAGTGACTGAACGGATATTTGCAACCATCTGCTCAATGGCAGCGGAGGATTCCACCACGCTGGCAGCCTGGTTTTCAATGTTTCTATTCAGCTGATCCATGGTTCGCGCAATGGTATTGATAGTTGCCTGGGTTTCCTCTACACCGGCAGCCTGATTTATCATCTCATTCTTAACCTCAGTCACGTCGTTAACTACGGACTGAACGTGATTTTCTGACGCTTCGATGTTGTGAACCATAACAGAAGCGGTATTCTGGGTTTCACGAACACTGGTGTCGATATTTTTGATGATGTCCCGCATTCCATCTATCAGTAGGTTCATGTCGTTTACCAAAAGTCCCAGCTCGTTGCGATTGGTCACCTTCAGCTTTTCTATGCTGTAGTCACCCTGTGAAAGAACGTAGGTAGTTTCGGTAATTTCCTTGATGTGGGCAGTCACCTGTCCCATAACGGTATTATAGGAAATGGAAGCCATGGTAATAGCCAAAACAACCACCGGGAAAATTCTTGTGACTGTATAACTTGTAAGATTCAAGTCTCCGATTGTTTCTGATGCCAGAAGAATTGGACCAAGAATCATGCAAACGGTTCCAAGAATGGTAAACAATCCCAGCAGGAACATGTTTACTCTCAGGGGCATTACCATATACTCCTTCTTGAAAGGTACAAAGCTCATGAATTTTTCAAAGGCTGGCTGGAAAAATACATAGCCTAAAAGTCCTCCCAGTCCAACGGAGCCAAAAAGCTGCATGAGGGATGCTATAGCATGAATGAATGATTCTCCCCCATGATCATAGGCAATAACTGGCAAGGTGAAATTTAAAATAGCAGGTACAACAATGGTAACACGCAGGAAGATGATGGCAATTCTGTTTATTACTTCCACTGCATCATCTTTTTCTATATTTTTCTTGATGATATTACCACAAACAGCAATAATTACCAGTGGTGTCACCACTGACAACACTACATATAGAGTAAAAAATGGGGAGAAGAAGTAACTGAGCCTCTTCTCGGGAGCAACAGTTCCTGTTATCAGAACCTGGGCGATGAAAACAATTACAGGAAGTACATATACCAGAATATTCTGAACAATTACCTTCTTAGGCAATGACTGAGCCTTATTGATGTCTATCATATGGACTCCAAAAAAAAATTCTATTTCCTCTAATCTATCGGACTAAATTGGTTTTGTCTACATCAATTCTTCGATATCCAATTCTCCAGCCACACAAGGCACGGTGATGGCCCAATTTTCCAGCACAGCAGGATGCACCTCGCCAAAGATTCCCACAACCTTGTCACCCACCATGACATTTGCCTGTCGGCCGGGAATGAAGCGAGGGTCATTTGCTTCCGTTACGGTGTATTGATGATCCAGGAAGTGAAGGATGGTGGCAACCTCGCTGGCTGCGGTGTTGAAGTTGGCGTCCCCAGCGGCTGTCAGGAAGCCCAGGCTCTGGCGGGTACGGGTTCCAGTAACCTCTTCATCACAAAGGAAGGCAACCTTGCCAATCTCGAAAATCTTGTGAGGATAGACGGCGTTTCCGCTGCCGGTCTCCGCTGCCAGCAATGAAGGAATGATGGAGGGCCGAACAAACTGGTAGTTTTCGCTCATGGGATTGGAGATTTCGATAACCTTTTCTCCGTCAATGTTCATCTTCTGGATGTAGTCCTTGCCGGAGCCCAGGTAGTTGAAAATCATTTCCTGATAGCCCAAGCCCACCATCAACGACTTTGCCTTGCGGCTGAACAGGGTGACGGGGGAAAGTCGGCCGATGGTAAAGTCCCGTGGCTTTTCCGGCGGGAAGGAGGACAGCTCCATTCCCATCATCACGTCCTCAATAATATCAACCTCGTGGAGGAAGTCGTTGCGGTAGGGAGGGATTTGGACGGTGAGCTTGTCGCCGTCCACAGTGACGGTATTTCCCATGCGCTCCAGGGCGGTGGTGGCCTGCTCCGCTGTCAGCTGGCTTCCCAAAAGCCGGTTGATTTCAGCGAGGGATGCGGTGGCCGGCTCCTGGAAGTAGAAGGGGGCTACAATGTCCTTGCCAAAGCCTGTGTCGTAGGGATGCTCCACCTTGCAGGGCAGGATGGTGTAGCCGGCATCAGCAAAGTCGCAGGCCACAATGTTTGCAGAAAGCAGCAGGGAGGTCATGTCGGTGCCGGTCATCTCCACTAAGAGGTCTGAGTCGCCCACTTGGACGGCTCCCAAGGTGGCGCTGTTGATGATGGGGGCCATGGACATAACCTCGCCCTTGTCGTCGGTGAGGAGGGGGAAGCGGGGAGCATCTTTTAGAATCCAGCCGTAGTCCTTGCCCTTGGGATGCTCGGTGAGGATTTGGCGACAAGTCATGGGCTGCTCGAACTGAAGGGGAACAAAGCTTGTGTTGTCCGGGTCAACCGCCTTGTAGTGGACGGGCCACTGAATCATGGAGGAGCGGTACACGCCCATGGAAACGGTGCGACGCTTGCGGCCAAAGTTCCAGCACAGCTTTTCCTGGGTCTGGATGATGTCCAGCAGCATGGGCTCGTCAATGGGCTTTCCGGAAATGACAAAGGCAATCATGTAGGGACGAATGTCTTTGAGCTGGGGATCTACGGTAACAAGTCGATTTCCGCAATCAACAAGCTTGTCTTTGGACGACATAAAGCTGCTGTAATCGGAAGCTTTTCCTCCACCGTGAATCCGAAGCTGTCGGGCAACGCCTGCAGTGGACCACAGGTCGGGACGGTTTGTATCGTTCAGCTCAATCTTGATAACACGCTGGTCTTCTGGTAGGCTTGCATCTGGCTTTTCATCCAATTCAGCCTTTCCACAGGTGAGCCGATCCTCCAGCTTATCATAATCGTATTTTGTTCCAAGCAGGTTAAAAAAAAGCTTCTCGTTTACTTCAATTTTAGGCATTCTAATCCCCTTATATAATGACAAGTTCTACTATTATATCGAGACAGGCAACTGTTGTCTATCTCGCTTGATGATGGTTGTTTGACTAGGGCTTTGTTTTTCATTATCCTTCACAAAGACAAACCACTAGAGGAAGGTTGATTCATGCCAGCAATTCGTAGCGTTATCCAGCAGTTCGATGCGGAGATTCAGCATATTCGCCAGGAGATTGCAGCGGGAAGGCCAAAGCCCACCCTGCTGCTCCATGTTTGCTGTGGGCCTTGTAGCTCTGCGGTCATCGAGCAGCTGGCAGAAGTATTCCAAGTAACCTTGTATTATTACAATCCGAATATTTATCCCCGTGCTGAATATGAGCGGCGACGTGATGAATTGAAGGCCTTTATCCAGAGCTTTCCTCCCGCTGCAGAAATAGCCCTTGAGGTTCCCCCCTACGATTCAGCTGAATACTACAGAGGAATTGATATAGAGCATGAGCCTGAATTGAAAAACCAGCCAGAAAAGCAGGAACGGTGTCGCCGTTGTTATTTGCTCCGTATGGACAGAGCCTACCAATACGCCGCCGACCACAATTTTGACTACATCACCACCGCCCTTTCCATCAGTCCCCACAAGGATTCTGCCGCCATCAATGCCATTGGGATTCAGCTGCAGAAGAAATATCGCATCGATGGTCATGGACCTCGTTTTTTGTTGGCTGATTTCAAGAAGAAAAATGGCTTCAAGCGTTCCTTGGAAATATCCCGTGATTTTGATTTGTATCGTCAAGACTATTGTGGCTGTGTGTATTCTATGAATCGGCTCAATCACTGTAATCGTGACTAAATTATAGAAAAGGTATTCCGGGGATTAGTTGTATATTTTAGACCCTTTTAAAGATTTCCTCTTGGTCAATGACTTATGTTTTGAATGTAGAAATCTTATAGGAGGGATTATGAAATCCATAAAAACCTATTTTGTTCTGGGCTTGATGATAGCCCTGTCTGTGGGAGCTATGGCTGCTGAAACTAAAAAGGCTGCAAAGGTGGCAGCTTCTGCTCCTGTGTATGTTACTAGTTCTGTAAAAGGATTGGGAACTCCCGTGTTGGTCATTACGGTGGATACACCTGATTCAATCCTGAATTGGTTTGAAGACCACGGTATGCCGGTGGATACAGTGGGAACAAGCCTTGTCTCCATGCCTGTGGCTTACCGAAATGAGCTGCGAAAGCTCTATGCCGACGATAAGTATTCCAAGGAGCTCCGGGAATTGGCGGTGGAGGCACTGCAGCCCTATCTCACCCCCGGTATTATTGAAACCGTGACCACCACCTACGGACCCTTTACCTGGACGGTATCCTACAATAATGAGGATGCAGAAAAATTGGTGGCTCCCCACAAGCATGACAGGAATTCGGACTGGTAACAAGAAGCATAGGCCCTCCCGATATGGGAGGGTTTTATTGTAAATCATGGTGACTCAGAAAAGATATAGCCCATGTTCCGCACTGTATTGATATAGCCGCCCGGATGCTGGGGCGTTTTCAGCTTTTTCCTGAGCCAGGAAACATGTGTGTAGATGGTTCCTGATGATACTGCTTCTCCATAGCCCCAAACCATACGCATCAAGTCACAGGTAGAGACAATCTGCTCCCGATGAATCACCAGATACATAAGTAGCTTGCATTCCATGTAGGACAGGGGAATGGGAATGCCGTCTTTGAGGAGCTGCACCTTTGTAAAAACTAGCTTGAAGGGACCAAAGCTAAAGTCTGGATGATGTATAAAATCTGTTGCCGCTTCCTTGTTGGGAATCTGAAGCGCTTGCAATGCCTCTTCTTCGTTTGCCACCACAGCAACCTCATAGCCGTCTGTACGTAATTTGTCTGCCAAGGAATCTCCCTGGCTTTTATCTTGGTTGATAACAAGAATCTTATTCATGCTTTAAATGATAGTGTTTGGAAGGGGCATTTTCCATATTTGAAATTGACAAGGATTTTTTTTGATATATATTGAATATAGTACTATAAAACGTACTAAATATTGTACTGAAGGAGAATAATATGACAATTGTAAAGCAAATGGATTTACGTTCAAATATTAAAAAGTATCTTGATTTGGCTTTTTCTGGAGAAACGATAGTTGTACCTCGGAAAGAAAATAAAAATGTGATAATTTTATCTGAAAAGGAATATAAAGAGCTGGAAAAAGCTCGGAACAATATGGCTTATAGAGCTAAGCTTGATCTGGCCGATGAGCAAATACGACAAGGAAAAGTCGTTGTAAAGACTATGGAAGAACTTGAGGCTATGGCTGCAGAATGAGTAGGATTATGTTCAAACCCCTGGTAGCTCTATTTCAAAGCGGGCTCCGGGTTTTCCGTCTCGGCGATTGCAGGCTTTGATTTTTCCCCCGTGGAGCTGGATGATGTGGTGGACGATAGAAAGTCCCAGTCCTGTGCCGCCAGTGTCTCGGCTGCGTCCCTTGTCCACCCTAAAAAATCGTTCAAAAATCCGTTGTTGGTATTGCTCTGGAATGCCGTGGCCAGTATCCTCTATTACAATTTGTATGACAGACGCTCCTTGTTCAGACTCTATCCTTTGAGCCTGAATGTGCAGCTGGGAGCCTGCGGGGCAATATTTTACGGAATTGTTTACGATGTTGCCCAAGGCTTGGCTCATGAGGCCTGGATTTACCTTAAGGTGGATAACCTCATTGGGAGGGATGACTGCATAGTCCATGGAAATAGAATTGGACTTGGCCAAAAAGCTTTGCCCTGCCAGCACATCGGTAATGATGTCCACCACGTTGACTGGTTGTGTCTCAATCTTTGCTCCTGCTTGCTCCAGGCGGGAAAGTGCCAGCAGGTCATCGATAATATTGTTTAGCCGGGAGGATTGCTGGGCCATAATGCCTAGGAAGTAGCTTGCAGTGTCCTGATCCTGCATGGCACCGTCCTGCAGTGTTTCGATAAAGCCTGCGATGGCGGTAACGGGAGTTTTGAGCTCGTGGGAAACATTTGCCACAAAGTCCTTGCGGACTCGTTCAAGCCGCTTCAGCTCGTCTCGGCTTTGGGATAGATCATGGATGTTTTGCTGGATGGTTTTTCCCATGGATTCAAGGTTTTCCGCCAGCTCGATGAATTCTCGGGGGGAGGTTACCACCGGCTTGTAGTCGAAATTCCCCTCCTCGTAATGGCGTGCTGTTTCTTTCAGCTCGTTCAAAGGATGGAGAATCTTTGCGGCGATAACAAAGGTTACGATAAGAATCGTAGAAAGCACCAATACCATGGAAAAGATGCTGTCTTGCCGCACATTGGAGGAAAAGAACACATTCCGCTTCATAGGAATGGAAAGGCGTAGTACCATGGTTCTGTCCTGTAGATTCAAAGGAATGGCATAATAAATCTGCAGCTCCTTGTATACGGTGCTTACTCGTATGTCGGAGGCCTCTTTCCCTACCAAGGCTCCTTGTACTTCGGGGCGGTTGAGGTGGTTTTCCAAGGAATGGAGCTGTGCGTCGGAATCTCCCACTACAGTACCATCCCTGTCTATCACGGTAATGCGAAAGCCAGTGTCGTGGGCAGCAGTTTCCCGAACCAACTGGTCTATGGCCTGAAAAAAGTCCCCTTGATTTTGTTCCTGAGTCAGCTGGTGATTCTGAATCACCTGTTTAATGGCATAGGCAAAGGTGCGAAGATTTTCCTTTGTTTGGGTGATGGCTGTTTGTTCGAGGGTATAGATGCTGATGAGCATAAAGAATACAAACCCACCGCAAAGGGTCAGTCCGTTAATGAGAAAGAGGTAGAAGGGAGTTGAAAGGGGCTTTCTATTCCCTGCCACTTGGTTCAAAATTCTCCACAAATCGATAACCCACGCCACGAACGGTTTCTATCATGTTGGCAATGGAAGGGGAGTCGGCGGCTTCTGCCAATTTTTTCCTGATGCTCAGAATCTGCACATCGATGGAACGTTCCGTAACTGGATATGAGGAGCCTTTGATATCGTTGATAATCTGGATGCGGGAAAAAACCTGCCCTGGATGACGAGCCAAATGATGGAGAATGGAAAATTCCGTGGCGGAGAAAACAATGGGAACACCATTAAAGCTCGCTTCAAACTTATGGGGAATAATTTGCAGGCCATGGATAGACACCCTGCCATCAGCTTTTGGTGAGCTTGCAGCCCCCTGTTCAGGCTGTTCCTGGAAGCGGCGAAGTACGCTTTTTACCCGTGCCACCAGTACCTTGGGAGAAAAGGGCTTGGTGATGTAGTCGTCAGCTCCCAGCTCCAGGCCAGAAACAATGTCTGAGTCAGAGGTTTTTGCCGTGGCCATGATGATGGGGATGTGGTCGGTGCTGGTGTCATTACGGAGAATGCGGCAAATGTCAAAGCCACCCATGTCTGGCAGCATCAAATCAAGAATAATCAGGTCGGGATTTTCCGAGCGGGCCAGCTCCAATGCCTGCGCTCCATTTTCTGCGGTGAGAACGGCAAAGCCTTCTTTTTTCAGGTTGTACTGAATCAATTCGATGATGGGAAGCTCATCGTCAACTACAAGAATGGTCATGGCTTGATTGTATCTCTAAAATTCTATTTTGTGTAGACGGAAAATCTTTTTGAATGTGAATTCTTTGCAAAGAATTTAACTTCTCTCCATTTAAATCTGTTTATCATGTGTCGATTCAAGTCGATTTAAAAAGAAAGCTTGCTGGTGCTGCTCGTGTTTGGAGGCTGGTGGTATGAAATCAATCCTTGATAAATGGAGTATTCTTTGGACATGCATTTTGCTGCTGGGAGGGCTTGTGCTGTCCTGTAAGTCTGATAATCTGGTGGAGCGACCTGTGGATGAAAATGGTTTGTTTGTAATGGATTTTCAGCCAGCGGGGGAATTGCCTGCCGCGGTAAAGTATCCTGCAATCTATGTGCAGTTTTCCAAGCCGGTGGTGCCCGTGGCAAAGCTGGGGCAGCCCTCCGACAAGTCTGAGCTGATGAGGATAGAGCCTCCTTTAAAGGGTGTGTTCCGCTGGTATGGAACCAGCCTGTTAAGCTTTGATGCAGAGGAGGCGGTGATTCCCCAGCGGGAATACAAGGTTACCTTGTCCAGTGATATTGTCTCTGTGGATGGTAGCCCCATTTCTGGCCAGCAGGTTTTTACCTTCCGCACAGAGCTCCTCGAATTGGAAAGTATTACCCCCGGCTACAAGGCCGCCTTGGAGGGGCTTTGGCTCGACAGAAACAATTTACCTGTGGAGGATGCCCGTTCCGTGGCATTGTATTTCTCCTATCCTGTGGAAACAAAGGAAATTGCCAAGCACCTGAATATTGTTGACGGTACGGGAAAGTCCTATAGATTTGATATCAGTTACCCAGACAAGAAAAACAAGAACCTCGTGGAGCTTTTTTTGAAGGAAACACCACCAGACAACACCTCCATAACGGTGGTGGTAAAGGCCGGCGCCCGCTCTGACTCCAAGTCCATTGGCACGGTAGAGGAGGACAGGAGCCACAGCTACCACACCCTGCGTCCCTTGGAGCTAGAAAGCGTGCAGTACGACAGGTCTAGCTCTGGAAGCCAGGCCCATCCGGTAAGCCTGAGGTTTTCCAATCAGCTGGATGAAAGTCAGGATTTGGCGACCATTGCTCAGGCTATTACAGCCACAAAGATTGTTGTTGAGGCTGGCTCTGAAACACTTGTTCCCATGGAGGTGAGTGCAGAAAATATCAGCATTAGGGGAAATCAGCTGCGAGTCCACAGCTTACCCGTGACCTACGAGGAAACCTATCGTCTGGCTGTAGAGGCTGGAGTCATCCGTGATGTGTATGGCCGCCTGTACGAAAAGGCCATTGTCCCGGAAGAAATTGCGGTGCCAGCTGCCGCCAGCTTTGCCCGGTTCAAGGACTCTGGCTTTGGTATGCTGGAAGCAAGCTTTCCGCCCCAGCTGGCCTTTGCCTACCAAAACCTTTTGCCCAAATCAAGCTATGTGGTGGAAGCCCTTTCTGGCGGCCAGTGGAAGCAGGTTCAGAAGGTGGAGTTTGAGCCTGCTGATATGCCAAAGAACCAGCAGCTGGTGGAGGCGGTGGATCTGTCTTCCGCCTTGAAGGATGGATTTGGAGCGGCCAGGTTTACGGCGGACATGGAGTACCAGTGGACAAATTGGTGGGGTGAAACAAAGGTTTCCAGCGAAAAGAACCAGCAGGTGATTCAGGTTACAGACTTGGGGCTGACGGTTCGCTACGGCTTCAATCGGGCGGTGGTGCTGGTGAGCCAGCTTTCCACAGGAAAACCCGTGGCTGGGGCTAGGGTGTCACTGTATGCCAAGGAAAAATACCTGGATGCTCGAGATATTCTTACCAGCTTGGGAAATGCTCAGGCTTCTGGCACTACCGACAAGGATGGACTGGTGGTGCTGCATATTGACGAAAAGCTTTTGAACGAAAATGTTAGTCAGGTTTTTATTTCTGCGGAAAAGGACGCTGACAAGGCGGTGTTTGCTCCCTCTGATAATGAGCTGTGGCAGTATGGATACACCTCTTCCCCAGCCTCCATTCAGGATGCCCAGATGGTTACCTTTATGTTTAGCGACCGTGGCTTGTACAAGCCGGGGGAGAAGGTGACGGTGCGGGGCATTGACCGCAACCTGACCTTGGGAGAATACGATGCCTACGCTGGCAAGGCCACCATCACCTTGAAGCAAGCTCATTGGCGTGCTGAGCCTATTGAAACTCAGGAGCTTGAGGTTTCCCCCTCTGGTGGTTTTTGGGCCACCTTCCAGCTGAAGGAAGAGCTTGCTCCCGGCTCCTATCAGCTGGTTTATGAACGCAGGTTGCCCGACGGAAGCACTGATTCTGAAGCCTTGGAGTTTACGGTGGCCTACTTTGAGCGGCTTCGGTTTGAATCCTCCGTGGCTATGGCAGAGGGAACCTTTATCAGTGGAGACCGCCTTTCTGCAGAGCTTTCTGCCTCCTACCTTGGTGGGGGAAGCTTGGCTGGCTCCAGCTGGAGAAGCGATTGGTACCGTGAGCCAACATATTTTATGGCAGAAGGCAAGGAGCTTCAGGACTATATCTTTGGTCCAAGAGAAGGGGGTGGGAGACGGCGAATGCTAACCTCGGAACAAGGTCAGCTGGACAGCTCTGGCCTTGCTTCTACAGCCCAATTTTCGGGAGAAGAGGCGGTTCAGGGAAAGCCCTACTTGTATCAGGTGGAAACCACGGTAACTGATTCTGGTGGGCAGGCAATTTCTGCCACAGGAAAAATGGTGGTTCACCCGGCAAGCTTTTATATCGGTGTTTCCCAGCCTAAGGAAGTGAAGGGCTTTCCAAAAAAGAATGAGCCCCTTACCTTTGAATTTGCCCTTGTTACCCCAGAAAGCCAGCTGGCAGATGAAGCCCTCTTCCCCAAAGACTCCAAGGAAGCGGTGATTTCTGTGGAGCTTCTTCGGGAAAGCTGGATACAGGTGCGGGAAATGAATGGTCGTGGACAGATTGTAAGCCGCTACACCGAGGAGCTGGTGACTGAATACACTGGAACGGTAAAATTGGAGCAAACAGGCGCTGTCACCGTAAGGCCACCAAAGGGCGGTGTGTATCTGCTTCGGCTTACTAGCCAGGACAGCCGTGGTCGTGTGGTTGTAACGGAGCGGAGCTTTTACGTCAGCGGCTCTGATTGGAGCTATTATCACGGTGAGTCTCAGCAGATTAACATGATTCCAGACAAGGAGCTGTATCAGGTGGAGGACACCGCCCAAATCATGGTGCAAAGTCCCCTGCCCAAAGGCCAGTATCTTGTGACCATCGAGCGGGAAGGAATTTTCTCCCAAGAAGTAATCTCCTTGCAGGAGCCCACCACGGTGCTGGACATTCCCATCAGCGACCGCTACCTACCGGTGGTGTATGTCACCCTGTCATCCTATTCAGTCCGTGAAAACGAGCCGAGCCACGACTTTACCTCTCGGGACCAGGAGAAGCCCAAGGGCTACTTTGGTGCTACCGCCCTCCACGTAAGTCCAAAGGTTCGGGAATTCAATGTGGAAATTCAGATGGACAAGACCTTGTACCGGCCAGGAGAAGAGGCTACCGTTACCTTGAGGGCCACCTCCCAAGACGGCCAGCCCTTGGCAGGAGCGGAGTTATCCTTTATGGCGGTGGATCGTGGCGTCATCGACTTGATTGGCTACCATGTGCCGGATCCCTTGGCCCATTTTTACAATGAACGACTTTTTCTCAGCGGTGTTCGTGGTGGAGACTCTCGTTCCCTGCTGATTGATCCAGTAACCTACGAGACGGAAAATATCTTTGGCGGTGAAGAGGCTTTGGAAAAATCCACGCTGTTTCAAGAGTCCGCCGAGATGGACATGATGCGAGCCATGAATACAGCCGCCGCTGGAGCTGGCCCACAGGTTCGCAGCAACTTTGACCCCACCGCCGTCTTTGCTCCAGCGCTTGTAACCGGTGCCGACGGAACTATTACCCATAGCTTTACCTTGCCGGACAGCCTTACGGAATATCGGCTTACAGCAGTGGGAATGCTGGGAACCACCCATTTTGCCTTGGAGGAAGGGGAGCTTTCCGTGAACAATCCTGTCAGTGTGCGGGATGTGCTGCCTCGGCGGCTTCGGGAGGATGACGTTTCTGACCTGGGTGTGGTGGTATCCAACTTGGATGGTCAAGCCCATCAGGTTTCCGTTACCATGGAGTTGATTTCGGGACTGGAGGCTGCGGGGCTTCCTGCCGAGGTAGGTGGAATTCGCCGTCAGGAAGGTGAGGCTAGGGCGATTGGCTCTACCACAAGGACTGTTTCCGTTCCAGCGGAAAGAACTGTCCCCATTCTCTTTGAGATGGAAGCCCTGCAGGAAGGCTTTGTGTCCGTGGTGTTTACCGTGGATTCGGCTGTGGTGCAGGAAAAGATTGTAAAGCCCTTGGAAATTGATCGTCCCTACATTTACGAAACGGTAACCACCGTGGGAGAGGTTGCCGCTGATACTGCAGGCGGTGCTGCTTCCATCCAGGAGGCCATTGTCTTGCCACTGGGCATGGAGGATGAACGAAGCGGTGGCTTGCAGGTGGTGCTGGATCCCACTCGCCTCGGAACCTTGATGGAGGCCGTCACCTATGTGTTCGGCTATCCCTATGGCTGCCTTGAGCAGCGGTCTTCTGCCATGCTGCCCTTGGTGTATTTTGGGGATTACATTGATGTGTTCGGACTGGAAAGCCGGGTGGAAGAGCCCTTTAAGGTGGTGGAATCAGAAATTGCCGATTGGGCTACCTTGCAAAAGGCTGACGGAGGCTTCCCCTATTGGCGGAGCAGCTCCTACTCGTCCCTGCCAGCCACCCTGCGGATTGCAGAATTGCTGGCTGCAGCCCGAGACCATAAAATTACGATTCCCAAGGAAATCAACCTTGACAAGCTTGCTGGCTACATCACCAAGGAAGCGGCATCCAGCTGGTACAAGCACAACGGCTATGTGCAAGCTTATAGCCTCTTTGTGCTGGACAAGCTGACCGGTGTGTCCACTGCGCAGGTTGACCGAGTGATGGCTTTGTCTGGGCTTGGCTTTGCAGAAAAGGCCATGTGCGGCATTGTGTACCTGCACAATGGGGCCCGTGACAAGGCTTTGGAAATTGCCGCCGATGTTCGCCGTCATTGTCGGCCTACGGTGCGGGGCATGGATATTACCGATGGAGTATCCGCCGGATGGATGTATTTTAGCGGTGAGTCAGAGCTGAATGCTCTTTTGCTCCAGTTCTTTACCCAGCTGAATGCTGCTGACGATATGAACGGCCGGCTTTTGTTCAATTTGCTGGAAATCCAGCGCTCAGGAAATGGCTACTGGAAAAATACTGCCAGCACAGCCAGAGTCCTTGAAGCCATTGCTTGCTATATCGAAGCAAATGATTTGGAAAGCCTGGATCTTGAAGCTATGTTCTCTATTGAAGGTAAAACCCTAGCAACAGGCTCCTTCCAAGGGCTTGGTGCAAAACCTGTGGAAAAGTCCCTGTCCTTTGGGCAGCTTGCTGAAGTGGGACTGGAATCAGGGAAAACCTTGCCCATGGAATTCACCAAGATTGGCACTGGAACCTTGTTCTACACCCTTTCCATGAAGTACGCCCTGCCTGCGGAAGAACAGCTTGCCCGTGACGAGGGATTGAGTGTTTACGTGGAGATTTCCGAGCTGGACTCTGGTAAGGTGGTTACAGGCAAGACCTTGCAGGCTGGAACAATTTACAAGGCACAAGTTACCCTCTCCACCACCAAGAACAGAACCTTTGTGGCCCTCCGTGTTCCCATTCCCTCCGGTGCAGAAGTGCTGAATGCAGACTTTGCCACCATGCCCCAGCTGGCAGGAACCGCCACCAATGGAGACGCTGGTTCTCCAGAAGGAAGCCTTGATGAGTGGGGCAACTGGTTTGCACCGGGCTACAACTTTGGGCTTTCCAGTCGAGAGATTTACGACAACGAGGTGCGTTATTTCTGGGATGCATTCCGACGTGGCCGTCAGCAGGTGGAATTCTTGTTCCGCCCGGTTCGTTCCGGCTCCTTCACCGTGCCCTCCGCCACTGCCGAATGCATGTATGAGCCAGAGATTTTTGGTCGCACCCAGGGAGCGGTGGTAGAGATACAGGAATAGGAATTTAGGAGGGAACATCCCCTCTACTGGTCAGGGGGCAAGGGGCTACAATGTCTTGCCCCTTGTCCCCTAGAACCCCTTTCTTACAGTAAGCCCTGCACCACATCCAGCGGGAGCTTGGTGCAGCGGGCCACCATCTGAGGAGCCAGACCTTCAGACAGGAGGTTTCTTGCCGTCTCCAGCGATTTTTGGTGGGCTCCTTGTTCAATGCCAACTAAAATGCCTTCATTGTGACCAATGGCATAAGCTTCCTCTTGTTTTACTGCAATGTCGGTGGCGTAGTCGTATTCAGTCATCAGTATGCTCAAAACCTCACCTCCTTTTCTTTCCAAATAATCTTTTAGTACGTTGTGACGGATAGCCTCTCGAATTGCCCCGTGAGTGGCTGAGCCTGTCCGTCTGATTTCGCCTCGTCTATGAGCCGTAAAAAACTAGTGTACTGCTCCAAGTCTGGGCATTGAGAAACAATTTGACTTGGTGCTGGCGGTTTCGCAGGGGCAAGGCGTGCAAGCACGCACCGAGACTCGCTAAAATCGCTCAATATATCGCGATTTTCCGGCTTTGGCCGTCGCTCCCTACCTCTGAACGCAGTGAAGTGTAAGGCGAGGGTGGGCTATTGGTAGCCCCGTCGGTTTAGATGGAGTTTGCTGGGGGTGGAGTTTTTGCAATCGGTTCTGTCTCCTTCTATATTTTGGAGTATGAAGAACCTTGCAAAAATTACCCTTGTAGTTATTTCCACCTTGCTGGTAGTGTCAGTGATTCTGATTTTTGTCATAGCCCATTTTACGGTGGTTTTTGTCCTTGACACAAAGGTGAGCGAAAGGATTTTTCCTTCAGAAATACATTCTTCTGCTCTGCAGATGAGTCAGGATGCAAAAAAACGTGAATGGATGTTGCTTTCTTCCAAACAGCGGCAAATCGTATCCCAAGATAATCTTGTCTTGACGGGTTATTTTATTCCCGCCCCTGAACCCACCAGTTACACCGTGATTCTGTGCCACGGCTACAGGAACTCAGCCCTTTCCATGGCAGAATACGCCGCCGTCTACCATCAAGCTGGCTGGAATGTGCTTGTCCCGGACCATCGTGCCCACGGCTATAGCCAAGGACGTTACATCACTATGGGATGGAAGGAGCATCAGGATTTGATTCTCTGGGCCAACTCCCTGATTGACCAAAATCCCCAAGAGCAGATTCTTCTTCACGGCCTTTCTATGGGAGCCTCCACAGTGATGATGGCTGCTGGCTCTCCAGACTTGCCTCAAAATGTGGTGGCGGCTATAGAGGATTGTGGCTATACCAGCGTGCCAGACGAGCTAGAAGACAAGGTTTCCAATGGCCTTGGCTTGCCCTCCTTTCCTCTGGTTCCTGCAACCTCTCTTATGTCTCGCCTCCAAGTGGGCAATTTCCTGGGAGCTGTGGATTGCAAGGAGGCCGTTTCCCGCTCACAAATTCCCATTCTCTTTATTCACGGGGAACAGGATGCCTTTGTTCCCTTTTGGATGCTGGAGGAGCTGTATGCTGCTGCCACCTGTCCAAAAATCAAGCTGGTGGTGCCTCATGCTGCCCATGCCCAGTCTCAGGGAGTGAACCCTCAATTGTATTGGTCTGCTGTGGATTTTTTTATTACCCGATTCATACCCAACAAGCTCTCCGCTGCAAGTCCCTTATTGCCTCCAAATAGCTTTGATTCAAAGTAATTTTTTAGGTATAGTGAACAGATGAGAAAAGCCGCAAAGATTGTGATATATGTGATTTTGGCTCTCTGTGTGTTGACGACAGTTGGCTTGATTTTGGGGGCAAACTATATGTTTGCCTATGCATTGGACGCTCAGTTTGGTGAAGGTGTTGATATCAGAAGCTACGAGGCGTTGCCCGGTTCTGCAGAAGAATGGCTGGTACAAAACAGCTCTGTGGTAGCTCTGGAAAGTCATGACGGTTTGAACTTAAAAGCCTACTTTCTTCCTGCTTCTGCAGAAACAAACCGCTCTGTGCTGCTGGTGCACGGCTACAAGGCTGGTCCCTTGAGCATGGCTCCCTATGCCCGGCATTATCACCAGCAGGGCTGGAATGTGCTGTTGCCCCATCATCGTGCCCACGGAGAGAGCGAAGGTCGCTACATCGGTATGGGCTGGCTGGAGCATCTTGATATGTTGGGCTGGATTTCCCGCCTTGTTGAGCAAGTCCCCGACGCAGAAATTGTTATCCACGGTGTTTCCATGGGAGCTGCCACCACCATGATTGCCACTGGTTCTCCTCAGCTGCCTGCCAACGTTAAAGTTGCCATTGCTGATTGTGGTTATTCCACCGTAACAAAGGAATTTATCCACCAGCTCAAAGACCTCTTTGGCCTGCCTCCCTTTCCCTTGCTTCCTGTCACCTCCCTTGTGACCAAGCTTAAGGCCAAGTATTTCTTCTCCCAGGTGGATTGTGTTTCAGCAGTAGCCCAGTCAAAAACACCCACTCTTTTTATCCACGGTGATGCAGATGACTTTGTTCCCTTTGCAATGCTGGAAGAAGTGTATCAAGCTGCAGCCTGCCCCAAGGAAAAGCTGGTGGTGGCTGGTGCCGGCCATGCAGATTCTCGGGAAGCAGCTCCCGAATTGTATTGGAACAAAGTAGACTCCTTTGTGACCCAATTCATAGAATAAGCTCTTGGGATTTCTTCCATAATTCTTCATTGTCAAAAACTTTACAGAAAATCTCATGACTGGTATACTTAAAGCTCAGGAGTTTTTATGACCATTATTCCCGTAATTCTGTCTGGCGGAGCTGGAACCCGTTTGTGGCCCCTGTCTCGCAGTCAGTATCCCAAGCAGTTTTTATCTTTAGCTGCCCAGAACACTATGATTCAGGAAACCTTGCTTCGACTGGAAAACATAGCTGTTGCTTCTCCCATTGTTATTTGTAATGAAAGTCATCGTTTTATTGTGGCAGATCAATTGGCTCAAATCAATGTCAAAAATCCCTGTATCATTCTGGAGCCCTTGGGACGGAACACCGCTCCTGCCATTGCAGCGGGAGCCTTTAAAGCGCAGGCTCTTGACAAGGATGCGGTGATGGTGGTGCTTCCCTCTGACCACGTGATTCAGAATAAATCAGTATTGGCTAAAGGCGTGGAGCTTGCCTGTAAAACTGCTGCAGAGGGCTTTTTAGTAACCTTTGGAATCACTCCCACGGCCCCTGAAACTGGCTATGGCTATATCAAGGCCCAGGTAACGGATGGAGCCTCTGTTTTCCCCTTGGATAAGTTTGTAGAAAAGCCCGACCGTGAGACGGCTCAAAAATATCTGGACAGCGGAGAATATTTCTGGAACAGTGGTATGTTCGTCTTCAAGGCTGCTACCTTTTTGTCGGAATTGCAGCACTTTGAGCCAGAAATCTTTGCCAGTGTGGAAGCGGCCTACACCAAGGCAGCTGTTGATGTGGATTTTATCCGCTTGGAAAAGGAAGCCTTTGCCACCAGTCCTTCCCGCTCCATTGACTATGCCGTTATGGAAAAAACCTCCAAGGGCAAGGTAATTCCTCTCGATGCAGGCTGGAACGATGTGGGAGCTTGGTCTGCACTGTGGGAGGTAAACCAAAAGGATGAGAACCAGAACGTGATTTTTGGTGACGTGATTGCCCATAATACTGAGGATTCCTATATTTTCAGCCAAAGTCGCCTTGTGGCTGCCGTTGGCTTGCGGAATGCGGTAGTGGTAGAAACTAAGGATGCTGTGCTTGTGGCAGATAAAAGCCAGGTTCAGGATGTAAAGGACATTGTAGAAGCATTGAAGCGTCAGGATCGTCACAGTAATGTGGAAGAAAACCAGGTTGGTGTTCGGCCTTGGGGAAGCTATGAGGCTATTGAGCGTGGGCATCGCTACAAGGTAAAGCATATTACCGTAAAGCCTGGAGCCAAGCTCTCTGTTCAGATGCATTATCATCGGGCAGAGCACTGGATTGTGGTTTCTGGAACCGCCTTGGTTCGTAATGGAGAGCAGGAGCTTTTGCTGGGAGAAAATCAGTCCACCTTCATTCCCTTGGGAACTGTTCACGCACTGGAAAATCCTGGCAAGGTTCCGCTGGAGCTGATAGAGGTTCAGTCTGGTCCTTATTTGGAGGAAGACGATATCATTCGATTTGAAGACCGCTATGGACGTTGCTAGTTGTCAAAAGGAGGCCTTATGAAAAAACTGATTTTATCGGTAGTGCTGGTTTGTTGTGCTTTTGCGAGCTTTGCTGTTCCCCTGCCAGAGGGAAGTGATGCCCGCATTACAGAGGTTCGCCAAAGTAATGGAAAGATTGTGTATGTTCGACTAAAGGAAGCTACCAAGTTGAATACTCCATTGGGAACCTTGGAGGCGGTGGAAGAAGTCTTTTTTTATGAGAGTGGAGGCATCAAGACATTTCAACCTGCTGCTTCTGGTGAATATACCAGTCCTGTAGGAACCTTGACCTATACCACTGCTCCCATATCCTTTTATGAGTCTGGTGCTGTAGAAGAAATGGAGCTGGCTACAGAAACTGATATTACCGGTTCTGTAGGCCGTATCAGGGTAGCCGCAAAGCCCCTTACCTTTTACGACAACTGGATTCCATCCTCTGTGGAGTTGGCAGAGGATTGCCAGGTAAAACTAAAGGCGGGAGTTGTAACTGTTCGCAGCGGCTACCGAATGTTCTTTCATGAAAACGGTGCCATTCAGTCATTTACTGTGAGCAAGTCAGATCCTTTGGATTCATCCATTGGAAAGATTTATCCACAGGAAGGCTCCGTCATGGAATTGCATCCCAATGGTAGTCTTGCTACTGTTTCTCCAGAGGATATTTGCATGATTACGGTGGATGAAACCTTGTATTTTACCAAGGCTCGTAGTCCCATTGCATTTAGAGATGGTGGACAGGTTTTGCGATTTTCTGCAGAAGCCCAGGATTTTATCTTTGGCAAGTTTAAGTTCACCTTGGAAAGCGGCTCTACAGAAATGTTCATATACGATGATGGAAGTGTTTTCTTTACCAATCCAGGCTATGTCCACTTGGTAGGCTTGGAGTATCGCCGCCATTGTAACGGCTTGTTTGTCACACCTGTTCATGAGCGGCTGATTTATTGGGAAGAAAGCTATAATGACATTTCTGTGTACAGTTATTCCTATAATGCTGATGAAAAGCTCGTTTCAACTTCATTGAACATGAATATTTTGCAGTATACCCCTGACACTATGAAGTATTTTGAGAATCCACCATTTACCTTTGACCAAGAAAGCAATATTGTCAGCTATCTTGGCTTTGAGAAGCGTAAGGATCCAGAAACAAAAACTACTTACAATCATCCGGTGATTGTAAAGGTGGCCATTCGGCAAAATATTCCTGCACCAGCTGAAAATCAGCCTCCATCAGGAGAATAAGTTTTTTTCATATTTTGATTTCTGTATTCCATTGGTGTGGTACCAGTGTACTGATGGAAAAGGCGGGAGAGATAGGTGGTGTTTTCTAAGCCCAGCTGCATGGCTATTTCGTAAATCTTGAGATTTGTGTTGGCTAGAAGCTCCTTTGCCTTTTCCATTTTAATCGTATTGATTCTGTTTTTGATAGATGTTCCTGTCCTGCTTTTAAAAACTCGGCTTAGATAGCTTTCGTTCACTCCAATGTAGGTGGCAATTTGGTTCAAGGTAATGGCTTCATCAATATGCTGCTTGATGTATTGGGTTGTTTCCAGGACGAGATCCACTCCGCCACGCTGTTCTTGAAGGAGCTGGCTACTGGGGCTTAGCTGGGTAATCAGGTGGCTGTAATGCTGGGCCACTTGGGAGCTGTTTTGGAGCATGGCTTGATTTTGCCGATCCTGCTCTAGCTGATGGATTGATTTTTTGACTGCCGCCACCACATCGTCAAAATCTCCTGTTTTTGAAACATATTCTACTACATTGTAGCTAATGGCCTGCTTTGCGTAGGAAAAATCAGCATAGGCGGTGAGGAGAATCACCTTGGTGTTGCTGTAATTTTCGTGAAAATACTTTGCCACTGCAATACCGTCTGCTTCTGGCATTTTAATGTCGGTGACTACAATATCCGGTTGATTTTTTTCTGCATACTCAATAAGCTCCTTGCCATTTGGAGCCACAAATTCCAGCTGGCAATTGAGAGCCTTCCAATCTATTAGGCTTTCCAGAGCCTTGCGAACCATAGGCTCATCATCGGCGGCTATGACTTTGTACATAATTCCTCCTGATTGCTGGTGTTTGCTAGAAGCTGTGGTATAAGGATAGTAACGGTGGTTCCCTTTCCAGCTTGACTGAAGATGGAAATACCGTATTCCTGTCCGTACAATAGCTTTATCAGCTGATGAAGATTATTTATTCCCACCCGATTATGCTTGTGGGCTGCATGGTCCTGGTGGGAGGGTAAACTCAATGGCAATGGAATTGCTCCCTCAAGCCCCTCTGCTCCAGCGGCGCTTCCAAAGCCCATGCCGTTGTCCTTCACCTGCATTTCCAGCAGCCCCTGTCGTTGGCTCACCAGTATTTCCACGGTACCGCCGCCGCTTTTAGGCTCCAGTCCGTGAACTACAGCATTTTCCACAATGAACTGGAGACACAGCTTGGGCACCTGACAATCCATTAGGCTGTCGTCCTCCAAGGTGATTTTGTAGGAAAGGCTGCCGTCGTATCGGATACATTGCAGGTATAGGTAGAATTCCACATATTCCAGCTCCTGCCGTAGAGACACCAGCTCCTTGTCCTTACGATAAATGCTGGCCTGCACCAATCGGGAAAAGGCGGTGATCATCTTGTGGATTTCGTGATTCTTGTCTAGCTGAGCCTTAATCGCAATCATATTCAGCACATTGAACATAAAGTGAGGGTTCATCTGGGACTGGAGGAATTTCAGTTCCGCGTCCTGCAGCAAAAGCTTTTTCTGATACACCTCGGTAATCAGATAGTTGATTCGCTCCGTCATCTGGTTAAAAACGCTGGAAATTTCTTGGAATTCCCGGCTGTTGTAATCAGGCAGCTTGGTGTCGTATTGGCCTTCTTTTACCAGGGTAATCTTCTCGCCGATTTCCCGCAGGGGGACTGTAAGCCGCAGAATCAGCAGGATGGAAAGGCCCACTATCGCCACTGCCAGGATGGCCACATAGACGAAATAAGAGCCGATGGTCTGGAAAATCAACCCCATCAGCTGGTTTTCTGGAATTGCAATGGCCACCTTCAGACCAAGCCGCAGGTTCTGGGTATGGTAGCGGTATTTTTGTCCGTCCATGGTAAGGGAATGGGGTTGGGAAATGGTTTGGAGCAGCTGTTGGTTGCCTTTACTTCGCTCCAGATAATTTTCTGCTCCGCACAGAGGCTGGTTATATTTGTTGAACAGGCACCAAAAGGTTTGTTGGTAACGGTCTGTAGCCTTCATCAGCTGAAAAATCGTGTCCTTGCTGAGGGAAAAAGCCACTGTTCCAATATTCTGCATGAAGTTTGTGTAGAGGGTAAGAAAAATGTGAATGCTCTCCTCATCTGAAAAGAATTGGACATCGTTGCCGTTTCCCCTGAACTGGGTGTAGAGATTTGCAATCTTGAGGGAGAGCTCTTGTTCTTGACTAAAAAGCTGCTGATAGTAATGGACTGCAAGAATCTCTTCCTGGTGATTTAAAAGATATACTGAAGTCAAAAAGGGAACGGATACAAAGTCTGTATTCTTGTCGGAATACAGGTTCACCACCTTCTTGAATTCCTGCAAAGCCTCCTCGCTGGCCGCCCTTTGGTTTTGCAGGAAATCCAGCAGGATGGAATTCCTTCGCAGGTCCAGCACAATGTCCTCGGCAAAGAGGGTCTTTGTCTCCAGATTTGTTCCTGTCTCCTGCAGGAAGAAGTCAATGTCCTCCTGAAGATAGGAGCCGATGATGGTGCTCATGGAAAAAAGCAGGAAGACCACCAGCAATACCAAGGAGCCAAGGATGATGGAACAGTTGAGGATAATGATTTTTAGTCGTAGTGATTTCGGGCGTTTGACCTTCATCTTTCAAGACTCCTTTAGCAAATTATACCACAGATTTAAGGTGGCGGTAAGATGGAAAGGGCAAAGATGAATAAAAGTCATGCCAAGCCAGCAAGATTCACACATTTTGCAATTTAGTCTATTATGGTGGTATGATAAAGGTGTTTCCAGGTCTGCTGGTTGCTGGAGGAGAAGTGATGGACACGATGAAAAATAGAGCGGTTTTGTGGAGCGTGCCGGTAATCCTGTTGGCTTGCGCTTTTTTCTGTTCCTGCCACAAGAATCCCCCGTCAGAGCCGGTGGTGGAGATTAAGCTCATGCATGGCTGGGGTGGCAACGGCATAGACCATCTGGCAATGCGGGATATTTTCCAGGGATTTCAGGATATCCGGCCAGATGTCCGTCTGGTGGTGGACTCCGCCCCGGATATTTCCGTTGTAATCGACAAGGCCTGCGATATGCTGGCGGTGGACAGGATGCCGGACATCATCAGTACCAACGGACGGGGCATTTATGTCTCCAACGCCACCACCAAGGGAACGGCATTGAATCTTACTCCCTACATCCTCAATGACCAGCAGCTCTACAGTAGTGTTCCCCAGGTCCTTTTGAGCCAAATCAAGGACAACCAACCCCTGTATTCGGTGCCGGATGTGCTGGAGGTGCAGGCACTCTGGTACAATAGGAGCATCCTGGAGGAGGCGGGGCTTCTGCAGCCCGGCGAAAGCCTGCCTGCTGATTGGGATGATTTTATGGTACTGTGCCATAAGCTGGTGGAATGGAGCAAGCGGACGGGGCGGGAGGTTATGCCCTTTGCCTTGGACCAGCAGAGGTATCTCACCATTTTCATGGCATTGTTGGCCAGCTGTGGTGGGGAGCCCTATCTTAAGCAGCTGTCTCAGGGATACCTTGATGGCGGCCTGATTCAAAGTCTGGAGCTTTTGCGGGATTTAAGCAGATTCTCTTGGCCTGAGCATTTTCCTCTGGGAATAAATGACGGACGGCAAGCGTTTATAGATGGCCGCTCTGTGTTTTTTCTCAATGGTGTGTGGGACAACATGGTGTTTGCTGGCACTGACTTGGAGCAGGACATTGGCTACAGCCCCTATCCCGGGTTACATGGTGTTACGGTTTCCTATGTATCCTTGTCAGCAGGTTATGTGATAAGCTCCATGTCTTCCCTGGCTTATCAAGAGGCTTGTCTTGATTTCCTCAAATATATTCTTTCTGAGGAAGTGCAGACTCGGATTGTGGAGGAAACCCTGCAGGTTCCCCTGAATCCGGCAGTTGAGGTGGAGCTGATTCGTGAGTCCCAGCCCTTGCTTGGTATGGCTTTGGAAGAAGCCTACAATGCACAGGTTCATGTGCCAACGGTGTATTCATTGTGGCACGAGGCTGTAATAGAAGCCTTTCATGCTAATATCGCCGCCTTTTTGTCAGGGGAGATTTCTGCTGAAGAAATGGCTTTGTTGATGGATAAGGCGAGAATGCTTTTGTAATATCCTGCACAAAAGTAAAAAAAGTACAAAAACAGGTAAAAAAATTACAAACCTTAAATTTTTGACATGATAGAATTAGAGCAAAGAGTTACTAACTTTTTGGAGGAATCATGAAAAAGATTTTGTTAGGTACAGTTGCCTTGCTGCTGGTGGGCAGCATGGTTTTTGCTAGTGGAAAGAAAGATGCCGCTAAGGAAGAGGTTGTAGAATTCTATCACGGATTTTTCCACTCAGAAAGTGAATGGCCTCCTGCCAAGGCAATGCGGGACATTTATGACGAATTTGCCGCTCGCTATGCAGATGGTCCTGTAAAGTTCAAGGCTATTCCCCTTGAGACACGTGACGACATGGCAAGCGCTCAGATTGCTGGTGGAAACTTCCCCGACATCGTAGACTTAGGTCGCCCTCTTTCTCCCTCTGCTATTTCTCAGGGATTGGTTATGGATCTTAAGCCCTACATCGACTCCAACAACCTGAAGGCTGCTGTTGGAATCAACTATGAGCAGAACAATATTAACGGTGGAGTTTACTCTGTTCACGATCAGGTTGAAAACCGCGGTATTTGGTACAACGAGGCTATCTTGAAGAAGGCTGGCGTTTCCCTCAATGACTTGGGAACCTGGGATGGATTCGCAAAGGCTATGGAGGCTGTTCGCAACCTGAACGATGGTTCCTATGGTTACATCGCTGGACAGGGTTCTGTAATGATGCTTGCCGCTCACATGGCCCAGACTGCAAACGGACGCAAGCTGGTTGCCTCTGAGTTGACCGCTGAAGTTATCAACTCCAAGGAATTCGAGAACAGCTTCAAGGCCATCGCTGCTTTGGACAAGGCCAACGGTTCCGCTCACACAACTGTAGACACTGGTAACTTGATGGCTGACTTCAACACTGCTGGAAAGGTTGCAGTTTTGAACAACGGTGCATGGAATGCAAGTAGCGTTTCCAAGGACATGATTGGAACACTGAAGCCTTCCATCTATCCTGGAAATGTCTCCATCTCTTCTGCTGGATACGGAATCACCATCTCCAACAAGATGAGCGAGGCAAAGAAGAAGGTTGCCCTTGAGTTCTTGGCCTACATGGTAAGCCCTGAGGTTCAGGAGAAGATTTTTACACTGGTTCAGGCAACACCCTGTAATTCCAATGTAGACTTGAACAAGCTGGCAGCCCAGACAACTGATCCCAATACAGCTCTCTTGGCAGATGCTTGTTCCCAGATCAACAATGCCCAGATTGTAGTAAAGAGCTTGTACTACTCTTGGGGTAACGATGTTGTAAACTCCTTGATCAACGCTTTCATGGAGTGCGCAGTTTCCGCAACTGACATTGATCAGCGCTTTAATCAGCTGAAGCAGGAATTGACTGCTCTCATCAGCTAAAGTTCACACTAGATTTTGAGAGGGGGTCTGCGTGTTCGCAAGAGCATAAAGGGCTCCCTTTCTTTTATCCATCGAGGAGTTTTTTATGGCTGCCAATAAAAGTGGTTTATCCCTTCACAAGGATTGGAAACGGACAGGCTTTATTCTTGCCTTTCTTGCTCCCACCATTATTTCCTTCTGTGTTTACTACTTATATCCTATCATTACTGTTTTTATCACTTCATTTTGCAAGTGGGACTATACTAATGTGGCTAATCCAGAGTTCTTTGGCTTCAAGGATATGTGGAGCAACTACAAGTATCTTTTCCAGACCTATCCCTACTTTTGGGAAGCTTTGAAAAACTCTTTCTCTTGGGCTGCTCTGGCAGTATTTCTTCAGGTTCCTGTGGCAACCCTGGTGGCTATGACACTGGCCCAGCCCATTCGTGGAATCAATGTGGTGCGAAACATCTTCGTTGTTCCCAACATGATTTCCTCTGCCGCTATGGGTATGATCTTCCTGCAAGTGTATAGCCCCTTGTACGGACTGATAAATCCCATCATTGCCTTGTTTGATTCAGGCTTCAACGAGAATATCCTGCTGCTGAAAGGCCCTGCTTTCTGGGCCATGACTGGTGCTTATATCTTCTTTACAGGAACTACCACCTTGATGATTCTTGGAAACATCAAGGCCATTCCAGAAGAGGTGCGGGAGGCTGCTATCATTGATGGTGTGACTGGAATCAAGCTGGACTGGTACATCACCCTTCCCATGATAAAGGATACCCTGCGGACAGTTTCCATCCTCTGTGCCACCGCAGGCTTCCTTCTGTACAACGAGGTGTACTTCCTGACCAAGGGCGCGGCTGGAACCTACAGCATCAGCTATGTAATCCGTGAGCTGGCCATTACCAGTCCGAGAACCCAGTTTGGGCGTGCCAACGCTGTGGCAACTATCCAGATTCTGGCTGGTTTGGTGATTATCCTTTTAGTACGGCTGCTGTATGGCATCTCATTTCAGAAAAAGCGAAGGAGCACAGTATGATTATCAAAAATAGATTTGCAAACTTTTATAATTACGTCATCATCTTTTTTGTGCTGGTGGTAGCCCTCGGCCCCATCATCTGGCTCATTCTTTCCAGCCTAAAGGTAGACCCACAGGCCCGCCCTGGATTCATGCTGCCGGAGTCAATCTATCTGCAAGGCTACATCTCCACCTTCCGGGATTTGAACGTGATGCAATATTTCGGCAACAGTATGTTTATTGCCGGAGCTTCTGTAGTGCTGAGCATCCTGATGATTTCCATGTCTGCCTACGTGGTGGCCCGCATGGAGTTCCCCGGAAAATCCTTGGTGAGTATCATGCTGTACAGCACCATGTTCATCCCCGCCACCGCCTTGACCTATCCTGTGTACAACCTGATTAACCGTCTGGGGCTCCATGACACGAGGGCCGCCTTGATTCTGATTTACGCCTGTAGCGGTGTTGCCACCAGTTTCTTCATCATCAAGAACTACTACGGCAACGTTCCTCGGGACATGGAGGATGCGGCCCGTATTGACGGTTGTGGCTATGCCCAGACCTGGCTCAAGATTATCTTTCCCATGGCTCGTCCAGGAATCATGACAGCTGCAATCCTTGCCTTCTTCAACAACTGGAACGAGTTCTACTGGGCCTCCCTGGTTATCGTCACCAGAGAAAAGCTGCCGGTACCGGCCTTGCTTTCTACCTTTACCAACTCCTTCCGAACCAACTACAACGGATTGTTCTCTGCCATCGTGGTAATCATCTTGCCACCCATCATTCTCTATTGTATCTTCAGCAAGTTCTTTATCGAAGCCTTGTCTGGCGGTGCTGTTAAGGGCTAGGAGGAAGGATGAAAAAGCTGACAGCGATTTTACTTGGAGCTGGCCACAGAGGTACTGACGCCTATGCAGAGTATGCCCGCTCCTTTCCCAATGAGCTAGAGTTTGTGGCGGTGGCAGAGCCTCGTCAGGACAGACGGGAGGAATTCTGCCGTCTCCACAATATTCCGGCTGAAAGAAGCTTTGACCACTGGGAAAAGCTTTTGGCTCTACCAAGGCTGGCAGATTGTATCTTTATCTGCACTCAAGACCGAATGCACTACGAACCATTGCTCAAGGCGGTGGAATTAGGCTATGAGATTCTCATCGAAAAGCCCATCACCCCGGACAAGCAGGAGCTGCTGAAGATTCGTGAGCTGGCTCAGAAGTATTCCGGTGTCATCAGCGTAGCCCATGTGCTGCGATATTCGGCCTTCTTCTCCAAGATAAAGGAGCTGGTGGAGCAAGGGGCAATCGGTGATTTGGTAAACATTCAGCACATGGAAAGCGTGGGCTGGTGGCATGCCGCCCATAGCTTTGTGCGGGGCAATTGGCGGAATACGGAGGAATCCTGCCCCATGATTCTGGCCAAGTGCTGCCACGATTTTGACATCCTGCTGTGGCTGGTGGGAAAGCCCTGCAAGGCGGTCTCCAGCTTTGGCAGCCTGAAAATCTTCAAGGAGGAGAATGCTCCTGCCAACAGCCCCAGCCACTGTCTTGACGGCTGTGCCCATCGTGATGCCTGTCCCTTCTATGCTCCCCGCTTCTATCTGGAAAATCCCCAGGCTCCCTCTGGAAACCTGCGGCGAGTGGTGGCCATTGAGGATACTGATGAGGCTATTTTGAAGGCTCTGGCAGCAGGTCCTTACGGTCGCTGTGTGTATCGTTGCGACAACAATGTGGTGGATCATCAGGTGGTGAACCTGCTTTTTGATGACGACATTACTGTCAGCCTCACCATGAGCGCCTTTACCGAGAATTGCCAGCGAAACATCACCCTTCAGGGAAGCCGTGGACAAATCACAGGCTGCATGGAGGACAACAAGGTGGTGCTGACGGACTTTACCACAGGCAATGTGACGGAATTCAATCTGCGGGTTCCACCTACTGGCCATAGCGGCAGCGACACCCTGATGATGCGGACCTTCGTTGAGGCGGTGACAGAAAAGCTTGCTGGGACTGGAGGTACAGGAAAGAATTGCAGCAATGCCATTCAGGCGGTGGAAAGTCATCTTGTGGCCTTGGCTGCAGAAGAAAGCCGTCTTGCAGGTGGAAAGCTTGTAGTCATGGATGATTTTTTAAGGAGATAACATGAATCAACAGATTTGGCAGCGGACCCAGTGGTTTCGGGAGGCTCGATTTGGTATGTTCATTCACTGGGGACTTTACGCCATTCCTGCCCGTGGTGAATGGGTTCGTTCCCACGAGGAGCTTTCAATACAGGACTATGAGCCTTATTTCAAGGACTTTGACCCGGTGGACTACAATCCCCGAGAATGGGTTCGGCTGGCCAAGGCTGCCGGCATGAAGTACGCTGTTCTCACCGCCAAGCACCATGACGGCTTCTGCCTCTTTGACTCGGCCTACACCAACTACAAATGCACCAACACCAAGGCTGGCCGGGACTTGGTGCGGGAGTTTGTGGATGCCTGCCATCAGGAGGGTATTAAAGCTGGCCTTTATTTTTCCATCATCGACTGGCATCATCCCGATTATCCGAAATATGGTGACTTGTACCATCCCATGCGGAATAATGTGGCCTTCAAGGACGAGAAGATTGACTTTGACCGCTACCTTGATTTCATGCACAACCAGGTTCGGGAGCTGGTGACAAACTACGGCCAGCTGGACATCCTCTGGTTTGACTTTGCCTATGGGGATATGACCGGGGAGAAGTGGCGGGCAACGGAGCTTATCAAGATGGTTCGCCAGCATCAGCCAAATGTGATTATTGACAATCGGTTGGAGGGGAACGGAGACAAGCACGGCAGCATCCTCACTGCCGAGCCTTCCATTTTCAGCGGGGACTTTGTGAGCCCAGAGCAGCTTTTGCCGCCCACCGGTGTCCTTGATGATGAGGGAAATCCTGTGCCTTGGGAGCTGTGCGCCACCATGAACAATCACTGGGGCTATTGCAACTTTGACTACGACTACAAGAGTGCCTCCATGATTGTCCGCAAGCTGGTGGAGTGTGTCAGCAAGGGTGGCAACATGATTATGAATGTGGGTCCTGATGCCCGTGGCAACATCCCGCCCCAAAGCGTGGCCATCCTGCAGGAAATCGGTCGCTGGATGGACTTGAACGGTGAGAGTGTCTACGGCTGTGGTATTTGCTCTCTGCCCAAGCCTGAGTGGGGACGATACACCCAAAAGGGAGACACGATTTATGCCCATGTGCAGGAAACTCCGCTGGGAGCTCTTCCCCTGACAGGAATTGCCCCGGAACAGCTGGAATCGGTTCATTACCTTGCCAACGGAAGCCAAGTTCGCCCTGGATATGGCTGGAATACGGCCCTGTACAAGGACGTGAGCTTTGTTTCCTTTGGACAAGACCCGGTATTCACCTATCCATTGCCAGACCCAGTGGATACGGTTTTGAAGATTAAACTGAAGAAGAATTAGATTTTCTCTGCCGGATTATTCCCAACACCGACGAGATGATGGCCACCGCTTCGTTTATCATGCCTCCAATGGAAAACACAAAGATGTTGTAGGCAAGGATAAAGCTACATGAAATTGCCATGCAGTAGCGGGTGGCCTGGGGATTGGTCAGGGACAGGGCGAAGGTGTTGATAATCAGCCCGATGGTAATGAGGATTGAGTAGGTTCCCTCGCTGGTAAAAAGGCTTAATCCCCCGATAATCACCATCAAAAGATAGGGATAAAACTTGTAGGAAAAAATCTTCTTGTCCCGATTCATAAAGATGAGGTTTCTGATAACGCAAACCACATTCAAAATCATGCCTGTGGTGGCACCAATAAAGGCATAGTTCAAGAGAATGGCCACTGTTACCAGCAGATTCATCAGCAGAATCTTTTTCTGGGTGGGCATTTGATAGGCCACAAAGGAAATTACCACAGCAATAAGCCCGAAAATCTGGCCAATAAATTCCATTGTTGTCATTCCTAAAATCATCGACTCTCCTTGTTCTTTCTTCGTCGTACCACAAATTCAATGGGAACGGCTGTGTTGCAGATTTCTACCCGCTGTTTGTACATTTGCTGTAATTTTTCTTGTACACGTACTGGCTGTTGGCCCGGTGGCGGCTCCACGGGAATCCAGCTACCGTCTTTTTGCAGCTGGTGAGCGTGACTTGTATCCTCAAAATACATGTTGAGAATCCGCTTTACATCCTTAAAAACCTCTTCCTGCAGCACAGGGAACATCAGCTCCACTCGTCGCTCCATGTTGCGGGGCATCCAGTCCGCACTGGAAAGGTAGAGCTCCTCAGAACCGCCATTCTGGAAATAAAATATTCTGGAATGCTCCAGGTAGCGGTCAATGATGCTCACCACTTGGATGTTTTCGCTCTGTCCCGACACGCCGGGCACCAGCATACAGATTCCCCGCACATTCAGCAATATTCGCACACCCTTTTGGCTTGCCTCGTAAAGCTTCTTGATGATTTGCTCATCTCCCAGGCTATTCATCTTGGCAATGATGAGTCCAGGAACGCTCTCAGTAGAAAGGCGAATTTCTCGTTCAATCAATTCCAGCAATCTATCTTTCAAGGTGATTGGAGCCATGAGTATCCGTTCCATGGGCAAAATCATGGAATAGCCGGAAACCATGTTGAAAAAGAGTGTTGCGTCGTTGGCAATCTCTTGGTTGGCGGTAAACAGGCTCATATCAACATACATCTTGGCTGTCTTGTCGTTGTAGTTTCCCGTGGCCAAATGAACATAGCGGCACAACCCGGAATCTTCCCTCCGCACCACCAGCAAAAGCTTTCCGTGAACCTTTAGGTGTACAATGCCTTGTACCACAATAACGCCGGCCTTTTCCAACTGGCTTGCCCAAGAAAGATTTTGCCGTTCATCAAAGCGGGCCTTTAGCTCCACAAAAACCGTAACATGCTTTCCTTTCTTTGCAGCACGCTCCAAGGCTCTCACAATGGGAGAATTGCCGCTGGTTCTGTACAAGGTCATCTTTATGGCCAAGGTGTCTGGGTCGTCGGCGGCATCGTTCAAAAAGGAAACCACTGGCTCATAGGATTCATAGGGAACGTGCAGCAGCACATCTCTCCGCTTGAGGATATCCCACAAGGGCTGGCCTTTTTCTAGTAAAGGTGGATAAAAATGATCCCATTTTTCGTAGGAATGGGGTATTGCCTGGGGCCATTCGGTTAGAGCCAGCAGGGTGGAAGGATCGATGGGGCCTTCCACAGTGTATACATCCTGCTCTTTCAGATTCAGCTTTTCTTGGAGAAAGCTTTTTAAGTAATGAGTTGTCCTTGTGCAAAGGAGACGTACAGGCAGGGAGGACTGCCGCTTTTCCAAAACAGCCTCCATGGCCTCGGATAAATCGATGGACTCATCTTCTTCCACCGCAAAATCTGCATCACAAGTCACCTTGAACAGCATTCCCTCCGTAACCTTGTAGCCGGGAAACAAGAAGGTGGCGTATTCAAAAATAATGTCATCCAACAGAGTGAACTGCAGGACGATTTTTTCCCTATCCTCCGAGGGCAATGCCACAATCCGTGGAATGCTGGCTGGAATCTGTACCAGGGCCACTGGAATTTCCTCGGTAGCTGGGGCCAAGGGGTTTTTTCGACCTTCATTTTTTGAAATATGCTCCAGGGCAAAGGCTCCGTGAAGCATTAGGTTGGATACATGGGGAAAACAGGGGCCATCAGTACGAATTGGCGTAAGCAGGGGAAAAACTTCTTGGATAAATTTTGTTTTTGTAAAGGCTTGTTGCCGTGCCGTATAATTTTTTGCAGGAACATAGACTATTCCCTTTTCTGCAAGCTGGGGAAGCAGCCGCTCCATAAGGGTTTTATATTGTAGGCTTACAACCTGATGGGCACGGGAGGCAATTTTTTCCAGCTGTTCTTTTGGGGTCAGTCCTGCCACATCACGTTGCTCTGGATTATGACGCATTTGTCGTTTTAATCCTGCCACTCGAACCATAAAGAATTCGTCAAAATTAGAGGACACAATGGCTAAAAATTTAAGTCGCTCCATAAGGGGTATATCTTGTTGACAGGCCTCATACAAAACTCGATTGTTGAATTCAATCCAAGAAAGTTCCCGATTAAAAAATAATGCTTCCTCTGCCATAGTATCTCTCTGAAAAATATTCTTTTTTTGCTATAATCCTAGCACAGCATAACCCTGTACCCAAAAACAGCTTCAAACAAGCTGGCCTTTTCCTCCAAGGCTCGCTGCTCTAGAGCTAGGGAATGGGTTCCCGCACATCTGATTATAAGTGTATCGGAATGAAACTCAATGGTAAAGTCTTGAATTTTTTTTCCGTGTCCACGGTCAAGAGCATCTGCAATTCGCAGCAGGGAGGTTAGCTTTAAAACCGCAACTCGACTTTCTCGCTCTTGCCTTGCAAAGTGGGGTAAATCTTGTGGAGAGGTTTTCCCTCGGTGTCCGTAGGATATTTGGGAAATCATATCAATTTGATCTCGGCTCAAACCAAAAATATCGGAATTGCTGATAATGTAGCTGCTATGCAGGTGATGGTCAGCAGCTCCAATGAAGACACCTATATCATGGAGAATGGCAGCTACCTCCAGAATAATCCTTCCCTCTGGAGATAAACCCAATTCCTCCTTCAGGCCATCGAAGAGCTTCAATGCGATAATCCGAACAGCTTCTGCGTGCTGCTCATCGATTTTGTAGCGACGGGCCAAATTCCATGCGGAGGCTGCAATCTGGCCGAAGAAATTCTCTTGCAGCTCCTGATTGGGCTGCTGAATCTCGCTGAGAATCAATCCTTCCCGGGTATTGGTATTGGGAACGAGAATGTATTCTGCCTGAGTAAACTGAAGGAAAAATTTATAGGCCATGAGGGCAATGGCAAAGGTTTGGGCTTCATTGTAAGAAATCTTGAATTTCAGCACACATTCCTCTGCTGTATAGGATTGTACCTCGTCAGTAAAGACCGAGAACTGCTCCCGACTGATACGCCACAGCTTGGATCCAATGGAAAATCCGCAGTTTTTTGCAATTATCAGGGCATCCTGTCCCACTGCTACAAATTGAGTTATGTTGGAAAAATTCAGCTCCTGATCCATGGAGCTTCGCATAACCCTAATATAATCCTCTAAGAAACGATAGGTGTCTCTGGCAGATGCCATGGACTTTAGGTGCTGCTCGATGATGATGGTTCCTAAACGTAGGGTGTGGACACCAGCAATCTTTCCCTGGGCCATAAGCATGATGTCGGTGGCACCACCACCTACCTCCAATATGATGGTATTGTGGGTTTCGATTAAATCACGGTTGTCTGCAAGGGAATTCCATACTCCAAGATACATGAGGCGATTTTGTTCAATACCATCAATCACCTTTACTCTGTAGCCGGTTTTTACCATGATTCTATCCAGCACCGCATCTCGATTTCGGGCTACACGGAGGGCGCTGGTGGCAATGACGACAATGTTTTCTGGCTGGATGCACCATGCCTTGAGCTGCTCCTGAAAGCGATAGATTATGTGGAGACAGCTTACCAAGGTGTCACGGGATACGATTCCTGTGGTAAATACATCTCGACCAAGGGGGATAGGTAATTCAGACTTATCTACGGTGTGCCATTGTGGTGTCGCTGAGCTTGATTGTGTGAGCTCAACCACTAAAAGTCTGATTCCCGTAGAACCAATCTCGATAACAGCCTTTGTTTCTGTCATATCCTAGAGCTTGTCAATCAGCATTGAACACTTGCCAGATGGAATGGGCAAGGTCTTTTTCTTTTGACCCAAGATATTGATGGTAAAGTAGTAAAGCTTTTCACTTTCCATCTGGATTTCCCAGCCACGCTGACTCTTGTTTGACAGGATGGTGATGAGGTTCCGCTTGAGGGCAAGGTTTTCAATGCCCATAATCTCCAGGTTGGGGATAATCCAGTCAACAGTCTTACGGGGCAAGCTGATGGAAAGTCCAATCACATTCTCTATCATCAATGCAATGGTGGAAAGAGCGGCATAGGGAAGATATCGTTTGCGGGGATAGCTTTCATCTCCAGGAATAGTTGCCACACCTTCCTTGCAAGGCAGATATGCTTCCCATATATCGCCCTTAATGTCAGGGTTGTTGGGGAACATGGCGTCAATCATGTAATACAGGTGACGAATGGCACATTCCCGTGCAGTATCCCACCGCTGGTACTTTTCCAATCCCTTGATGACCATGAAGTTATAGAGAGGGTAGACACTTCCGTGAAAACCATTTCCTGCCTCATTAAAATCAGGACTGTCGGCAGAAAGGGTGGGGAAGGGATGATCTGTTCCAAAGGTGGCGGGATCAGAAAGATGGGCAATCATCTGGGTTGCCTTGTCTTCGTTTGGGATTTCTGCCAGCAAGGGTAAAAATCCTGCGATGGTTTTCTGTGGCAGTTGTCGTCCGCTTTCATCAAGATCGTGATAAAAGGCGGTATCCTCATTCCACATCATAGAATTGATACGGGTCTTGAGAGAGAAATATTGCCGTTTATACTGAAAGTTTATATCCTTGTCGTTGAGAATGTCCCCCAAGGCTGCCATATACATGGCGTTCACTGCCAGCAGGGAATTGAAGTCAGCGGGATAATGGGTTCCTGAACGAGGAGAATCATACATGCCACAGCTTGCTACAGGAACAGCATACAATCCATTTTCCTGCTTGAAGGTAGTATCAATCCAATCCATGTATTTTTTCAGGATGGGCATAATTTCTTTTACCCGCTTTTTATTTCCTGACTTATGATATAGATTGAATTCAGCCCAGGCAAAAAGAGGGATTCCAATTCCAGATGGATTTGAATCTGTGGTAATGGGAGTATCGGTCAAGGCATTGTATTTCCAACGAATGGCCCCGTCAGCCTCCTGTCGTTCATAAAAATAATCAATATTCTGATATGCAGGGTAATTTCTGTTGGAATAAACGAGAAAGAAGGATGAAAAAATAGACTCAAGCTGGTCTAGTATATATGTATCGTTTTGGGGATAGATAAAATACCCATCAGTACTATTTTCTCCTGTTCGGGGCAGAATCCAATAATCTTGAATCCATGCCCAAGTCTTGTCATAAATATCTACAAAATCCTGATCGTAAAAATGGATTTTTGGAAAATCACGTTTGTTCACAGACACTCCTATACAATCTACAGTATATCATAAAATACTAAAAATTGGTATAAGAAAGAATTTTTTTTTCGTTATTGTGGAACAAATTGTGAGTTGGAGATTGGAGCCGTGGCTTCTTCCACCGCTGTCTCTGCTACAGTCCCCTCTTGTAGGACTGGTTGGGGAGCGGTGCTTTCCGCACTATAATACAGCTTGATGGATTCTCGTTGTACCTTGTGGAGGGACCTCAAGAACATGGTCTGAGTCTCCGCATTGTACACATAGCCTGATGAATTATAGGATTCAAACTTTGGATCAGTTCGGAATGCAATATCATAAATGTCGATACGGCGGAAGGGCTTGATTCCATTGATAATAGTATGATTTATCTCTCCCTGAGGGAAGTCAATGGTAAGGGTAACATCTCCGTTGGATTTTTTTGTAAAGCCTATATCCCTTGCGATTGTCCAAGCCCATATCGGCTTGTTATTTCCCGAATTTGTAGCATTAGCTATAATATCAATATGGGGGTAGTAGGGGTTGTTGGGCACAACAATAGGATACAGCTCTGTCATGATATGGAGATTGGAGGATACCTCTGGTGTAATGTAAGAGTTGACAATAAGATTTCCTGTTGCCTTGTAATCGGTGTTGCCAGCAAGCTGTCCATAGGTAACAAGAGCCATACCAACTGAAATGGAATCCAAAATAGGTAGGGAGGCTTCATTTTCCTCCAGCCGGATAGCATTATTTTCAATGGAACAGGCTTCGGAAATTGCTGCAAGGCAGCTTTCCAGTGCAGGCTGGAGCATTTGTGCCAAATTCTTGTCTAGGGAATGAAGCCGTGTATAGGTGTTGATGATACCTGCTGCCTGGACAATGGTCGGATTAAAATCAGGAATGCTGGCCGGCATTTTCAGAAGCTTTCCTACAGCATCCCTGCCTTCCATAGTACAAAGAATCTCCGCCAAGTCTTGAATGGTGAATATATCAAGGCTTCCCTGCTCGATGGCATAGGTAATCATGCTGGCTCTATTTTCCATATGGCGAACAAGGCTGGTGTTCATGGAGACGAGTGTGTTGAAGTAGGGGGCAGACAAATAGGTTCTGCGGCTACCAGTTTTAAGACTACTGGGAATCCTGTTGATAGCTTCTTTGTACTGACGATTTTCTGCCATTGCAGCGATATAGGCCACCACCAGCTGCTCGGTAGAGGTGTCTGTCAAGGACTGTGAGGCCAGCTGGATGAAGTCGTCCTTGAACTTGGATATGGTTTCTGTGAATGTGGTCTCAGCAGATAGGGGCAGGGCGCTGGTCATGGAGAATTCAAAGGAATGGAGCGGGTCAAAGAGGCTGTATGTTGCAAGCTGCTCCTTGTCATTGAGAACTAGATGCAGGGGAGTGATTTCTGCTGCAGAAATCTCATATTGGTGATTTTTTGAGCTGATAATTGCTCTTCGTGCGGTTTGCTCTGTAACAAGATATCCACTGGTGGGTTTATAAGACAAGGCTATGCTTGAAATATCCTCCGGTAACTGGGCTTCTAGGGAGAGAAAATTCTTTGCACCCTCTCCCCTTATAGAAAATTGCAGGGCAATATCTTGGTCAAAGTTCAGGATAAAATTGGATTTGTCCAGCTGCTGCCAGCTTTGGAGCTTAATCTCTTGGGTTGTTCCGTCTGTTTTGGTGATTAAAGCAGGATTTTGTTCATCAGCAAAAAGATTCAATCCCTTGAATGTTGATTGGAAGCTGTTTTTTAATTTTTTTTGCTGGGACTCAGATTGGGTTTCCACCAGCTGAAGCCTCAATTCTCCAAATGACTGTGATACAGCTGTTTCGCTTCTAAATTGGAGGAGAAAAATGCCGAGAATAATAAGGCTATAAAGGACACTAAGTCCAACAAACTTTCGGATAGGATGTTTACTCATTTGTATCAGTTTAGCTAATGACGGCGACAAAATCAACTATCCCAAGGAAAAAATGGAGTCTGTATGAACAAACAACACAGTGGGTCTCTCGTGAAATGGGCAGTCTTGGTGGGGCTTTGCTCATTTGTTTTCTTATCATGTAGCTCAACCCCAACGGATGGCGCGCAGAGTGAGGAGCCTGTAGCCTCTCAAGAGGCCACCGAGTCAACCTCAAAGAAATCTGAATCGGCCACCCAGGAGCCAGAGGTTTTTACTACCGTGAATTTTGCCCAACGCCTGCAAAAAGCTCTGGATGAAGGTACTATAGAAGATGCATTGGCCTTGTTCCAGGAGCTTCCTCCTGAATATGAGGATGACATGGACATGCAGTTGATTTATGCATCTTTGTTGGTATCTGCAGGTAAGCTTGATGAGGCTTCTGAGGTGACCGACAAGCTTTTGGCCAGTCATCCAGAAAATAGCGATGTGATGATGCTTTCCGTTATGCTGGCAAAGGCCTCTGGTGATTCTACTACAAAAAATGCCAAGCTAAAGGAGCTGCTGAAGACTGATCCTACCAATAGTGATGCCAACGTGGCCCTGGCAGACGATCAGATGCTCAAGAGAAACTACAAGCTGGCTGGTCAGTATTATCGCAAGGGGCTGGAGGGAGACCCAAACCACATAGATGCCCTGTCTGGATATGGTCAGGCTTCCTATTATACTGGTGATGACAGGTCTTCTCGCAGTGCCTTCAACAAGATTCTGGAGCTGGACCCTGATAACAGCATCGCCTATTCATTCTTGGGTAAGCTGGATGCGGTGGATGAGAATTATTATTCCGCCACAAAGAATATCGAGAAGGCCATTGCCATTGATGATGACATCTTTGACTATTGGTTGGATTACGGACAGTATCTTCGATACCAAGGAAAATTCCAGGAAGCAGAGAAGGCCTGGACAAGGGCAAAGGACTTGAGGCCAGATTTCTTCTTGGGCTATGCCTATCTTGCTGGATTGTATGAAGAGCAGAATCGTTTTGATGAGTCCTTGGAAATGTATCGTAAGGTGGTTCAGTATAATCCCAATTATTACTTTGCCTACGAGTCCATTGGAATGTTGGCCTGGCATAAAAATAATTTTGCAGAAGCTCGTGCTGCCTTTGAAAAGGCATATACAGCTTATTCGGACAACATTTCCTATCCTTTGATGATTGCCGCTACCTATTTGAAGGAAAACAAGACAAAGGACTGCAAGAATTTCTTGTCCAAGGTGATGAAGAATCGTGCCACCGACAGCCTGGAATACATAATGCTTCGGCTCTATTACGACGGGCTGGCAGACCAGCGGGTTGCCCAGAAGATTGCAAACGAGTCTAACAAGAATCTCAAGGGAAAGATGATGTACTACTATGGACTGTTCCATGAAATGCATGGTAATGACGTTCAGTCCAAAAAGTATTATACTGATGTCCTTGCCCTCAACAGCCCCATGTTCTTTGAGTATCGGCTTGCGGAGTGGGCTGTAGGTATAAATTTGAAATAAGAGAGAAGGAGCCTTGATGAGCCAGACAGAAAAACGCCTTGTGTTGCAGGGGCGGGAATTCATCCTTTTGGGGACAGCTCATATTTCCCAGGAAAGTATTGAGCAGGTTACCGCCGCAATCCGCCAGGAAACCCCGGATTGTGTGGCCATAGAGCTTGATGAGCAACGTTATGCTTCCATGAAAAATCCCGAATCCTGGAAAAATCTGGATATCGTCAAGGTGCTTAAAAGTGGCCAGGGCTTTGTGCTGATGGCCAACTTGATTCTTTCCTCATTTCAGAAGCGGATGGGGGCGGACGTTGGGGTAAAGCCTGGGGAGGAAATGAAGGCTGCCATTACCGTGGCAGAGGAATTGAATATTCCTGCAGTGATGGTTGATCGCCCCATCCAGATGACTCTCAAGCGTGCCTGGGCAAAGAATTCCTTGTGGGGAAAATGCAAGCTGCTGGCAGTCTTGCTTTCCAGTGCCTTTGAGCGATCCGAGATTTCTGCAGAGGAAATTGAAAAGCTTAAGAACGAGAGCGAAATGGACTCCATGATGAAGGAGATTGCAGAATATCTGCCGGCGGTAAAGGCTGTTCTCATTGATGAGCGTGACCGTTACTTGGCCAGCCATATTTGGGAGGCACAGGTGAATGGGGCACCTGCTAAAAAAACTATTGCTGTTTTGGGGGCTGGTCATTTGCCTGGTGTTGTCCGTTATTTGGAGGACTTGGCCGCTGGTACCGCTTCTTCCGATACCACTGATATTTCCCAACTACCTCCTGCCGGAATTGGTGGCAAGGTGTTGGGCTTGGTGTTTCCCATTTTGATTATAGGATTGATTGTAGCTGGTTTTTTTACTGGTGGTGCAAGGGCTTCCTTTGATATGCTGGTACAGTGGATTTTGTGGAACGGTTCTCTGGCTGCTCTGGGAACCTTGCTGGCAGGCGGCCATATTCTAACGATAATTGCAGGCTTTGTAGGGGCTCCCTTGGCTACCTTGAATCCTGTGGTGGCGGTGGGCTTGTTTACGGGGCTGGTTCAGGCCTGGATAAACAAACCCAAGGTGGAGGATATGGAAAAGCTCTCTGATGATGCAACCTCTTTCAAGGGTTTTTACAAGAATAGAATCCTGCGGGTATTGCTGGTGTTCTGCTTTTCGTCCTTGGGCGGGGTTATCGGTAATTTTATTGCAGTACCATCCTTGGTAGCGACAATAGCACGGTAGTTTGGAGAAGGGGAAATATGGGAAAAACTGTTCTGTTTGCCGGAAAAGAATATCCTGACGGCAGGGAATTTGCTGTTGCGGCAACAAATTGCAACAGGGACGTTGTAATTACTGTTGCGGAAATGCCGGAAAATCTTGAGGATGGTTGTATTTCTGACAATATATATCCTGCAAAGTGGAGCAGGAATTCTCCCCTTTCTGCACGCTCCGTCATTCTTCAAGCAGAAAATGCCTGCGGAGCTTTTCAAGAAGCTGTCATTATCTTTGATACAGATTGGTATTCAGGTCGCTTTGAGGAATTGACGCCCAGTATTTGTTCTCAGGCTATTGATTCCATGATTGGAAGTTATACTCATTTGGTAAGTGAAATTTTAGCTCGATTCAAGAAAAAAGGCGGGGGAACTGTCATTTTTGTGCTGAAAAAGGCTAGCACAGATGAGGCGAATGGGGGCTTCAGCAAGCCGGTGGGTATTCTGTCAGGAATGGCTGAAGGTGCTTTTAGAGGCTTGGCTGAGTCTATTGCCACCACCTTCAGTCAGGATGAAGGGATGAAGATTGTTTTGACAAAGGTTGATTACGGCACTGCTGACAATCATTTTGCCAGCTGGCTGTTTGAGGTTTTGGATGCACCCAATAGCATTATGGGAAAATATGATGCCAAAAAAGGCCCGCAATGGTTTAAAATGGGAGCTAAAATGGGAAAAAGTGTCTTTTTCAATCCCTTCCAAAAAAAATAGGGTGAATCATGGAAGTGTTTTTTTCTGAGCTTGTAGGTACAGCCCTGTCTTGGGAGGTTTGTCTAGTAAGAATTCTTCTCAGCTTTTTGGCAGGCTGCATTATGGGCTTGGAGCGAAAATTCAGAATGCGTTTTGTGGGAATCAGAACTCTGGTTCTCATTTGCGTTTCCTCCTGTGTTATCATGTTGCTTTCAATTTATTTGTCACAGGTTCTTTTTGCAGGGAGCGGAGATCCTGCACGATTGGCTGCTCAAGTTATTTCTGGAATTGGCTTTTTGGGGGGAGGTGCCATACTTAGAGAGGGCTTTAATGTAAAGGGCCTCACCTCTGCCGCCATCATTTGGACTGCCGCCGCACTGGGATTGGCCATTGGTGCTGGCTTTTTGTTCCCTGCCTTTCTTGCCCTTGTATTTTCATTGGTGGCCCTGGTTTTGATTGAATTTGTGGAAGAACGATTTTTTCCTGCCGAGGAATTGAAGGTGCTATACCTGACCTGCTCCGAGGGGCAGCCTTCCTTGAAGGATTTGAAGCCCTTGGCGGCAAAATTTGGTGTGATTGTAACCAATTTGAACAATGCCAGCCTTAAGGATAATGTGCTGAAGGTAAGCTATGAAGTCCGTATTCCCAAGTCTGTGGACTTTGAAAAGCTTGCCCAGGAATTGAGACAGAGCTTCAAAGTTTCATCTGTGGAGCTTCGGTAGCTGATGATTTCAGCCGACAGCAAGCTTTTCTAAGCCTTGCAGTATTTTTCATGAAATTTCTATTTCATCCCTTGACAAATTTTTTTTTGAATGCTATTATACAACAACATCACGACGCAGGGTAGAGCAGTTGGCAGCTCGTCGGGCTCATAACCCGGAGGTCGCAGGTTCAAGTCCTGTCCCTGCTAAAACAAAGAAGCTTCTCGAAAGAGAAGCTTCAACTTTTTTTTTAAAGACAGGACTTGAAGCCAAGGTGCGCCGACCAAGTGGGAGGAGCAAGCACCGCGGCCGGCCCGGAGGGCAAGTCCTGTCCCTGCTAAAACAAAGAAGCTTCTCGAAAGAGAAGCTTCAACTTTTTTTAAAGACAGGACTTGAAGCCAAGGTGCAACCACCAAGTGGGAGGAGACAGGGATAACAAAGATTTTACATTGAAAAAAAGGAAAAGCTAGAGTACTATAAAATATACTGCTTGGGTTTGGAGCTATTAATATCTGGTGAAAAGATGCGAAGGAACTAACTGTGGACACGATTTTTTCTAAGAAGCAGATGACAGAAGAAGATATTAAGCTTCAATATATTACTCCAGCATTGTTGGCAAAATGGGATATTAAAAAAATCACCATGGAGACAGCTCCTGTAAATAATTTCACGGATGGGAAGGTTCTCATTAAAGGAAATGTTCCAAGTCGTGATAAAGGGAAAAGGTGTGACTATGTTCTTTGGTATAATAAAGGGACTCCACTCGCGATTGTAGAAGCTAAAGATAATAATCATTCAACATCGTTTGGTATGCAACAAGCCATTTCCTATGGAATTATGATGAATGTTCCTTTTGTCTATACATCAAACGGAGATAGTTTTTTTGAACACGATTTTACAACTGGGCTTGAAAAAGAATTTCCCCTTTCGGAGTTTCCCACTGCAGATGAACTTTATGCCCGATGGAAAGGTGTTGATGCAGAAAAAATAGTAGAAGTTGAAAGCCGGGAACAATATGAATTAGATGGCAATGCGAATGTGTATGACGTTCCCCTATGTTTTGAAGAAAAATTGTTGAACACGCCTTTCTATTCTGGTTCAAATTGTTATCCTCCTCGATACTATCAGCGAAATGCGGTAAATAGAACCCTTGCGGCAATTTCACAACAACAAACCCGAATTCTTATTGCAATGGCAACTGGAACAGGAAAAACCTATACGGCTTTTCAGATTGTATGGAGACTCCTTGAGTCTGGAGCAAAGAAGAAGGTACTCTATCTTGCTGATAGAAATAATCTCGTAGATCAGACTATTAATGGTGACTTTAAGCCTTTAGAAAAGGTGGTTCACAAAATCAATTTCCCAAAAGAAGATAAATCAAAAATTTCAGCATATCAGGTCTATTTTGCCCTTTATCAACAGTTGGATTCCGCAAGGCATCGGGGAGAAGACGTTGAAGAAACAGAAGCTGAAATAGAAGCAGAAATTGCCAAATATAAAGAGTTCTTCAAACCAGATTTCTTTGATCTTATTATTGTTGATGAGTGCCATCGTGGGTCTGCAAAGGCAGATTCCCGCTGGCGCAAGATTCTCGATTATTTTAGCGGTGCTACACAGATTGGTATGACTGCTACACCAAAAGAAACAAAATATGTTTCTAACATCGATTATTTTGGAGAACCTGTTTACAGCTACAGCCTTAAACAAGGTATTGAAGATGGATTTCTTGCTCCATTCAAGGTAATACATGTTCGGACTAGTATTGATGACAGCTGGAGACCGAAACGAGGTCAAAAGGATATTAACGGAGTAGAAATCGAAGACCGAGAATATAACCTTTCTGACTATGATTACAATATCATCATTCAAGATAGAATAGATGAAGTGGCTCGTGAAATTACAAAATTCTTGAAAGAAACAGACCGTATGTCCAAGACGATTGTATTTTGTCCCACAGAAGCCGCTGCAGAACGTATGCGAGTTGCACTGAACAATTTGAATACTGATATGATTCTGAAAGATAATCAGGGCAATGTAAAAGAGCAGTATGTGGTTCGTATTACTGGAAGTGATAAATATGGAAAAGAAAAGCTGGATTATTTCATTTCAGTTTCGCAGCCCTATCCCGTTATTGCAACTACATCAAAGCTTCTTTCTACTGGAAGCGACTGCAAGATGGTAAAACTCATTGTTTTAGATGAGCTAATCAATTCAATGACAGAGTTTAAGCAGATAATTGGCCGTGGAACTCGTCTGAGATATGATGAGGGCAAAACTCATTTTACAATAATGGATTTTCGCCGTGTAAGCCGTTTGTTTGCCGACCCGGAATGGGATGGAGAGATTGAACAAGATGACGATTATAATCAAAATCCACAGCCAGAAACACCTTCTGAGCCACAGCCAGAAGGCGAATGTGAGGGTGATTTTGGAAATGGCAGTGATGGTGAGGGGAGCCCCAATGGTAGGAAAGAGATTCAGTTTGTTGGAAAAGGTGGCGTTACTGTACAGGTTCTACAGAGACTAGTTTCTATCTACGATACAGATGGCAAACTTCTGAAGCAGGAAAGCATCGAAGATTACACAAAAGAAAGTATTCTTGGAACATATCAAACCCTTGAAAATTTTATCCAGACCTGGAATGAAGAGCAGAAGAAAGAAGTCATCCGCAATATGCTTAAAGAGCGTGGTATAGATTTAGAGCTCATTAAAAAAGATCAAAATATGATGGATGTGGATGACTTTGATTTCATTTGTCACATAGCATTTGACCAAAAGCCCCTGACTCGTCGTGAGCGTGCAGAAAAGGTAAAGAAGCGAGATCTTTTTGATAAATATGGAGAAGCTGCAAAAGAAGTCATCAATGCACTGCTGGATAAATATGCCGAACTGGGCATTTACGATATTGAGTCAACCGAAATTCTCAAGCAGAATCCATTTACAAAGTTTGGGAAACCTTCTCGGATTGCAGCCTTGTTTGGGGGAAATGATAAGTATAGGGCCGCTATTCGTGAATTGGAGAATGAATTATATAAAATAGCGTAAGGTGTGTCACACGGATTGGATTTTGCTAACGCAAAATCTGAAAAAAGGAAATCAAAAAAGAGACTGCGTTAGCAGGCTCGAATCCGTGTGACAAAATAAAAGGAATGAATAAATATGAGCAACTTAAGTGGTTTTGTAAAACGAATTCGTGATGTAATGCGGAACGATGCCGGCATAAATGGTGATGCCCAGAGAATTGAGCAGATTGCATGGATGCTTTTCTTAAAAGTATATGACTCAAAAGAAGAGGATTGGGAATTTGAGGATGAAAAATATGAGTCCATAATTCCAGAAAACTTACGGTGGAGAAACTGGGCGCATACAGAAAATAAAAATGAAGGTTTGACTGGAGACCACCTTTTGAACTTTGTGAATAATGACTTGTTTCCCATGCTTAAAAAACTGGAAATTTCACCGGATACCCCAATTCGCCAGAGTATTGTTCGTACAACCTTTGAAGATGCAAACAATTATATGAAAGATGGAGTGCTTCTCCGTCAGATTATCAATATTATTGATGAACTTGATTTTGGAAGCTATGAAGAAACCCATGCCTTTGGTGAGATTTACGAAACAATATTAAAAGAACTCCAAAGTGCAGGGAGTGCTGGTGAGTTTTATACACCTCGTGCAGTAACTGCTTTTATGGCAAAAATGATTAAACCACAAATTGGCCAGACAATGGCTGACTTTGCCTGTGGAACTGGAGGCTTTCTTTCTAGCTGGATTAAGGAACTAGAAGATATAAAGGAGGCAAAGGGTGTTATCTCCAATGAAGAGTCAGAGAAATTGTACAATTCAATTTACGCAGTCGAAAAAAAGCAGTTTCCCTACATGCTCTGTGTAACAAATATGTTGCTGCATGGAATCGATAATCCCATGATTTTCCATGATAATTCCCTGACAAAGAAACTTTTGGACTACACAGAAAAAGATGCCTTTGACGTTATCTTGATGAATCCACCCTATGGAGGAAGTGAAAAAGAAGACATTAAGCAAAACTTCCCTGCTGACCTTAAATCAAGCGAAACAGCAGATCTTTTTATAGCAGTTATTTTATATCGCTTAAAGAAAAATGGTCGTGCCGCTGTCATTATTCCTGATGGATTCTTGTTCGGCAATGATAACGCAAAGGTAAATCTCAAGAAGAAGCTGCTGACAGAATATAATCTGCATACCGTGGTACGGCTACCACAAAGTGTTTTTTCGCCATACACAAGCATTACAACAAATATTCTCTTTTTCAATAATGAAGAACCTTCTGGCACCACATGGTTCTATCGGGTGGATATGCCCCAGGGAATAAAGCATTTTTCTAAAACCAAGCCCATGAAGCTTGGTGATTTTGACGACTGTGTTGCCTGGTGGGACAACCGCACAGAAATCATTGATGCAGAGGGAAATCCCAAGGCAAAATGCTTTACTTCTCAAGAGCTTATAGAAGGTGGCTATAACCTTGACCTTTGCGGTTATCCTCACGAGGAAGAAGAAATCTTAAGCATAAAAGAGACAATTCAGAATTACAAAAAACAAAGTGAAGCTGCAGAAGAAAAAATCAATGCAACACTAGCAAAAATCACTGAAATTCTTGGAATTGATTTGTAATAAGGAGAATCAATTGATGAAAACTTATCATATTCCGAAGCTGCCACTAGGTATTGGCCTTGAAACAAAAGAAATTCTCAAACAAGTAAATCTTGCAAATAAAGCCTTGGCAGAATTAAAGAGAGTTGCACATACAATTCCAAACGAAAGTGTTTTGATTAATTCTCTTGTCATACAGGAAGCAAAAGAGAGTTCTGAAATAGAAAATATTGTAACAACTCATGATGAAATTTTTCAGGCAGATCTTGCTGTCAGTGATTATGTTATTAGTAGTGCTGCAAAAGAAGTTATGAATTACCGAGAAGCTATGATTGAAGGGTTTGAAAGAGTAAGAAAACATATGCTTCTTACAAACAATACTATTAAATGCATTCAAGAACAGCTTGAAAAGAATAAAGGCGGATTTAGAACGAGTGCTGTAACATTGCAAAATTCAAAAAAAAAGAAATTGTTTATTCTCCTCCTGAAAGAGGTATATATGTACCCGAAATCCCATTTTTGGGTACATATAATCTAAAGTGAGGAAATGTAAATGGCACAGATGAAAAAAGACTCCAGCTTAAGAAAAGCCATTCTCCAGGCAGAACTACATAAATTGAGGTTGGTTAACTGAGGAGGTCCATGAATGAAAGATATTGAAATTTACAAAAGCCCTAATGGAAATACAGAGATTTCTGTAAAATTAAATGAAGAAACAGTTTGGCTTTCACAACAACAAATGGCAGAATTGTTTGAAACTTCAAGAACTAATATTGTTGAACATATAAAACATATTTATGAAGAAGGGGAACTGGAGGAAATCTCAACCTGTCGGAAATTCCGACAAGTTCAAATAGAAGGTAAAAGACAGGTATCGCGAGAAATACCATTTTACAACCTTGATTTAATACTATCACTGGGCTATAGAGTAAAATCAGTAACAGCAACTCAGTTTAGAAAATGGGCTACTAATATTTTAAAACAGTATCTTGTAGAAGGTTATGCCATAAATCAAAAACGTCTTGAACAGGAACAGAAAAAAATCTTGGTACTTCAAAGAATGACAACAGCTCTTGCAGAAAGTTTGAATTCAGAAAAAATAGAAAAATTTGAAGATGTTAAAAAAGCTGTCAATTTTCTTACAGATTTTTCAAATGGACTTAACCTTCTTGATGATTTTGACCATGGAAATCTTGATAAAAAAGGAAAAACTGAATCTCCTGCACAAAGAATTTCAGAAAATGAATTCTTGGGGGTAATAAACGCAATGAAACAAACTTTTGAAAGCGATGTATTTGCAGTTCCAAAAGATGAGGGTTTTTCTGGTGTAGTAAACAATATATATCAAACTTTTGGTGGGAAAGATCTTTATCCAACTTTGGAAGAAAAAGCAGCTATGCTTTTATATTCAATTACAAAAGACCATTGCTTTCATGACGGAAATAAACGTATTGCTGCCAGTTGTTTTTTATATTTTATGCAAAAAAATAATATGCTTTATATAAATGGAAGAAAACGCATAGATGACGATACTCTTTTTGCAATTACCCTATTCATTGCGGAAAGTAAAACAGAAGACATGGAAATGTTCCGTCAGATAATTATCAGTATTCTCAATAGGAATTTATAATGAGTGCGAAAAATATACGAAAAGACACCAGCTTAAGAAAAGCAATTCTCCAAGCGGCCATCACTGGTCAGTTGATTAGTAACGTAGAGGGTGCAACTGAAACAGGCAAACAGCTTTTAGACAGAATTATTGAAGAACGCAACGCAAAACTTCTTGCCGAATGGGAAGAAGCAAAAAAGAAAAACCCAAAAGCCAAAAAGCCTGCTCCAATTGTTGCAAGTGAAATTGCAGAAGATCAAATCCCGTTTGAGATTCCAGAAAGTTGGTGTTGGTGTAGATTGGGGGATGTGGGAGACTGGAAAGCTGGTTCAACTCCATCTCGTTCAAATCCAGAATTTTATAATGGAAATATTCCTTGGTTAAAAACTGGTGATTTAACCGATGACTTTGTAGATGTCATTCCAGAGTGTATTTCAGAAATAGCTCTCGAATCATGTTCTATGCGATTAAATCCTGTTGGCTCTGTATTAATTGCAATGTATGGGGCAACAATTGGGAAACTTGGAATCTTGAATATTGAAGCAACAACAAATCAAGCCTGTTGTGCTTGTATCACGCACGAGCCTATATCTAATAAATATTTGTTTTATTATTTAATGTCTCAAAAAAAGGCTCTTACAGAAAAAGCGGAAGGTGGAGCCCAACCTAATATTTCAAGAGAAAAGCTTGTTATTTATCCATTCCCCCTCCCACCACTTGCCGTGCAAAATGCCATTGTTGCAAAACTTGAAGAAGTGCTGCCTTTGGTTGATGCTTACGAAAATGCGGTTCTCCAAAAAGAGGAATTAAAAACCGCTCTTCCAGACAAAGTAAAAAAAGCCATTTTGCAAGAAGCAATTCAAGGCAAGCTCACAGAGGAGTGGCGAAAAAGCCAACGGTTGCTGAGCAAAGTCGAAGCAATAGAGACAGGGAAACAACTTTTAGACAGAATTATAGAAGAACGCAACGTCAAAGCCCTTGCAGAATGGCAAGAAAAGGTAAAGCTAAATCCCAAGGCGAAGAAGCCCGCTCCCATTGTTGCCAGTGAGATTGACGAAGATGTGATTCCCTTTGAAATTCCAGAGAACTGGTGTTGGTGTAGATGGGGAGAATTATCTGATTCAATTCAGTATGGTTATAATGCCCCTGCAAAAGAAACAGGTCGAATAAAAATGGTCAGAATAACAGATATTCAAAATGGGAAAGTAACATGGGAAACAGTACCATACTGTGAAATTTCTGAAGAAGAAATCTTATCTTATAAATTAAAAAAGAATGATATTTTGTTTGCTCGTACAGGAGGAACAGTAGGAAAATCTTTTTTAGTTGATGAAGAACCTGAAGATGCAGTATATGCGGGGTATTTAATCCGAACACAATACGACTTTAATAAATTAAATCCCAAATTCATGAAGATGTTTATGGAAAGTCAACTTTATTGGGAACAATTAAAAAATGGAACTATTGCAACTGCCCAGCCAAATTGCAATGGACAGACTTTATCGAAAATGATTATTCCTCTCCCACCACTTGACGAACAAAATGCCATCGTGGAGGCTTTGGAAGAACTGCTTCCGCTGTGTGAAAATATTGGAGGGGGATTTCCTTGCTCAGAAATAATGTAGATATTCTGAATCTATGTTGTAATAAAAATTATAGTAAAATCATATAAAACAATGTATATTTATATGTGGAGGAAAAAGAATGCCAGTTTTATCAGTTTTTATGGAATAATAGTTAGAATGCAATGTGAGCATGGAGGAAAACACCATGGTCCTCATATTCATGTAATATGTTCTGATAAAGAATCTGTTTTACACTTGAGGGTGAACAGCTAGAAGGTGAAATTCCTCCTAACAAAAAGAAACTGGTAGAAGCCTGGATTGAAATTCATAAAGAAGATTTACAGGCAAATTGGAAACTTCTTGATGAAGGTGAACAATCTTTTAGAATTGAACCATTAAAATAAGGAGTACAGTATGTTGAGACCTACAGTAACAAAAGTGATTCCTCAAGAGAACAATATTTTATTTTTAGAATTCGATAATGGTGAAAAAAAGTTATTTGATGTCAAACCTTATATAAAAGGCTCTTGGTTTGGAAAACTAAAGAATGAATCATATTTCAAAACCGTAAAAGTTAATGGGTATAATATCGAATGGCTCGATGGACAAGATATTTGCCCTGATGATTTATACTTTAATGCCTTTTAATACAACTTCTTTCACGTGCCGAACAAAATGCCATCGTGGAGGCTTTGGAAGAACTGCTTCCGCTGTGTGAAAATATTGGAGGGTGAGAGGGAAAAACACCCTCCCTTTTCACATTCAATTAACCCATGCTATACTGCCCCCATGAAGTACGAAATTCTTTCCAAAGACTTTACCAATGGGCTTTTAGAGCGATTTTTGCGATATACTCGGCAGTGGACCACCAGCGACCCTGACCGTGCAGACCAGGGAATCATCCCTTCCACAGACAGACAATGGGATTTTGCCAAAAACATGATGCAGGAGCTGCAGGAGCTTGGTATTACCGATGTTTCTGTAAGTGAGCATTGCTATGTTTGTGCCAGACTCCCCGCCTCTGCTGGCATGGAGTCCGTTCCCGCTGTGGGATTTCTTGCCCACATGGACACCTCCTCCGAGGTCTCCGGTGAAAACGTGCAGCCCCAAGTGGTGCAGGATTATGACGGGAATCCCATCCAGCTGAAGGGCGGTGCTGCTCTGGATCCCGGCATCGACACAAAGCTGCAGCAGGTGGTGGGAGACACCATCATCACCAGCGACGGAACCACCTTGCTGGGCTCTGACGACAAGGCGGGAATCGCCATCATCATGACTGGATTGCAGGAAATTATCCAAAAGCAGCTGCCCCACGGTACCATAGAAATCATCTTTTCCCCAGACGAAGAGACAGGACACGGCATGGACTTTGTTCCCATTCAGTGGCTCACCGCCAAGCAGTGCTACACCTTTGACGGCAGCACTGGCGGCGAGATAGAGGACGAATGCTTCAATGCCTGGCGCTCGGACGTTGTTTTCACTGGCAAGGCAAAGCACACAGGCTATGCCCGCCCCGACATGGTAAATGCCGTGTCCATGATGGCGGACTTCCTTTCCTTGCTTCCTCGTCATGAGGCTCCTGAAACCACAGACAACTACCAGGGCTTTTACTGCCCCATGGATATGAGCGGTCATATCGAGGAGTCCAAGGTGAGCATTTACCTGCGGGATTTTGATGCTGCTGCCATGGAGCGTCGTAAGGAAACTGTGGAGCTTTTGGCAAAGGCTGTGGTGGCAAAATATGCTGGCTCTTCCGTAGAGGTAAATCATAATCTGCAATACTTGAATATGAAGGCAAAGCTGGATCAGCAGCCTCATATCATGGAAAACCTGGTCAAGGCTGTGAGGATGGCTGGAATCGAGCCTGTCTTCCGTCCCATTCGTGGTGGAACTGATGGCTCCCGCCTTACGGAGATGGGAATTCCCTGTCCAAATATCTTTACTGGTGGCCACAACTTCCATTCCCGCATGGAGTGGGCATCTCTTTCTCAAATGGCATACGGCGTTCTCACCTTGCTTAATCTTGTGGCTTTGCAAGCCGATAATTAAGAAAATACCCGTGGAGGGGATTAGTGAATACGATGTATAGTTATTTGATTGAGGGTGGTTTTCCGATTAAGGGAACGATTACTGCCAGCGGCAACAAAAATGCCGCCCTCCCCTGTTTGGCAGCCACCCTGCTCACCAGTGAGCCTGTTATCCTTGAGAACATTCCTAATATCAAGGATACCGGGGTGATGATAGAGATTTTACAGGCGCTGGGAGCTTCTGTAAAGAAATTATCTGAAAATAGCTGGGAGATTTGTGCTGGCGATGGACTCGGGGTGGAGATTCCCCAAGAGTTGTCCAAGAAGCTGCGGGCTTCCATTCTTTTTGCGGGGCCCCTTGTGGCTCGAACTGGCAAGGCAAAGCTTCCACCTCCTGGTGGAGATGTCATCGGGCGGCGGCGGCTGGACACCCATTTTCTGGCTTTAACAGAGCTTGGTGCCAGAGTTGCCATCAACGGGCAATTTACCTTTAGCACAAACAAATTGGCTGGGGCAGACATCTTCCTTGATGAGGCTTCCGTTACCGCCACCGAAAACGCTGTTATGGCCGCCGTATTGGCAGAAGGTCACACCACCATCACCAATGCCGCCAGCGAGCCCCACGTGCAGGACTTGTGCAATATGCTCAACGCCATGGGAGCAAAAATCTCCGGTGTCGGCAGCAATATTCTGGAGATTGACGGTGTGGCGGAGCTCCACGGCTGTACCTATCGTATTGGCCCCGACTACATGGAAATCGGTTCATTTATTGGTCTTGCTGCAGCCACTCGTGGAAGCATTTCTATCAAGGGGGTTAATCCAAGGGATATGCGTCCCATCAAGCTGGCATTCGGCAAGCTGGGCATTACCTGGCATATTGAAGGTGACGTGTTGACGGTGCCAGAAACTCAGTCCATGCAGGTAAACACCGACCTTGGTGGCATGATTCCCAAGATTGACGACTCTCCATGGCCAGGATTCCCGCCAGATCTCACCAGCATCATGACGGTGGTGGCCACTCAGGTGGATGGAACGGTTTTGATTCACGAAAAGATGTTTGAGTCACGAATGTTCTTTGTAGACAAGCTGATTTCCATGGGTGCTCGTATTACCCTGTGTGACCCACATCGTGCGGTGGTGTCTGGAGCCTGTACCCTGCATGGCGATAAGCTTGTGTCACCCGACGTACGTGCTGGTATGGCTATGATTATTGCTGCCATGGCCGCTCGTGGCGAGAGCATCATCAGCAATGTATATCAGGTTGAGCGGGGGTACGAAAACTTAACGGAGCGGCTTCAGAGCTTGGGAGCCCATATTACCAAGGTGTATCCCGAAGAATGATGCTGACTTTAGATTTTGATTGAAAAATCTGTTTAAACAAAAAGGCCAGTGATTGAAGTGCTTTGATGGAGCAGCTTCAAATCACTGGCCTTTTTATTGGTTGGGTAATTTATTATTGGCTTCTTCTGCCTACAAAGAGCAAAGATATCCAGAATACACTGATGAGGGATAGTACAAAGATAATTGGTACAGCTGTAAAGTGGAAGAATCCGAACAAGCCATAATTTAAAAGCTTTTGGGTGTATTTTCCCATTTCTAGCAAAAGATAGAGGCCTACCGTTAAGATTATAGGCATCAGGCTCCAAGATAAACGGAAGCTGCCACTCATGATTCGATAATCCCATCCCATGATGGCCAATCCAATGAAGAATACTATGAACAGGAAGGGATTGCTCATTCTTGAACAAGCATCTTGTCCATATACAACTGGTGAATAACCATAATCAGCTGCCTTGAAAGACATTTGAATTACGTCTACCAAGGTCATTTCCTCTGGATTATGGGAGGTATTTTTTAACAAAAGAAAGTCTGAATAGGCAATGGGCAGTGTAATAATCTGCTTTGTCGTTGTGGCTTGCCCGTCAGCAAAGGTATATACGGGCTTATTCAAGCTATTTGGCTGAACTCTATCAACAGACTCTAGCATAATAAGGGGAATTGTTCCTTTTTCCATATCTATTCCTGTATATTCCAGCGTCGTTTGGGTAGCTTTATCGAGAGAAGCTATGGTCTGGCTTAGAATTTTTGCGTAGGGTACATACAAGGATTGCTGAAATTGTCCTGCCTTGTCAAACTGGTAGATGTTTAGCCCACGAGCATATTGTACCAAGCCTCCCGTATTTCCCACAGAGGAAAGTCCCTTGATAAATACCACTTGTTGGCCGCCATTTTGTAGTTGCAGCCGAAAGGCTACATCTCGTCTGTCTTCCAGTCCATAGGAAATAGGAATTTCATCCAAAAAGAAATACTGTGCTTCCATTTCCAGTGCGGCGGCTGCATAGTATCGCTCAATATCCTCATCACCAGGATAGAGCTGCAGAAGCTCGCTAAAACTATAATAAGCTTCTACCATGTTTCCTGTCATCAACTGGGAATAGGCCAGCTTTTTTAATCGATACTGCTCTTCAACGGCATCATTTTCAAAGCGACCTGGCTCATCGAGCATATTCCAAGCATCAGCAGCCATCATTTTAGCATCATCCACGTTGGCACTACCAGGCTCTGCCACCTTCTGAGCTATCGTTGCATAGTAGTGGGCATCAATCCAGTTTTCCTTTTCAAAGGCCTCCTGTGATTTTTGCAATAATTCGTGGGAATTTGCATTTCGACTTTGTATTGAAAAATCAATATTTTCTCGAACAAGCAGTGCTGAGCTGAGGGTCTCGTCGTAATCAGTTCCCTCCAGTTGAACCTTTAAGTCACTTTTAAAAGTAGAAGCTTCTTGTGAATGGGGATACAAGCCTTCTGCAGCCTCTGCATACTGAACTGCAAAAATCAAGTCTCCACTCTGATGATATTTACGGGCGGCCTGCATATATTCCTTGTATAGTGCGGGAGCCTCCTCCATCTGCCGGAGCCGCTGATGTACCAAGGGAGAACAAACCTCTAGTCCACATATAACAATGGCAGTTCCAATGATGGCGAAAATTACTACATACTTGAATTGAGACAGGATATACGGAGAATATCTTACCATAATGTGCTTGTCGTCTTTTCCAAAGATATGGGCATAAGCAACAAGATAGGCACTGCCAAGAACTGCGGGCAGCCAAGCCAAGAGCAATTTTACAGATGTAAGGAGCTTGTAGGAAAATTCCATGTCAGGAATGAGCTCTGGAATATGCCATTTAAAGTTAACAAAGCAAAACAAACAAATGAATACAATTAAACAGTGAAAAAGAAATGTAATTAAAACTCGTTTCATTCTACATGCTCCGTGTTAGGATCTTTACGGAAAATGGACAAAAGTATGCCGAGGCAGGAGCATACTGCTGCAATGATGCAGTTTAATAGCCACTGCGGTAGGGTTGTCAGGTCGAATATATTCCCATTCCATCCAAAGCCATAGTACAGGTTTAGTACGCAAATTCCAATAAAGACCAAGATAATGGTGCAGAAGTTTAGCAGTCGCCACTGAAATAATCGTCGTAATCCAAGGATGGAGTAGGAGGCCAAGCCCCAAGTGGCGAACAACAACCAAGAGAAAAATCCCTTTGAGAAAGCGTCTTGGGCCTGCTGCTTTGACAGGATGAGTGCAGGAAGAACAAGCTCTATAAATTTTGAAATTTGCAGGGTGTCATAAATCAGCACATCAGAAAAGGGCTTGATAGCTGCCTGAAACTGTGGTGCATTTTCCAAAAGCATAGAGGGATCTGAGGAGCTGTCTATATCATTTAAGGCAAAGGATACTCCAGATACAGTCTTTGTTTGAGGGTTGACGGAGGTGTAATAATACAATGTTCCGCCATTGGGTCTAAAATAATCAGCTGTTAATACAGGTTCTTTTGCCTTTAATAAATCTATTGCCTCAAATTTTTGGGATGCCACTAAACAGGCAGGGATAATGACTATCCAAGCAAGGGCTATGAGAATTGAGTAGGTGATAGTCCGTGTCAATCCATTGTGCGGATATCGAATGGTATGAGCCACAAGAAAGAGCGGTGTAGCCATGGCTGCAACCCCTCCACAAACAAAGAATAAGGAGGCAATTTGTCCCCAAGAAAGACGTTGGGCTGTTCCTCCTGCTACAAGGTTTGTGGAATAAAACAGGAGGGAAGCGACGCAAAAGCCAAGAATTGCGCCTAAAATTATAACACCGAAAAAGATACCAACGAGGGATACGATAGTTTTCATATTATCTATAGAATATCATGAACAGACTACAAATACAACTAAGATTTATAGCAATGAAAAATTTTATTCGTGCTGAAGGTTTTAGCAAAAAAAAGCCTCGGAAAACCGAGCCCCTTTCGTATAGCTTGCTTGCAAGGCTTAGCCTACAAAAACATTTCCCTGCTCATCTACCGCCAGGATAGATTTGCATTCTGAACAGCGGAACCGTCCAGGACTGGTAGTTTTAAGTCGCTTTGAACAAACGGGGCAACTAAAAATCATGGGGAACACAGGAGCCTCGGTTTCAACCTCTCGATGAAAGAATCTGATGGCACTTTCAACGTCGTCTTGGAAGGAGAATAGCTGTGCAAAGCCCAAAAGCTGGAACACCTCCAGGACTTTTTCTGGCATATCAACAAGAATTATATCTCCGCCTTGTAGCTTGATGTTTTTTAACAATGAGGAAAAAACACCAATACCTGTAGATGAGACATAGTTCAGATTTTTGCAAGCAAAAATTAAGCTTATATATCCTGCGTTTATAATTTTTTCAATCTTTTCTTGAAAAAACTGTGAAGTGTAAATATCGATATAGCCATTCAAGGTAATAATAATTCCATCCTTCATCTCTTTACAAGATGAAAGGGTTATGCTGAGGCTATCATTAGTAGTATCGTCAAAGCCAGAAATCAAAGCGTTGTTGTCCATAAAACCTCCTCCTAAATCATTCAAATTTTGCGATGATATACTATAAATGATATAATACTTTCTTTCTTATGTCAAATTTATCCTTCGGGAAATAGAGAATTTGTAAGTTTTTCCTTGGTGGTTAGGGTGTCCATCCATCATCCACATTAAGCAGTGCCCCGTTTATTTCCTTTACTGACAAAAGATTCAAGGCTACAGTGGCAATGGTTTCCGCAGGAATGATTTTACCCGATGGATTCTTCTGTGCAAGCCGGGATAGCAGCTGTGGACTTTGGTATTCTGTCTCTGTGAGACCTGGGAGAATCCCGTTACAGGTAATTCCATAGCTACTGTATTGTGTGGCTGTGGATTTTACCAGACTGCACAATGCTGTTTTTGCCCCACCATAGGCAGCATTTGTGCGAAAAGCCTTTACATTGTGGGTGAGACTGCCGCCAAAAAGCAGGATTCGTCCCCAGCGGTTTTCCTTCATGTGGGGAAGGGCTGCAGAAACACAAATTCCTGGAAGGGCATAGTTGAGCAGGGTCATATCAATCCATTGTTTGGCTGAGGTTTCTTCCAAAGAAGCTTGTAAAAAGGGACCAAAGGCAATACAGAGGATATCCGCTGCTTTGACATGCTCCATCAAAGGGCTGGATTCAAGCTGCCGCAAGTTTTCCCCTGTAATTTCTTGAACAAGGGCTTGATGATGGGCTGCATGAGGTGATTGTGTTCTCAGGGTTTCCATTAAATCTGCAAGCTTGTGTGAATCGTGGCCGCCGTGTACAAGGACAGAAGCTCCTGCTTGGGCTAATTTGATGGAAAGCTTGGCTCCAATTCCCCCGGAACCACCGACCACAACTGCTTTTTTCTTTGCAAAAATATCCATAATCCTTCTGTAAATCGCCTGAAAGGAGTATAGTGTATTTATGGATTTAACGCAAACATACATTGTGCTGTGCAGACCAGAGGAAAGCCGCAATATTGGTTCTGTGTGCCGGGCTATGGCCAATTCTGGCTTGTCAAGGCTGCGGATTGTTGGTCGCCGTGAGGATTACGATGATGAAAAGGTGCGGGTGCTGGCCATTCACTCCGCTTCCATTTGGGAAGGGGCGGAGTTTTATGAAAGCATTACCGAGGCTACAAAGGACTGCTCTTTTGTGGCTGGTACCACACGGCGACAGGGAAAGCGGCGTAAGGACAAGCTGCTTTTGCCGGAGGAATTGGCTGCCCAAGTGGTGCAAAGTGGCGGTGGAGCCATTGTATTTGGAAACGAGCGAACAGGACTTACAGACACGGAGCTAGATGAATGTACCATGGGGGTGACTATTCCAAGTCATCCAGATTTTGGTTCTTTGAACTTGTCTCACGCTGTACAGGTAATTGGATATACTGTTTTTCGTGCAATGAGCCTTTATTCCCCACGGCTTGCTCCAGTTCCTCTGGAACGGTTGGATGATACGGTTCAGGTTATTGCCGATGATTTGCAAAAAATAGGTTTTTTCAGCATTACCGGACGTGATGACATGGAGCGATTTTGGCGTGGAATCCTTTCTCGTGCCTGTCTTTCTGAGGGTGAATGTGCATATTTAGAAAAAATATTCAACAAGGCAGCTGGTTTGGCGGGAAAGAATAATCGATTTTTGGGAATGTAGTGGAGTTAAAAGGAAATACAGCCGTCGTGAATCATTTCTTTTGCAGAAAGAATGCTTGCTCTTACCAAACAATTTTTAAGTTCTCGTACATTGCCGGGCCAGTGGTGGTCCATAAGTTTTTGAATGCTGCTGGATGATAAATCTTTTTTATATGGTTTTAGAAAATGCTGTGCCAGCTGGGGAATGTCTGTCTTTCGTTCCCGCAGCGGAGGCACCTCTATGGGTAAGATGGAAATACGGTAGAACAAGTCTCTGCGAAAAAGCCCCTGCTCTACCAAAAGCTGTAGGTTCGCATTGGTAGCAAAGATAAATCGTGTGTTGCACATGATTTTCTTTGGAGAACCAACCTTGCTATAGCATTGTTCTTCCAGTACATGAAGCAGTTTCGGCTGGATGGAAATAGGCAGGTCACCAATTTCATCAAGAAAGAGGGTTCCCCATCGTGCTGAAGAGAAATACCCCTCTCGAGAGATTGCATCGGTATAGGCTCCCTTTGTGGTTCCGAAAAATTCAGCCTCTGCTAAAGAAGTGGGGATGCTGGTCATGTTTATGGCACAAAAAGGATGTGCCTGACGGGGAGACAGCTCGTGGATGAGACGTGCTAAATAGGTTTTTCCTGTTCCACTTTCTCCGGTGAGTAATAGGGGGGTATCTGTTTGAGCATAGTGATAGATGGTGTTTTTAAGCTTTTTCATTTTGTAGGAATTCCCCAATAGTTGATCAAGCTTGGAGCAAACGGGAGTGGGATAGGGATGAAAATCGGAAAGGCAAAGCTGGTTGGAATGGTGTGTTAGAATAATTTTTTTTAACTTGCTTTTTTCACAAGGAAGGTGAATTACCTGTTTGATTCCAAGTCTTTGGAAGTATTGTAAAAAATAAGAACAGTCTGTGCGGGTTAAAAGGTAGCAGGGAATGCTGAATAATTGCTTGTAAAAATCTTCAAAGACTTGTGGACCACTTGAGATAAAAAAGGAATAATCAATCAAGATAAGCCGGGGTCGGTATTTTATAGCACTGTCATATAATTTTTTCCAGTCGCTAAAAAAACTAAGTCTACAAACTTCCTGCAAATAACGGCAAAAATCCCGGACAAGGGGATCTTGGGAGACTAGAAAGATATTTTCCGTCAACAGGGCTTCCCCTTGTTAGTCGTTTTTCTTCTTTGATAATTTGTACCAAAGCAATAATAGTCTATACCAAATGTACGGCAAAAACAGGAATATCTTTAATGGATTGTAAAGTATCTCTATCCAAATTTCCAAGCCCTTGTCAAAAATTGAGGCAGGAATACGTTTCGTTCGTTTTGCAAAGATGTTGATAATATCTTTGTTGTAGAGGAAGAGGCTGGAAGAAAAATTATTTCTGCGATTGTACGCCCAGCAATCCTTTCCCGGAACGCCATCACTCACCAAGACAAAGGCGGGTGTCGCCTTGTACATGGCGGAGATAATATCCTTTTCCATGTCTTTGGGATAATGTCCCACATAGCGACCTACCAAGCGTATATTTCTGAAGGTTGCGTGAACATTTTTCTCAGCCTTGGTTAAAGCCCGTTTTCTGCCTCCAAAAAGATACAGGCTCTTGTAGTGAGAATCTAAAATTGCAAGACAGGAAATAATTGTGGAAAAAGGATTGTAGCGAACAGGTGTTTCCAAATCTAAAAATGCTGCACCTTTTAGCAGGCTTTTTGAAATGGGGAGCACAAGCTCTGCATTTGTAAGACATTCCAAAAATTTTGTATTGCGACGGGCCTTTAGAAAATCCCACAGGCTGAGGAAAACAATTTGTTTTGTCCCCGGACGCTCCAAAAGACCCAATAAAGTTTCCTCCAGTTTTTCTGGAGCGAGAATATCCATAGGAACATTCAACAATTGGATTCGTTTAACAGCCATTGAGTTTTCTCCGTCAATAAATTTTGCAAAACAGCTAAACCGTAGATGGTCGCCGTTTCTGCTCGCAATATATTAGTCTCAAGGTGCACTGGAACAAAGTTCTTTTCCTTGAGTGTTGCAATTTCCTCTGGGGAAAAGCCTCCCTCGCAGCCAGATACGAGAGCTGCCCGAGAAATCCCTTGAAAAGGAGCCCCATGGTTTTGTGCTTGGGCTACAGCTTGATGAAAGCCCTTTGTGTCTTGATTCTTTTCATACAAGACTATACCTATGGCTCCCTCACGAGGGCCTCCCTTCCAGAGCTCTAAAGCCTCTATGAGCGTACGGGGCCTTGTGATTTTAGTTTCCACGGGGGAACCACTTTGTTGGCGAGCCTCCCGAATAATCCGTTCCCAACGCTCACCTCTTTGAAAAGTCGCATCCTTTTGACAATGGGCTCCCGTTATCGGAACTACCTTTTCTACACCGAGCTCCGTAGCTTGTCGTAAAATCAAGTCCAGCTTTTGAGCCTTGGGCATAAACTGGAAGAGCCACAAGGAAGGGCCTTTTACAGCAAGCTTCTGTTCCACCTGCAAGGCTGTAACACCAGTTTCTTGAGCTTCGGCTTCCTGACAAGGAACGAGGCTCATGCTTTTGCCAGAAATAGTGGCAACCACCATTGTTTGCAAAAGACCAGAGGGCAACCGCACGTGGATTGCATCCCCCAGTCTAAGTCGTAACACTTGATGCAGGTATTTAAAATCCTTGCCGGAAAGGGTGAGCTTTCCCTTGGTATCCGGCATGGATGGTGCGAGGAATTGTCTCATGCTATTGTGTTGTAGCAGCCAAATCCTTGTTTTCTACTTCTGCTTCTTGCTGAAGCTCCTTCAAGGTTTTAGCTTCTTTTACAAGCTTGTTAAAATCCTTCTGTTGAACAACCTCCAGGGCTGCGTTCAACTGAATGTCGTAGTCCAAGTCATATAAACGTGGCTCTCGTACCTTGTCGGTTTCCAATCGAATGAGACGACGGATCAGGCTCAAGTTCATGGGATATGTTTTATGCAGTTCCTTTGCCAGCTGAGCGATTTCATTCTCACTCATATTAGGATTGGTTACTCGCTTTGTAAGAACCTCATCCTCCATAAGCTTGATATATGCTTCCTGCTCCTGCTCTGTAAGCTCAGGGAAGAGTATTTCCATATCTGGTGGAATGCCGATTTTGTCAATATTTGTGTCTGTAGGTGTGTAATACCGGGCTGTAGTAAGCTTGATGCCGTCGGTGGCAGAAAGAGCCAAAGGCTTTTGTACGGAGCCCTTGCCATAGGTTCGCTCTCCCACGAGATATGCCAAGTGATTATCCTTAAGGGCTCCAGCAAGGATCTCTGAGGCACTGGCAGAGCCTTGATTAATCAGCACCGCAATGGGGATATTCTTGGGCATGGTGGTTTGCTTTGGAGAAGCAGTGTACATAAAGTTTTCGTAGGTAAGGCGACTCTTTGTGGAGACAATGGGACCATTGTCAATGAACTTGTCCGCCACCTCTACAACGCTGGTAATCAGCCCACCGGGATTGTTCCGCAGGTCGATAATCAGGCTGGTAAAATTATTCTTTTGGAAGGAATCCAGTGCATCCTGAACCCGCTGTGGAGTTTGCGGAGTGAATTCGATGATGCGAAGATAGCCAGTTTGACCAATCATTGCATATTTTACTGTAGGAACTTCAATCAAGGCTCGTGTCAATGTAACAGGAAATTCCATGGAGGCCCCACGACGAATCACCAAGTCAACGGTGGTGCCGATTTCTCCCCGTAAAAGATTCAAAACCTCGTCCATGGTGATGGTAGAGGTATCTGTTCCGTTGATAGAGATAATCTTGTCTTGGGGCTGGATTCCAGCTAAATAGCCAGGAGTATCCTCCATCGGATGGGAAACCTCTACATAGGCTGGTTTTTCCGGTGTGGATTCCACTGCCTTTGTAATTTGTAGGCCAACGCCACCAAAGTTGCCGGAAGTGGTATCAGTAATATCTCGAGTCATGGAAAGATCCATGTAAGTTGTGTAAGGGTCTTCAAGAGAATCCATGAGCCCCTTCATGGCTCCTTGGTACAGGATTTCCGGGTCCACTTCATCTACATAATTGCGATGAACAAAATCAAAGACACTTCCTAATAAATCAATATATTGTCGTTTTTTTGCGTTATATGAGGAGTTGTCGCCATTTGCTTTTGGTGCAGTTTGGGAAAAAACACTGACTGTAGGAAGGAAAACCAAAACTATGGAAATAAATGCAATGAGCAGAGTTCCTGCCCAAATTTTTTTTTCATTTTTTGCTGAACGTGACATGATATTCATTGTACTTTACTGGTAGAGTTTGTCAAGTCAAATATTTTAGTTATATGAGATTAAGAATAAAAAGAAGTCTGATTTTTATGACTTGACAAAATACATTTTGTTTGCTAGTATAGTGAAAAATTTTTATGGAGCGGTGGCCGAGTGGTTTAAGGCGGCGGTCTTGAAAACCGTTGTGCTGCAAGGTACCGGGGGTTCGAATCCCCCCTGCTCCGAATCCATTTGGGATTCAAGCAAGGAAGCGTGGTAGAGCGGTAATACAACGGATTGCTAATCCGTCGGTTCTTCACAGGCCGGGCAGGTTCGACTCCTGTCGCTTCCGATACAAGAGACTATAGCTCAGCTGGATAGAGCGTCAGATTGCGGATCTGAAGGCCGGTGGTTCGAATCCACTTAGTCTCATACTACCAGAGTAAATTGATACTTTGGTTTATAACATAAAATGGAAAGATGCGAGAGCGGTCGAATCGGGCGGTCTCGAAAACCGTTGAGCTGAAAGGTTCCGGGGGTTCGAATCCCCCTCTTTCCGAAAGGAGAGAGATGAGGGAAGAAGGACTTAGAGTCTTTCTTTTTTTATTTTGGAAAGATGTCCGAGTGGTCGATGGTGCAGTCTTGGAAAGGCTGTGTACCGAAAGGTACCGGGGGTTCGAATCCCCCTCTTTCCGAATTTACCCCAAAATAGGGGATCGAAACACAACACTTTGGTGTTGGTTTACGTAGACTCTTTAGATGAGTCCAGGTGCTATGCAAGAAATTGCTTTCCAACCCCGTCAGGTTCGGAAGAAAGCAGCGGCAGATTGACAATTTCTGTGCCGTAGATTACCTGGGCTCTTCCAAAGGGTCTTTTTTTTGTCATGATGGAATGCACTTTACAGGAATACTTTTTCTCTCTCCTTGTGCTGGCAAAGGCAGCACCCAAAAAATTACTGCTTTTCACTTTCCCTTCAATGGGGTATCCTGTGTGGCATGGAGCATTTGGGACAGGTGTTTGACTTTGGGCTGATTGGAGGCGGTGCGTCTGGGCTTTGGGCCTTGCGGGGAATGAGGGACAAGCGGGTGGCCGTAATCGAGGGGAATAGCAGGCTGGGAGCAAAGCTTTTGGCTACTGGTGGCGGAAAATGCAACTTTACCAACCGATTTCTGGCTCCGGAAAACTTTGTCTCTAGCAATCCCCACTTCATCAAGTCCTTTCTTCATAAATTCACCACGCAAGATATGCTGGATTTTGTGGAGGGCCACGGTATTCCCTACGAGGGGCGGGACAATGGCAAGCTTTTTACGTTAAGCGGAGCAACCTCCATATTGGAGGCAATCTTGGAGGATGGAAAAAGTGATGACCACACATTTTTGCTGGACTGCCTTGTTCAGGATGTGGAAAAAATTCCTGAAGCTGGCTCTTCCTGCAGGGAGGTGGATGCGGCAAATCCAGTTGCCGATGGCGAATCTGTGTTTTGCATCGAAACCACCAAGGGAAAGATTTATGCCCGGAAGGTGATTGTGGCTAGTGGCGGTCTTTCTTTTCCAAAGCTGGGTGCAACGAATATTGCTGCAAAGATTGCTCGGAAATTCGGCATGAGGGTGATGCCCATGATGCCAGCACTGGCGGGGCTGCGGTATCCAGACGAAGTGGCGGTTGGGTTTGCAGGTCTGGCGGGGATTGCGGTGACAGCGGAGATTGCCCTGGGAAAGAGGATTTTCCGGGACCAGCTGTTGTTCACCCACCGGGGATTCAGCGGGCCGCTGGCCTTGAACGCTTCCCTCTTTGTGAACGGTGCGACAGAAATAACCGTGAATTTTCTGCCTGACTGTGATGTTGCCGCCTTGATTCAAGCCTCACGAAGCGGCAAGAAATCCTTGGCTGGCATTTTGAGTCAGCATTTGCCCAAAGCTGTGGTGAAGGTGCTGCTGGCGGGGAAGGAATACAATCTGGCTCAAATGAGGCGGGATGAGGTGGCGGCTCTTGGTGAGGTCTTCAACCGGCAGAAAATGGTCATTTCTCAGGTGGACGGCTACGACCGTGCGGAGGTTACTCGTGGCGGCGTGTCCGTAGACGAGATTTTCCCCAAGACCATGGAGAGTCGCAAATGTCCGGGCCTGTATTTTATCGGGGAGGCTCTGGATGTGACTGGAATGCTGGGAGGCTACAACCTCCACTGGGCCTGGGCTTCCGCCCAGATGCTGGTGGAGGGTTTGGAGTGAGGAGGGACGGCTGACAATCTAGTGCTACAGGAGGCAGAACCCTCATCCAGTTCCTTGCAGGCTGGATGGGTGAACTGCCACCTCCATCAAACCAAGGCATGCCCCGTTCAGTATGAGCCGAACTTCGTCTTGTAATTTTTTCCCACAGATTGCAGCTCCCCATTGCTCCTCATTTCGTCTCCGTGGCGGTGGTCATACTTTATCAGCTGGCCGGGAACCTCCTGGGTGTAGTACCAATTGTAGGAAATCAACTGGTCGCTGGAGCCGTACTCATAGACGGACTTGGTTGCCCGCCAGGTTCCTGCAGGAACTCTCACCGTCTCTGTTCCCTGGGCAAAATCAGCTAAGGCTTCCATGGTGAAGGTCATGCCCAAGGTGGAAAATCCGCCATAAGCACCAATTCCTGCCAAAGAGCCGCCCTCCTCCGATGCCGAAGTGGGAACCGGGAACACGTACTCCTTTGTCTTTCCGTCCTCGGAATAACGAATCCGCTTTACCCGGAGCTGGGAGTCCAGCAACCCCTCGTACTCCAGCAGTTCCCCCTCGTCTGTCATGGCGATGTACCACCAGCTGTCTCCATTGTCCAGCTTTTTTAGCAGGGCTACTTCTGTGGTATACTCAAGGCCTTCGCTCTCATCGGTATAGCTGTGGTTCCAAACCACTCCCTGTCCCTCCTCAAGGGTATTGTAGTCAAGGTAGATTCCCCCCACAGAGAACACTCTGGCAAAAACCTGGGAGAATGCGGCCTGCATGATGTTGGACTGCAGGGCATTGAGACTTCCCAACCCCTTGTTCCAGTCGGCCTTCAGGTTGCCAAAGTCAGGCATATTGCCAAGGTATATTCTGATTCCCAGATTTATGGGTGCAAAGACTGCCAGTCCACCAGAATCACCGAATTCAAATCCCACGGAGGGAACGGCCTGCACATAGCCTTCTATAAAGTTGTCCAGAAAAAAGGCATTCACTCCTATGGGAACCCGTCCTCCCACCTCGAAGCTGAAGGGGGAGACAAAGAGACCGCCGTAAACACCAACTCCGGCATAAAGGCCGAACCGCTCTCCCAAAGGAACATTCAGTGCCCACCAGTCGGCGAAGAGGCTGAAGCTCCTGAAGCTATTGTAGCCTCCCACCCCGAATACAAAGGGGCTTGTCTCGGAAAGCCTGATGGTGAGGGCCGCATCACCAGAGACCCCCGTATCGAAATCACCCGTCCGCATGATATCGATGGAGGCTCCACCCTGCACACCAAAGCCAATGGCAAAACCTCCCCACAGGCATGACAAGAGCGTCAAAACACACGCAAATCTTTTCATGTCAGTTTCCTCCATAAAATTATTTCAAAAGCTTGAACTTGCCGATGAGGGGCAATTCCTTTGCCCTACCGTTGGCCACGTTGATGATGCCGATGACTGCAAGCACTGTGACAAGGACGCTGAAAATAGGAGCGATAATCCACCCCAGAATTGGAATGAGAGAGAGTATCAGACCGCCGCCAAAACCAAAGATGAACAAAACAAGCCCCTGGTTTGCGTGATAGCGGGCAAAGGGAGAGTCCTTTGCTGCCAGCAACGGGATGAAGAACAGGATGTATGCCAGTATGCCCATGACCTTGTTCTTTTCGATGTCCTCCTTGGTGAACTCCTGCGTGGAGTCTGCGGTGTTGTTGAGATTCGCCACCTTGGAAGACAGGTCATCCTGCTGAGGTTGCTCCTCCTCCCGTGTGTCGAAAGCTCTTTCCCCAGCGGACTGCCCCTTCTGTATGGTCATGTCCGCCCCGCATTTAGGACAAAGTGTCACGCCGTCTTCCACTGCTGTTCCACATTCTTTGCACTGTTCCATAATAATTACCTCCTGAATAACATATTCCCGTTCCATACTGCAAGCTAGGCCAACCGCTCCAGCACGAAGTTGCCGTTGCCCTGGAACGGTGTGATTCCCACCACGGGGGTGAGGGCAAAGGCCCTGAATCTTGGAGTGATGACTTCATCCCAGTCGTCCTGGTCGGCAAAACCAAACTGTCCGTAGCCTAAGTTCACTCCTGCATAGATTCCCATGCCCTGTGCCGCCACTGCTGTCATTGCCAGCATCATTGCCACCACGAGGCAGCCCAACTTCATTTTAATCTGCTTTTTCATTTCAATCTCCTTTACTCAATCGAAATATGCCTGTATTATAGGAGTGATTTTTAAAAAGGTGTTACACCCGAATCGGGGGTAATTTGCATTTTTCTTGACAAATCTGGGGATATGTTGTATTGGGGGGGGTGAAAACAATGAAGACAACCAATACTCAAATTACTGTTAAAAATTTTGCTCTCCTCTGCTTTTCAGCGGCATTTAGCACATGGCAAATGGGAGTCATCTATTTTTCTGGAACGGCGCTTTCCTTATGGGGAAGAACCCCCATAGCGGTTGACCAAAGCATAATGACGATAATTATTGCAGCTGGGTATCTTCTTTCCATTGTAACAATCTGCCTAGTGCCTAGATTTATGGTGATAGTGCAACGTTTGGTGTTTTTTATAGCCCTCCTTGCTATGGTTGGAATTATAATATCCTCAAATCCTGTAACAAGTTTGGGATTTTTCTATATAACAGCCTTTTGTTGTGTCTTTGCCATCGGTGGTATGGCTAGTATTGCAGCCCACCTTTTTACAATAGAAACTACCTGGCGAGATGCTATTCTTGGAATGGTATTTTCCGGGGTAGCCATTGCCCTACTACAAAACGACTTTGTTCAGTTTAACTTTTCTATATTTATGGGCTGTTCTATTATTTTGGTGGTGGGACTCCTTATTTTTCACCTCAAATTACCTGCAAAAATTAATGTTCCTTATGCCTCCAAGCTATCTGGTCACAGAAAACCTCTCATTCCTTACATAGGAATATTTTTGATGGTGCTATTTCCTACCATGCTCCTGCTGATGGCCACATCCGTGGCAGAAACAGTTCCCCATGGAGTTAGTACCATGTTTTTATCTGCTGCGGTACTGGCGGTGGTTTTACAGGTAACAAAGGTTAAACTCAAAATTCTTTCTGGAAAAGATTATAGCGGATTTTTAATGCTCACTCCCATAGGATTTGTCTGTGCTATAATGGCAGATTATGTTCCAACCTTTGGACTGGTTGCTTGTGTCTTTTTTGGATTTTCTGTGGTGCTTTCCAATCTCTACCTATTCTTTCTTGCAACTGGTTTTTCTCTTTACCCATCCCGATTTATTGGTGCTCAGGGAACTGCCTTGGGGCTTGGCTTGGCTCTCCTTCACTCCATGGTGCTAGAAGTATTTCGAAATTCAATTCCCCTTCTCTATGGCATCTATCTTTTCATTTCTGTCATTCTAATAATTGTCTTCCACTTTCTAGAACCCCACTTTATGTATATTTGGCGGCAAGAAAGAGAGGTAGGGGGTGAAAAATCAGAATTAAATCCAAATGCAGATACACAAGAGCAACAAAAACCAGAGATGGAGCCAATGTTTTATAAAGTTTTGTCCCAACAAGAGGGGAACCTTGCCCGCCTCATTCTTGAAGGATATTCAGAGGGGCAAATTGCCAAGGAAATGAATATTAGCCTAAATACTCAGAAAAGCTATCGTAAAAACCTCTATTCCAAGCTGGATATACATTCAAAAAGAGAGCTTTTTAGATTGGTACAGGAAGAGGATTGACTACTCTTTTGCAGTTTTTACGATAAAATCCAAGAGGCAAATAAAAAACTGACTGGATTTTCCTCCAGCCAAAGGAAGGGCACTTTCACTGTTGAGAAGAACTTCCACAAAAGTTGACCAAGGCATAATGATGAAATTATTGCAGCTTGCGCAGAAAAACCTTTGGGCTACATTTCCTCCCGGTAGGGAGAGCCTTGCTTGAGTTCCTGGATTTCCCCATGGAGGCGAAGATAGAGGCTTTCGATTTTTGAATTCAGCAGATTGTGGATCATGCTCTGGAGGATGGCAAGATGGCGGCTGCCTATGTCCCCGCCAAAGAGCATTCCCGGAGTTACGTCCAGCTCCTTGCAGACTCTGGAGATGAGGGAGGCGGAGGCAAATTGGGCTCCCGTTTCTATGACGGAAAGATGCTTTTGGGTGATTTCAAGTTTTTCGGAGAGCTGGCTCTGGGTGAGCCCCGCCATTTTGCGGAATTTGCGAATATTTTGCCCTAAAAGGAGGGGGATGTCCACCAGTTCTTCTTCGTTCATGTATTAAATTATGATGGACTTTGCCCCGATAAAGAACAATTCTGTAAGTAATATTTATTACCTTTTAGATTGTATAATTTTTGACTTTTCCTTCAAACAGCTGTATACTAGTACTTATCTAGTAATAAATATACTTTCATGGAGGCGGTTAGATGAGAAGAATTTTTGCTTGCGCGCTGCTTTTTTCCTGTGCCCTGCTCCTCTGGGCAGACCTGCGGTATGTGGAAATCGGTTCAATCGGAAACGCTCCCTCAGTGCGGGTGGAAAATATTGAGGACCTGCAATTTCTGATAAAGCATCATGGAATCGAGGTTGGCTATCTTTTGAAGGGGAAGGAAAATCCATCTGATGTCCGGCTCGTCGTCATGGGGGACGGAATCTATTTTTTCTTTGACATGAACGGCCACCTCAGCATAGAAGGCTATCTTGCAGGAGAAAGGGGCGGATTCAGGAACGGCCTTGACTTTCAGGAGGCGGTGGAGCTGGGCTTGACCCAAGCAGCCAAGCCAGACTCGGCGTGCTACTATTTCTACAAGCGGAATCAGTTCAAGTCTGTGGAGGACTGCACGGATGCCTTCAAGAAGGGATTTGCCTTTCGGGAGACACAGTGGACTGCCCGCAATGGTCGGGAGGAGGTAAAGGTGGAAGGCACGGAGTCTTCCGCTTACTATCGGGCGGTGGCGGCCCAGCTTGCGAACTACAAGGAGTACCAGGAATTCATGCCGGGCTTGGAGCGGGGCTTCAAGACAAAGGCGGACATTCTGGATGCCAAGAAGAAGGGATTCGGCGAGGTAAGGGGACACGAATATTACACCGCCATGGAGCGTGGCTTCTCGAAATACAAGGACTACAAGGCGGCTACCGACCTGGGGTTGGAAAGCCAAGCCTCCTACGACACCTATTGCAAGATTGTGGCGGAGGTGGAATCCATCATGAAGCGGGAAAAGCTGGAAAGGCGGGAAGCCATCATCTACTTTTACCTGTGCCAGATTCCCAAGGGACAGCAGTCCTTTGAGGTGCTGACAAAGACCCTTGAGAAAATGCAGAGGGAGCAGGACGCCACCCTAACCAAGGCCCTAGACCTGTACTACAGCGACATCCCCAGCCTGGAGGAGTGGAACAAGAGCCGCAGCTACAGCTACAGCACCAGTCAATATCGCTACCAAACTGTGAGCTCTCTCCTTTCCAGCTCCAGCCTCGCCAGCTTCTTCAAGACCGTGGACACCAGCGGAATCGGCAGGTACGATGAGGCAAGCGGGATTTTCACACGGAACGGCAGCAGCTTCATCCAGCTGGCGACACAGGCGAGACAGCCATCCTCACCGAATCAGGTTCCGGCGAGTGGAGGGCAGACCGAAGGGCTTCCCCTGATTCCTGAGTGCGGCATTGTGGACTGGATTGGTGGTAACGCCCCCCAGCAGACGGTAAACTAAAAAAAGTTTTTGCAGATTTCGTAGTATTTAAGGATTCGAAAACTGCTGAAAAATATATTGGAAGTAATGATATTATAGGGTGGGATAAAATACTTGATGATTTTTATACAGCGATGGATAAAGAAATTCAAAGTACAAGTGATTTGGATATTCTTAGAGATACATTTGGAGAATTAATCACAGACAGTGGAAGATTCGATATAGATTTGTTCAAAGAAAAATATTACAACTATTTTGTAAATGACCATGTTCCAGGTACTCCGTATCCTGATGATATTAAAGGCATTTTAGGTGCAAAGATAGAAGAAAAAACAGGGGCAAGCTATCTGTTTGAAGGTGGTGGGATCACAGTAGAAGATAATGGGGGATTAAAGAGCATAGAACGTCCTTTACATCGAATAAATGATGGTGTAGATTCTAAATTTGATATAGATGCTTTATCTGAAACAAATGACATGCGTGTATTCAGATTTGAAGTAACCCAAGATATTAATAAACCTGTATCAGTTGTAGAAATTGGTGCAGATTCAAAAAAATAGGAGTAAAAGTATGGAATTTTCTTTTAGAGTTGATGAAATAAATAAAACCGAAATAAAGTTATCAGTTAGTAAATTTACAGGTTCTATAATCTTACGAAAAGAAATGTGTTTATGGATAATAAATACATTGCGTAATGCAAGCCTGGATGATTATTATACTGAAGATAAGAAGTGGGAAAATAAGAAATTTAATATATCATTAAAACATCTTTTAATAAAAACAAGTTATTTTGTCCGTTCAACTCCATATTCACATATTCAAATTTATCCATGCTGGATTGATGAAAAAAAACGCTCTGCCCCTGTTACTATTCCATATAATAAAGCAGTACCAGAAATTTTAATGTCAGAATTTATTGAACCTGTATTAGCGGAACTTGAAAAATATGTTCCGACAGAAGATAAAGGTAAAATTGCAAAACCATGGAATATAAATGCAAAAATGGAAGAATATAAAAAACATCGGGAGGAGGAAAATAAAAATCCAGGACAACTTAAACTTAAATATGTTGGAGAAATTAGTCCTTCAGAGTTGTTTAATTAACAAAATCCATACCATATTGACCGTTTACAGGCTACGGGAGAGATGAAAATATATCGTTTTGAAATAACAAGTGATACAAAGGCACCAATTTCTATAGTTGAAATAGGTGCAGATGCAAAGAAATAGGAGTAAAGATATGGATTTTTCTTTTGGAATTAAAGAGTTAAATAAGAATGAAATAAAGTTATCTGTTAGTAAATTTTCAGGTTCAATAATCTTAAGAAAAGAAATGTGTTTATGGATAATAAATACATTACGCAATGCAACTCTGGAAGATTATTATACGGAAGGAAGCGGGAAGTTTTGGACTGGTATACCTCCTTGGGTCAGGTTGGCACCAAGACAAATGATGCAATTCCTGCCAGCGTGATTGTGGAGGTTGTGCTGGGCTACAAGCAGGCGGACAAAGCCGCATCAACTGAGATTACCCAACGCCAGACTGAAATCAAGGATTATTTACGGCGGTATTTTACTGCGTTGACTGTGGAGGATTTGCGGCCCCGAAATGAAGAGGAACGCCGCAGTGAGATTCGCAATGCCATCAATGACCACATCCTGAGTTCCTCAGAGATTCGTGACGTGCGCTTTTTGAGCTTGCAGGTAATTGAGCAGTAATAGGGGGAAACACCCTCCACAGTTATTTTTACAAGTTTTTACAGAGCAAAATAATAACCGTGGAGAGGATTGTCTTATCCTGTGAAAGCTAGTTACAATGTGTCTAAATCAATCTTTGGAGGAAGACATGGAGCGTACACCGTATAACATCGCCTTGTTGGACATCTTTTTGCAGGTTCTTGGAGAGGGGTTTGCAAAAAATGTACTGTGCTTTGAGGGAAATGGAGGATTGGATCCGAACAACTTCAAGCAGAAAGTTAGTAAGATGAGGGAGGGTTTCCCTTTGGATTTTCCTTTGAAGAAGATTTTGCCGGAAAATTTCTTTTACGAAGAGAACGAGGTTGTGCTTGCTTACCAGGTTTTCCAAAGCAGGATGATAAACGCCTTTGTGCTGGAAAATCTGCGGGCTGTCCTTCTTGAAGAAGTTGGGAACGATCTTGCAATCAAAATCTTTGAGTTACTGTTCCGTCACGTAAAAGGTGAGCCGGTTGACTTGAAGGCAGAATTCCTTGTTCCAGAGCATGACAGGAAGACAACGGAAGATAACTAGGAGGTTGCACCTGCAACTTTTGGCTATGGAGGATTTACATGAAGAATTTTTCTAAGAGATTTTGCATGGGGCGGCTGGTGCTGCTCCCCTTGGCTTTGGCACTTGCCATGATTTTGTCCGGCTGCCAGTCGGTGCAGGAAAAGCTGGCGGGTTTGTTTGATGGTTCCGAGTCGGGAACCGGGTTTTTCCAAGGTACCTCCTTGGGAAAGAGCACTGGCATCACCCTGCAGCCGCTGCCAGTGCCCCAGTCCTACGAGAAGGCCTATGCCTACCGCACCGACGTTGCAGACAAGGCCATGTCAGCCTTCATCAAGCGGCGGGAGGTGGACTCCCTGCGCGGCACAAACCCCAGCGGCTGGCTGCGTACCGTGGTGGAGGAAATCAATCGGGTGGCAAAAAATGACTTTGAGAAGGCAAGGCTGGCCCACGATGTGGTGGCGGTGCTGATTTCCTACGATGCCGCCAGCTATTGGTCAGGAAGCCTGCCGCCACAGGATTTTGCCAGCGTCATCAAGTCCTGCAAGGCCGTGTGCGAGGGCTACGCCGCCGTCTACCAGCGTCTGTGCGACAGCCTCAAGCTTCCCTGCAAGACCATCCATGGCTATGCCCGTGGTGTGGGAACAAGCCTTGCCAACGAAACCAAGGTCACCGAATCAAACCATGCCTGGAATCGGGTTCAGCTGGAGGGAGACTGGTACTTGGTGGACTGCACCTGGGATGCGGGGCACATGGAGGGCAAGACCGCCAGGCAAAGCTACAGCACCGACTGGCTCTTCCTGCGGCCTGAGCACTTTATCTACAGCCACCTGCCCCAACGGCAGCAAGACCAGCTTCTGGCAACGCCCCTTTCTCCACAGGACTTTGCCAAGCTGCCTGACCTGCGTCCCAAGTTCTTCCAGGTGGCCAAGGATTTTGCGCCGCTGCCCGCCAAGACAAACCAGGCGGACGGAACTCTGGCCATGGAATTCAAGGAGACGGACGGCTTCCAGCTGGACTTTACCCTGCGGAGCCTGGACTCTGGCCGCCCCGCCAGCAACTCCCTCATGGTACGGCGGCAGCCAGGCGGTCTGACCAAGGCGGAATTCAGCTTTCCGTCGGAGGGACTTTACGTGGTGGATGTGTTCTGGCGCAAGGCGGGCGGACGGCAGGGAACCAGCTGCGGCCAGTTTTTGGTGGAGTCAAGCCAAGCGGGTGGCGTGCAGTATCCCGCCCTGTTCCCGGTGGATGGCGTGGAGGTGCAGTCCCCTCTGACCATGCCCTTGTCTGCCGGAACCACCGTCCAGTTCAATGTAGCCGCTCCCCAGAAAAAATTTGTGGCGGTCATCTACGGCAGCACCTACATCCAGCTTGAGAGCGACGGCAGGGGCAACTTTTCCGGCCAGGTTCCCATCCCCCGCACCGCAAGGGACATTTCCATTGGCGTGGCAAATTCCCAGCGGGGAAGCTATCAGATTGTTGCAAAGTATTCGATACGGTGATAGGGTATAGATATAGCGGATTCAATTTCCTGTACAACAATTTCTTTTGGAAAAGGTTGCTGTAGGCTGAGGATGAGACATGACGATAGTTTTTGAGATGGGAAGACTTCGACTTCAGAAGCAATTTTTGCAACATACAGAAAGCTGGATACGGCGGCTGTATGGGATTGTACCGGATGAAATTCCACTCTGTGCTTTGTGGCTGGGAAGGCGGAGTCGGAAAGGATTTGTGGTTACGAACAAGGCATTGCACTGGAACATAGGTTCTAGAATGACTGCAACCTGTGGTTGTCTAGAAAAATCTGTGGACGGTGAAGCGGTTGTATTCTCAGTGGAAACCATTTTACCAGAGGCAGTAGCCCTTTCTCCTGAAAATGTGGGGAACGATAGACTGACAAAAATTACAATACGAGGGAAAAAATCGGAACAGTCCTTTTATTTCAAGAAGCTTGAGGAAAAGCACGCTGAAATCATGTTGGATATTCTGAAGTTCGGCCTAAACCCAGGCGCTGTACCCCAGATTGACTTGAGTGAATTCATAGTAGAGGTTCAACCATCTGAAATTCAGAATCTTCTGGATTGTTTTTTATGGACTTGTAGCAATCTCAAGCAAAAGGCCAAGAAATTCTTCTCATCATTGCAGGGAAAATTTCAGAGTTCGTGTACGATTGATGCTTCTGTGGGAAATGAGTCGGCAAGGGCCGAAGGAAGTCAATCGGAGGAAAGCGAAGCTTCGTCTGATGGGGCTGCAAGTGGCGGGTTGGAGACAAGGGCAGGCACTTCTGAGCTGAGTTCAAAGCAGCGGCTCCATTCAGCTCGAATTTTTTTTGCACACCTGTTTGATTTTATAGCCAGTTTCATCTTCATCTTGGCAATAATTATAGCGGTAAAGCCTGAGTTGCTGACAGAGACTTATACTCCCCGATTTGTGGGGAAAGTCACGGAATTTGTAGGTGGCGGTCTGCTTCAGTTTACCATCAAAACCATGGTGGTACCTGAAGATGGGTTGATGCTGGCCCGCAACTTCTTTGTGACAACGAGCCTTATCGTTTTCCTGCTGATGAAAATTCTTGCAGTGGTTCTCTCTCAAGGAACAAAGCGTTTTGTGGCTCTGATTATGTTGGTCATGACCTTGTTATCCTGCTGGCTCATAAGTGATAAATTCCTCCTGTTCATAACCTTCTGCCTCTTGCTGAACATTGGTTTTCAGATACTCTGCAACTTCCAGGCAAAAACAATCAGGAACAAACTGATATGGTTGCTTGTACTGACGTTGGTGTGCTATGTTACAATCCATATCTTGCAGCTAAAAGAGGTGAAAGATATTTTATCCTGTATCGGAATGGAGTTGAAGAGGATTTGGTGTCTTCTGGGTAGTCTTTTCCATCAGCTTTCCTTCCCAGTGTTGATGTGGTGAGGAATAGTCCCCAAAAAACGAGCGGAGCTTCCAACGCACACTTGAAATCTCCGCCCCTCCTTCAAACCAAGCTCACTCCGCCTTGAACACTTCCCGGCCGCCGTGGTAGGTGGCCAGCACCTTGCCCGTGAGGGTGGCTCCCTCCAAGGGGGTGTACTTTCCCTTGGAGAAAAAGTCCCTGCCCTGCACAATCCACTGGGCGGCGGGGTCGCAGAGCACCAAATCCGCCATAAAGGCGGGCTGGAGCACCTTGCCCTGGCAGTCGATGTAGTCAATCTCGGCAGCGGGCAGAAGGTTTTTTGCCACGTCTGTGGCCTCCTGCAGCGAAAATTCCCCCAAGGCGACGGTTTTGATTCGATTCCCCTCCACCAAAAGCATACCGGGTGAATCAGTGGTGGCATCCACCAGCCGCGCATTCCGCAGCCTTCTACAATAACCGGTGTTTTTCCATGGCAGTCATTGTATCACAGGAGTCCCTTAGAGTATAGCTATAGGCTTGGGGTGCCGCCAGTAATAACTTCACCCTTCCACTGACGAATCCCGCCAGCTTCCACAATATTGGTGTAGCCTAACTTGATGAGCTTTCTGGCGGCCTGTTTACTTCTGTTGCCACTACGGCAATAAATGTAAATTCGTTGACCCTTGTCTGGCAGGGCGGCAATTTCTTGTTGGCCAATTGTTTCGTTTGGGATACAGATGGCTCCGGGAATGTGGCCATTGGTAAATTCCTCTGGGGTGCGAACATCCAGCAGGATAAAATCCTTTTCTGTTTGGAGCCTTTGGCCTAGTTCGTCCATAGTGATTTGGGGAAAGTCACCACCAAAACAGGATGCTAGTAAAAAGGTGCTTAAAAGTAACAAAACAATTTTTTTCACCTAAATTCTCCTTGGTCTTAAGATAGTTTGATTGATTTATTCCAACTTACCTTGCCAGTCCATAATTCCACCGCATTCAACAATATTGGTGTAGCCCTGGCTGGCAAGATAATTTGCTGCCATCATGCTACGCATTCCACTGTGGCAGTACATAAAAATCAGCTGCTCCTTATTGGGCAACCTTGTGGCAGCAAGGCTGGCAATCTCTTCGTTGGGAATGCAGATAGCACCGGGAATATGCCCTTCTTCAAATTCTTCTGTGGTGCGAACGTCCAACAAGATGTAATCCGTTTCAGTTTCCAGCCTTTGTGCCAGGTCCTTCATGGTACTCTGCTGAAATTTTCCCTTGGCTCCCCCGCCGCAGAACATTTTTCCCAACATCATAGTTAAAGCTCTATTCATTATTGTCATCTCCTAGTCAAGTTCTTTTGTAAAACTATTATTCATAGAAGATAAGTAGGAAAAGACTTTTTTTCAAGTGAGTTGGTCACGGAGATGGTTTGATTGCACCGCAGGTAGTTGTCTGTTCTGCTGACAACCGGCTTCTCGGGGGAGCCATCAGTTCAATCGCTTCTTTACAGAACTGGCTGAAGGCAGGATTGGCTACTGTTTCTGAGCCAGCTCCAGCACCGTCTCTAGGGGCAAATCCGTGCAGCGGGCAACTTTTTCTGGAGCGTCACCGTAAGAAAGAAATGCCCGTGCCGTCTCCAGCTTGGTCTGGTATGCACCCTCCTCACGGCCTGTGTGCAGTCCTTCTTCATAACCATCCTGGCGGCATTCCATCATGCGGGATGTGTAGGTGAGATACATGCTTCGCTCCTCCTTTTCCTGCTTCAACTTGGAGATGGAGTTGTCCAGCTCCTTGGTGAAGGTTGTCTGGGCCGTCCGTTCCCTCACATAATCATAGAACAAGCGCAGGTCGCCGTCAAGGCTGTCCAGGGCTTTGGCCGCAGTGTTGAGGAAAAGCTTCTCCGTGTCGTCATTGAGGAAGATGGGTTCGTCATCTTCGAGGCAGATGTTCTGGAACCGATAGAGCGGCTTGCCACGGTTGAAGGGGTCGAATGTGCAGATAAAGATAACGTAGTTTTGCTTCAAGTCGCTGTATTCAGAACCTTTTGGGGTGGTGTCGATGTCGGCGGCTGCTTGATAGTAGCGTGCTCTGCGAGGGAGGTCTCCGTGGTTTGAAGCCTGCATCTCCACGTTTATCACCTTGTTCTCGTCCCTCAAATACACATCCATGATGATGCCCTTGGCGTTGGGGTCAATCTGGATGGAGTGGTGGCTGGTGAGAAACTTGATCCTGCCGATTTTCACCTTGAGAATCATTTCTAACAGGGTGCGACAAAGCTTCTTGTTCCGCATCACCCGGGAAAAGATGAAGTCGTCGGTAATGTCCAAGTCTTCCCAGCGCTTGAATCTTGGTGTCTCGCTCAAATGTGTGCCTCCATAAAATACCCTTTACTACTATTATTGTGTGAATCTGACAAAAAAATGCGTTTTATGGGAAAAGAATTGATTTTTTTGTGGAAAAATTTGTTGGAGGAGGCAGCACCTACATCCAGCTGGAAAATGACGGCCGGGGCAACTTTACCGGCCAGGTTTCCGTTCCCCGTACCGCAAGGGACATTTCCGTCGGCGTGTCCAACTCCCAACGGGGAAGCTATCAGATTGTTGCAAAGTATTCGGTGAAGTGAGGAGGGTGGGGAGAAGATGGGAAAGACGTGCTGGATTTGCAGGAATACAGAGGATTTTTTTCTTGCTCAAGCTGAAACCAATTTTCCACCATGAGATTTGAGACAGAACAAATGTCCTCAAAATCTTTTGTATTCCTTGTCACTAAAATCATGTTGTTTGCAATGGCAATGCTAGCAATCTGCAAGTTAAAGTTTGGGGGAATTCTGCCAAGGGCTTCTAATTTTGGATAAAGGTCGGAATAGATGTTCGCTGCGTGCTCGTCAAAGGGGATGATGTCAAATTGTTCCCGTATTATTTCGTTATAATAAGTAGTTAGGGCTTCCTTCTTCTTGCTTTCAGGCATCCGCTTGACTCCCGCCAAGGACTCTGCCCAAGTGATAGAACTGATGTCTGAAAACATCTTCTTCTGTACAAAGGATTTTAGGACATTTTCATTGGGAGCTGGCTTCCTCAGTTCTGAGATAATGTTTGTATCAAGCAAATAGCAGCTTTTCATCCCTAGTCAAAGTCCTCTTGGCACCTGATTTGACTCGGCTGCCGTGGCTGTTCAAAATATTCTTGTTCCTCCTCTTGAGACAAGAAACAATCTGAATACTTTTCTTTCCAATGACCCATGACCATTTCAAATTTATCCACAGAATTCGTTTCTTTTCCTCCCTGGACATTGGACAAATAGGCAACAGGTGTACCATGGCGGGTAATCTGGAAGGATTCCCCTTCTTCCACCATGCGGATATAGAGGGGGAGCTTGTTTTTTGCTTCATGTATCGGGATAGAAATCATAACCGCTCCTTGAGATTTATACTATACATAAGTATATATTATTATAGCTATTTTGTCAAATATAGCTATAAAATTTGTAGGAGAAAAATCGCCACAAATGAGGAGCATTCATGGCGACTCTAACAGAAATCTCAGGGGAGACTGGCTGTCGTGGGACGCTCCTGCCGCTACTCCGACTTGAACACTTCCCGGCCACGATGGTAGGTGGCAAGGACTTTTCCTGTGAGGCTTTTTCCCTCCAGCGGGGTGTACTTGCCCTTTGAAGCAAAGTTTTGGCCACAGACGGTCCACTGGGCGGTGGGGTGGCAGAGCACCAGGTCCGCCACAAAGCCCTGCTCCAGAAGGCCACGAGGCTCCTCCCCGTGGTGCAGTCCCAGGATGCGGGCGGGATTGGCGGCCATAAGGCGGGAAAGCTGGCTGGCCGTGATGGTGCGTCCGTCGGTGGCACCGTTTATTCCCTGAACCAGAACCGAATTGCACACACCGTAGGCTGTCTCCAGGCCGGAAAAGCCTGGTGCTCCGTTGGCCTTGTCCTGGGCGGTGTGGGGGGCGTGATCCGTGGAGATGCAGTCGGCAGTACCGTCCAGCAGGGCATGAATCATGGCCTGTCGGTCCTGTTCGCTGCGGAGGGGCGGGTTCACGATGTGCCGCAAGCTGAGGTCATTTTCTGCAACGCTAAGTCCCAGATGATGGGGCGTTACCTCGCCGGTGACAGCCCAGCCCTTGGCCTTGGCAGCACGGATGGCATCCATGGCTCCTGCTGTGCTCACGTGGGAAAGGTGGAGCTGGCAGCCAGCCTGATGTGCAAGGCGAATGTTCCGCTCCGTGGCGATGTCTTCTGCCAAAGATAGAAGCCTGTTGGCTTCTTCCAAGGATGCGAGGGCCTTTTTGATTTCAGGGTTGCTGGAAGCTGTGGCGGCGGGAATGGCGCCCAGTGCCGCTTCTTCCATGGGAGCCTGTTCCGTAAAGATGTCGGTGGCAACCTTTCGGTATGGTCGGGCCGCCGCCGCCAAGCTCATGTCCTCGCTGTGGCAGGCCACGGTGAGCTTCTTTTGTCCGCAAATTTTCATGGCTTCCAGCATGGTGGCTGCGGATTCCACGTCCTTGCCGTCCTCGGTGGCCATGGCAACCTGTCCTGCTGAAGGTGGCGTTCCCGGCTCAAAGGTTGGCAGCTGCTGCAGGTGACTGGTGTCGTTACCAGAATAATCCTTGGTGAGGGTGATGGTCTGAACTACATCGGCGATTCCAAAAGCGTGGGCATCCCTGCAAACCTGTTCCACCAGCTCCTTGGAGGAAATGGCGGGGATTGTGTTGGGCATTAAGACCAAGGTTCCGAATCCGCCAGCCGCCGCCGCCTGCAATGCGGTGGACAATTCCTCCTTCTGGCTCTGGCCCGGATAGCGGAAGTGAGCGTGGAGGTCGATGAAGGCGGGCTGCAAAATCATTCCGTGGCAGTCAATGCAATTGATGGCGGCTGAATCCACGCCGGGAAAAAAGCCTTCCGCCAGAGTCCTCGCCGTCTCGGCTGAAAAATTTCCCTTCACCACAGCGGCAATCCGTCCTTCCTCCACCAGCAGGATGCCGGGAGAATCAGTGTGGGCATCCACCAGCCGGGCATTGTAAAAGCATGTTTTGTTCATGGAATCCTCCTAGTCCATTAGATTTTGTATATTTCTTCGTGCATGAAGTAACCCTTGCAATGGTTGCTTCATGCTTTTCTTCTTCCTTGCTGAGTTTTTCCGTAACAATGGGATTGTTCAACGTATGTGCAATGTATGACACTATACCCTTCAAGTCTTCCAGTGCACTTTCAAGGAAGCGAATCTCATACATTAAGCTTGAATTGTCTCCATAAGCTGTTGCAGAACTTCTTGACTTGAAAACCGCCTAGTCGATAGGGCCGCTTGATTTTCAGCTTCCTTGAGCTTGAGGTACACCTTTCCCTCAAACCTCAGATTCTCATAGGCTTCCATACTCATGACAACCATATCACCGTATCCATTCTTTGTGAGAAAAACAGGCTCTTGGGTTTCGTGAACCATTCTGGAAATATCTTCAAAACAACTGTGTAAATCTGAAACCGGCCGTATTTTGTTCATTTTGTTTCTCCTGCAAAGAAGGTAGCATGGTTTGTTATAAGTTGCAAGGAAATAAAATGAGCAAAAAAATTCCTGTTTTTTTGTTTTTTGGGATATTTTTGTCTTTCAATATGTGCATTCTTGAGATATAATCCGAATATAGGGATATGTTAGAGATGAGACGTTTTTGTATATTTTTGTGTGCAGCATTTTTATGTACTTACTCGTTTGCCCAGAAATCGCTTTCTCCTATTGTCAAGGAGCATTTTCCCGTCAAAGAATTGTCTTGGGATTCTACAGACAGACTGTTTGCCTACATGGAAGAGGATGTCATATTCCTTCGGGATTTGGCTGAGTATAGACTTATAGGTACAATAGACTTTCCTGATGTGCTGGGCTTTTCCTTGTACCATGAGGCGGAGTCTGGTGTGCAAGTGATTGCAGGCTCAGAAGACGGAACCTTTGCCGTCTGGAGCATTCCCACCTCAAGCACCGTATCCTTTGCTGGCGGCTCAGATATGAGGGGGGGGGTATCTCCCAGTTATATAATAAATGTCAATAAAGGTAATTCAATAGATGTACTTGCATTCAGTGAGAATGCGAACTATGTTGCCGAGCATTTTGTTGATGGCGCAAACATCGGACTTCATTTCAGATTACGTTATACCAATGAACTTGTTTCCAAAAACATAGAGGATTATCCGTCTTCCGCCTACAGCATGGCATTCAGCTCTGACAATGAGTGTCTGGCAGTGGGCTCCCTTGATGGAATTGTGCGGGTTTGGGACACTGGCAAGGGAAGGCTCCTGAGGGAATTCCCCTTTGACTCGCAGAATGAGGTTCCCATTTCTTTTATCCCTGGCAACTACAATATCTTGGTCACTACTGGCCCTGACCTTGCTTCTGTTATTGACCCTACAGGGTATGAGCTGATGAGAATCCAGGCACGTAGTCCCATCTGCCAGATGAAGATATTGTCCGACGGGAAGCGTGTGGGAATCCTTACGGAGCAGAACCGCCTGGAAATCTATAATTTGGAAAGTGGAGAGCATCTGGGGTATCTCCCCTCCTTTAACGTGTCAAGCATCACCTCCTTTGACTTCAGTGCAGATGACAAGTACATCTTGATGGGGCACGAAGACGGCTCGATTTATAAGGTGGAGGTAAACAGGAATCTTGTTGCAGTGAGAAATATGCCTGTACTCCGCATGATTAAAGAGGACGAGATAGTGGTAAAGGGAGATGAGTTTACCGAAACCATTCCCCAGCCTGTCTTGTATCTGGAAGAGCCCCCTGTCCGAGGTGAGAAGCAATCGAATCCATTGTACAAGAATCCTGTTCATGGACTGGAATTCCTGGTAGGAACCACCTTCCTGCCTAAACCCCACCTGATGAACCTGGATCTGAGTGCTGGCTATATCAATAACATTCTGCTGCATCCTTTTTATCTCGGAGCCCATTTTACCTGGTCTTTGGGATTCCCCGACAAGAATTTCCCCTATGATTATGTGATAAATAATGAAAGGATAGACAGCCCGCTATTATTGTCCTTTGCCCTTGGCGTGCCCTTTGGAATAATACTGACACCATTCGAGGCAAACAGGGATATAGAGCTTTCTGCCGAGGTGAACTTGGGGTCCGCCTTCCATTACATGTGGAACAGGAAGTTCGGCGGCAAGACCATCTCAAGCCATATCTATCCGGCCTTTGTCGGTTCCCTTGCCCTGGGCGTGGGCTGGAAGGGGCTGACCTTCCGCATACATGGAGACTACAACACGCAGCTTGGTTTCATGTTCAGCATGAACTTGGGATACACAGTGACCTTTCCGTCCAAAGATTTGAAGTAAGGACGAGCGGTTGAAGAAGGAGGATTGCATGAGAACGAGGAATGGAGAGCTTTGCTTCGCACCATCAGCAAAGGGCAATGGTGGTGACTGTGTGGCCAGGATGTGTCTAGCCTTTGCCATTTTGCCTGCCATCATGGTGCTGGCTGGTTGCTGGAGCGGAGTCAATCCCATTTTGGAGGACTACAACTCCCGCTTTGCAGTAGACAGCGTCGCCGCACAAGCTTCACCTGCTCTATGGAAGGAGGTTACTGTAAGGGGAGTTCAGTATATGAATGTCCGAAGCGGTACATATGCTCCTTCCCCCTCAGACTTGAAAGCACAGGGGTATCCGCCAGGCACCTTGCCTGCTGACATGAAATGGTATATCAAGACACCAAAGGAGGTTGTTCCAGAACAGACTGTAGATGTTACCTGCTACTATGATCCCGCTGCAGGATGCTTGAAGCTGCCTCCAGCGGCTGCATTGGGCTTGACGCTTGTTACTTTTAGTCTTTCAGGTTCTCCAAATGCTGGTCAATCTTACCAGCTCATTGGCGAGGGTATGCAGGATGATGGAACCGGCTTGCGGATTCTATCTAGTATTAGTACCGCACCGAATTGATGGTTTGTTGAGGAGTGTGTGATGAGTAGGATATTGTTGGTTTTTCTTGCATTGGCAGCATTGACAGGATGCCCGAACTCACTGCCGGAGGACATAATCCAGGTGGATTCTGGTGATTTGCGGGATGCTTTTGATGGCCCTTTGATTGTACAGGACGGTAAAAAGATACCTATCCTTGCTCCCGTGGGCTTTTCGGAGGAGACAATCTTGGTGAGGCTCACCGAGAGCGCTGACAGGCCAACCGACTGGACATTGCAGGACTCCATAAAAAATCATCAAGGAAAGGATGTGACAAGTTCTGTTGGATTTGGTCAGATGAAGGATGATATAGGTAAAGCAGATTATTATGCAATCAGTTTACCAGCAGATGGGTCCAAACCGATGTGGCTGCATGTTGCCACAGGAACTGAGGTAGGCGGCGTATTCAAAGAAGGTACCCTGATTGATATTTTTGGTAATCAATACACCGTCACCAACTTGAATTTCTATTTTAAACGCAAACAAGGGGGTAACGCTAACTTCACGCAAAAGCAAACCGGCATTGTGGTGGAATCGCAAGCAGCTTCTGCAAGTGGACAAATTGTAGGTGTGAAACGGGGGCAGTACACAACCTACAACCCCATTCTAGAAAACGGTACTGATAACCTACAGCTTAAATTTGTTGTGGAGGCAGATGTGCGGGATGCAGAAACAGGATATGAACGAACGCTTCCATTTGAAGTATATTGTGGAGCAAAATTTGAGGATGTGCCGGTTCCTGAGTTTTACCAGATGTTTGGTGGGTACTGATAAGTAGTCTTCTTTCCTGATACACCTATTGGGTATAACTAGCTGCAGGTTGTTAGGAGCTTGTACCATGCAGTATCTTGGTCACGATTCATGACATAAATCTTGCCATCAAAAATTGTGACAGGATTTTGCTTTTTCATGATGGTCACATATTATATGACGGTATCGCAAAGAAAATTTCTGCAGAGGCTTTGTCCCTGGCATTTGAAACTGCTGTCAATACTGAGTGTGATAGCAAACCTCACTTTTACTATTGAGCACCACGGTAAAGTTAAGGTTTGCTAGCTTGACTAGAGATTATAGCATTCCGCCTGATACAGCTCGTCGCAATACTCGCAGCGATATTCACAGCGTGCTCTGTCTACCAAACGGAAAATCTGGTTCAGGTAGGCTTCCGTGGTGGTGATGCAGCGGGGATTCTTGCAGCGAATCACATTCTCCACCTTGTCTGGAAGCACAAGGTCGATTTTTCGTACGATGGACTCATCCTGCACCACGTTGACGGTGATGTTCGGGTCGATAAAGCCCAGCACGGAATAATCTATGTTGATGATGTTGTCTATCTTGATGATGTCCTTCTTCCCCAGCTTTTGGGAGGGCACGTTCATAATCAGGGCGACTCGATAGCTGGCCTTGTCCAGTCCAAGCCAGGAAAAGATTCTAGGACCGCTGCCTGCACGAATATGGTCTATTACCAAGCCGTTTTTGATGGTGTTTACGCTGAGCATTAGAGTACTCCTGTTAATTTTGCGATTAAGGCCATGCGGGCGAACATGCCGTATTTCACCTGCTTAAAGTAGGCGGCCCGTGGGTCGGCATCCACCTCCGGGGAAATTTCGTTCACACGGGGCAGGGGATGCAGCACAATCATGGAATCCTTTGCCATCTTCATCTTTTCCTTGTCCAAGATGTAGCTGTCCTTGAGCCTGATATAATCCTGCTCGTTAAAGAACCGTTCCGCCTGTACTCGTGTCATGTAGAGGATGTCCAGCTCCCCGATAACCTCCTCTAGTCTGAGGGCTTGCACACAGTCGATTCCTGCGGGGCGGAATACCTGCTGAGTGATGTACTGGGGAATTTCCAGCTCTGGCGGGTTGATGAGGACAAACCGGTTGTTCTTGTAGCGGCTCATGGCCTTGGCAAGGCTGTGAACGGTGCGACCGAACTTCAAGTCGCCGCAAAAACCGATGGTGTGACCTTCAAATCCACCTTTTAGGGATCGGATGGTCAGCAGGTCCGTGAGGGTTTGGGTGGGGTGATGATGGCCACCGTCTCCTGCATTGATGACAGGCACGGAGGAATACTGGGAGCCCACCAAGGCAGAGCCTTCCTTGGGGTTTCGCATGGCGATAATGTCCACGTAGGATGCCACGGTACGGATGGTGTCCGCCAGAGTCTCCCCCTTGGTGGTGGAGCTGCTGGCTGAGTCGGAAAAGCCCAGCACGGAGCCTCCGAGACGAAGCATTGCAGCCTCGAAGGAGAGCCGGGTGCGGGTGCTTGGCTCAAAAAAAAGTGTCGCAAGAATCTTCCCACGACACACATCAGAAAAAGTAGCTGGATCAACAATCATTTGGTCTGCCAAATCGCAAATCTCATCGATTTCCTGTATTGTTAGGTTCGCTGGTTCAATTAGATGTTTCCCTTTGAGCATGATGCCTCCATTTCCGTCAGTGTACCACAAAAATGCATGGGAAACAATGGTCTTCTTTTCCCCTTGGGGCGGACAAAACTTGTCCGCTTCTCCTACCTTGAGTCTCTTGCTCCGAACAATTCCCGAATGAGGGATTTTATGTCCTTGATGCAGGTAACACCCTCCTCCTTCTCCGGGGCCAGCACGGTGGTGTAGCCCAGTCCACTGGCTGCCTTTGCCCGCTGCTTGATGCGGTTCACCGGACGAATTTCTCCTGCAAGGCTCAGCTCTCCCACAATGGCGGCATTTTCTGGCAGGGGAAGGTCGGTGCGGGCAGAATACAATGCCGCAGCCAGTGCTCCATCAATGGCGCTTTCTGTTAGTCGCACTCCACCTGCCACATTGATGTAAATGTCTTGGTCACTGAATCGTAGTCCAGCTCGTTTTTCCAGCACGGCGGCCACACGGCTCACTCGTGCAGAGTCAATCTTGTCGGAATAAACTCTGGTGACAGAAGCCTTTGCTGGCACTGTCAAAGCCTGGATTTCCACCAGAAAGACACGGCTTCCCTCAAAGACGGGAACTGAGGCTACACCTGCAGGAAGCTGGCCGCTGCGGCGGGTGATGAACAGGGTGGAGGGGTCTTCCACTGCCACCAGTCCCGTCTCGGTCATGGCAAAGATTCCCAGCTCGTCCACGGAGCCGAACCTGTTCTTTTGGGCCCGAAGGAATCGAACCTGCTCCTCGTTGCGCTCGAAGGAGATGACGGCATCCACCATGTGTTCTAGGGATTTAGGCCCGGCGATGGCTCCCTCCTTGGTGACATGGGCCGTTATCACCAGAACAGAATCCCGCTCCTTGACCCAGCCGATAAGCTCGTTGGCGCAGTATTTCAGCTGGTTTACAGTGCCGGGAACAATGCCTGCATCGGGGCTGTAGACGGTCTGGATTGAATCGATTACCACAAAGGTGGGATTGATGGAGTTCATGGCATCCTCAATGTCCGCCAGATGGGTGGTGCAGAGCAAATCCAGTCCAGTGCTTACGGATTTTGTGAGGCCAAGTCGATCTGCTCGGGCTCGAATTTGGGCGGCAGACTCCTCCCCGGACACGTAGAGGATAGTTCCTGCGGAATTGGACGAAGCCATTTGGGCGGCAGTCTGCAAAAGCAGGGTAGATTTCCCAATTCCTGGCTCACCGCCAATGAGCACGGCAGAACGCTTCATGGCACCGCCACCCAAAACCCGGTCGAATTCAGGGATGCCGGTGGAAATGCGGCTTCCTTCCAACGGATTGACCGAGGCCAGGGGAACGGGCTTTGCCCGCACTGTCAGGGAACCAGAAACTCCTGCAAATGACGGGATGCGAGCCGCATCGTCTGCCACGTGCTCCACAAGGCTATTCCATTCCCCGCATTCAGGACAGCGACCGAGCCAACGGGGTTGGGTGTAACCGCAGGCGGTACATTTGTAAATGATAGATCCAGTTTTTTTCTTTGCCATGATGATACTATGAGGTTAGAAGGCCATTATGTCAATGTCATTGGCACTGTGAGAGGATGAGTTCTCCACACGCATGAAAATTCCGTTGGGAAGACAGGCTGACCACTCTCCATTGCGGTGAATGGGGCTTGCCGCCACACAGGTCTTGTTGGCACAGGGGGAGTCCAGATACTGAGCCTGTCCTTGCTGAATTTGAATTGTAGAAATCCCCTCCAACCCTGGAATCTGGATAGTAGTATCCGTGTCCAGGGGATAAATATATTCGCTTGATGGGCTGGACACAATGAGAAGGGGCGTGCCATCCTGCTGCGTGGTTGTAGAAAGAATAGAAAGTGTACAAAAGACGATACCAATGAGAATCAGTAGATAGTCCAATGGTTTGAAAAATGACAAGATTTCTCCTACCTCCTACAGGCTTGATTGAATTTGCCGGACGGTTTCCAGAGGGAGCTTGGTGCAAATGGCGACTTTTTCTGGAGAATCACCGTAGGATAGAAACATTTTTGCCGTTTCCAGCTTGGTTTCGTAGGCTCCACGTTCTAGCCCCTGTTGGAGTCCAGCTTCACGCCCTTCTTCATATCCCAGCTCCTTACCTTGACGGAGCCAGTCAAACTCTTTCTGCCGTGCGGCGATGTAGTCGGAAAATCCCATCTCGATAGTCTTCAGTTCTTCCACCATTTGATCCAGCCTCCATTCATTAGGGGAAGGACAACCCTCTACAGGTCAGCGGGCAAGGGGCTACAATGTCTTGCCCCTTGTCCCCTAAAATCCCTTTCTTACAGCAATCCTTTCACTACATCCAGCAGAAGATTTGTTCCTTGGGCTACTTGCTCCGGGGAAAGTCCCATGGAAAGGAGATTCCGTGCCGTCTCCAGCTTGGTTTCGTAGGATCCACGTTCAATTCCCTGCTGCAGGCCAACTTGGAGTCCAGCTTCACGCCCTTCTTCATATCCCAGCTCCTTACCTTGACGGAGCCAGTCAAACTCTTTCTGCCGTGCGGCGATGTAGTCGGAAAATCCCATCTCGATAGTCTTCAGTT
>JAZNAS010000039.1:0-1528 GCA_045586625.1 Treponema sp.
CTGGGCAATGTTTTTCAGCAGGATTTGGCGGATATTCTAAATACTGAGCGGGCACAGTCCATATATCGGGGATTTCAAAACGGAATTGCCTGTGAGGAGCTGTGCAGAAAATGCGGCTATGCCCGTCGGTTCACAAAATAACAGGAGCGGTTTTCCTGAACCTGTAAACTAAAGGTAGACACACAAAAACAGTGTGTCTACCTTTTCTTTATGCTAAAATGGAAACGGAGGTGAAACAGATGAAAAAAGGACAAAAGAAGCGAATATGGACACCAGAGCAGAAGCTGGAAATAGTACAAAAGCATCTGGAAGACCATATATCGGTGGAGAAGCTAGGAAAGGAATATGCAGCAGATTCTGGCATGATTTGCCGATGGGTCAAGGAATATATATCCGGCGGAGCAGCTGGACTTGAACCAAAGAAGCGGCCCGGCAACAAGTTTGCAGCACTGCACAGAAGTAAGAATCTGTCAGAGTTGGAAAGGTTGCGACTGCTGGTAGCGAAGCAGGAAGTAGAGATCGCACGGTTAAAAAAAGGATACTGGGTGGAAGGAGCTGGTGCAAACAAGGAGTACGTTACTGGACAAGATGCGAATACGAAATCATCGAAGAAATGAAAGAAAAATATCCAATTGTCTTTCTCTGCCAGCTCATGGGAGTCAGTAAATCCGGGTATTACAAATGGAAGAATCGACAGGGAGTACTGAACCGGTACGAGCAGGACAGACAGCTACTTACAAAGCTTCTGTCCGAACAACACAAGAAGCATCCTTCCCATGGCTACCACATGCTTGCGGATGACGTATTTCAGGCTACAGGATGGATATTCTCCCACAACCTAGCACATAAATGCTGTAAATATGCAGGGATACAATCGAAAGCCAGAAAGTACCGCTACAAGAAAAAAGATGATGAAGAAAACGTTGAATTTCCAAATGAAGTCAATGGCAACTGGAATACAACCGGTCCCACCCAAATCGTTGTTTCGGACATGACAGTAATTAAGAACAAAGGCAGAAATTGGGAATGGACATTACTTGTCGATACATTCAACAATGAGATCCTTGCGCACCAGGCAACACCGGTACAAGGTGATACTAAGCCTTACTATCACTGTCTGGAAGCCCTAAAAAAGCTTGCAGGCAAGAAAAATGAGGAGCAGACACCCCAGGTAGTCTTGCACACCGACCAGGGTTCTGTCTACTCCTCACAAGCCTTCCGACAGGCTCATGAACATTATAACATACTTCGGTCAATGTCGAAAGTAGGAACTCCAACAGATAATGCAATAATTGAAGCATTAAATGGCTGGATCAAGGAAGAACTGTACCTTGATTTCGGCCTGGAGTCTGCTGAGGACGTTCCTAAACTCTTGGACGAGTATGTATATTACTTTAATAACAGGCGGCCTGCGGCCGCTCTGGGCTATAAAAGCCCAGTTCAGTACAAGACCGAACTGGGCTTCTAATATTATGGGTTTTTTTGTGTCTACTTTTGCTTGACAGATGCACCGAAGCGGGTCTTTATA
>JAZNAS010000040.1:0-1705 GCA_045586625.1 Treponema sp.
CTTGTCCAATCCATGGGGATATCATTTGCTTCACTATATACGTATTCTATCTCGCAAAAACTCCATTCTTTGCGAATGCTGCTGTTAATTATATCGGAGGAACTTTTCAGTTTCATAACAGTATCCCGGTTATTTCCTACAAAATAGCCCTCCACGCCCTTATCTGTTACCTTTATCTGTCCGCTCAGGCGTCCGGCCTCCCGGCTCTCCAGGCTGATACGGATCATTCCCTGCTCTGTTTCACTGCTGACAAACTGCAAGTGAACACCGGTAACTCTGCCGCCGATTTCCATGGGGAAGAAGTACTCTTCCTGCTCGGACAAAGCCTTCATAATATGGAACTGCTTGTGCATCAGCTTTCTGGACCGGATATCCAACTGAGTTTCTGCCTGATTGGTCAGCTCTTCTTCCAGCCTCTGTACATCCTCCTGCAGTTCTTCCCGGTAGCCTTCTGTAAACGCTTCCTTGTCCTCCAGCTTTTGCCAGGTCTCCTGCTTTTTCTGATTCTTCCGACTTGGTGCAAGCCACTGCTCAAATAAATCGAAGGACTGCTTTTCCAAAGCATTTGCTGCTACCAGATGCTCTGCGGTAGGAGAAACTTCTCCTCTTTCCAGTAGCTCATATGCTTCCTGCGTAGCTACGGAGGCTTCCTTCATCATCTGTCGGCTCTGTGCTCCCTGTTCTTTTACAAATGCCTGCTCGATCTGCTCAGAAATGGAGAACTTCATAAGGGCATCCTCTGTCAATGCTCCCACTGCATCATCCACCTTCACATCCATGGAGTGGAATTTTCCACTACGGATGGCAGTGAGAAGATTGCGGAAATTCAGCTCTCCCCCTATATTCACCAAAGCGCCTACCGCTGCACCGTCGGATTTCTCCAGCTGATTCATAAGCCGGTAGCAACCGATAAAGGCCTCTCTTTCCTGTGACGTAATCTCTCCCTGATGGTCCAGTATATATAAAAACTTACTATACTTCTGTGCAGACTGGTGAAACTCTTCCGGAAGCTCCTCCAGATAAGTGTTTAACTCCTCCAATGTGCTTTCCAAAGGATTTTTGCCGTCCCGTATCATTTTCAGTACAGCTGCGGGTGTCATACGATCGATTATCTTTTCCACACTGTGCTGGGCTTCCTTTACTTTTTCCACATGCTCCCCGGTCATGGCCATCCGATTATAGCCCAGTGCCCGGATTGCTTTTCTGTTTTCCTCGGTAGCCTCGTAGCCTAAATCCTTGAGAATCTCATCCACATTGGCAAAGGCTCTCTTGATGGAATCCCCCAAATCCGTTCTGGGTGCTGTCATAAGTGCCTCATAACGCTCCCCTGCCGCTTCATAGGCTTTTGCCAGCTCCACGCCCTCTGCATGGAAGGTGGCAAGAGTGCCGCTTTGCACTCGTTCCGCCCACTTGGCTGCCATGGCCAGGGGCAATCCGGGCAGCTCCTTCATCCGCTGATTGGTATCCTGTAACAGTTCATACCGCTCCTGAGGATTTTCTGCATTCGGGAAATATTCCTTTGCCAGCTCCTGATGGGCACGTTTTAATGCTTCTATGGTTTCTTCGATGGGTGCCGTGTCAATGGCGAAGCCGCTTTTTAAAAGCTTTACATTGGCTTCCACGGTCATGCGAAGACGAATCTCCTCCAGCTGCTTTCTATCCCGAACCAGGGAAAGACCTTCCTCTCCCTGATATAATGCAAACA
>JAZNAS010000041.1:0-1715 GCA_045586625.1 Treponema sp.
ATCACTTTTTTGTCTAACCAACTGCTCCATTTACTTCTAATCATTTTTCTTCTCTCCTTTATCCTTATTCAAATGCGGAAAATGCCGGCAGCATAACCATAATCATCACTATCCCCAACATCATAACCATGGGTATCAGTAGCTTGGTTTCTGCCTCTTCTCCTATTTTTTTACGAAACTGCAGGTCTTCCTGCATGGCTTTATCTGCTTCTTCCCGTAATCGCTGAAGCAATGTGGAATTGCCCTTCTTCAAATTCTGTCCCAGCATGGTGGCAAGGCGTGCATATTCCTGTAAGCCGCTTCGGCTTCCAAACCGCTCATACACCAACCCTTCGGACACACCGGCATTTAACTCATTACAGGAAAAAACCATTTCCTCATAGGCAGGACTTACTTCTTTCTCTATGAATTTCTTCTGTCCATCGGTAGCAATCTTAAAAAAACTGCCCCGCACGGTCATGCCCGCTCCCATATACAAAACAAATTTATTCAGAATGGTGGGGTATTCCAGCTTTAGGCTTCTCTTTCTTTCCTGCACCTGCTCATGCAAATCCTTATCCTTCAGAAAGAAAACACCCACTGCTGCCAGGAGGGTCAGCAGTAAAAAGATGGGGCTATTCTCTTCCTGTATTCTTTTCCATAGAACCTCTTCCCCATCCAGCTCTTTCGGCAATGTCATACTCTCCTCAAATTTACTGGCTTCATCCTTCTGCCGTATGGCTTCTCTCAACTGACTGCCTAGAGTTGTATCCTTTGCCACTTCACCGATTTCCACCCAGAAACTCTGCTCCAACCGGCTCTCCCCATAGTAAAGAATAGCCGTCAGGCATACCCGATCCCCCTCCCTTCCCTGTACATTTTCCAGTCTGCCGCTGATGCTGATCAAAGTAGTATCACTGCTTTTCCATAGAATTTCAAAAGGATAGCCCTCCACCCTATCAGGCAAATTCATATCTGTCACAATTGCATCTAATGCTGCGTTTTGCCCAAGTATCAACTGTTGCAGCTCCTCCCCACAAGCCTCTGCCAGAGAGTTTACTTCCTCATCCTCCAGCTGCCTTTCTCCTACCAAAACCTGTAGTTCCTCTGTTTGTTCTCCCACTGTGGCAGATAGCAATACCTCCTGTTCCCCTTCGCCCACCTCACCTCTATCCACGGAACCAATTCCTTGGCTGTTCTCCATGGCTGTTTTGAAACAAAGCACAAGTGTCAAAAGGCACCCTGCCAGCAATACTGTAAGAAACAACCGAAACTTATTCACGTAGTATTCCATCTGCACTTCCCGCTTGGAAGCGCCGGGATAGAGCCGTTCCAAATCCGCTCGTACCTGCCCCTTTTCCACTATAGGCAATCGCCTGATACAGCAAATCTTAAACAGATAAAAGCTCATCCGAGAGAGTAGTTCTCCTTCTTCCTTCCGTGAAAGATAGGCCAATCCTAAAAGCAGAAACAAAAGCCCTATGGTAATTCCAAATACCATACCGTCTCACCTCCCTATCCATAGGCTTTTTCAAAAATCTTTTCTGACAATATGTAGGCTCCCAAATATACTCCCAGGCAGGCTGTCATGATTGCCACACCGGTCAGGTTGTGGTACATCATATCGAAATATCCCGGATTGGTCAGCCCCAAATATCCTACAATCAGAAAAGGCATCACATTAAGTCGGATCGTAGCCATGTCGTTCTGTGAGCCAAGGAGTTGTTTGGCCACTT
>JAZNAS010000042.1:0-2630 GCA_045586625.1 Treponema sp.
CGGCGCCGGTCTGGGTCTGGCCATTGCCAAGGAGATTGTGGAAGTCCACGGAGGCACCATTCACGCTGAATCCAACGGACACAAAACATCCTTTATCATCCGTCTTCCGCAAAAATAAAATAATAACAGGCACCGTTGACGGTGCCTGCGTTCTGTCGAAAAACTCCTGTTCCCTCTTGAGAACAGGAGTTTTGGCGTGTATAGAAAAATATTCAAGATACGAAACCGTGTCCACCGGATCGTTTCGTGCCGTTGTATGCCGCAGCGTTTTATCTTATGCCCAGTCGGGCATGGATTCGAAACTGATGGTTTTCCCTTTGTGCGGAAATGTGATTTTACAGGAATACAGCATGGGTTCCGTTTGTTCCGCACGGGAACCGTATTTGTGATCTCCCACCAGCGGAAACCCTCGGCTGGAAAACTGGACTCGGATCTGGTGGTTGCGGCCTGTATGAAGCCGCACACGAACCAGACTGGTCTTTCCTTCACGCAGGCGGCGAAATTCCAACCGAGCCTTTTTCACTCCGCTCCGCTGACGCTTGACCACAAAAACCTTGTTTTTCGCACTGTCTTTCCAGAGCAGATCCTCCCAGTCTCCCTCCTCCGGAGGGGTTCCGTGCACCATGGCTACATATTCCTTGATCATACTGCCTTCCTGCACGGCTCGGGACAGAGCGGCAGCGGCAGCTCTGGTTCGGGCGTAAACCATCACTCCGCCCACGTTCCGATCCAGACGGTGTATGGTATAAATCTCACCGCCCAGAAATTCTTTTAACATCGCAGGCACCTGATGTTCCGAGTCCAGCCCCACCGATTTAATACAGACCACAAGGTCGTTGTCGTGAAATAAGAGTTCCATGCAAACACGTATAATTAAAACCATCTCGAAAGGGGTGGTTTTAATTATTTCTCCTTCCCTTAAAAAGTTATATTGCAGGAGTAGCTACCTGCTTTATAATCAGTACAAGCACTGCGGATTTGTATCTATGCTATTACAGCTCGACTGTTTTGAGGTGACTCAAACCGCAGTGGTTTGTCTGAATTGGTAATCAGTTGGGTAACGCTTGACGTTTTATTTGCGTGAATACATGGACAAGCCTTCTGTGGAAACAGCAGTGCTAAAATTACAGATAGAGGAGGAAACCAATTGTACTTTGTAGGAATCGACATTTCAAAATTCAAACACGACTGCGCCATTGTTGATGAACTTGGCGATGTCATCACACCCTCGTGGTCGTTCCAGAATGACTGCGAGGGATTTTCTTTATTCAGAAAGTTGCTTGATGCTCTCGATGGAGAAAAGAAGATAGGGCTTGAAGCTACCGGTCATTATGGGCAAAACCTGAAGCTGTTTCTCGAAAACAGCGGCTTCTCGTTCATGGAGTTCAATCCGCTTCTGATCAACCGATTCGTTCGCAGCAAATCGCTCAGAAAAACAAAGACGGATTCCATAGATGCTCTCATGATCGCCCAGTATCTGATGACGGTAGAGTACAAGCCCTATCCACCGTCATTTTACACACTTGAAAAGCTAAAGTCACTAACAAGATTTCGGGACAGCCTGATTCGGCAGCGGAGCAGGCAACTGGTGGAGTTAACAAACATCCTGGACAAGGTTTTTCCTGAGTTCAAACCCTTTTTTAAAGGAAAATTTTCGGCAACAGCGCTGTATATCCTTTCCAACTATACCTCTCCGGAGAAAATCTCCAATATGAATTCCAAGTCTTACGAACCCTTGCGCCGTCTGTCTCGGGGGAGATTCTCCATGGTGCATTTCGCAGAGCTCAAGACGCTGGCCAGAAATACAGTTGGCTCAACCAGTGACTATCTGCTTCAAGAAATGGAGATCACCATCGATATCTACAACCAGTTACAAAGCAAAGTGGAGGAAATTGAGCTGCAAATCAATGACTGTGTCCTTGAGCTTGCTCCACCCATGCTGACCATTCCCGGAATCGGTGTGGCTTCTGCGGCGGTTATCCTTTCTGAATTTGGCAATCTTTCCAAGTTCAACAGTCCATCCAAGTTACTTTCCTTTGCCGGGTTGGAGCCTGGATATTTTCAATCCGGTACTTTGGAAAACACGGGGAAAATGGTAAAGCATGGGTCTTCCCATTTGCGCTATGCCATTATGAACTGTGCACAGACCGTTGTTAACTACGAGCCGACGTTTGCAGCCTACTACGCCAAGAAACGTGCCGAGGGCAAGGAACACCGCGTTGCGCTTACCCATGTCGCTAAAAAGCTTTTACGGGTTATTTATACCCTCCAAACGAAAAAGCTGTCCTATAACCCAGATCTCATTCACTGATCCATGACCAACTTGTTTTTTGAAGTCCTCGCAAGAGGGCTTGGTTTTGTGCGCCCTTTTTGCTCAGATGAAAATTTTTCACTTTCCTCTTGACTTCTTATAGTTGGTCACCTCTGCCTTCAAAATACCGCCTGTTCCCCGAAAAAGTCAATCGACCGGTGGTTTACCGGTCGATTTTCAGGACTTCTTGGGCCTTGTGCTTGCGTCTTTTTCAATTCTGCGATACAATATCAAATTAATGTAAATCATTCAACCAAAGGGGAATATAGTGATATGAACGAGATCATTCTGCTCAAGCTGGGCGAGTTGGTGCTCAAGG
>JAZNAS010000043.1:0-29173 GCA_045586625.1 Treponema sp.
CGAGTAGAATGGAGGTACATCACTAGGGAAGGATGTGGTTCTGAGGGTTAATTTTCACGTTAGAGCTGGTTGGTGGAGTCTGTTTTTCTGGTTTTTAGTACTATTTTCAGGCAAAACCAGCTGAATTTGGTGGTTTGTTCCCATATATAGCGATTTGTACCACTACGGCGGGAACAACCCGGTGCGGTATGTGGATCCGGATGGGCGGGAAATATATAATTCAGAAATAACAGAAGACCAATTTAATAAGATTGCAGTGTTTTTTGATGACAACTTTGAATTAACTCTTGATGGAAAAACCTGGGAAGAAACCCAACAATTTTTTATAGAAAATCCTAACGGTTGTATATATAGAAATCCAGATGGACTAATTTATAAGTTTTATTCAGATAAAAATGATATTCAAGAATACAATATGTTTACAACTGATATGGTTGATCTATTGCTGATTGGAAAAGGAGTGTTCAATCTAGTAAATTCGATTAAAAATATATTAACAAGTAAATTAGCTAATGATATAGCAAAAGATGTAATTATAATCGGTGGAAGAGAATATTCAAAACATGCCTTAGAAAGAATGGAACAAAGAAAGATTGTACCAATGATCGTGGAAGAAACAATAAAAAGAGGAGTTCAAATACCCGGAAAAACTTTTGGCACTACAATTTATCTTACTGATGAAGCGAAAGTAATTCTAAATGAGTCAGGTAAAGTTATAACGGTAATGGCACAATAGGAGAACGAATGAACTCAAGAAAATATGTTTGTCAAATAATTGAACAAATTGTTATGTATCAAGATACGGAAATTGACACAGATTCTTTCCTGGAAAGTACTTTGGGTATATATTCTATCATTGAAAATGAAATTTCTGAGGACTTTAGAAGAGATTTTCACTTGTTTTGGGATCAAATTGAAGAAATCTTTGCTACTGACACTGTATGTGATTTTCTGCAGAACATCAAAAATGAAATTCTCCCAAATTTCATTTTAGCAATGAAAAAATACATATATTGTCAAACCAGTAATTAACAGAAGGATGCCTCTCCCCCTCCTCCCACAAATACAAATTGATGGGGGACGGGAGAAATTCCCCTGTTTTCCCCGAATTTTGCTAGCCAAAGGTCAGCTTTTCGGGTAGAATGGAGGTACATCACTAGGGAAGGATGTGGTTCTGAGGATTATTTTTCACGTTAGAGCTGGTTGGTGGAGTCTGATTTTCTGGTTTTTAGTACTATTTTCAGGCAAAACCAGCTGAATTTGGTGGTTTGTTCCCATATATAGCAATTTGTATCACTACGCCGGCAACAATCCGGTGAAGTATGTGGACCCGGATGGGCGGGAAACAGAAGATACTGCAGAAGGTAAAATTATACACTCGCTTATTTCATTGAAATATGCAGAAGAACATAAAAATGAAAAAGTATATACAAACAAAACAATGTCTACAATTATGTATAAGTTAGATTTAATTGACAAAGGATTGGGGAAATCTGATTTAGGTGTCCGACCTGATATTTGGAATGTATCCACGAATGAAATGTATGAAATCAAACCAGTAACTCAAAGTGTAGATATTGCAAGCAAACAGTTACAAGGTTATATAGAATTAGCAAAAAAATATGGGCTTCCTGAAGTCAAAGCAGGTGAGCCAACTTCACCAGGTACATCTGGTCATTTTGTTTTAAAAGAATTAAACCTTTCAGTGACATATTGGTGTCCTGTTTCAGGAGTAATTCTATATTCCAAGAACCAAATTTCTCAACCACAAACAAGTTTCAGTAGTGAATCGAACCTTTTTTCGACATTGATTTTAGGAATAATGTGTATTGGTCTCATGAAACTCTCAGGAATTCCAATTATTCCGTAAATGATAATGAACTAATTTGAGGTACATATGTTCGTTCCAGAATTTTTCTTTGGTAAATTCAGTGATGTAGAAAGAAAATTTAAATCTCTCAGGAGCAGAGCCAAGACATTGGAAAGTGTTCAAGCAATCTACAACAAGATCAATGAGAATATAACTGATGATATATGTCATGATGATTTTGTGATTTCTTTGTCAGATGATTACTTAGGGAGAAAAATAGCAAATGCATACTATCCATTTGTATTTTCAAACTACATAGCATTTGAAGAAAATGAAAACAGTGATATTGCCAGATGGTTTAAGGAAAAATCTTTAGATTGCAAATGGTGTCAACTATCAGCCCTTGCAACAAATTCTCTAATGCAGTTTTGGTATGATGACAAAGAATATGCCCAGAAACTTGGGGATTCGGTTTGTTTTCATTGGAACTTCTATATGTCATTTGGAGAGAGATTTTGTTTTATGCCTCTATTTGAAAAAAATAATAACAGATATTTTTTCTGGGAACACAATATTGCATTGTCAAAATTATTGTTTTCAATTACAGGTGAAGATATAGTTACGGTCGAAGAACTTGAAAATTTTCCACATATATGGCAAGAATACACGAAAAAATAAGTCTCCTCCCCATTCTACCCTGGAATCTGCTAGTCAAAGGGCAAATTTTCTGGTAAAATGGAGATACATCACGAGGGAAGGACGGTTTTTGAGGGTAAATTCCGGGTGCAGCTGGTTGGAGGAGCCTGTTTTTCGGTTTTAGGCAGTATTTTTGGGTGAAATTGGTGGTTTGTTCCCATATATAGCAATTTGTATCACTACGGTGGGAACAATCCGGTGAAGTATGTGGATCCAGATGGAAGGAGTGTTAATATACCACTCCCATCTTTAGTAATGGAATTAAGACAAGTAGGTCAAGAATTAAAAAATGCTAGTCCCCAATTAGCAATTGTCGGATGTATCTTTCTTGGTGTTGTTTTAATATTTGAAGGAATAAATTATGCTCAAAATCAAAGTTTATCTAGTTCGTTAGCAAAAATAAATTCTGCGTCAGCTTCTGTTGTGGCAGGTGCTCCAGCTCCTATGCCCCCAGATGATCCAGATAGTAAAGGGACACGTGTTAGTTCTAAAACTTTATATAACAAAAAAGGAATTCATATAGATGTAGAAAATCCTGGGCACAGACCAGGACAGATTCATGTACAACAAGGAAACTCAAAATATTTATATGATGTTGGAAAAAAAGCTTTTGTTAATAAGGCAGGTGAATTGGCTCCAAAGCCTTATCAAAAGTTGTTAGAAGATCCGAAAGTAATAAAAGCAATAGCCAAAGGATTGGAAATATTGGGGTACTAATATGTTTAATTTTGATTATTTAATTACTTTTCAATTCATAATTTTCCCGAAATTTTATACAGTAAAAGACAATAAGAATAATGAATATGTATTTTTAAAAACAGAAGCAGAAAGAATTAATTCATTGAATTTAGTTAAAGATAAAACACAATTAGAAGGGTATGAAAATCATTTTCATCTTTTTGGAAAAATAAGAAAACGCTATCAAAAGAAAGTTGAAGTTGTTACAAACCTAATTTTACAAAACCTTATTAAAGAGTTAAGGCAAAATTTTCCAAATAAAAAATTCCGTGTCTATTTGGATTGTGATTTTTCAGATCATGTAATAATTAGATTTCATCAATATTGGGAAGATGAACATCCATATTATAATCCTGATGAATTTCCTTCAATTACTGAATTTAAAATTGAATAGTTGAAAATTATTTTTCACGGATATTGTCGATTTACCCAAAAGTTTTTGTTGCAATTTTGAAAAAAATGAATTCCCACAAATACAAATTGACGGGGGACGGGAGAAATTCCCCTGTTTTCCCCGAATTTTGCTAGCCAAAGGTCAGCTTTTCGAGTAGAATGTAGGTACATCACTAGGGAAGGATGTGGTTCTGAGGTGTAGTTTCACGCTGGGGCTGGTTGGAGGAGCCTGTTTTTCGGTTTTAGGCAGTATTTTTGGGTGAAATTGGTGGTTTGTTCCCATATATAGCAATTTGTACCACTACGGCGGAAACAATCCAGTGCGGTATGTGGATCCAGATGGAAGAAGTTTATTCTCAGAGTTTTTAGCGTGGGTAAAACATCCTATCGCCGCTTCAAAGGTTGGAAGGGCTTCTGATGGAGGTAGAAATATATCTAGTATCGCTACAAACTTTACCATAAATTTGGGGCTTTCATGGGCAAATTATGGAGAGGGCCGTAGTGACGAGGGCAGTTCTCGAGGTGCATTTAGGCATGCTTTGTGGCAAGCTTTAATTACAAAATCTTTTGATTATGAAACTGCTTATGATATAGGAATTGGGCATGATCCAACTATTCCAGAAAATAAAAAATCTTTTGAGAAATTATCTGATGCTGATACTATTGCAGATACACTAAATAATATAATTGGACGTAGTATTGGAATGGATAGTAGCAAGTCTAATACTGAGACTGCAAAAGATATATTAAATTTTCAACATGAACTTGGGTTATATTCTGTTAAAAAAATGAAGATGGTACTTATAGTGTATGTCTAACAAAACTTTCAAACGAGGAATATGAATCTGCAATGAAAAAATTGTTCAATTTAAATGATAATGGGATGAATAAATGAAAAATAAACAATTAATACTATCTATTCTTTTTTGTTGTATCATATATTCGTGTAAAATATATAATGAACAGAATCTTCTTATCAAAGAATTAAAAGAAAATAGTGGAATTGATTTGGGAGTGTTTGTCAATCAAGAATACGATTACTTGATTATTTTAGATGAAGGAGCATCCCTTAAACAATATGACATCCTTAATGATAGTGAAAAAGATTGGTTAGGTCAGAAGATTATATTTATTAAAGATGAAAAAATTATTAAACAAATAAATTTATCCTATTATATTTCTGAGCCAAGTGAAGAAATCTATCTCTCCTTTTTTTATCAAACAAAACCAAATGAATATTATATAAAACGAATGAAGGGAAATGCTTTTTTTTATGTAACTGAAATATCAAAAATAGCTGATGATTCTTATTGTTTTTTTTCTGAAATAAAAAACAATTAATATAATTTTATTTACGAAACTACTCCCACAAATACAAATATGTAGGAGTAATGGAACGCAACAACTCTACCATGATTGAATTTCCTTCCATAATATAGAACAGATGGCATGACAACAAGAAATAGTTGTGTTATGATAAAGTATAAGGAGAGATAGATGCCGTGTATCTCAATGTTCTATGGAATAATGGTCTATATGTACAATAGTGGAAAAGAGCACAATCCACCTCATTTCCACGTGAAATATAATGGGGAATTCTCTATATTTGACCTTGAGGGAAACTTAATAGAGGGAAATCTCCCCCAATCCAAGCAGAAGTTGGTTAGTGCTTGGGCAGAAATCCATAAAGAAGAATTGCTGGCTAACTGGGACTTGTGCATGAACAGGGACAATCTGTTTAAGATAAATCCATTGCAATAGGAGGACAAAATGACTCCCAAGTGGGTTGTAAAGGATGTCCAACCATTAGATGACTATAAGCTCCTAGTAACTTTTGTTCATGGGGAGCAAAAGATTTATGATATGGCTCCTTTGTTAGAATATCCTGTGTTCAAGCCACTAAGCAACACAGTTTTTTTCAAGTCTGCCCATACGGATGGATGTACAGTGGTGTGGAATGATGAAATAGATATTGACCCAGAATCCCTATATAATGAAGGTATATCGATTTAATACCAGAACTAGCTAATTCTTGAGTAAAACAGATATTTTGGGTGAATTATAAAATACAGGTAATCGAGGGACACGCTCCTCATTTTACCAAAATTTTGCTAGTCAAAGGGCAAATTTTCGGGTAAAATAGGGGTACATCACGAGGGAAGGACGGTTTTTGAGGGTAAATTCCACGTGTAGCTGGTTGGTGAAGCCTGCTTTTGGGGTTTTTAGTACTATTTCCTGGTAAAAATAGCTGAATTTGGTGGTTTGTTCCAGTATATAGCGATTTGTACCACTACGGCGGCAACAATCCGGTGCGGTATGTGGACCCTACGGGAGAGTTTGTAATTCCCCTTGCCATTCCAGTTCTCCCTGCAATAGGTACAGTCATCGCCAAGGGTGTTGCTTTGGCAGGGGCTGTAACCCAAGCTGCCCAACGAATAGGATTTAGTGCAGGAAGTAATTCCCCAGAAGGGAAAGCAGTTATTGAATACCGTTCCAAAAGATTACAAATGCTATTGACACGGTGGTAAAAAAAATGAAGAAAAAAAAATCTATACTCTTATTACTCATTAATATCATGGTTTTGATTAGTGCCTTGTTATCCTATTATCTAAAAAGACAAACAGGGTATGTTCTTTATAACTTTGCAATGTTCATTTTTTTTACTGGATTCAGTATATATTCAATTATAATTGCGGTATATACAAGAAGAAAATCTATTTTCTTAGGACAACTATTGACTTGCTGTGTTTTTTTAATAATCAGAAATTTTGATTTATCAGATAGATTTGCACTGTTTCTTGAAATACCTAAAATGGAAAAACAAATCGTACATTTTCAGGAAACTAGCAAACTGGAAGATAACGTAATAGAAAGTGATAGGTATTTAGTTTTTCCATGGGAGCCTGGTTTTCTCGACTATCAGTGGGTTGTAGTCTATGATGAACAAGATATGTTAAAAAATGAATATAACGGAAAAATAATTTCAGAAGGCAAACTGCATGTTTTGTATAGAGGAAAAAAATGTTTTTATTTATGCATTTTATATAGATAAAAGCAGAGCTGTAAAATGTATTCTCCCCCAACTTCCCATCAATACAAATTGACGGGGGACGGGAGAAATTCCCCTGTTTTCCCCGAATTTTGCTAGCCAAAGGTCAGGTTTTCGAGTAGAATGGAGATACATCACTAGGGAAGGACGGTTTTTGAGGGTAAATTCTAGGTGCAGCTGGTTGGTGGAGCCTGTTTTCTGGGTTTTGGGCAGCATTTTTGGGTGAAATTGGTGGTTTGTTCCCATATATAGCAATTTGTACCACTACGGCGGGAATAATCCAATCAAATATACCGACCCTACAGGGGAAGCTATAGCCGTCATTCCGTTTATTGCACCTACTGTCATTGCTGGTGCAAAAGCCATCGGAGCATGGTTAGCTAGCCTATTTGTTGTTGGAGCAGCTGCGACAGCTGTTGGTGTTACCATAGATGCAGCCATTGATAGTAGTAAAGAAAATGATTCTTCACTTGTAAGTACAGATGGGATTGTTCCTAACAATCCAGAATCAAGCAAAGAAATAGGTAATCATGATACAAAGGAACACAAAAAATCCAAAAGCGGTTCAGGAAAAGAAAAATCAAATGACATTCCAACTTGGGCTGAAGGACAGGTACCATATATAGATGAATCGGGTAAAGAGTTTGCCAAAAGATTGATGGATGAAAAATATGGAAAGGATAATTATGAGAAAGGACCTGATTCAGAATTTAATAAATTAAAAAAATGGGGGGATAGAGGTTTTGAGTGAAAATGAGTATTACCTTATAGAATTTCGGTTTAATGAAACTATTTTTTTTTCAATTTGGTGTTCAGAAGAAACTGATGATGTATTTCTGACAAGATATGGTGGAATTCTCATAGCTTTCAGTTCCAAAAATAATGCCTATAAATATTGTGCTTTGAATGATTTTATCATTGAGTCAGAAGTCATGTACGATTTCAACGCCATTGACTATAAAAACACAAACGACTTCCTCAATAAATGGAATATCATCAGTGATTTAGCAAAGACCTTGCAATTCGACTTTATTGGTGATTCAAATGAGTTCAATGAGTTATACAAGAAATTTCTTTGTGGTTGCAACCTTCCTACGATGAACGATCATAACGAGCAGTATACACCTAAATTTTCATCTGAAGAAAAAACACAAATCATAAATCTAATAATTGGAATGAGAAAAATTCTAGAAAAAGCTCTATTGTGCACTTCAGTTTTTATGTAGTATACTCCCCCTTCCTCCCACAAATACAAATTGATGGGGGAAGGGAGAAATTCCCCTGTTTTCCCCGAATTTTGCTAGCCAAACACCAGTTCTTCGGGTAGAATAGAGGCACATCACAAGGGAAGGATTTTGTTCTGAGGGGTAAATTCCACGTAATAAATATGTCGGAAATTCAAGTATAATAACTTTTAGACAAGAAAGTTGCTATGTCACAACCTTCGCAAATATATTTTCATCTTCGAAATATTATGGACGGCCTCTTTCAAATGCCGACAGATACGACACTCCTGACAAAATTAATTCAGATAAAAAATTATTTGCAAAAGACCCATCAGCATCTAATGGACGAAAATTTAAAAGAAATAAGAGTTATCTTATTGGTGGATTAAAATGAAAAAAATTATATTAATTATTTTTTATACGGCCTTCTTTTGTTATTGTACAGCATCCAATTCCTTTTTTAAGATAAATGAGAATTTTGAGGCAATGCAATTCGAAGTATTTGTTCAAGATAACAAAAAACTTGAACTCCCTTTTTCTCAATACCGTGGATATAAAATCTTTAAAAATAAGTGTTTTTTTATTGATTGTACTAAGTCAAGAATCCCTGAATATGGAAGGTTATGTTACTTTGAGTCGGATACAGAAGAATTTATCTATACCGATATAATGTCAGGAAGCACATTCTACATAATCGAGGATTATATCATAGTATCCTCCCTTGCCAAAGCAGAGATAAACACTGATATTGAAGATATATTCGGACTGGATTTACCATCCAGTCAGTATCCACTTGACATTACAATTTATAATGTTAATACATTCAAGAAGATAAAAGAATTAAATTTTGATAAATATAGGCAAAATTATCCCCATAAAACATTATTTTTGGATATAAACTCTAAATCTGATGAAACGATTATTTTAAGTTATGGAGTGTATGATACAACTTGCAAAATAAACATAGGTACGCTTAATTTAGATACTTTGAAATTTGATGGAGTGATGGGCAATAAATGAGGGCTGTTCTTCATTTCATTCTCCCATAAACATAATTTTTTATAAAAAACTATATCACTCGTTTAATTCTATAAGAGAATTTCTCATCCTCCCCTTACTACCACAAATACAAATTGATGGGAGGAAGAGAGAAATTCCCCTGTTTCATCCGAATTTTGCTAGCCAAGGGAGTGTTTTGAGGGTAGAATGGAGACGCATCACGTTTAATTTTAAGACGAGGGACATTCAAATGCTTTTCCGCAAAATAAAGGCAGCTATATTTTTAATGCTGATGGCAGGAGGATTTATAATGATGTATCCAGAACAACCTGAAACATCATGGGAAAAATACAACCTATCATTTTGGGAAATATATCATTTAAAAGGAGCAGCCAAAGATGGTGATTATGAAGCTGCATATAGATTAGGAATGTATTATTATCTAATAAAAAAGAATGATAGAGAATCAACCGTTTGGTTTAAAATTGCTGCAGCAGGTAATCATATAGAATCAATCAGAGAGCTAATAATTTATTATGGTAGTATCAATACGGAGGAAAGTAGAAGCTTGATAGAAATGTATATACAAAAATTAAAAGAAATAGCAGTGATGAATAAAAAAAAGGAAGATTTTTATTTTGCAGATTTAGAGCTGAACAAAGATTAGGCATCCTCCCCTCACTCCCACAAATACAAATTGATGGGAGTAAGGGACAAATCCTTCGTCCTACCCCAAGATTTGCTAGCCAAACACCAGCTTTTAGGATAAAGTGGAGGCACATCACGAGAAAAGAATTTGATTCTGAGAGGCAAATTCCACGTTAGGTTGGTTGGTGAAGCCTGCTTTTGGTAGCTGTAGAGCCGATTCTTGATCGAAAACTAGTTTTCGGGCGGGTTGCAGATGTTATTCGGTACAAAAGAAACATTTGGTATAGAAATTGAAATAAATAAAATATACTGCAATCAATTTATTGGCGATGGTTTTTTTGTCATTCATATCAACAACAATTGTTATGGACGACGAGAAGAATACGCCACAACATTTCCCAGCATTGCAAGACAATTGAGACATTGCCTAAAAAACAGAGTAAATTCAGACATGGCCCTGGAGGATTATTCTAAAGGGAATATTGTTGAAGGTTATTACCTCCAAAACTACAGCGAGGCCAATTTGTCAGACTGTGACAAAAAACTTTTGAGCAAAACGAAGACCCTTTGGGAGTGGTCACCAGATGAGGCGTTTGATGATGGGTCACATGTAATACATTTTGACGATAATGACACAACACGGATAATCGGATTCAAAAGCTGTATTGTAGACGGAGATTGCAAGGTCATGGAGAACTCCTGTTCGGAAATACATCTGCCCAGAGAGGATTTCAAAGGAATAATAAAAGATGCCTATCTGTTTCTGAAATCATTTAGTACCACTCGAAATGCTTGATGCGGGCAATATCCATGTTATTGTACACCTCCTGAACTAATACCCAAATCCTCAAGCAAAGAATTTGGTGCTCCCACAAATACAAATTGATGGGGGACGGGAGAAATTCCCCTGTTTTCCCCGAATTTTGCTAGCCAAAGGTCAGCTTTTCGGGTAGAATAGAGATACATCACTAGGGAAGGATGTGGTTCTGAGGGTTAATTTTCACGTTAGAGCTGGTTGGTGGAGTCTGTTTTTCTGGTTTTTAGTACTATTTTCAGGCAAAACCAGCTGAATTTGGTGGTTTGTTCCAGTATATAGCAATTTGTACCACTACGGCGGCAACAATCCAGTGCGGTATGTGGATCCTGATGGGCGGGAAACAACAGTAATAATAATTCACGCCAATACTGGTTGGGAAAAATTAGTAGGCGGAAGCCATGTCGCCATACATTTTAGTAATCCAGGGATTGACTCTTATGGAGAGATAAATCTTCCTGCATTATATGATCCTAGCGGGTCCTACGAAGGGTTGGAGCAAGGGAAATATCAATATCGTCCTTCAAGCGGATTGTTTTCTGGTGAGCCACAATCCAATTTAAATATATATATCAACTCTGTCCTTAGACGCAATAATGGAGAATACCTTATCACTTACTCGATTGATACAACTCCCGAACAAGAGGCTTCAATGATTGAAAAATCCATTGAGTTAGGAGATGGGTATGGATTCAGTTGTGCGAATTATGTATCTCAAGTTTTGACAGAATTAGGATTTAATCCAACTTTAACGCCAAGAAATTTAGAAAAGCAATTGCAGGACTCAGAGTTGATAGAAGAAATCTTAATTTATAAAAAGGAACTGGAATGAAAGTAAAGGTTATCTTGGCTGGAGAAATTCTGTTTTACTGCTTGTTGGTCTGTGCAACATTTTCTTTAGCAAAATATCTTCATGGGAACGCTCTTATCCCTCTTTTTATTCTGTCATTAATTTTTAATTTATTGCTTATTATCTGCTTTAATAAAAATGAAAAGATATACAATGTTATTTTGTTAAATATTTTCTTTGGACTTGCCATTTTATCTTGGCCAGCTAGAAATCAATTCCTATCTATACCTGATTTCGATAGATTATTTTTTTTATTGAAAGAACTGGGATTTTGCGGTGGAATATATTTTCTGACTGGAAACTGGCTACTACCAATCATTTTGTTATCTTTAAAGAAAAGTTCTCCTCCTCCCACAACAAATACGTAGGAGAAAGATGAAAAAGAACATAAAATATGATATAATCGCCTTTAGCAGGGGAAAGTGAAATGCCAGTGGAATTATATCACGGAAGCAGTGAAATTATTGAATATCCTCAGATAAGGAAAACGAAATATACAAAAGATTTCTCCTGGGGATTTTATTGTACCAAAAGCTATGAGCAGGCCAAGAGATGGGCCGCCCGACGACATGAAAATGGCACTGTAAATTTTTATTCATATATGGAGAATTCCCAGTTGAATATCTTGAAATTTGAAAATATGTCAGATGCATGGTTAGACTTCATTGCAGAATGTCGTTCCGGGAAGACTCATGAACATGATATTGTCGAGGGGCCCATGGCAGATGACACCATCTGGAATTTTGTAAACGATTTTATAAGTGGAAGGATAACGCGACAAGTCTTTTGGGAGTATGCACAGTTCAGGCATCCAACCCATCAAATAAGCTTTCATTCCCTCAGAGCTTTGGATTGCCTAACGTATGTACGGAGTGAGACAATTTATGACTGAAAAACAAGAAAATGATATCCTGTATATCTGTACTATGATTGAATATGTAGCGAGAAAAACAAAGAACCACAGGGGAACTATCGCTTGCTTTATGGGAAAAAAAGGAATCGAGCGGCAGTTAAAAGTAGCCGAAGTGAACCATTCATTAGGCTTTGAGCAGGTGTCCGACGAATGGATAGAGGACTACAAAATAAAGCCTGGTGATTTCGACACCGTGGCAAACTGCAAATACCAAGTTCCTTCCGAAACATCCATTGGAGGGGTCTATACAGATATAATCTTGCAATCAGGCTCAGAAGATGACATTGCACAACAAATAATGGATATATTCACCTCATTCATGTCAGATGAAATATCAAATTTTAATTCCAATTTATATTATACAAATCCTGACTACCTGAAATGTTCTTACGAGGCAGGCTGCTTGTTAGCATGACCCATCCATAACCTAAAAAACCTGAAAAATAAGTCTACAAACTCCAACTTTTGCTAGTCAAACACCAGCTTTTCGAGTAGAATGTAGGTACATCACTAGGGAAGGATGTGGTTCTGAGGTGTAGTTTCACGCTGGGGCTGGTTGATGGAGCCTGTTTTTCTGGTTTTTAGTACTATTTTCAGGCAAAAACGGCTGAATTTAGTGGTTTGTCCCTACATATAGCAATTTGTACCACTACGGTGGGAACAATCCGGTGAAGTATACCGACCCTACAGGGGAAGCTATAGCCGTCATTCCGTTTATTGCACCTACTGTCATTGCTGGTGCAAAAGCCATCGGAGCATGGTTAGCTAGCCTGTTTGTTGTTGGAGCAGCTGCGACAGCTGTTGGTGTTACCCTAGATGCAGCCATTGATGATGGTAAAAGTGAAAGCCAAGAAAAATCAGAAAATCAGAAGGCAGGTAATGTAAAACAGCAGCTTGAATCAAATGCACAGGCAACATCTCCTAATCCTATGCCACCAGATGATGATGAAAATAAAAAAAAGCCATCATCTCAGAATCAACTACAGAAACAAGTGGAACGAGGGCAGGCTCCAAGAGATGTAGATAGAGTTGATAAACCTCATCAGAAAGGTCAACAACCTCATGTACATTTTAAAGATAAAACCTCATTAAACCAAGATGGTACAGTTCATGATGCACATAATGGTATCCCTTCACCTTCAAACGAAGTAAAAAATTGGTTACGAAATAATGGCTGGAACACAGGAGAATAATATGAGTGAAAGTCAAAGAGATTATATTTTGTCAGATTTCCACTGTCTTGACCAAATGCATGATGAACAAATAGATGAAATAAGAATGGACAAGGATATACTTGTCTTAAAGTTTTCCCACTTGCATTTTCCTCATGAGAAACAATCCAATTCTGCAGAATTAATTTTTTCTGATTTTGAAGAAATAACGAGTGATGTATACATTGAAATATTTGAAAGAATCAATTGTATCATAACATCGGGGAAACGTTTTTATATCGATGAGTTTATTCCGTACATGAACCAAAATAGTATAATCCTAGAAGTCATGGATATTTTACATGGATACGAAGAAATATTGATTCGAGGAAAAATCATAAATAATAATAATTCGTATGGAGAACACTTTAATCTTTCAATCTCAGTGAAGAAAATCAGTTATAAATTCTTTTGAGTGAGTTTTGTTAGATGGCTTGCTTTTCATACTTGTAATTTTATCAAATAAAAATTAACTGTATCAAGTAAAATCCCAACTACCGAGAATGTCCCCCTAATTCCTACAAATACAAATATGTAGGAGTAAGGACAAATAAATTTGAGGTTCTTTTTTTGCAATTTTCACTTGCCAATATAGCTACAAAGGAGTAAGATATTTGGTGGAATGCCAATGGAGGTGCAGCCATCCTACTGACGGCTGGGTCAGGGAGCTGGCCAGAATACTGAAGGGATACTAGTCAACAACCAAAGGAGACTTCTTATGGACAATTCGCCTAAAAATGACCTGTCCTCCGCCGCAGGGGGCAGGTTCCATGCCGGAAGGCGCAGGCAGCTGGTGCAGGCCATGGACAGGCTGGGGGCCAAGCCCTTTATCATCCTGGTTTTGGTGCTGCTGTTTTTGATTCCCATCAATATGATTCAGTCCCTGGTTGAGGACCGGGAGCACTACAGGGATATGGCAATCGTATCCGTGCTTATTCCCAAGGGTGGCGAGCCGGTGCTGGAAGGAGTGCTGATGGCAGTGCCCTATACCCACACCTTTCTGCAGGAGTATATCGATTCAGACAACCGGAAGCAGGTGCAGCAGCAAACCACCACACGGTATCTGTTCTCTGTACCCCAGACTATGGATTTCTCCACCAAGGTTGATCCTGAGTATCTCACCCGGGGAATATTCGATGTGCCGGTATTTGATTGCACGGCAGCGTTTTCCGGGAATTTTTCTTCCGCGGCCTATCAGCATCTGAAGATTGACGAGAATGCCATTCACTGGGATGAGGCAGTGTTGCTTTTTGGCATTTCCAACAAGAAGAGCCTCACCTCCTTGCCGGTGGTGACAGTCGATGGCACCACCTTGGAGCAATCCTTTACGGAGCCAGTGGCTTCTCCATTCTACAACACCCTCTATTATGACCTTCCGGCTGATTTTGCCCGCAATGGCTTTTCTTATCAGATAGATGCAGGAATTCAGGGAGGGGAGAGCATTTCCATCGTGCCCATGGCCACCGACAACAATTTTTCCATGGAGTCCACCTGGAGCACCCCCGGATTCAGTGGCGGATGGCTTCCCACGAATCGGGAGCTTGGCGAGGAGGGATTCTCCGCCTCCTGGTCCATTCCCGGCCTTTCCACCACCTATCCGAAGGTGTGGGTTGTGGCGGAGGATTACCAGTACGACTCCATGAGCAGGCTTGGGACGGAATATGTGACGGTCAGCTTTGTCACCCCGGTGGACAACTACCAAAAGACTTCCCGCAGCGTCAAATATGCGGTGCTCTTCCTGATCATCCCGTTTTTGACCATCTTCATCTTCGAGATTTTTACTAGGGTGAGGATTCATCCCATCCAGTACTGTCTCATCGGTCTGGCTGACGTGGTGTTCTACCTGTTGCTGTTGTCCGTTTCCGAGCACCTTGAATTCAGGCTGACCTACTGGATAAGCAGTGCCGCGGTGAGCTTCCTCACCCTCTTTTACGCCGCCGCCATCTTCGGCAGGCTCAAGTGGGGCCTGCTCTTTGCCGCAGTGCAGTTCATCAGCTACATCTTCTTGTTCGGAACCTTGCAGGCAGAAGACTACGCCCTGCTGATTGGAACCCTGGGGCTGTTCTTTGTGGTGGTGGTGCTGATGGTGCTTACCCGCAGGATTGACTGGTACTCCGTCGGTTCGGGGAGGGAGGGCTAGTCCCACCGACGCACCTCCCAGCTTCTCCTATCCCAAAAATTCCACAAAGCCCCGGCACTGGGCCTCAAGCCGATTCCTGTCGGAGTCGGACAATTCCAGCCGGTCAGTGGTAAAGGCATCCTTATCTAGGGAAAATCCCTCCCCTTCCCCGCCAAAGATTTCCATGCCCACAAAGGACAGCAGCTCCGCCAGCTTCCTGCGGGAGCCAGCCGCCGCCGACTTTCCTGAAACGCCGCTGATGGTGACTTTCCTTCCTCTGGCGGCGGTGGCAGGAATACCACCTGAAGCAAGGTCGTCAGGCTTCAAGGGACGGGAAAGCCAGTCCACCAGATTCTTCAGATAGCCGGGATAGCTGGCATTGTATTCCGGGGTGAAAATCCACAGTCCGTCTAACTGGGCCACTGTTTCCCTGACATAGGTTACCGAGGTGGCGGGAGGGAATTCTGCATCCTGGTTGAAGAAGGGAATGCGGCCAAAGTCAAGGTAGCCCACCCGGGCCTTTCCTTGCAGCAGCTGTTCCGCAAGCTTTGCCAGCTGCCGGTTGAAGGAGCTCCGTCTGGTGGAACCCACTATAAACAAAATGCTTTTCATGTGTCGTTCCTGTAGTGGTGTCTTGTCCAGATTGAGAAGATGGGAGCGCAGGACAAGTCCGAGTCACCAGCTCCTATCTCCTCATTCCTAATGTTTATCCCCTACTTGTTCATCAGGTATTCAGCCACAGCCTCGTAGGCAGGGATGGAGGTGGGGTCGATGTACTTGTTGCTGGCCTGGTAGCTGGAGGCGAAGCGGGCGATGACCATCTCGGCGGCGGGGTCGATGTAGATGGCCTGTCCGTGAACCCCCCTGGCCATGTAGGCGCCGTGGCTGTTGTTGGTAATCCACCACAGGTTCTTGTAGCTCCAGCCCTTCAGCAAGGGATACTCGCCGCCTGCGGCAAAGGCGTTTTGGCTTCCACCGGATGAAATCATGTCCACGGCAGCGGCAGGAATAATCTGGCGGCCCCGCAGCTTTCCCTTGTTCCTGAGCATCTCCCCGAACATGGCCATGTCCCGCAGGTTCAGGTTGAAGCCCCCGCCGGCGTAGGAGGTTCCGGAGGGATCGGTAACAAAGTAGCCGTCGTAGACAGCTCCCATGGGCTGCCAAATCAGCTCGGATACCAGCTCCGACAGATCCTGATTGGTGACTCGGGACACCAGCCAGCCGATGACCTCGGCATTGGGGGTGCGGTAGCCGAATTGAGAGCCAGGCTTCTGTCCAGCGACGGCAGGAATGGTGGGCAGGTACTCATAGTAGTCGAAGGGGCCGGTATAGTTGTCGGGACGGAACACGTTGCCGGCCTCGGAGAACTTCCAGATTCCAGCGTTGGGGTCGTTGTAGTCCTCGCTGTAGTCCAGGGGTGTGGTCATGTTCAGCACCTCCTGCACAGTGGAGCCGTCAAAGCCAGATCCCTTCAGCTCCGGGATGTAGTGGGTGATGGGAAGGGCCGGGTCGATGAGGCCGTCGGCGATGAGGATGGAGGCCACCGTGCCGGCAAATGACTTGGTGACCGACATGGCGGCGTGGACTCCGTCGGCCTCAAGGCCGGCAGGATAGCGCTCGTAGACGATGCGTCCCTTGTGCATGACGATGATACCGTCGGTGTAGTTGGCGGACAGGGACTCCTCCCAGGTCATGGGAACCTCGGAACCCCAGGGCAGGAACACAATGTTGTCAATCTCCGGGTCAAGACGGCTTCTGACCGTGTAGTGCTTGTCCTTGGAGGCCATGACGCTGCGGGTGGTGGAGAATTCCTGCATGTGGTTCACGCTGTACCGCAAGCCGGGAAAGGTAAAGAAGGAGCCGTCCCTGGCAGAAAGAATCTTATCCATTGGTGGTGGAAAGCCCTGCATCCAGCCCATGATATTGGGATTGGACTGCTCGGCATTCAAAGGCGGCGTGGTATTTTGCTGGGCTACTTCTTGTCCCAAGGGTTCTGCAAAAATACTACTGAAAGCGAGGCTACAGCACAGAGCCGTAGCCGACAATAAACGAAGTACTCGTTTCATAGGCATATACTCCTCATCAAATCAATTTGAAAGGGAAAACCTTCCTGCTTTGAGTGTAATTCACGGAAGTGCTCCATGCAAATAAACACCAAGGAGGACAGAATAAAGTCCCCCGCCCCTTTCTTTTTCTGGCCATTTTGCTATACTACTGTTATGCAACTCACCTACGCCGCCACCCTACGCACCTGCTTTACCGCATCCATGGTGCAGGCCATTATCAATACCTTTATCACATTGCTTTTCGTTACCTTTCAGCAGGACTACGGCGTTTCTCTGGAATGGATTGCCGCCCTTATTTCCACTAACTTTTTGCTCCAGCTGGTAGTGGACTTAGTTTCTGCCCGCTTTCTTGATAAAGTGGGGTATCGAGTGGCATCAGTGGTGGCCCATATTCTTGCGGCGGTGGGCTTGGTGGAGCTGGCGGTGCTGCCGGAGCTTATTCCTGCCAAAGCGGGAATTGCCATTGCAGTGATTACCTATGCCCTGGGGGGAGGACTGCTGGAAGTAATCGTCAGTCCCATGGCAGAAGCTTGTCCCACGGAAAACAAGGAGAGAACCATGAGCTTTCTTCATTCCTTCTATTGCTGGGGCCACATGACCATGATTATTGTCAGCACCATCTTCTTTGTGGTGTTTGGCATTCAGCATTGGAAGATTCTATCAATAATTTGGGCCCTTGTTCCCCTGACAAATGCATTTTTCTTGGCAAAGGTGCCTATGGCTCCCCTTTTGCCCCCTGACACTGCCACCGCCACTATTCGAGAGCTATTTTCAAAAAAGATTTTTTACTTAATGCTAGTGTACATGGTTTGTGCTGGAGCTGCTGAGCTTACCGTTAGCCAGTGGTCTAGTGCCTTGGCGGAGGAAGGATTGGGAGTTTCTAAAACCATAGGCGACTTGGCAGGACCTTTGTTCTTTGCCTTGCTGATGGGAATATCACGAGTACTATTCAGCCGACTGGGAGACAGAATGCCCCTCCACCGCTTTATGATTTTTAGTGCCATCCTCTGTGTGCTGTGTTACTTAGTTATTGCCCTCGCTCCCAGTGCTGCCGTAGCCCTCATTGCCTGTGGAATCTGCGGTTTTTCTGTGGGAATCTTCTGGCCCGGTACCTTTTCCATGGCCTCCAAAACCATCAGGAATGGAGGAACTCCCATGTTTGCCCTACTGGCTTTGGGAGGGGATTTAGGCTGTGCCGTGGGGCCAGCGGTAGCAGGCTTTGTGTCCGGCCATGCAGGGGGCGACCTGCGACGGGGAATCCTTGTGGGAGCCATCTTCCCCGCCATCATGCTGGCGGCACTGTTGTTCTATCGCCAGCGGAAAAAGCGACAGGGTTGAGTATAATGAGCTACTTTGTCAACACAAAAAAATCCACAGGTTTAAGGTGTATAAGTTATACAGCCTGTTTGTATTCCAGTTCATTGCGCTGGAAGAATTCATACATTTCATCAGGTACACTGTAATCTAGCGACTGATGGAACCTTGCCCTGTTGTAGAAAGTGAAGTAGGCATCCACACCTGGTTTGGATGCCTACTTCACTTTATCCCTAAGAAGATACGGATACTTCTTGTGGTACTTGCTGGCCTTGGAAAGATTCCTGCCAGGAAATATCGCAGCAATTCCAGATCTTCTCATCACCCGACGTACTGCAGTCTCCGAGGTGTGGTGCCCCCTTCTGTCCATCTCTCTCCAGATCCTTCGATAGCCATAATATGGATGCTCTGCCTGCACCTTCTTAATTTCCACTTGGGTCGCTCAAAAATGTCCTCCATCCCGGCTATTGCCTGACTCTTCCACTGGGAAACCTGTAAAAGATTCTGACGGGAAGACAGTTAGATTACCTAGTAATTATATTGAGCGAGCAGGTGACACAACATATTTTGATTTAGGACAAGACTGGGAAATACAAACAAAGGAATATTGGTTAGATAGACGAGGAAGGCAGATGTTCAAGCTATATAATCGCCCGGCAATAGATGATGCAATTACTAGTGGCAAACAGCTTAGATTCAGCCATGACCCTAGAAAATATTATGATTGTGCACTAGAATGGGAATGGAATTATATAAAGAATAAGTTGAATATAGATGATGCTGATAAAGCTTTAAGATTGAAAAAGGATGGGTTCTGGTATGTCACTACAAAATGAAAATGAGTTGGAAGACAAAATTTTTGATGAGACAATAGATCCTATTGTTGATCCTATTTATGACATTATTTGCAAATCGTCAATTAGAGGAATAATGTCAAATGTAAAACAACTTGTAGATATATCCCCTGTTAAATTTAAATTTGGATTCAAATTCTATAACTATTATGATGTTATTTTTGAATATGAAAATGAAAAAATAACTTGGAAAGCAATCTCTTGTAAAAAAGGAGAAGAAGAAATTACAAATAATAAGTTATATAATCCAATGGAAAGTCAGGAAATAGTAAACGAGATAGACAATATTTTAAAGTTGAAAATTCCGCAGAAATATTTGCAAACGTTAAACGGGAGCAATTATGAAACCTTTGAAAAAAGATTAGACTATATTACAGTTTCATCAAAACAAGAATTCAGTGAGCTAAAAGGAGCTGAAAAAAATGACAACTTCAAGACAACCGACGAATGCCTTGATTTCATGATTGAAGAAGTAAAAAAGGCATTTGGTTCGGATGCCGAAAACTTTCAAATAATTGACAATTATGATTATCATGGTTGGCATATAAATTTTACATTTGAAGCATACAAATCATTTACAGTAAAAATCATACATGAGCTTGAAGATGGCGCTCAGATTGTAATAGGAAGTGACGAACAAATCAGAAATGGAGACATGGAGCATTATTTTAATATACCAATGTCAGCAAAAGATTTTGGAAGATTAACAGCAGAGGAATTCCTGGCTCAATTGAAGCAGAATATCAAGCTAAGGCTCTCATAGATAGCGCTGTCAGAAAAGACACAATCTCAATTTGGAGGAATGGGGTTACTTAAAACCGAAAATAATCAGATAATAAGGGAATATAAAACAAAAGATAATAGTTTAAATATCATGGAAGCTGTATCAATTAGGCACAAAAGAAATGGAAGTACGTTTAAGCATAGGAGGCAGTGTTGGGATAAATACAGGTTTTGAAGTGCAATTTGATTTTTCGAAAGGAATTGTATTAGATATTGCCCTGATTTTCGGAGGTAGGATTGAGGTTAATTGGGAGAAAACTGATGGCCAAGAAAAATAGATTCATGCTTGTTGCCCTGTGCGTTCTTTGTACAGAATGTGTTTTGGGGTTTTTGTACTACTTACTTGATGGGGGACAGTTGCAGTCCATCGTCACCCTGACAGCTGTGGCCTATGTATTTTTCCTCATCCTGAACGGCTACCTCTACTTTCTGAAAGAAGTATGCCACCCTTCTTATAATATGCATTGTAATTTGGGAATGGTATTTTCTCTTGTTTGTTTGGTGGCTTGCATTATCAAGGTTCCCAGCGATTACATATTGTTCGTTCCAATTCTGGTCCTTGTGCCGATGGCAACCTCATTTATCCTGTGGAAATTTGATTTTCTTTGATTGGATGTCTCGGAGGATAGTGAGGAAAGATGTCGAGAGATAGTGTTCAAAGGGAAAAAATACAAGGTGAGTGAGCGGCGGTACAAGCAGGTGATGGATGAAGTCAAGGATAGGGTTGAGTATGTAGCGGAGCACAACACACAGGGGCAGGACGCAGAAGACACCTACAGAGCCTTTGTAAAGTTCCGCCAGACACTGCAGGCAAGCACGGAGGAAGCGGTAGCAACAATAAATGGCTGGATAAAAAAAGCTGAGAGCCGGTACAAGGAGACCGAGCTGGCGGAACTGCTGTCCTCCGCCAACGAGTGCATGGACAAGGCACTGGAGCTTGACGACAGGGAGCTGAGGGACTGCAAGTACTATCCGTATGACATGGCGCATTTTTGCTAGGGAAAAGGAGGGGAAACTCCTGCTACAAGCTGGACTGGCAAGGGAAAATCAGATGTGCAAGTTTTTTTGGCTATAGAATCGAAGAAAAGAATTGGGATATAGAACATTTATTGAATGTAGTTTCTGTACAGGAATTAGTTGCAAGCCAGAAATTTCCAATTGCTGAAAATTGCCTTGGAGATACCTTTTGCATTGATTCGACTGATGGAAGTATATGGATTGTATACCATGACACGCCTAGCAGCAAGAAAATTGCAGAAAATTTTGGAAGCTTTATAAAAGGATGTAAAAGCAAAAGACTTGGTCATATTAGGACAATAGAAGAGAGACGACAATTCCTTTTAGAAAAAAGGGGACGAGAACCGACTGCTGCACAATTAAAAGGCTGGCAAGAAGAAATAGAAGTTTATTCGAAAATGACACAAGAAGAAGTTATTCTATAACCTTTTTTTGTGAGTTTATCAAGGGAATCGCACTGACAGCCGCAAGCGCAGCAGGTTCCCTACGTGGAATGATGGCCGCCAACGGGGTGCTGGTGGGAGAGGCCACAGGGATTTGAGGATGGCATGTGGTTTTTGGGGTTTTAATCATGGTTTACATTTGTAACAGAACCTATGGTATAATTTATAAGGATTAGAAGGAAAAGAGGGAAGATATGAGACCTGAAGCACATTCGATAAATTATGTATTAAAAATGAATTCAACTTCATTTTTTATTCCACCATTTCAAAGGGCTTATGCATGGGGACGTCCTGAAATTGAAAGATATTTTAGTGACGTAATTAGAATTATAAACTCAGAATTAGATACAGAGCAAAAGGACAAATTAGAACATTTTTTTGGAACCCTTGTAATTAGAAATGAAGAGTCGGGATTTAGTACAAAATCAATAGTAGTAGATGGACAACAAAGATTAACAACCACACTGCTGTTTCTGATAGCTTTAAGAGATTTGCAGGAAGATGAAAATATAAAGAATTTTATTAGAGATAATTATTTGACGAATTCTTCCTCATCCTTTCAGGATAAGATTAAATTGAAACAAGTTACAAAGGATTGGGACGCATATAGAGCCTTGGTAAACGGAACTGAAGGGAGGAATAGTATAATAAAAAATGGATACGAAGTTTTTAAAGGATTGATATCAGATACTCAAAAAAGAAGACCTGAAATAAAGATCGAACATTATATCAAAGCATTGGATAGAATGAATGTGGCTATCATTTTTCTTGATGAACGACCTTACAAGGGTGAAGATCCTCAGATTATTTTTGAAACGTTGAATTCTTTAGGGAAACCTTTGTCATTGTCTGATTTGGTGAGAAACTATGTTTTGTTTAATATGAAAAGTGAAGAACAATCAGATATTTATGAAAATATTTGGTATCCAAAAATAGAATCAGTTTTAAAGGAATTTGTATCAGACTTTTTTAGAGATTTCTTGCAATACAAAATGGCAAGGTCGATAAGAGTTGTAGGTGACAATAATACAAAAGAAATATATCAAATCTTTAAGGATTTTGTTGATGCCAATTATAAAAAAAATCATGTAGAATTTGTAGAAGATATTGTTTCTTTTGTTCCTTTTTACAAGTGGATTATTTATGAGGAACATACAGACATAATATCCGAAGACAAGAATAATGATTCAGAAATAAAAGAACTTCTGAGGAATATTTTTCATGATATAAAAACAGAAGCGTTTAAACCTTTTGTTGCGGGATTACTTTTTTTTCATCAAAAAGCAAGTAATAATTATTGCGATTCAATGTTGATTTCAGACTTAAAAGTAATTCGTACATATTTAATACGAAGACGTATTTCAAAATTGACCCAAGGTGAAAATAAAGGAATCGTATTGCTTTGTGAAAAATCAATACTATCTAGTATTGTAGAGGGCAAAAAATCTGTGCTAGACATCTTGTCAAATTTATTTTACAAATTAAGATTTCCCAATGATGATGAGATTACGTTTGTGCTGTCAAACATTAATTTTTATGAAGAGGTTCGACAATATGGGAAGTTCATTTTAGGTAAAATTGAGGAAAATAATTCAAAGGTATCTGTGGATTTCAGAGATTCAAAAATTACGATAGAACATATTATGCCTCAAACTTTAACTAATCCATGGGAAAATGAATTAGGCAATAATTATGAGGAGGTTCATAAAAAATATATTCACAACATTGGAAATCTTATTCTTACAGAATTTAACAGTGAAATTGGTAACAAGCCATTCTCTGAAAAGAAACAAAAACTTGCAGAATCTTCTTTGCATTACCGGCTTGATATATTGGACTGTCCAGTTTGGAATGAAGATTCTATACTAGAACATCGAAATAAAATCATTAGTGATTTTTTAGAAACATTTTCGCTTCCAGAAGAATATAAAAATAAGAGCAATTGGAATACAGCAGAAAATATTGATATACATGAAATCAAGGAATTTTCTCCATTGGATGAGGATTCTAAAGAATATGCAGAAGGAAATAAACCAAAAGCAATCAGATGTTTTAATAAAACTATTAAAGTTATCACATGGCAGGATGTTCAATTAGCATTTTTAAATGAAATCCATAACAGTGAGGATTATGATTTTCAATTTATTTTTGATAATCAAATGGAAATTTTTGGAAGAGAAAATGCAATCATTACATGGAATCTTTTCAAGGAAATGATAGAAAACAATAGAGAGTATTCAACAAAATATAAAACTTTGGATGGAGTTTTGTGGAATAAGAAGTCAAAAATAAATGGAGAGACACTTTTTATTCATATAAATATTTCAGCTCGGGCTTGTATGAGACGAATTGCTAATATTATGGAAAAGTTTTGCATTAAAAATGAGGATGTAATTATCGAATTGAAATGACTTGCAAAAATCACCATTTCCTTGACCAACAACTCCACCTCAAGGATACCAGCTCCAACTCGCACTCCCATCCCATTCCGCCCGTGTTCAACGCCGACTCCCGCATCCTGATTTTAGGCAGCTTTCCCTCCGTCCGCTCCAGGGAGGAGGGCTTTTTCTACGGCCATCCCAGGAACAGGTTCTGGCAGGTGCTGCACCTTGTGTTTTCCCGGTTGGAGGAAGGGAGCGGCGGCGGGGCTCCGTTTCCAAAGACAACCTGCCAGAAGAAGGACTTCCTCCTTTCCCATGGCATTGCATTGTGGGATGTGGCTCAATCCTGCACCGTCACTGGCTCCTCGGACAGCAGCATTGCCGATGTGGTTCCCAATGACATCAGCCCCATTCTCTCTGCCGCCCCCATCAGCCGCATCTACACCAACGGCAAGAAGGCCCACCAGCTGTATAACCGGCATCTTTTGCCACGTACCGGGCGTCCAGCCATCTGCCTTCCCTCCACCAGCCCCGCCAACGCCTCCTGTTCCCTGGAGCGCCTGGTGGCAGCCTGGCGGTGTGTGGCGGAGGACTGGTGAGCCTCTGGAAATGGGAGCCCATTGTGCCGCCGCCTCATTTACAAATGACTTGCACAAGGGCTTGTATTTTGACTACATAATGGCAAATCCGCCCTTCAATTTGAAAGGCTGGTATGATGAGAACTTGAAAAACGACGGCCGTTGGGCAGACTATGAAACTCCACCAGAAAGCAATGCAAACTATGCCTGGATTCTGCACATTCTCTCCCACTTGAAGCCGAACAGCGGTGTCGCAGGTTTTTTGCTTGCCAACGGTGCGTTGAATGACAGCGACACATTGGAGATTCGCAAGAAACTGATTCAGAACAGGCCGTAAGGTCAGATTTGTTCGTAGCAACACTACTTACGAAAAAATATGACTTTGAAGGGATGTTTTAATGAAATTATTGACAAATTTTGTGAACAATTATATATTTAAGGTAATAAGACCCTGCACGCCTCTTAACAATGCGTCTCACGTGGGGTTATTTTTTTGCCCTTTTGATTTTTTTATCAGGAGGGCAAAATGATTTTTTCAAAACCACCGAGAACACCTGAGTATTTGGCCCAAAAGTTAATCCAAAGCGGATTACAGGGAATATCTGAATCTGAACTAACAGAAGTTTTCCAATCCATAAATTATTACAAACTGCGGGGATATGCGTATCCCTATCAAGAAAATAGCTTGGAGACTGCTCCTTTTTTACCGAATGTACAATGGTCTTGCATTTGGTCTGATTATATTTTTGATTTAAAGCTGCGCACATTGTTATTTTCCAGTATAAGTTTTATAGAAACAGCCTTAAAGACAAGGTTGACATTGGTATCTTTAACAAAAGGGATTCTTTGGTACAAAAATAATCGTCTTTTTAGAAGTCAAAGAGCATTTGCTGCTGATTTGGAATTTTTACAAAAAGATTGGAAACGGGCTTCGGAAGAGTTTAAAAATCATTATCTTAGCAAATACCCAGAATCCCCAGAACCACCTGCGTGGATGATTTTTGAAACCTCTAGTTTTGGACCAATAAGCAAATTCTTTAAGAATATGAAACCTCAGCTTCCAGAGAAAGAAAATATCTGCAATTATTTTGGTTTTGACAAAGCAGATGCAGATAAACTTGCCACGTGGTTTCAGAATATTAACATAGTTAGAAATATATGCGCCCATCACGGACGCTTGTATTCTCGGCAGTTGACAACTGCACCTCATTTTATTGTTCCTTACAAAGGAAGGTGGGTTTCTTCCTGGCCGAACCCCAACCGCATTTATGCCACAATTTGCATTGTCAAGAATTTTCTGGATATATGCAACAAGAAGAATTCTTTTGCAAGTGACATAAGGGGGCTTGTACAAATGCTGAGACCAGAACAATTGCCGTCGTTAGGATTTCCAAAAAATTGGGAGTCGGAAGAACTGTTCAGTTAGGGAGGTTGCTATGGCATTGAGTAAATACAAGCTCGGCGGATTGATAGAATTTTGCCACACGGATTTGTTCGTAGCTAACGCTACTCACGGAAAAGGAGAAAGTGAAGGTCGTTAGACCTGAACCAATCCGTGTGATAAAAAATAAGGAACTAACTATGGCATTGAGGAATATTAGATTAGGGGATTATATTAAGCGTTCTACTATAAACAATCGAGATGAGATGTATGGAATAGATTTGATTGTAGGTGTTACAAATGATGGTATTTTTTCAACTCCGAAGGGAAATCCTATGGATGTCAATTTAAAGCCGTATAAAATTGTTAATAATGGAGCATTTGTATATAATCCATCTCGACTAGATTTAGGGTCTATTGCATATCGTACGGAAGGTTTGTGTATTGTTTCGCATCTATATATTGTTTTTTATCTAAATGATGAAGGCAAAAAAATAATAAATCCCGATTGGCTCTTTATGTATTTTCGAAGAAAAGAGTTTTATAGAGAAGTTTCTTTTAGAAATTTTGGAAGCCAACGTCCTGAGTTTAATTTTAATGATATGAGTGATATTTGCATTCTTCTTCCCGACCTTGCCACCCAGCAAAAATATGTTGCCATCTACAAGGCTATGGTTGCAAACCAGCAAAGCTATGAACGTGGACTTGAAGATTTGAAGCTGGTTTGCGATGCTTACATCGAAGAGTTGCGTAGAAAAATGCCCTGCGAGAAAATCGGGAGGTATTTGGTTGAGTCGGATAAAAGAAACACTATAGGATTGACCGTTGATGCTGTCAGAGGACTTTCTACAGGCAAGGGGATGATAGCAACCAAGGCGGATATGAATGGAGTCGGGCTTGATGGTTATAAAGTGGTGGAACCACACCAAATTGCCTATGTCCCCGACACTTCAAGACGAGGCGAAAAGGTATCTCTTGGATTCAACAATACAGGCGAAGAATTTCTGGTCTCCTCGATATATGTAGTGTTTGGAACTGATCGTGATTTTTTGTTGCCGGAATACTTGATGATGTTTTTCACAAGACCGGAATTTGACCGTTACGCACGCTTTAATTCGTGGGGATCTGCAAGAGAAACATTTGATTGGAGCGAGATGCAAGAAGTAGAAATCCCAATCCCAGAAATAAGTGTTCAAAAATCCATTGCAAATATGTATAATGTGTATATCGAACGGAAGCGAATCAACGAGGGGCTGAAGGCCCAAATCAAGGACATCTGCCCGATACTGATTTGCGGGAGTTTGGAGGAGGGGGAGTGCCACACGGATTTGTTCGTAGCTCACGCTACTCACGGAAAAGAAAGTGAAGGCCGTTAGGCCTGAACCAATTCGTGTGACAAAAAAAGGATAAAATATTATGTTGTTGTATGAAGATGAAACAGGAAAGGTATTGAAAGCGTGCATGAATGTGTTTAATGAGCTTGGTAATGGATTTCTTGAACCAGTTTATCAAGAGGCATTAGCCATTGAATTTGAATTGCAAGGGATTCCTTTTAAAAAAGAAGTCAAACTTGAAATTACGTATAAGGGAAGAAAACTAACAAAAGAATATTATGTTGATTTTATTTGCTATGATAAAATTATTTTGGAGCTAAAAGCTGTTTCCAGTTTAGTAAAGGCACACCAAGCACAAGTAATTAATTATTTGAAAGCAACAAAGATGAAAATTGGGTTACTTGTAAATTTTGGTAGTGCATCTCTAAAATGGGAGAGAATTAGTAATTTAAACAGTGAAGGCCGTTAGGCCTGGACCAAGACCTGTGACAAAAGAATCAACGAGGGGCTGAAGGTCCAAATCAAGGACATCTGCCCGATACTGATTCGCGGGAGCTTGGAGGAGGGGAGTGCCACACGGATTTGTTCGTAGCTAACGCTACTCACGGAAAAGAAAGTGAAGGCCGTTAGGCCTGAACCAATCTGCGTGACAATCAAAAGGAGTAAAACATGGATACCTACCAACCACCATTTACAATAACATCAAAAATAATTGATTACATTTCTCGTATTTCAGAAAAGATTGGTAATTTTCAATATAATAGAGTTAAACAAACTTGAATTTGTAGGTGAGAATACGATGAGTTTTATATTCGTGAAGGTAGAGGATTGCGATTTAGAACAATATAAAAAAGATATGCAGGAGGCATTTCAAAAAGGCTTTGAAGAAGATTTTGGCAAGACGGATGAAATTATTTTACCAGAAGAAGATATAAATAGGTCTTTGACCACAAAAGGTTCAGTTGCCTATAAAGCAGTTGTAGATAATGAAATGGTCGGAGGAGCAGTTGTCGTAATTGATGAAGAAACACAACATAACCATTTAGATTTTCTTTATGTAAAATATGGTACTCAAAGTAAAGGCATAGGAAAGAAAATGTGGGATGAAATTGAAAGATTGCACCCAAAGACCAAAGTATGGGAAACTTGTACACCGTATTTTGAAAAGAGAAATATTCATTTTTATGTGAACAGGTGTGGGTTTCATATAGTAGAGTTTTGGAATGAAAAAAATCCAGACCCAAATATGACAGAAGATTTTATAGGTGATGGAAATGAAGGGATGTTTCGCTTTGAGAAGAAGATGTAAAATTCGAATTTGACGAAGGAGATGTGCAATGAGCAACAAAGACATTATAAAATATTTTTACGAAGTGGTTGTCTCCGAAAACCTGCTTGATGAGCTTCATAAATACATCTCAGAGGACTGTGTGCAAAGAGTTGGAGAAAAAGTATATTTTGTTGGAACAGCAGGAATGAAACAGCATCTTCTCGCCGTCAAACAAACCTATCCCGATTATACAATGAAAATTATCCGCCAATATACCGATGGTGAC
>JAZNAS010000044.1:0-7936 GCA_045586625.1 Treponema sp.
CAGGAGAAAAAGGCCGCCGTAGTAGATTCCATTTATCAGCAGGGTTTGCACCAGCAGGTAGTCAAGTCGTCCGGCTCCACAAAGGGTGCTGTCCAGCAGATTGTTGAACAGGAAGGCAATGTAGAATGGGGTCTGAATCAACACAATGGTGAATACCAGCTGGTAATCCTCAATGTTCATGACCCGTTGCAGGAAGAGCTTCCACAGGGGAATGGATGACAGCCACAGGAGACTGAGGATGATGGTGAGAATCAGATATCCAGCGGTCTTCCTTTCGATGTTCTCCAGGGATTCCCCCGCCTCCTTCTTCACCAGGTCTGCCAGAGCCAGACTGGGGAGCAAAAGCCAGTTCCAGATGAAGTTGTTGGCCACCCAGTAATTTCCCTGTTCCGCCACCAGATTCACCAGCCGTACCACCATCAGCATGAAGGCAAGGTTCCGTACCAATGATTCCAAGCCGCTGAATTTTCCCACTCCCATCCATTGGCCAATCCAGCGGAAATCCTTCCCAAAATCAAGCCTTGTGGAGCCGGAGAACAGGACACCCTCCTTTTTGAGCAAAAACAGGGAGATGGCCACCATCAGCAGGTTTACGGTGATGTTGGTGAGGGGCTATACCGTTGACTCCCATCTGCAGGGAGCAGGGCAATGTGCTTACCAAAAAGGTGTCCAGCAGGATGGACAGTATCATCTGGACTGCTAGGACGGCGTACATGATTCGGTCCCGTCCCAAAAGCACCAAGACTGCCAGCATGAAACGCCACAAGGTGGCAAAGAGGCTTGCCAGTGTCTCCAACCTAATGTAAGTGACGGTAGCTTCTACCAGCTCAGGCTGCTGCCCCATGAAGACCACCAAGGGATGAGCCGTTACCACGAGGATGGCAGACAACAGGACATAGACTGCAGCCGTAACCATCAGGCCTGTGCGTACCTTGGTGGCAAACTGAACCTTGTTATCCAAGGACTTACCCAGAACAAAGTACAAAGGTAGGATGAGAGCTTCCTGAATAACCTCGTAGAAAAGGCTTACATATTGGTTTTGGCTTGCAATGCTGAAAGACCAAGTGTCTGGCAGGGAGCCCAGAAAGAAGATGCGCACTGTCTGGTAGATGGAGGGAAGCAGCATGGTGGCCATGATGGCAATCCACAGCCTCCAGTCCAGGGAACGGAGGGCTGGGGCGGCGCCACGGAGGACATTACCCTTGTAGATAGTACCCTTCTTTCCTTGTGGTTGAGAAAATATGTTGTGTAAATTATTGTATTATAAGTATTTAGAAAGTGTGATGGGGGGGGGGTGGCTGTGCTCAGGGAGCGGAAGGCCTTTCCGCTGGTGGTGAGAGTCTGTTGCTGTGGTGCTGTAGTTATGTCCGCCATTCCTTCAAATTTCCCTTGTATATAATACAACTCAGTTTTCTTCTGCCGACAACTTTTACAAGGTAAATTTCAACTATTTTTCTTACAAAATCCCCAGCCCCGTATCCAGCGTCTTGAGCCTGCTGCCCACTGCAAGATTTGCAAGATGAAACAAGAGCTGACGCAGCTGGTGGTAGGCCTCGCTAGATAAAACCATGGATCGGGCCTGCTGCATGGAGGTGGTAGTCAGCTGCAGATAGTGTACCGCCTCCTGTGAAAGAAGAAAGCCCTCCGCTGGCTGGTGGGGATTTTCCCCTTGCTGATGGCAGCTGGGACACAAAAAGCCTGCCTCCAAGGTGGAGTAGTGGATGGCTCTCGCTCCCTCCTGTACCAGAAGCTCCCCACAGTGGACGCAATGGAGGCAATCAGCCTGCAAGCCAAGAATCCCCAGATACCGCCACAGGAAACGCAGAAGCCCCGTCCTGCAGCCGTTCTCGTCGGAAAGCTCCATGCCGTCCAGCAGGCCGCACAGTAGGAGCCAACAATCCTGTGCCTCGTCTGCGGCATGGGTCCTTATCACCAGTTCCGTAGCCAAGGAGGCGGCCATGTTCTTATAAATATTTTCCCTCAGGCTGGGACGAAAGGCAGTGGGATCAAAGTCACTTATTTTAATGCTATTCTTCAACTTATCCTGATACAGCCAGATGGTGCCAGAATGCCAGGGAGATACCATGGAGCGCAGCTTGCTCTTCCTGCCGCCGTAGAGCATGGCTTCAAAAATCCCCCGTTCGGGCCCCAGTAGGGTAATGATTCTATTATCCTCACCCACCAGTCGTGAAGTGAGAACCAAGGCTTGTTCCTGTGTATGGCGACTCATGGCTTTTCCTTCTGTGTTGAATAAAAAAAAAGGAGATACAATTTCTTGTATCTCCTTTTGAGCCATAAAGGGATCGAACCTTTGACCCACAGATTAAGAGTCTGTTGCTCTACCAGCTGAGCTAATGGCCCAATATTATTGGCAGGTTTGCGTCCGACACGGTTCGAACGTGCGACCTACGGATTCGAAGTCCGTTGCTCTATCCAGCTGAGCTACGAACGCGTGTCTGCAACCATACCTGTAGGGGTGCCTGGTGGGTTTCGAACCCACGACAACCAGATCCACAATCTGGTGCTCTACCCCTGAACTACAGGCACCATGTTTCTGACAAGAATGATAATAACACAAACCATATTTTGTGTCAACAGAAAAAAACTATTTTTGAAAAAAAAATGAAGTTTTTTATAGGTTGAATTCTTCAAAGGGAACAGTCAAAAAAAGCCTGAAGGTTCCAGTGCCTAATCATTTGATGATATTGTACTTCCTTCAGGCCTTGTTTCAAGAACTTGCCTTATGTTTATGCAATCTGGTTGATGGCGCTCACTACCGCCTTGATACCAGCCCGCCCGATGTTGGAGCTCTTTCCGCAGCCCCACAGTTTTTTTCCATCTTCTAAAGTAATCTGGATATAGGCCATGGCGTCGGTATCAGAGCCAGTGCCGATGCTATGCTCGTGGAAGGCACTGATGGCAAACCTTGGCACGGGAGTGGAGGCAAGGGCTGCCACAAAGGCATCCAGCGGTCCATTTCCCTTGGCTCCCATGGAGTGAACCTCTCCCTGCCATTCCACCGAGGCACGGCACATGACCTGGGCGTGGTGGTCCTTGCCGTTACCACTGCCACTGGAGCTGTCCAGATGGGTTTCTGCCAGCTCCACAATCTTAAGGGGAGATTTCTTTTCAAGCCACTGCCTTTTGAAAATATCGTAGATTTCTTCTGGGGTAACCTCCCGTTGCAGGGTGTCGGCGGTGGCGGTGATAACCTGCCCCACGTCGGGATGCATGGCCTTGGGCAGGAAGATTCCGTAATCCTGCTCCAAAATCCATGCTGAGCCACCCTTGCCGCTCTGGCTGTTGATGCGGATAATCTCCTCGTACTCACGGCCAATGTCGTGTGGGTCAATGGGAATGTAGGGCACATCCCAAATGTCGTCCTCGGCCATGGTGGCCCGGGCAGCCATTCCCTTGCGGATAGCATCCTGATGGGAGCCTGAGAAGGCGGTAAATACAAGCTCTCCTGCGTAGGGGTGGCGGGGATGGATGGGCATGCCTGTGAGCTTCATGTAGGTTTCCGCCACCTGGTTGATGTCGGAGAAGTCCAGCTTGGGATCAACTCCTTGGGTGAACAGATTCAGGGCCACCGTCACAATGTCCAGGTTGCCGGTGCGCTCCCCGTTGCCGAACAAGGTTCCTTCCACACGGTCGGCTCCAGCCTGCATTGCCAGCTGGCAGCTGGCAATGCCTTCTCCACGGTCGTTATGGTTGTGGAGGCTCACGATAATGGAGTCCCTGTCGGTAATGTGGGTGCAAAAATATTCAATCTGGTCCGCATGCTTGTTGCAGGAGGAGCATTCCACCGTGGTGGGCAGGTTCATGATCATCTTGTTTTCGGGAGTGGGGCCCCATTCCTTCTTCACCGCCTCGCAAATCTCCACGGCAAACTCAATCTCCGTGTTGGAAAAGCTTTCAGGAGAATATTGAAGCCGAATCTTGGTTCCTTCAGCCAAGGGAAGGCATTTCTTTACGCAGCGGATGCCGTCGATGGCCACCTGGATGATTTCTTCCTTGCTCATGTTGAAGGTGTACTTCCGCTGGGCAGGGGAGGTGGAGTTGTAGATATGGAAGATGGCTGACTTGGCACCCTTCAGGCACTCAAAGGTTCGTTTTACCAGCTCCTCACGGGCCTGACATAGCACCTGGATGGTGACATCGTCGGGGATGCGGTCCTCCTCGATGAGCCGCCGCAGGAAGTCGTATTCTGTTTGGGAGGCACTGGGAAAGCCCACCTCAATTTCCTTGAAGCCCAGCTTTACCAGCAGGTCAAAATAGGCCAGCTTCTGCTCAATTCCCATGGGAATGGCCAAGGCCTGGTTTCCGTCCCGTAAGTCTACGGAACACCAAATTGGCGGCTGGGTAATCTCCTTGTCTGGCCACTGGCGGTTTGCAATTGGAATCTTTCCAAAGGGCTTGTATTTTCCTGCGTTCTTCATATTTCCTCCTGATGGTTGAAGACATAAAAAAAGACCCGCTGCCTTGTGGCAACGGGCCGGTAATTCATAGGCAATACCTATACAGCACCTTACCTTCAAGGCAAAACAGGGAGAGAATCTGCTAGTAGTAGGTAGAATGCTGAACAAGTCATGGTCAAATTATACAAATCACCATGCTCTTTGTCAATGGAGGTGGTGAAGAAAAATGAAGTGTTGCTAAAAAAATGAATTGAGGATTAACAGGATTTTTTAGTGAAAGGGGACTAGTCAAGCAATGTCCTTTGGAAAATAAGCCTGATAATTCTGCACCGTTCCTCAAAATCTCCTCGTTTGGGAGCTTGCTGGGCTTACTCTTATATATTTGTATTTGTGAGTGGGAAAGGGAGAATGTTTCCTTTGTGGTAATAATTAATAAAATTGAACTTCATCGTAAGAAACAATCTCCATAATATAATTTTCAGCAATTATAACATAATGTTTTAATTCTTCTGCTGAATAAAAGCTTCCTGTATCAGATTCAATTTGCTTTATCAATTGAGAGTCTGTTTCTTGCAACAGAGTTGTTGTTCTTATATTTTCTCCTAATAAATTATAATATGGGAATTTTATCCTATTGGTAACTTCCTCTTCATAAAATTTTGTATACACAATTCTATCACCAAAATTTAACCGTTTAATTCCCTGTGGAGAAGCAAGAAACACTTCAAAAGAATCTTTGAGATAAAATGACTGTATATCATATTTTCCTTTAAGAAGAATTTTTAACATATCTGTTGATCACTCCCCATATCTAATTTTTATTTGGTTCTTGCCATCTTGTATTTCTAAAGTTGGCCGACTCCGAACTATGATCTCTGACATTGATTTTTCTTCCATCTTACCTGAAAAGCTGGGGCTTGGCCAGCAAAGATTGGGTAAAATGGGGGTGTTTCGGTTCTTACTCCTACGTATCCTATGTATTGATGGGAGCAAGGATTTCATACAAATTCAACTGGATGAACTTCTATATCTTTGTGAGGAAGGATATTTTCATCAATAAAAGTCAGTAAAAGTTTTTTACTGATTATATACATCCCGTTCAATGTTGACATATTATGTTCACTTAATTCATTAAAGTCTAATAAAACTTCTTTTGATTCTTTGTATAATTTAACAAGTTCTCCTTTTATACCTACACGCATATTATCACACATAGGACAACCTTTTGTACAATTTGTATCTTCCAGTGATAAAACGTTTTGTAAAATATTTTTTGGCTTCATTTGGAAATTTGTTTTAGAGGCTTGACCTTTACCATTAAATATCTCATTTTCCTTTGAAAAGTATGTGCTATTATACAAAAATCTGTCTTTTATTGAATCAATAAATTTAATTTTGTCAGAATCATAGTAATATCCCGTAATAGTCATGTCATTTCCATCTTTTTCCACGATATATCGTATATTGGCATCAGCCTTATTGTTGGAGAGCAATTCTACCCGCCCTGTTATGTTGTTCCGGTAATAGATATTGTATGCATCAAGTGAAAAGAGACTTGGAAATGGCATAAAAAATATAAGAGCGGTGAGTAGCTTAAAAATCAATTTGTACCTCCTTGTATAACTCTGGTTTCAAGCCTTTTGCAGTATTAAAAACTTGTTCTAGCTCTTCTTTGAGATTAGCCCAATCTCCTAAAATAGAAATATTTTCGTCCCTTCCTAGTGGTGAATCTCCATTTTGCCTTGATATATTAGCTTATATTTATTATCGTAGTCATACAACATTCAATATATATTCATCTAAAATTATATTGTCAAGAAAGGGAACTCGCCGATTTTCCCGAAAGCCACTGGCTGAGTCTTTAGGAGGATGGTTTATGGAGGCATTGGAATATTTGAAGGCCGCAGTAGCGGGCAAGGACAGGCTGGACGAGTTGGTGACGGCATTCGAGGAGATGTGCAAAATCCCAATCGAAGGGGATGATGAAAAGATGATACTCTTTGAGACGGGCATTTATCCGATTGCCGGGACTCCCCTGTTTGTTTTTTCGTTGGCAAGGCAATATCAGTATGATGATGAAGAGTATTGCCAGATGGTCATGGATGTCATGTTCGAGCCGACAGCAGATACGGACTCCCTCCAGCAGGCAACATGGAGCTGCGAGATGGAGGAAAGTATCTTTGGATACGTACGGCGGTCACAGGAATATTCCCTGCTGAAGGAAAGCCCGATTGCAGGGGTAGACATATCTTTTAATGAGACATGAGTGGTACGTGGCCATAGCTTCAGCGGCGGGCAATATCATGATGAATTCCCCAAAATAAAAAAAATTTGACAGCTGCAGGAACCTAAACTATACTATATCCATAATTCAACTGACAAGGAGGCATTTATGAGACGGTTGGGTAGTGCAGCGTTGGGTTTGTGGGCCATTTTGTTCGTGGCTGGTTGTGCTCAGGATATTCGGATTGCTCCGTCGGTATCTGTCTCCGAGGCAACGTGGGAGGCGGTGGTTTCCTACAGTGAGATTGGCAGGCAGCACAATCTGGAGCTGGAGCGCTTTTATTTCTCTCAGGTCAATGGAATGAACCGCATGGCTGGGGCCATTGTCGATTACAAGGCCCTTGAGCTGGAGTCTGTGTATGGACAGGTGGAGTTCCTTGATTTCGGCTCCATGAGTGGGGGTAGGAATGCCGACGGCACTACTGTGGTGGAGACCCTGGCAGAGAAAAAGCTGGTAAGCCAGGCTGCAGTGGACTTGCTGGGACGCATTGAGCGGCTGCTGAGGAATCCGCTTGCCACACGGGAGCTAATGGACCAGGCCATTCTGGAGATTCAAGAGCTTGCCGTCTCCACCTTGGAGGGAACGGAGCTGGACCAGGTGATGAGCTACGCCGAGACAGCAAAGGCATCCTTGGAGTTCTGGAGCGAGAACTTCGGAACACTCACCAACCAGAACCAGGGATGGAGTATCCAGCAGTGGTGGGACACCAACAAGCACAAGATTGCCATGATGGCAGTTTCCGATGCGGCTGGTGCCGCTGTGGGAGCCATCTTGGGTGCATTCTTCGGTTCCTCTGTGGGAGGAGTGGGTGCAGGGCCTGGTGCCGGAGTGGGAGCGGTTATCTGCGGAGCCGCATCCTCAATCCAGGGATTCAAGGAGGACAAGTTCTGCGTGGTGATTCCCTGGGAGCAGCTGAATGCAGGAGTTGTGCAGGTTCAATAAGATGTGGTGGGGCTGTCTTTAGGGACTGCCCCTCTTTATTTGTTGGATGAGTAATTCTTGAAGGGCTCCACCCTCGTTTCATTCCCTGGCAGGGGATTTACTACGGCCCTTGGACAAGTCCCGAATATCTGAAAAATGAAGCACAAAACTTGCACTCCCCACTATCCTCCGAGACATCCAATCAAAGAAAATCAAATTTCCACAGGATAAATGAGGTTGCCATCGGCACAAGGACCAGAATTGGAACGAACAATATGTAATCGCTGGGAACCTTGATAATGCAAGCCACCAA
>JAZNAS010000045.1:0-31898 GCA_045586625.1 Treponema sp.
GCTTCTGGTGCGGCAATACTGTTACAATGTGCATGGGACACCCTGTTCTCATCTTCACCTCTGTTAAAATGTTGTTTTGCTTTTTTCATTCTAACACAGGTTTTGGACTCAGGGTGTCCTATTTGTTTCTTGGAATTAACAGATTACACTTAAATTCTCATGGTTACACTATAGACAAGAACTGAGTTTTATGATAGTATATCAGCACTACGGCGCCATGCCCAAGTGGTAAGGGAGCGGTCTGCAAAACCGTTATTCATCAGTTCGATTCTGATTGGCGCCTTTTGAAAGGGGTTTTTCCAAGACATATCTATGGGAAACCCCTTTCACTTTTCTAGGGTGTCTACGAATCTACCTCCTGTTCTGCTTTTGTTGGACAACCCTGTTTATATACATAAAGGGACAGCTCTTGACCAAGTAATCAGGAACTGTCCCTTTTGTTTTAGCCTGCAATTTCTTGTAAAATTCCTTCAAGCTCTTTCAGGGTGCAGGCAATCTTCTTTTCTGGCTGAATTGGCTCCAAAAGCCGCTGCAAAAACTCTGGCAAGACAGGAGCCTTTCCACAAATTCGTGCTATCCAATCTCGACCATAAAAGGAGCCCACAAAGCTTCCCAGATTTTCTCCCGTCAGGGCGGGATGATCTCTGGAAACAAGCACAACAGAACTGTCCTTGTCAATAAAGTTTTCCGTATATTTTTGGGCGGCGGCATAGGAGCCGGCGGTTTCTCCATTTGCAAAGATACCGTATTTTAAGAACAGCTCCTTGCACGCAGCCTCGCGTTCAGCCTCGGAAACCGGCTGGGGAAAAATCAATCCCCGCAGCATCATGGGCTGGGCTTGGAACACCTCCTCCAGCCGCTCCAAATTGGAGGGACTGCCAGGATCCACCCAGGGCCGCTGGACAAAGGGAGTGGCCTCCACGTTCAACCTGGCTTTTCCCGATGCATCTAGCTTCAGGTCTTGGCTACATTCCGTGATAAAGGCATTTACTGGCAGGGAACATTTCCAGCCATACAAGCCAGCCACAATGTTGCCGTAATTTCCCGGTGCAACGGCATAAAAAATGTCCCCACACACCTGGCTCCGCAACCGAGAAAATGCATACAGATAGAAAAAGGTTTGTGGCAACAAGCGGCCAATATTCACGGTATTTGCCAAGGTGAGATTGTATTTCTGCACCAAATCCTCTCGACTAAAAAGCTGGCGAGCCAAAAGGCTGCAATCAGAGAGGCTGCCGTCAACCTCCACTGGATAGATATTTCCACCGTTCCAGATGCAGTCGGAATCATCAAAGCCCCGCATACTTCCCTTGGAATAGAGAATCAATGCCTTCAGCTGCCTTTTTCCCCTCATGGCGTTGGCAAGGCTTGAGGCAATCTCTCCGTCAGAAATGGCAAAGACTGTGGCTGACCTATCCTGCAGCAGCAGGGTATATTCCAGGCAATTTACCAAATAGGAAACACCAAAGTCCTTGTGGGAGCCAGTGGGTCCAGTAAAGAGACTCAGCTTGTACAGGTTGTCATCAAGCTGGGTGAATTCTGGAGAAAAGGGAAAGGCCTTGGTGGCAATAGCCTCGCTTACCAGCGGACTGAATTCCTTTCTCAGCAAGGCCGAGGTAAGGCTACCTGCAATGGAAGCAAAGCTGGTAGTTTCCTTCAGATAATAAATCCAAGGTCGCATATCCTCGCTGGAGGAAGGAACGAACAAGCCTCCGTCGGGGCAAAGACAGTGGGTAATTGCCTGACTATAGCTTACCCTGTTGTTTTGATTACGTGTACTAACAAAATCCATAGGATTATTTCCAGATTTCTCTGGCCTCCCTCAAATTGAATGGAACCAGTCCTGTTACCGACTGGCAGGAATCACCAAAAACTTCTTTGTAAAATCTACTGGTCGGTAGGTCATCTTTGCCTGACGCAAGCCAGCATTTCCCATGTCCTGCTCCCGATTGATAAGCTCCACGGTAGCAGGCAGATTTAAGGCCTGAGAGCGATTTACAAACTGATACACTCCCTTGTAGCTATTGATGCCCTTTTCAAACAGCACCACAAACATCCTTCCCTGCTGCATGAATTCCCCCACAGAAAATCCCACAGGTATTCCATCAGCAAAAACAAGCACCCCAGAAAAATTGAATTTTTGGAAATTATCCAAGGCCCAAGCACATTGCTCAAAATCTCCTGGATCATCCTCTGGCCGAGTTTTTCGCCAGCTTTCCAGTACAAGCCGAGCTTCTGGCAGAGTGTACACATCCAGGGGCTTTATCTGAGACTCATAGGCGGCAGTAAAGACATTTACCAGATTCTTTTTTTTGTGGAAGGTTTTTCCCTGAAGACTTGCCAAATCGGTACGGCGATACAGATAGTCAAAATTATCCCGATCTTCTAGCACCCGATAGCCCCGCTGCTCCAGCTGCTGGCCCAATTCCTCATAAATAGCAGCAGTCATGTTCTTCCAATAATATCCTTGGGAAAAAAGCTCCTCCACCAGCTCCAGCGAAGGAGCTTTTCCCATGACAGAAAAAAACTTTCCCGTCAAATCAAGGCCTTCAAATTCACGGGTGGGATTTACACCAGCTAAAACCAGAGATTCATCGGAAAGCCGGGCAATGGTGTATTGGTATTTCTTTGAGTCAAGATAAATGTTTGAAAAAGAAAATTCACTTACCCCAGCATCAAGATTGCGGCAAAACTCCGTTACTTCCTGAAACATATTGATATCTATGGCTGAAAACTGGGGAAAATCTAAAAGACAACTCATAACCTATGTCTGTAAGGATAGCTTTTTTTATTCAAAATGTCAAAGTCAGGAGCTAGGTAGATGGGGCTGGATAAAAAATCAAAAAGATGAAGTTTTTTCTGGGAAAGTGACAAATTTTTGCTAGTTCAACCCTATAAGTATAGTAAAGGAATAATTTTTTTTGAGGTGAATATGTTAACAGAAGCAGAATTGCAGAAAAAGTGGGAAAGCTTAACCTTTACTGATAACTTTATCTTTTCCCGGGTGATGCACGATGAACACATTTGTCGTCAGGTAGTAGAACTAATTCTTGGGGTGAGAATTGGAAAGATACGTTATCTTTCAGCCCAAGACGAGCACAAAACCGATCCTGATTCCATGCGAATCATTATGGACGTATTTTTAAGGGATGAAAATCGCATTATTAATGTAGAAGTTCAAACTGGTCACAAGAAGGAGTTACCCAAACGAAGCCGTTATTACCAAAGTGTAGCAGATGTGTCTACCACTTCAACAGGAACAAAATATCGGGATTTACCAGAAAACATCCTCATTTTCATCTGTACTTTTGACCCTTTTGACAGAAATTATCCTCGTTATACCTTTGAGTACATCTGTAACGAGGATAAAGGGCTCAAACTAAAAGACGGTTCTCTCCGCATCTTTTTGAACACCAAAGCCACAAAGCTTTCAGCCCTTGACCAGAAATTACAAGCATTTTATCATTATTTACAGGATGGTGTTGCTGAATCCACTTTAACACAAGAAATTTTCAACAAAATCACCACACTGAAAAACAATTCCATTGAAAGGAGGTCGTTTATGACACTGGCACTAAAAATGGCTGATATAGAATACGATGCATATGAAAATGGTTTCGAGAGAGGCCATGAAGCCGGACTCCAAGCTGGACTTCAAGATGGCCTCCAACAAGGACTCCAGCAAGGACTCCAGCAAGGACTCCAACAAGGACTCCAGCAAGGACTCCAGCAAGGAATTGAACAAGGACTCCAGCAAGGAATTGAACAAGGGATGAAACAAGGAGCCTACCAAAAAGCTTTGGAAACAGCAAAAACTCTTCTTTCCATGAGCCTTTCCCCAGAACAAGTAGCCCAAGGTACAAGTCTCCCCCTAGAAACCATTCTTCAGCTAGTTCAAGAAAACTAAATCCACAATACCCACAAAAAAAGGCTTGGAACAAAAAATCCCACCCAAGAACCATATTTCCGAGGTGGGATTGAAGCACTGAACTTTACTTTATATTATTTGCAGATATGCATAAAGCAGGGACAGTTCTTGTTTCTCAACATTGGAGAGATTTACAATTTATTAACTTCACCCACATCTACATCCAAAAACAAGCTCTACGAGGCATCATTCTTATTCTTGGTTCCGTCGTATTCTATTTTTTTATATGTTGTAGAAGCGAACACCCCACCTCCATCAGCAGTACCGTTTTTGTTCCCAGAAATAGTCCCCCCGTTCCACACGAAACGTCCACTGATGTCAACACCACATGAAATAACGGAGCCATTTATACCTGTATTATTGCTTATATCCCCGTCTTCCATGGTAAATGTTCCGTCCCCAGAAAAGTAGACCGCAGCCCCATAGCGTGCGATGTTGTTCCTGATAGCTCCACCTTTCATGGTTACACTGCCATTGCTGTACACGGACACTCCTGCACCAGAGCCATTACTGTCGATATCGGATATGATGGTATTTATAAGATTTACGCTACCACTACTTACCTTCACAGCAGTCATACCCGCATTCCCAAAATCCACACCGAGGAGGGTACAACCCGATAGGGTCAGGCTAGAATCTTTACCATTTACGGAAAACAGAGAGAAATCTTCACTAGAGGAGAAGTTCCCCTCCATCTTAATGGCTCCTCCTGTTATTGTCACCTTGGTACCATCCTTCACCGTGAAAAACTCTTTGTACTGGGTGAAGTCATTGTCGTTTACAGATAAATTTTTTCCACTAAGATCCACAGTAATTTCACAACCACTATACTTGGCCAGTTCATTACGTAGGTCATTGGCAGAGTTTATTTTTGATGCATCCAACGTGATTTTCATAATCTTCCATTGAGCATAGAGGGTAACGACCTGTGTTTCTTTCCATGTACCTTTTGCATAACTTCCATCTGCATTAAAGTACTTGTCACCACCACCATTTTTTTCAGTATAATATCCTTCAAAGGTGCAGCCTGCTTTTGAAGGTGGTGTTATTGAGGAAGGAATTCCACCGTAAGTCACGGAAATAGAATTACTTCCACCACTACCACCATCCCTATCAAAATTAATAGTATAGCTGTTAGCTGTCCAATATGCATACAATGTAGCATTACTGAATTCTGCCCATGGTTTTACACCTGCACCATTTCCATCATAATACCGTGTACCACCACCATTTTGTGCAGTAAAATATCCTCCAAAGGTGTGGCCTGTTCTTGAAGGTGGTGTTATTGAGGAAGGAGTTCCACCGTAAGTCACGGAAATAGAATTACTTCCACCACTACCACCATCCCTATCAAAATTAATAGTATAGCTGTTAGCTGTCCAATATGCATACAATGTAGCATCACTGAATTCTGCCCATGGTTTTACACCTGCACCATTTCCATCATAATACTGTGTACCGCCACCATCTTGTGCAGTAAAATAACCTCCAAAGGTGTAGCCTATTTTTGAAGGTGATGTTACAGGGGGAAGCTCTTGTCCATACACAACAGTAATAGGGGTATTTGAACCTGAGCCACCATCGTCATTAAAGGTGATTTGATAAACAATTACCTCACCAGCAGGAACGGTTACTCCGCTGGTAATGCTAGAGCCAGAAATACCCTCGCTATCCACCGCAGCAAGCTTTACACTTTTGTTACCAGTATTTTTAGAATATATACCGCTGTTATTGGGAACTTCACATTCACTAAGTTCATAGAGAACGCCATCTATAGAAAACCATTTTACTGCATTCGGCTCAGTATTACTGGTGGTGGTATAGGGCCACTTCCAGTAGAGATTTCCGTTGCTATCCGCCTTCCACAGTCCACCTGTCTGCACTACCTCAAAGCCACCATTACCATCGCTATTCATTCTCAGCGGAGCTGCTGGTGGTGTGTTATATTGTAAGGTAACAGACATGGTTTCAGTAGAAGCAATACCATTATCAGCTCGCACAGGAGCAAAGGTTACGGTAAAGGTTGTATGCTCTGTAATTCCTTGGGAAGCAACATTTTCCAATAAAACAGATATAAGGGTAGGATCAGCAACAGTTTTGGTAGCGCTATTTGCAAGGGTTGGCTCATTAATTTCTATGGAGTTTTCAACTAAAGCATGGCCTTGGGGATTGATAACGTAACCAGAAATCTTTGCTGTAGCATCTAGGGGCAGGGTTTGCACGCCAGCATCATTTGTCTGGAAGGTGGCACCGCTCACCTCTACAGGCCCATCGTCACTGCTTCGGACCAGTATTCCAAATAACCCTTCCAGTCGTTCATCCACAGGTCGCAGCCACAGAATGCTACTACCATCACTGCTGCCAGCACAGCCCGAACAATTTTTTTTACAAACATATTGATACTACCTTTCATTCCACAAACAAATTTATACTCGTGATATTTTCGACCTATTAACTTTATAAGTCAAGAGAGAAAACGTCCTTTTTTAGAAAATATCAGCAATTTTTTCAAGCTTTGTCACCAGCCTTTTCATGAAGCCAGCTCACTCCTGAAACTCCGCATAGGCATAGGCATTGTGATTGTGGATGCTCTCAAAGTTTTCTGCCTCCACACTGAACCAGCGGAAGCAACAAGCTCCCCCCTCGCCCAAAGCGCCATCACCCCCACAAAAGCTTTGGAGTCCAAGATACACCTCCCGTACCACGTCCTCCACAAAGCGGGGATTTTCGTAGGCTCGCTCCGTAACGAATTTCTCGTCAGCACGCTTCAGCACGGAATACAAGCCAGAAGAAGCAGCCTCTTCCACCACCGCAATCACATCCTCAATCCAGAAAAAGCCCTTGCTTTCCAGCTTTACCACCACCTTTCCTCGCTGGTTGTGGGCTCCATACTGGCTGATAGCCTTGGAACAGGGACACAAGGTGGTAACAGGCACCTCCACCGACACCAAAAAGTGATTTTCTCCCTGGGCAGAAACGGTTCCTTCGTAGGTACAACGGTAGGCCATCATTCCTGGCTGACCAGAAACGGGAGCCATTTTTTCCATGAAGAAGGGAAAGCTGATGGTTCCAAAGGCCCGCTCCGCCTCCAGCCTTTCCCGAATCTCCTGAAGCAAAGCCAAAAACTGCTTCATGGAAAGGTCGCTATGGTATTTGTGGAAAATCTCGATAAAGCGACTCATGTGGGTTCCCTTGAAATGCTGGGGCAGATTCACAAACAAATCCACCACCCCACTGGTTCTCTGGGTTTTATTGACCTTGTCCAGCACCTGAATGGGATACTCCAAGCCCTTTATTCCTACCTTTTGCAATGGCACGTCACGAGTGTCCCGCTGACTTTGAATGTCAACCATCAGTTATTTTCTTCCATTGCTACTTTTGCTACTTCCACCGTGTTTATCATCAGCATGGCGATGGTCATGGGACCCACACCACGAGGAACAGGCGTAATATACGAAGCCACCTCCTTCACCGCCTCAAAGTCCACATCACCGCACAGACGGAATCCGCTTTTTTTGGTGGAATCAGGGATGCGGTTCACCCCAACGTCAATCACCACTGCCCCAGGCTTCACCATATCGGCACTAATCATGGCAGGAGAACCAGCGGCGGCAATCAAAATATCTGCCTGACGGGTAAATGAAGCCAAGTCCTTTGTACCAGTATGGCAAATGGTTACGGTGGCATTGTATTCCTTACGGGTCAACAGCACAGCAAGGGGCTTTCCTACAATATTTGAACGTCCTACAATCACAGCATGTTTTCCGGCAGTGGCAATTCCCATAGTTTTTAGCAAAACCAGAACCCCGTGAGGTGTACAGGGCAGATAGGATTTACGACCAATCATCATATTTCCCACGTTTACAGGATGAAAACCGTCCACATCCTTTTCTGGCTTGATGGCCATAATCACCTTGTCCTCATCAATATGCTTGGGCAAGGGAAGCTGCACTAAAATTCCGTGAACAGACTTATCCTCATTCAACTCATGAATCAGCTGCAGCAAGTCAGCTTCACTGGTGTCCTGTGGCAGTCGAATGTCCTTGCCTTTCATGCCTGCTTCCTCCAAGGCCCTTTCCTTGGCAGTGATGTAGGACACACTGGCAGGATTTTCTCCCACCAATACTACGGCCAAGCAAGGAATCGTTCCCTTTCGGCTCAATTCAGCAGCCTCATCTGCAGCCTGCTTGCGAACCTGTTGTGCAATAGAAAATCCATCAATAATTTCAGCAGACATTCATCTATCCTCCAAAAGCTGTGTAACAAAGGTTATTTTTCGTTGTTTTTTGAACATAATCCAGAGTATTTTGGGAATACTTCCCCTAAACACCAAAATGCAGTATAGTTGAACTATATCGGATTATCATTTTTTTTTCTAGGCGAGGTTTTATGAAGCGTCTTTCCATCCTGTTTTTCCTATTGCTGGCAAGCGTAGGAATTGTCTTTGCTCAAGAAGCAGAAACGAACACCACAGACACAGAAAACAGTATAATTTCACAGGAAGAAATCCAGCAGCAGGATAGAGCGGATGAACCACCGCCTGTGCAAGAGGAAGAAGTGCCAGAAGAAAATCCCCAAGAAAATGAGTCCATTTCTTCTGATGATTCATATGTTGAGGATGAGGAATTTATCTACAAGATGAACCAAAAGGGAGACCAGTTCATCAAGATTGGTCTTATGGTGAACATTCCCCTGAATCCTCCAACAACCCAGCTGAAGGTTGGTGGTTCTGGCACATTGGGTTACATGCGTTTCCTCAACAGCAGCTTTGCAGTGGGAGGAGATGCCAGCTTTGCCTACATGACTACTATAGGCGAGAATGTCTTTACCTGCATTCCCCTGATGGCAAAGGTGATGTACCAGTTTACCGCCCACAAGTTTGAGTTTCCCATCACATTGGGAATCGGTGGAGCCTTCCAGAACTACATTGGAGAAAGCTACTTTGGCCTTATCATCAAGCCAGAGCTGGGAGCCTTCTTCCGCTATTCCCCTGACTGGTCCTTTGGTATAAATGTTGGCTGGAGCCTGATGCCCCAGTGGACAAAGGATTCCTCTTATTTTGGAGTGATTATGGATGCAGGAATCACTGCCAGATACCACTTCTAAGCCAGGAAAACGAAGATGAAAATCAAGCACAGTATTTCTATCTTATTTATGATACTTTTGTTAGCCTCCTGTAAGAACGGCCTCACCATATTCGAGCAGATTGAGCAGGAGACAAGGCTGGAGGATGCAGTCATTATCGGAAGCGTCAATTCCATAGTAAAATTCAACGGCAAGCTCTATGCCAGCGACGGTAACCTGTACACAAAGAACGAGAACGATGTCCGTGAATGGAGCAAAATCGGTAGTCCTGCAGGCACCATCATCAAGCTGGCCGCCGACACAAGTGGTCTGTACGCACTGAACAAGGATAGGGAGTTGTATTTTCTGGGGAAGGACAGCGGCACCTGGCAGCTCGTTCCCACATCGACTGTCGGCACCGTCGAAACCATCTTTTGCGATGGATGGGAAACAGCTTACCTAAAAGCTAGAGATAGTAAATTCTACAAGATTTCCGGCGTAACAAGTCCAACTCCAGAAGGCTCCATCACCTCAGCCGTCATGGTAAAGACAAAGGGAGGCACCGATACCTACACTGCAAGCGGAGGAACCATCACCGGTACATCGGCTTCCAGTTCGTCCAGCCTTGGCTCCGTCTCCGGCTTGGGAGAAGTCTACAGCCTCACCTACTCCGCTGTGGACAGCGCCCTCTACGCCGGAACCAGCAAGGGGCTGAAAAAGCTTCCCGTCAGTAAAGACGATGGCAAGCTCACCGGTGAGGCAAAGGATCCGCCCGGCAACTGGGGAGCAACCATCAAGGAGTATGAGGCATTTGCCGTCCTTGCCACTGGAACCAGCGGCACCGATGCGGCCCTCTACACCAGCACCATCTCAAGTGGCTCCGACTACTCGAAGGTCAACGGACTGTGGGGCTACTACTACAGCCGCCGGGACACCTGGAACCGGGAATAGCCGACCTTGTGGTACAATCCCTTAGATATTACGGATGGGGAGTCTCGCCCTGTCCATGTCCAGACAGGAGGAATTGGGATGCAGATTAAGCTTGTGATTCTGTTGCTGGTGACTTCCACCATGCTCTGCCTTGGCTGCAAGAATGGTCTCACCATATTCGAGCAGATTGAGCAGGAGACAAGGCTGGAGGATGCAGTCATTATCGGAAGCGTCAATTCCATAGTAAAATTCAACGGCAAGCTCTATGCCAGCGACGGCAACCTGTACACCAAGGATGAATCAGCAGTCCGTGGCTGGAGCAAAACTACTGGGCCGGGAGGTACCATCATCAAGCTGGCCACGAATTCAACCAACATCTACGCCCTGAATGCGGATAGAGTCCTGTATACCTCTACCAACGGCTCAGCATGGAATACAATAAACACCTCTTCAACTGGTACCATTGAGACAATTTTCTGGGATGGGGATACAAATTCCCCTCAAGCCTATCTCAAGACTACCGCTGGGAAATTCTATAAATTGCAGAACGGCTCATCTCCCAGTCAGGAAGAAAACAATATCAAGTCAACAGTCATTGTAAAAAACAACAGTTATACTTACAGTGCTTCCGGTAGTACTGTTTCTGTCAATAATGGCACTGACCTCGGTTCCGTCGATGTTGATGCCACCGTTTACTCCCTCACCTATTCCAAGGCAGACAGTGCAATTTATGCCGGAACCAGCAAGGGGCTGAAAAAGCTTCCCGTCAGTAAAGACGATGGCAAGCTCACTGGGGCAAAACTTGACCCACCCGGCAACTGGGAAGCCACCATCAAGAGTTACGAGGCGTTCGCCGTCCTTGCCACTGGAACCAGCGGCACCGATGCGGCCCTCTACGCCAGCACCATCTCAAGCGGCTCCGACTACTCGAAGGTCAACGGACTGTGGGGCTACTACTACAGCCGCCGGGACACCTGGAACCGGGAATAGCCGACCAACAATCTAGCGGCCATGGACTTGTTTGAACATAGGCAACCAACAAAGGAGCCTCTTGCCGCCCGAATGCGTCCCCGCACCTTAGATGAGTATATCGGGCAGGAGCATATCGTAGGCAAGGGACGGCTTTTGAGGCGAGCGATTGCCGCAGACCAGCTCACCTCCGTGATTTTCTACGGCCCTCCAGGTACGGGCAAGACCACCCTGGCACGGGTCATTGCCAACCACACCAAGAGCAATTTCATCACACTGAATGCCGTCCTCACCGGCGTGCAGAATATCCGGGAGGCCATTGCCCAAGCAGAGGAGCATTACAAGCTCTACAGCCGCCGCACCATCCTCTTTGTGGACGAGGTTCACCGCTGGAACCGTTCCCAGCAGGATGCCCTGCTGCCCTGGGTGGAAAACGGAACCATCATTCTGGTGGGAGCCACCACGGAAAACCCCTTCTTCGAGGTGAACAAGGCTTTGGTAAGCCGTAGCCGTGTGTTCCAGCTGTTGCCCTTGGAAAACAAGCATCTTTTTCAAGCCGCCCGTGCCGCCCTTCAAGACAGGGAGCGGGGCTACGGCCGCTGGCAGGTGGAGTTTGAGGAGGGGGCACTGGAGCATTTGGTGGATACGGCCAACGGAGATGCCCGCAGCCTCCTGAACGCATTGGAGCTGGCGGTGGAAACCACCCCGGAAAAATGGGAGCCAGAGGCAACTCCACCAGTTCCCGCTGAAGGCACAGAGATTTACATCAGCAAGGAGGCGGCGGAGGAAAGCATCCAGAAAAAAGTGGTGCTCTACGACCGGGATGGCGACTACCACTACGATGTGATTAGCGCTTTCATCAAGAGCCTGCGGGGACGGGATCCCGATGCGGCCCTGTACTGGCTTGCCCGCATGGTGGCTGCGGGGGAAGACCCCGGCTTTATCTTCCGCCGTATGCTGATTTCCGCCTGCGAGGACACAGGTCTGGCAGACCCGCTGGCAGTTTCTGTGGTAGAAAGCTGTGCCGCCGCCTTTGACCGGGTTGGCCTGCCGGAGGGCCGCTATCACCTGGCTCATGCCGCCTTGTATCTTGCCACCGCACCAAAATCCAACAGCTCCCTGGCCTTCTTCGATGCCCTGGCCGCCGTGGAGCGGGAAAATGCCGAGGTTCCCAATCACTTGAAGGACGGCAACCGTGACGCCAAGGGCTTTGGCCACGGAGCAGGCTATCTGTATCCCCATGCCTACACGGACCACTGGGTAGCCCAGCAATACCTGCCCGATGCCCTCAACGGCCGTGTCTTCTACAATCCTAGCACCCAGGGCTACGAAAATTCCATCCGGCAGGAAGTGCTGGCCCGACGGGAAGCTCAAATTGCCGCCTTGCTGGAGGAAGAAGCCCTGCTTGCAGGAAGGGCCGACACCACAGGAGCTCACGGAGCCCAGCAGAATCTGGAAAATCTGTGGTGGCAGACGGAGCATTTCAAGGTGAGTCCCACAAAGGATGGCTGCAACCTCACCTACAGCCCGGAGAACAAAATCCAGGACAAGGCAATTTCACGGGCGGAGGCCGAATGGCGGAGGAGGGTCACCAGCAACAAGGCCCAGATTCTGCAGGACATACGAAAAACCATCATCCAGCTGGCAGCCCCCGCCCGCCACAGCCGCCACTTTATCTGGAGCATTGACGACGGCCTGCTGATTTGGGAATGCCTGCGTCAAAGTCCGGAAGGCTTGGTGGCGGGAGTCTGCTCCAGTGCCGCCGGAATGGAGATTCTCCAGCAGTATAGCCGCACTCTGGAGGAATTGAGCCGCCCCCAGCTAGTGGCTCTAGATGAAATCCTTTCAAGCGAAGAAGCTGCCCAGCAGCTTGCTTTGAAACAGGGGGAGAAAAATCAATTGGCTTCTGGAGCCTTTATCATTCCCGCCAGCCACTGGGATGAGGCTCCTTTCGACCTGCTCTATTTCAGGGATATACTCACCACCACGGAAAGCATCGCCAACTTTTGCCGCAGTATCCAGCAGGCCGCCGCCCAGAACCAACTGGCCCCCGGCTGGAGGCTCATCCTGCACCAAAGGATTCCCTGCCAAGGCCAGCGGCTTTCCTCCCTGCTGGAAAAAAGCCTTGGCATCAGATTCAATCCAGGCAAGAACGATGATGCCATCCAGAAATTGTTGCAAAAAATGGCGGCGGCAGAGGAGGATTTCTTTGAGGACAAGAGCAATCCCCTGTTCGGCTGGAACCAGGAGACGGTGGCCACGGCACTTTCAGCCGATTTTGAGGTGGCATTTCAAAACCAGCAGCTTACAGAGCATCGCAGCTTGACTCAAGGGGAGCTCCTTCGGTGGCTCAATCCCTCAGCTTCAGCCTACGGCAGCCACTTGGCCCAGCAGCTTTCCCAACAAGAGCTTGCGGAAATCACCAAGCTCCTGCTGGATTTGGCAAAATCCCCGGTGGAGTGGAGCCATCAGACTGTCTGCCTTGTGGTGCAAGCCAAAAGCCAGCAGTAGCGGTTGCCACAAAGCTTATACTCCCTGCCACCCTCCTGCTTGAGCCTCTACAGCCAAGCCAGACTTAAAGCTTTCCATGTAGGCAGCAAAACCAGCCACATCCTCAGTATTTGGCTCCACAGTGGACAAGGCCATGGAAGAAAAATATTTTTTCTGTAAGAATTCTCCAAGGCTGTCATGATTTTTATGCTGCAGCATATAATCTGCCAGTACCGCAATACCCCAGGCTCCACCTTCTCCTGCAGTTTCCAGCACAGAAACAGGAAAGCCCATGGCAGCCATCATCCGTTGGGAAGCCTCCGGTGTTTTGAATAAGCCACCATGCCCCACCAATTCCCGTAATTCCACACCTTCCTCTTGCACAAGCACATCCAATCCAATTTTCAGGGTGGCCATGGAGCTATACAAAAGGCTTCGGGCAAGATTTCCCAAAGTAAAGTTGCTGTTAGGAAGCCGCATCAGCAGGGGGCGTCCTGAATCAAGCTTTACTAAATGCTCTCCAGAGAAAAAATTGTAGCTCATTACACCACCACAATGAGCCTCTCCCTCCAAGGCCCGCTGATAGAACACATCGTAGAGCCTGGAACGAGGAAGCTCTAGTCCCAGGCTCTGACTCAATTCATGGAAAAGCCCCACCCAGCCATCAATATCACCTGTACAGTTGTTGCAGTGAACCATGGCCACCGGGCGGCCCTCTGGTGTAGTAATCACATCAATCTCAGGATATGCCTTTTTCAAGGAACCCTGCATTACAATCATTGCAAAGATGGAGGTTCCTGCACTGACATTTCCCTTTCCCACGGCCACCGCATTAGTAGCCACCATTCCAGTATCAGCATCACCTTCTGGCGGACACAGGGGGATTCCAGCTTCCAGCGTTCCAGTGGGATCAAGCCATTTCGCACCAGCCTCTGTTAATTGCCCCGCAGCCTCACCGGCCTTCAGCACCTGGGGGAGAATTTCCTCCAGCCTCCAGGAAAAGCCTGATTTTTCCACAAGTCCATTGAAGGTGGCCACCATGGCGGCATCATAATTTCCAGCCGTTCCATCCACGGGGAACATTCCAGACGCATCACCAATTCCTAGAACACGGCTTCCCGTGAGCCTCCAGTGAACATAGCCTGCCAAGGTGGTAAGATAATCGAGCTGCTGAAGATGGCTCTCCTTATCCAGCATCAACTGGTACAGGTGGGCAATATTCCATCGTTGTGGTATATTAAAATTGAATTCGGCACTAAGAATACTGGCGGCCTCCTGGGTACAGGTGTTTCGCCAGGTTCTGAAGGGGGCAAGGAGCTTGCGCTCCTTGTCAAAGGCAAGGTAGCCGTGCATCATGGCACTAATTCCAATGGCAGCAAATTTTTTTACCTTGCACTGGTACTGAGATTGAATACTTTCCACCAAAGCCTTGTAGCAGGACTGCAAGCCATGCTCCACTTCCTCTAGACGATAAGTCCAGATTCCATTTTCCAAGCGATTTTCCCAGTCAAAGCTACCAGTAGCAATCACACTTCCTGTACTAGCAGCCAATGCGATAGCCTTGATTCTTGTGGAACCAAGCTCTATTCCCAATACCACATTTCCAGCCACAAAGGCATCACAAATTTCTTCCCGTGTCATAGAAGTAGTATAACACTTAAAAACTTCCTTTGGGAGAATAATCTGCAGAAAAGGATTTTTAAAATAAAAAAACCGGCCTTAAAGCTAAGACCGGTTCCATAAGGTTAAGCGAAAGCTAACTTATTTTGCGATAACTTTTGCCATTTCCAATACTTTGTTGGAATAACCCCACTCGTTGTCGTACCAAGAACAAACCTTAACAAAGGTTCCGTCCAGCTGGATACCAGCCTTGGCATCAAAGATAGAAGTGCGGGGATCGTGGCGGAAGTCTGTGGATACAACAGCATCCTCTGTGTAACCAAGGATTCCCTTCAACTCGCCCTCAGCAGCCTTCTTCATTGCAGCACAAATGTCTTCGTACTTGCATTCCTTGTTCAACTCTACAGTCAAGTCAACAAAAGAAACATCAGAAGTAGGAACGCGAACTGACATACCTGTCAGCTTTCCGTTCAACTCAGGAAGAACCTTTCCTACAGCCTTAGCAGCACCTGTGGAGGAAGGAATCATGTTTTCCAGGATTCCGCGTCCACCGCGCCAGTCCTTCTTGGAAGGACCGTCTACAGTCTTCTGTGTAGCAGTAGCAGCGTGGATGGTTGTCATCAAACCGCGCTTGATTCCGAAGGTGTCGTTCAAAACCTTGGAGATAGGTGCCAAACAGTTGGTGGTGCAGGAAGCGTTAGAAATGATGTCCTGACCTGCATAGGTGGTGTGGTTTACACCGTATACGAACATAGGAGTTGCATCCTTGGAAGGTGCAGACATGATAACTTTCTTTGCACCAGCAGTGATGTGCTTGCGAGCCTTCTCATCTTCCAAGAAGAGACCTGTAGACTCAACAACGATGTCAGCTCCAACCTCATTCCACTTCAGGTTAGCAGGATCCATTTCAGCAGTAAGACGGATCTTCTTTCCGTTTACAACCAATGTGCTTCCTTCTACCTTAACATCACCAGTGAACTGGCCATGAACTGAGTCATACTTGAGCATATATGCCAAGTAATCGGGATCCAAAAGATCGTTGATACCTACAATCTCAATATCATTTGCGAAGTTTTCTACAGCAGCACGGAAAACCATCCGTCCAATACGACCGAAGCCGTTAATACCTACTTTAACCATAACAAGGTGCTCCTTTCTATAAAAAGTTATTGAATTATAAAACTTTGACAAAAATATGTCAACGGCAAGAACTTTCTGTCATTAAGGATAGCCCATATAGCACCATCTCTCTATTTTGAGCTATTCCACTGATAATAAATATAATTTTTCTTTCATATAAAAGCAAAGCTTCTTGTCATTAAAATTAAAGTCATTTAAAGTTGGGAGTCGATATATCCATAATTTTGGAGGAAACATGGCAAAACTAAAAGGCTCTTTAAAGATTAAACTTGCTTTAGGATTAGTTGGCAACATTCAAAAACGTAAGCTCGACAAGGCTTCCAAGAATGTAACGCGAGAGCAGGAAATGACCTTACGCCGTATCCTTGAATACGCCAAGGATAGCGAATGGGGAAAGGCTCATAATTTTGCAGAAATTCTTTCTGCTCCCAATGCACAGGAATTGTTCAAGCGATGGCAAGCAAATGTTCCTGCCACAGATTACGAGGATTTGAGGCCTTTTATCGAGCGGCATAAGAATGGAGAAGAAAACCTTCTGTTCCCTGGAAAACCCATGATGTACGCTACCACCAGTGGTACCACCAAGGAGCCAAAGTGGATTCCCATCACCAATGAGTACTACGACAATGTGTACAGCAAGATGACCAAGCTGTGGCTTCATTCCTTCCAAATGCATCGTCCCAAGGTATTTGAAAATGTCTGCACTTCTATTGTAGGAAAGGCCATTGAAGGCTCCGCTCCCGATGGAACGGTATACGGCTCTGTATCTGGAGTAACCCGCCGTGACTGTCCTGAGTTCATCAAGGGATTGTACGCAGAAAATAACGAAGTCTACGCTATCAGTGACTACAAGGCCCGTTATTACACCATCATGCGAACTGGTATTGAAAAAGACGTGCACCTGCTGGTAACAGCCAATCCTTCCACCATCGTAGAAATGCAGAACAATGTAAATGAATTCTTTGATGAATACGTAAAGGACATCGAAAACGGAACCCTCAGCGAAAGCCTGACAATCGAACCAGAAATCAGAAAGATTATTGCTGATGATTTTAAGCCCAATCCTGCACGTGCGGCCGAGCTGCGTGCCTTGAAAGAAAAATACGGCACGGTATTGCCCAAGCATTACTGGCCTAATATTCAAGTTTTGACTACCTGGCGTTGTGGTAATACAAAGGTATACTTGGAAAAATTCAAGGATTCCTTTCCCAAAGAAATGAATCATCAGGAATTCGGTTATTTTGCCTCGGAATGTCGTGCAGGTCTCGTTATGAATGGAGCCGACGACACGGTACTATTCCCCCACATGCACTACTTTGAGTTTACCCGAGCCGAGGATTTGGACAATCCAAATCCACAATTCCTGCAGCTGCATGAACTGGAGGTTGGAAAGCGCTACTGCATTTACGTTACCACCTTTGCAGGGCTCTATCGCTACAACATGAACGACTTGGTAGAGGTTACCGGCCATTACGGCACAATTCCTACCATTCAGTTTATCCAGAAGGTAAATGGAATCATCTCCCTTACTGGAGAAAAGCTCCACGAGCGGCAATTTATTGAGGCTGTTCATGAGGCTGAAAAAGAAACAGGCATTATGACCCGCTTCTTTGTGGGCTTTGCCGATGTGGAGAATTCCAACTATCGCTGGTACTTTGAATTTACCGACCAGTCCATTGACCAAACCAAGGCAGAGGCTTTTGCTGCGGTAGTGGATAAAAAGCTCAAAGCCATAAACTGTGAGTATGAGGCAAAGCGAGACTCCTTCCGGGTAAAGGATCCTTCCATCTTTATCCTGCAGCCAGAATCCTTTGAAACATTCAAGGCACGAAGCATTGAACAAGGCGCTCGTGACGGCCAGTTCAAGATGAACCTGCTTATGCAGGATGAAAAGCGTCATGCCATGTTCAAGGAGCTTATTAAAAAATAATGTTTTCGGACGTCAAGGCAGTTATTTTTGACTTGGATGGAACCCTCTATGATTTTAGGGGGTTTCCATTCCGTCTGATATGCTCTCTTCCTTCAGACCTATTTCTTATCAAGGCAGATAGAAAGGTTCGTCGTGGATTCAAGGGCAGTGATTTTGGTTCCTCCCAAGCCTACAAGGCTGAATATGGAAAGCAGATGCACCAACAAACCGGCATAAAGCCAGAGGATGCCCTGAACTGGTATTCCGGCCGTTACATGGGAACCATGTGCTTTTTGCTGAAACGATACTATTCCCAGCGTCCCCGGCTGGCCCAGGTTTTTTCCAAGCTCCATGAAAAGAACATAAAGATTGTGGTGTTTTCCGACTATCCTCGAGTGCACCAGAGAATTCGTGCCTTAGGTTTTTCTGATGATACCCTTGCCACCATCAGCGGCATTTATTCTGCAGAAGATTTTGGAAGTCAAAAGCCTGCTCCCCGGCCATTTTTAGAAATTGCAAGGAATCTAAAGGTTGATCCAAAGCATTGTCTTGTGGTTGGCGACAGAGATGACACTGACGGTAACGGAGCAAGGGCCACCGGAATGAACTTCATTCAGATTCAAACTCACAAAACAAAGGTGATTGAAGCAAACCATCCCTTGTGGAAATGGGAAGACCTTGCCCAGTGGATTTTAGACGGTATGGAGCCCTTGGAAGATTAGTTGAAAGAATCAATCCGCTGCTGATGGCCAGCCATTGGTTTTAATTCCAGCCATGGAACACATCTGCTTATGAGCTTCATCACGGAGCCAGCAGATGGCTTCCTTGCGGGAAAGACTGGCATCTGGAACCAGGGGTGTTCCAATATGGATGGTAATAAGAGGATGTTTTACTCCCAATAGCTTACGAATTCCAGAGGCTTCTCGATAGCTTATAACCAAGGGAAGCACTGGTATCTGATAGCGAACAGCCATGGCAAAGGCACCTTTTTTAAAGGGGCGAATAGGCTGGTAAAAATCCCAACGACAGGACTCTGGAAACAGATGAATCCACTTTTTCCTTGCATGAAGCTCATCAAATGCCTGGTTGAATTTACGGCTGGCAGCCAAGCCCGTGGGAATGGGAATACCACCAGCTCCACGAATCAAGCCGGCATCACTTCCCTCCAGATTGTCGGGTCGGGCAGGAAACCACATCCGTCTCCACCGTACCGCCTGCAAACAAGCCAAGAAATCCCAGCGATACACGTGGTTGCACACTGTAAGGGCTCCGTTGGCAAAAAGCTTCTTGTTTTTTCTAAGATTTTCCCGCCCCTCAATCTTCAGGCCGTAGCGAATTTTCTGCACGGGAAACACCAGCAGGAAGATTCCAAGATAAATGCCCAGATGACGCAACCGTGCTAGAAAGGATTTGTCCAGATAGGGATACTGTTCGTCCAGCATCACTTCCCGCAGCTTTTTAGGAAACAAAATCGGCTGGTCAGGTTTTTCTGGATACTCAATCCCTGTTTCAGGCACATAGACCTGAGGCAAATTCTCGTGACTCATCATGAAGCTATTCTACCATAAAAAAAGACTTCTGTCCCAATAAGCCAAAATTATTTGATGGTGGGAATAATTTCCAGCACCGCCACATTATCTGGATACAGTTCCAAGGCCTTTTGATACCAATACAAGGCTTCTTCCTTTTTTCCCTGTTGCAAATATCCATAGGCTCTGGCAGATAGGGCGCTGTACACATCATACTTATCCATGCGGAATTGCTTTGTGTCCAGCAAGAGATCAAGGTTCTTCATGCCCTCCTTCAGATTATTGAAAGGGGCGGGAGGAAAGATATTCTGGGAATTCTCCAAATACTTGGCAGCTCCAGAGGTAGGATCTAGCTCCAACGCTTTCCTTGCCAGGGATTTAATCTTTGAGCCTTGGGTCATGGCATAGGTCTTGGGCTTGATGGAGCAGTTTTGAGAAATGGCATCGGCATAAACCACGTAGGCCTCTGCCACCTCATGCTTTTTCAATATCTCCTTGCAAATATCTATGGCCTTGTCAAAATAATTAGTAGCCTTCTTGGTATCACCTAAATAACGATAAGCTCTTCCTAAAATATAATCACAGCCAGCAATCAGCAGCTCCCTTTCCCAGCCAGATTTGGTAGCTTGAATTTCAGCAACTACCGCGTCATATTGAGATTCAAACTCATGGGCAGTCTTCCCACGGCTATTCAGCATGGCCTCCCTAAAGCTGTAGTAGGATTCAGGATAAGACACAGAACCCTCTGCAGGCACCTGGGCTACCACCGGCAACAAAGTGAATAAGCAAACAAACAAAAAAACTACGGGAAAAGCCCTAAGGGCAAAAAACTTCTCTTTCATAACATTGAATATAACACATCCTGAAGTTTTACGTAACAGAGCAAGAACCAGCCCCATCTACCCAACAGTATAGCCCATGAACGAAAGTGTTGGGGCAACAGGGAGGTCCCCTGAGCAGCTGAACTGTGAGCATAGCGAAGTGCGAGGCTGATTAGGATTTCCCTGTTGCCACTTTCACTTTTAGTCCTACCATGCTATACTGCATCCCGTGAGTGACTTTATTTCTACCCCCGAACAAGACGAAATTCAGCCTATTGGGCCAAAAACAGCAGTGGTGGCTATTGTGGGGCGGCCCTCGGCGGGAAAGTCCACCTTTTTGAATACTGCCAGTGGAGAGAAGGTTTCCATCGTGTCTCCCGTTCCCCAAACCACCCGAAACGCTGTCCGTGGCATCGTCAACACCTCCTTAGGACAGCTGGTGTTTGTGGACACACCAGGCTACCACGACTCAGAGAAAAAGCTGAACCTTAAGCTCAAGGGTATTGCCGCCGAGCAGCTGGACAGTGCAGATGTCATTCTTTACATTATCGACTCCACCCGTTCTCCCGGCAAAGAAGAAGAGCTTACTGCAGCCTTGGTGGCCCCCTACCTGAATAAAACCGTAATTGCTATCAATAAAATTGACTCAGCAGACTCCAAGGTTGCCCTAATTCGCACCTTTTTAGCCACCACCTTTCCCAAGCTGGAGTCAAGCCGTGTGGTGGATATTTCTGCCGAGCAAGACACCAATATCAACCAGGTGCTCAAAGCCCTGTACGACCTGGCTCCAGAGGCAGACCAGCTCTACCCAGAAGAATACTACACCGACCAGGAGGTTGACTTCCGCATTGCAGAAATTGTTCGGGAGCAGGCCATCAACCGTCTCCACGACGAGCTCCCCCACGCCATTTATGTGGAAATTGCAGATATGGAATGGCGGAAGAACGGCAAGGAGCTGTGGGTTCGAGCCTTCCTCTGCGTGGAGCGGGAAAGCCAAAAAGGTATGGTCATCGGCAAGGGAGCCTCCATGATTAAGACCATCCGGGTGGAATCCATCAAGGCACTGCGAAAGATTTTCCCCTACCGAGTTGACCTGGACCTGCAGGTAAAGGTCAGCAAGAACTGGCGGCAGAAGGACCAGCTTTTGAATCGGCTGTTGAAATAGCGGCCGGCCACAGCCAGAATGCCGAGACGTGTCGGTAAAGGAGGCAACCATGGGAAGAATTACCAGTTTTTTTCGAGGAACCAGAGGAAAGGTTCTCCTTGTACTGCTGCCGGCAGTGCTGGTTCCCCTTGTCCTGATGCTCATGCCCCGCCGTCCCACTGGTATCTGGGGAGCCGTGGCCACCATTATCTCTGCACTTGTTCCCCTCATCTGCCTGCTGTCCGCCTACCTCATCCTGAAACGCTCCCTCAGCAAGGCAGGTACCGCCGTGGGCCGATTTGTGGCCGGCAGAGAAGAACGACGACAACTCGATGCTGTAGTCTTCCGTCAAATGATTGGTTGCTCTCGCTTGGGAGTCCTTTCCACCATCTACACCGACGTGGTGATGCTGAAAAAAAGCAGGGCGGGCGGCCTGTTCAAGAGCCACGGCATCTACAAGTATGTGGGAAAAATTGAGGGCGGCATCCAGCACCTTGAGGACTGCCGATTTGAGGTTGACCACCACAACGACACCATCCGGGTGCAGCTGCCCCAGGCAGCCATCACCGGTCACGAAATCATCAAGCTGGAAAAATTCGACGAGAAGTCCTCAAGCTTCTGCAGGATAGAAAACTCCGAGGTGATGGACGAGGTGCAGCAGCGGAAGGCCGACGCAGAACGATTGCTGGTGGAATACGGCTTTATGCAGGAGGTGGAGAAGCGGGCACAGGAAGTGATTTCCGGAATGATTGTCGCCATGGGCTACAGCGGCTACGACATCATCTTTTCAGGCGAAAAGGAGTCAGTCAAGCTGGTGGAGGTAACCCCGTCAGAAGAACGGCAGGCTCCCCACCCGGCCAGCCCCCAAATGGAAGGCCAACCAGAAGACATCATCGCACCGTAACGCTGCCGTCGCTACGGGCAATGTGCCAGTTCCATAATCAAAGCGGAAGATTTAAAGAACGGCTCCCTCATGGTCAAAAAATCCACCACCACATTTGTATCCAAAAAGACTCTCATTTGGCAAGATGCTCCCACATTTCAGCAGTCACAGCATCAACATCAAAGCCATCTGGCAGCTTGCCGATTACCATGCTCATGGTATCAGCCGAAATTTCCATTTGGGGATTGATGGACGGGAAAACCAGTCCACCAGATTTTTTATCTTCATCATTGGTGGGCAACTTGAGCATACCAACAAGCACTGCCAACAAGTCAAGCTTTTCTTCCTGACTCAGGGCCTTAGCCTCATTTACGAGAACATCATAGCTCATGTTTACCTCCAGTTCAATTATAATACCACTCGCTTCTCAAAAAGAAACAAACTCCTACCGCACCGTAACACTGCCGTCACTGCGAGCAATGTAGCAGCGGGGCTTGTTCTTGGTGAAAAAGCCCACCTCCACCACACCCACCATAGATTTAATTGTATCCTCCAAGGCAGCGGCATCTACAGGCTCCTTCCACAGCAGATCCAGAATCAGGTTGCCATTGTCCGTCACCACAGGACCTGCCTTTCGGACTCCTTCCCGCAGGGTACAGCTGGCCCCCAGAGCCTCCAACTGGTGGACAAGGCCACACCGTGCCTCCGCAATGATTTCCACCGGCAGGGCAAAGCCTGTTCCAAGGTGAGGTACATCCTTGGAGGAATCTGCCACCACTACAAATTGCTTTGCATTGTAGGCCACAATCTTTTCCAGCAGCAAGGCAGCCCCGCCGCCCTTAATGAGGTGATTCTCAGGACTGATTTCGTCAGCACCATCAATGGCCAAATCAAGCTGCCCGCCAATAATAGCGGCGTTCATGGAGTACACGGGAATTCCCAGCTGTTCGCAGGCAATGGTTGTCTGAAAACTGGTGGACACCGCCTTAATATCCTTTACGGTTCCAGACTTTAGGTGATGGGCAAGCCGCTCCACGGCGGGCATGGCAGTGGAACCAGTCCCCAGCCCAATCTTCATTCCGGAAAAAATCAATCCTTCCTCCAGCAGCTTGTCCACTGCGTAGGAACCAACAAACTTCTTCTGCTCAGCCTGGGATAATTCTGCCATTAGTAATCCTCTCCTGTAAAATATTTAAACTGTCGGTATCCTTGATACTTTAACATGGAATATCCGTTGGAAACCCTGCAGCCTGCCAATGAAGCCCGATGCATAATGGGAGTTACCTCAGGATGATATACAATGTCATACAGAGCCTCAGTTCCCTTAAAGTCATAAAAATACAAGGGGTCATTTTCCTCTGTTGCCGGAAGACTGGCTCCCATGCCCTTTGATGTAGTCTGGATAATCACATCACAATACTTATCAAGCTGTTGCATGGACTCAGGGCTTAGGGTAGCCCATTTGAACCCGAAGCTATCCGCAATCCGTTTGGCCTTTGCTACAGTACGGTTGAAGATGCAGGCCTTTCCTTTCAACTGACGGACGGCATAGGCTACACCACGAGCCGCACCACCAGCTCCAATAATAGCCACACGGAAATGGGATAAATCCTTTACGCCCAAAAATTCCTTTAGCCCCTCCATGATTCCCTCTGCGTCAGTGTTGTAGCCGGTCCAGCCAGCTTCTGTCCGAACAATGGTGTTGCAAGCTCCAATAGCCTTTACTTGGGGAGACTGCCCTGTAAGATAGGGAAGAACAGATTCCTTGTGGGGTACAGTAACAGAAAGCCCCTTAATTCCAACAGCATCAGCAAAATCCATAGCTTCTTCCACCGTTTCCGCCCGAATGGGAATATACACAGCATTCATACCGTGATTGCGGTATCCTGCATTGTGAAGGGATGGACTTTCCGTAGCCTCCAAGGGATAGCCTACAATACCGTAAATATCAGTGTCCTTATCTATGGAGCGGAAGGCATAGGTTTTATTCATGGTCAAAGGATCAGTGTGACCAATGAACTTCAATTGCTCAACAGCGGGTGGAGAAACAAAGGTCAAATATGAATTCATCTTGTCTGCCAATATCCGGGTGGGAAGTCCAAAAGGCCCCATGGCACAGAGAATCTGCTGACCAGGCTCCAAAGTAGTGGCCTGCTGAAACATCCGTGTAACATCTGACAAGCTTTTTGGCATACAAGCAATCTTTGGAATTTCAAAGCCTGTTATACGCATCTTTGCCAGTCGAGCAGGTATATCCTCGATAGGGCAGTTCATATCATGGGCACTGCGGATAATCCGTGTCCCGAAAGCGAGAGCTGCATCCTGCAGGCTTGGAACGTAGTAGTCCTCCTCCAAATCAACGTAAGCAAAATTTTTACGAACATCCTGTTCTGCAAAGGCCAGTCCATGGGCAAAGAGCATGGTACGAGAAGCCTCTCCCTCCAGATAGAGTCCGCCGTCAATCTTGCGGCGAATAGTGAGAATACAAGGAATTCCTGCCATCTGAGGAAACTTGCGAATATGCAGACGCTCATCCCGATCCAGATAATCTACCCGCAATTCCGCCATATCGATCCAATTTCGATAGGTTTCCAATATTTCCATATTTTCAGCAAGTGTCTTTCCTGTAAGACAAAGACAAATTCGAGGTCTTTCCATACTAAAAATACTACCATAAACCAAATAGGCTTACAATATACATTTCTGCTACAACTTAATATTGAGCAGAAATAGAATTATATGATAGAATAAATCACTTGTATCGAGAATCGAGAGGTTTTTTAATGGAACATTTTGGATTATGGGGAATCATCCCACCTCTCCTGACCATCGTCTTGGCTTTCATCACAAAGGACGTTATCGTATCCCTTTTTTTGGGGATTTTGTCAGGAGCACTGATTGTTGCTGGTGGTAATCCCGGAACAGCATTAATGACACTTACCGACTTAGTCGCCAATTCTTTGGCAGATGGATGGAACATTCGCATCTTCCTATTCTGTGCCTTGTTGGGTGGTTTGGTTGGCTTGCTGACAAAAACTGGTGCTGCACGAGCCTTCGGTCTTTGGGCTTCTTCCAAGCTCAAAACAGGAACCAGCTCCCAGTTTATGACATTTATCTTTGGTTTGTTGATTTTTATCGACGACTACTTTAACTCCATGTCCGTGGGAACGGTCATGCGGCCCATTTCCGACAAAACTGGAGTTTCCCGTGCAAAGCTGGCCTACATTTTGGACTCCACTGCCGCTCCCGTTTGTATCATCGCTCCTATTTCCAGCTGGGTTGTTACCGTTATGTCCATTGTTCGTGACTCCCAGGGATTCGAGCAGCTGGGCATGACTGAGTTTGAGTTCTTCATCAAGGCAATTCCCTACAACCTGTATGCATTGCTGGCCTTGATTATGGTGCTAACCGTCATCTTCCTTAAGCGTGACTTTGGTCCCATGAAGGCATCAGAGGATTTAGCCGCAAAGGGAATCCTTTTCAACGAAGAAAAATATGGTCCTGCATCTGGAACTATAAAGGAAGCAGAAACAAGTAAGGCAAAGCCCATCGACATGCTGTTTCCCATCATCCTGTTGATTATCACAGCAGTGGCCTTCTTCCCCATCGTTACCTGGCTTGGAGCCATTGACGGAGAAGCAATCACTACCATAGGACAGGCTATGGCTTCCATGTCATTGGGAGACGCTTTTAACGACACAGACTCCTCCATGGCCCTGTGGTATGCCGTTATGTTCACCCTGACTGCCACCTACATCTATTACTTGGCCCGTCGCCTGCTGAACTTGAAGGAAGCTGGAGAGGCCTTGAGGAATGGCATCCAGTCCATGCTGCCTGCCTTGATTATCCTGACCATGGCTTGGTCCATCGGAACCATCATCAAGTCGCCACGTGCCGACGGTGGTCTCGGATTAGGCATTTACCTGTCACAACTGGTAAGCGAAGGTGGTTTCCCCATCCAGCTTTTGCCCTGCATTCTCTTTGTATTGTCTGCCATCATTTCCTTTGCAACAGGAACCAGTTGGGGAACCTTCGGGATTATGATTCCCATCGGCATGCCCATTGTAACAGGTTTGGCTACAGGTCTGGGAATGGATTCTGCAGGACTTGTCAATGCCGCAATGATTTCCATGGCAGCAGTCATCGGTGGCGCAGTATTCGGCGACCACGCCTCCCCCATCTCCGATACCACCATCCTGTCCTCCACGGGAGCCAGCTGCCCCCACCTGGAGCACGTGGCAACTCAAATTCCCTATGCCATCTTCGTAGCTGTTTGTACCTTCATCGGTTTTGTGGTGGGGGGCTTTGTATTGAATCCTATCGCAGCCTGGACAGCTGCCTTAGTAGTATTCGTGTTGGGAATAATTTTCCTACCAAGGCTGCTGAAAGCCCGCTAAAAAAGAGGCCGCCTGTCTTGAGAAAAACTCAAGGCAAGCGGCCTTTTCATTTTAAAAACCAAGTCTAGGACTCGGCAAGGCTTCTGGAAATACGGTCAATCATTTCCAGAATTACTGGTTTCTTCTTGGGTACATAGTGGAGGCACAGGTCCCGCAGCTCCAGCAGCTGGGCAGACAAGGCCCCAATCCTTGCCATTGGCAACAAATTTTCGTCGTAGCTGATGAGTACACTGCCAGTCCGCTGGTTGTGCTGAATCTCCTGTACCGCCGGATGCCACTCCACCGCCTGCCTCAGAGCCGAGGCAATCTCCATGTCCCGGAAAATTTCTCCCCGCAAACGAATCCGTCCGGGAAAGAAGCTGGTTACATTCATGGCTAACCCTCCAGCCGTACCATGGGCCGCATGGATGCCATGCTGATGGCCACGGTGGAGCTGTTGTGGAGCATGGCCGCCACGGTGGCAGGAACAATGCCAGCAAGCCCTCCTGCCATCAGCAGGGAATTGATAGCCACAATCACAGTGTTGTTGCGCCCAATCCGCCGCTCAAGACGATGCCCGATGCGACGCAGCTGGGGCAGGGCATGGAGCCCGTTGTCCGGCAGCATGATGTCCGCCGTCTCCCCGGCCACTGAGGATGCCCCTCCCATGGCAATTCCTACGCTGGCCTCCGCCAGGGCGGGGGCATCATTGATACCATCTCCAATCATGGCCACAACGCGTCCCTGCTGCCGAAGGGTACGGACATACTCCACCTTGGTGTCCGGCAGAGCTTGAGCCACGTAGGAGGTGATGCCCGCCTGACTTGCAATGGCCCTGGCCGTCCGCTCACCGTCTCCCGTGAGCATCACTACCTCCCGCACACCCATAGCCTTCAGCTCCCTTATGGCATCCACCGCCTCTTGGCGGATGGTGTCGTGGATGGCGATGACGGCTGCCAGCTCGTCTCCCTCCGAAAAGTACAGCAGGGAGTCGCCACGTTCCGCTGCCTGGGTGACTGCCGCCTTCATCCGCTTGGGCCGCGGAATCCCCTCGTCCTCAAAGATGAAGTGCTCGCTGCCAATCCTGAGCCTCACGCCGTCCAGCGTGGAGACGATTCCATGAGCCACTACATACTCCACCTGGGTATGTTCCTCCCGATGGTCTATGCCCCGGTCGGCGGCCTCCTGCACCACGGCGCGGGCCAGAGAGTGGGGATAATGCTCCTCCAGGCAGGCGGCCAGCTTCAGAACCTCCTCTTCCTTGCGTCCACCAAAGGGAATCACGGCGGCCACCTTAGGTTGGGATTCCGTCAGAGTACCCGTCTTGTCAAACACAAAGACATCGGCCCGCCGCAACTCCTCCAAATACTTGCCGCCCTTCACGATGATGCCCTGGCGGGCACAATCACGCATGGCCGCCAGCACGCAGATGGGTGCGGAAAGACGAATAGCACAGGAATAGTCCACCAGCAGGGTGGACATGGCCTTGGTGATGTCCCTAGTAATGAAATAGGTGGCGGCGGTCAGCAGGAAGTTGTATTTCACCAAGGAATCTGCCACCCGCTCCGCCCGCACCTGGGCTGTCGCCTTCAAGGACTGGGAATCATCTATCATGGCAACAATGCGGCTGGCCCTGGTCTCCTGACCTGCAGCAGTCACCTCCAGCTCCAGCTCACCCTCCTCCACCAGCGTAGAGGCGTAGAGGATATCTCCGGCCACCTTCCGCACCGGCAGGCTCTCCCCCGTCATGGAGGATTGGTTTATCATGCCCTCGCCGGCAATCACCCTGCCGTCAGCAGGAACCACCGAGCCGCACCGCAACACCACCACATCCCCTGGCTGTAGCAGCCGGGAAGCAATGGACAGCTCCTCGCCATCCCGCAACACCCGCACCATATCCTCCAGTGACAGGATGGAATGGGCCAGGGTGTCGTAGGATTTGCGACGAGTAAATTCCTCCAACCGATCACCCATATTCAAAAGGAAGGCGATGGAGGTGGCGGTAGAAGTGTTTCCGGTGAAGTATGCAATCAGGAAGGCAGCAGCATCCAGTGTGTCGGCGCAGAAGGGCTTGCCACTGAGCACAGACAACAAACCCTGCTTGATTCTGGGCATGATGGCACGAAATGACATGATTTTTCTGATTGACAGGGGAAGGAACCTTCCCACAGCGAAACGGAACGCCAGTGAAACCAACAAGGAGACAAGACTTTCCCGCTGGGGAATCACCACAACATTTGCCAGCAGCTCCTGGTTCTCAAGGTACCGCTGGTCAAGCACCTTTACATAAGAAAGAACCTGCATTTCCTGGATTCCCTGATAGTGAATCAGAATGCTGCCAGAAATGCCGTTTATCTGGATGGAGGAGATGCCCTCCTGCATGGAAACCAGCGTCTGCACAAGGGCTGCCTGACGCTGGGACAAGGAATGCCGGTCATATCTCAGCCGAATGCGTCCCGGCAGCCGATGTACAACACGAACGTTCATTATGCCTGAGCACCCTCGGCCGCAGCCTTGTTGTGGCGGGCCTCTGCGATGATGTCCTGAGCATCCTCCTTCACCGTCTCCATGAATGCGGCAGCCTCATCCTTCAGCTGGAGACCAGCCCCCACCACCTTGGAGCACGCCTTTTTGAAAGCGGCAGAACGGACGACTGACACAGCCACACCACCAACAACGACACCCAGCACAAAGGCTCCCAAACGATTCATTCCCATACTATCCTCCTTGTCTACACCATCCCGCACTACTTCGGGAGTGCAGCACTGTAAATTAGCCTATGCTAACTATTATAGCGAAAAAAGAACTTTTAAGTCAAGATAAAATTATCGAAATAAACCACTCTTTAATCAAAAATAAAACGGGGTCCCTGCATTACAAAGACCCCGCCCCATTCCAGCTGTTCGCTTTTGAAAAGCTACTCCTCCAGCTTGAATTTCTCCAGGATACCATCCATCACATTCACGGAATCCCTAGCATGAATCACCTCGTCGGAGACAGTCTGGGCGGCCCGGCCAATCTCCCGTATACCATTTTCCATTTCTGCCATGCTATTGGCCACGGTGGTGGCAATAAAGTCGAGGTTGGAGGAGGAATTCTCCAAATGGACGATATTGTCCGCCATCTTCTTGGAGGTCTGCTGAACCTGGATGCTAGCATCATTGATTTCACGCAGTGAGGTCAAAACCTGCTTGGATGACACCTGCTGCTCCATCATGGCATTGTCAATCTCACGCACAAGGGTTTCCGTACTGGCAACCTTGCCGCTAATCTCGGAGAATTCCTGCACGGAAAGCTCGGAGGTGGTGACAACCTCCTGGATGATGCCAGAAATATTGCTCAGCTCCTGCTTGATAGCCTTGGACTGGGTGGCAGAATTTTCTGCCAGCTTGCGGATTTCGTCAGCAACAACAGAGAATCCCTTTCCCGCCTCTCCAGCGTGGGCAGCCTCGATGGCGGCATTCATGGCCAGCAGGTTGGTCTGGCTTGCAATCTGGGAGATGACGTTGTTTGCTTCCGCCAGGTGACGGGACTGCTCCGCCATGTTGTTGATTTGCCGGGCAACATCATCCTGACGCTGCCGCCCGGTCTCGGTAATGCCCATGAGCTGCTGGTACTCCTGCGCCATCCTGTTGACAGAATTCGACACGGCAGCGATGTTTCCTACCATCTGCTCAATGGCAGAGGAGGACTCGATGATGCCAGAAGACTGATTTTCTATCAAACCATCCAAATTCCGCACGCTCTCAACGCTATCCTGCAGAACTACCTGCATTTCCTGCAATGCCCGGTTCTGCTTTACAACCTGTTGGTTCACGTTGGAAATGTTGGCGGAAATCTGCTGGGTGGAGCTGGCGGCCTCCTCTGCAGAACAGGCCAAATTCTCCGTAATCTCCGTAATTGTTTTGCTGGATTTCTTTACATCCTGCATGATGTGCTGCTGTGCTCCAATAAAGGTGTTTACCTCCTGGCACATGGTTCCAATCTCGTCCTCACGCTGAATATTGATTCTGTAGGTCAAGTCCGCAAGACCGTCACCACCATTCAGATTTGTAAAGGCTTTGATGGAGGAATTGATGGGCCTGAGTATCAACCGGGACAACAGCAAAATGATGAGGAATGCAATGACAAGCAGCAAAATAATTGTTTGACCAATCACATTTTTTAAAATCGAAGTGTAGGCTTCCTGTACCGCAGAAAAATTCTTTCCGACAACGACTACAACATCTCCATATTCAGCAATTTGTGGATCGGTAATCCTCTGGTAACAGGTCAGGTATTCAACACCATCCACTGTGGCCAATCCCTCATAAAAGCCACTTCCATTGTATATCTCATCGCCAATTTCAGTGTTGATGGTGGCAACCTCAGTGCTGTCAGAGCTTCTAGGGATTGTTGTCCCCAGCCTGCTCCTTCCAAGATAGACGCTGGAAAAGGTATTTGGAATTTCAACCGCATCCTTCAAAAAAGCCGTGGAGGTAATATCCGTTTCACCGAGAAGAATCAGCGTTGCTCCCGCCCAGGTCATTGGAACGGCACAGGCATTGCGAATTTTTCCGTTGCCCACTACAACAGCGGACGTGGCAACCCGTTTTTGGGCTCCCGCTATGATATTTTTTTCAACAATTGTGGAAAAATCGTCATCATAGGCTGAGATTATCATTTCTCCACTTTCCCGGAACAAGGCAAGGTTACTCAGGCCGTTGGATCTGCTTAGATTCCTCAGCCAGACACGTGTATCCTCCAAGGTAAGGGCATTTCTATTGCCGCTTCCAATGTCATCCACCAACCAAACCATCAGCTCATGAAGCCATTCCTTTTCCTCGTACACCTCTGCCATATAATACTCGGTAGCAATCTTCAAGTCGGTGGTTTCCAAATCAAACATCTTGTTTTTGACACCGTTTGTCAATGACTGGGATAAAATGAACAACCCTACAACAGTGACTCCAATCACAGGGATGATGATTCTAAAGATGAGCTTGTTTCTTGTCTTCACAACACCTTCTCCTTTTCCCGTTTCCCGAAAGCCAGCCTCTCAAAGGGAAGCATAGATGACCAACGCCAAGCACAGAGAACACAGTGCGGGGGGGGG
>JAZNAS010000046.1:0-8581 GCA_045586625.1 Treponema sp.
AAGGCTACTGCTTTCTGGAGGGTACGACTCTCCAAACCACCCCTGGGGTGCCACCCTAAAGGCTGATTTTGGCTTTATGGGAACAGATTCCCTGCCGTTGTTGTCAGCTCAGGTGTACTATAAGCCTGCAGAAAACCTGCGGCTTGCCCTGTGCTTTAAGGATATGCTGAAGCTCTTTTCAGGAAAACAGCGTGTTTTTGTGGAACCATACATGAAGGAAGGCGGCTCTGTAGCCCTTTCCCTACAATTTAATTTTTAGGAGTGTATATGATTGAATTGATAAGAAGCGGTGGCCCCTTGATGATTCCTTTGGGCTTATGCGCCTTGCTCGCCACCTTCATCATAATAGAAAGATGTGTCTATTACGTTCGGATTAAAAAGAAGGATGATTTCTTTTTAGATAGACTCCTTTCCCTGATTAATAGCTGTCGTTATGAGGAGGCGCTGTCTTGGTGTACAAGCCTTGGAACTCCTGCTGCCCAGGTAGCTGCAAAGGCTGTTTTGCTCCGTCATTTGCCGGAACATGATGTTCGAGAGCTGGTGGCGGTGGAGCTGGACAAGCAAATTCCTCGTCTTGACCGGTTCCTCACTGCCTTGGGAACCATTGCCAACGTATCCACCCTGCTGGGATTGCTGGGAACGGTAACTGGTAATATTCAAGCCTTTGGTGTCCTTGGCGGGGGGCAATCCATGGGAAATCCTGCCCTCTTGGCCGGTTCAATTTCAGAAGCCCTGGTAACCACTGCCGCAGGCTTGTGTATCTCCATTCCCTCCGTTATTTTTCACAATTATTTTGTTTCTCTTGTAAACAAGCGACTTGCCTCCATGGAAGCCATTGCTACCTCCGTGGTGATTCAAGTCTGTGGTCGTAATCTTATGGGAAAGGAGCTATGAAAAATCAATCTTCCCCTGTAGCCCCATCTCGGTACGGTCTTTCTAGAAGAAGAGTTTCCAGAAACATGGTTTTTCTGGATATGATTCCCATGATCGATATCGTCTTCCAGCTGATTCTCTTTTTTCTGGTGTCCACCACCTTTGCCCTGTTGCCTGGCATTACGGTGCAGCTTCCAGAATCCTCCACCGCAGAGGGGGCTGAAACGAGGGGCTTGATTATTACCCTCAGTGCTGAGGGTGGGATTTGGCTTAATGATCAGCAGGTAAGCCTGGAGGAATTGAACCAAGGGCTGGCTCAGTTTGATACTGAAGCTGTACCACGGGAGCTGTATCCCATTCAGCTGGAGGCTGATGCCCTTGTTACCAATGGAACCATTGTCCAGCTCTTTGACCTCTTGCGAAAAAATGGTTTTTCAGCAGTGAATTTACGGACGGTGCAAGAATAATGGTGCCGCGGGAAGAACAGGAGCTAAAAAAAAGGTCTCTCGAAACAGAGTCCCAGGTGGTGGCTGTGCTGCTCACTACCATGTTTTGGCTCCTAGGAATAAGTCTTGTTCTCCTTTTTCCGTCGTCACCCTCCAAAGAAGCCGTCGTTCACAGCTACCAAAGCATTGCTCTCAGTGTGGTAGCTCTAGAAGGAGGAGCTCCTTCACCAGAGCCCCTTGCTGGGGTGGCTGCATCCCAGGCTTCTTCTCCTGCTCCGTCTGAGGCTCCTGCACCAATGCCATTCCCAGCTTTGGCTGAAGGAGCTTCTTCAGTTCAGGCTGAGCTTCAGCCTGTGGCCCAAGCCTCCTCCACGGCTCCTCCATTGGTAGAAAAAGCCTTGCCACAACAGCCTGTTGCACCACCGGTTGAATCAGCTGTTTCCCAAGCTCCTTCTTCCCTGCCAGACAGGTCTGTGGATCTAGATTCCCTTGATGAGGCTGAGTGGGAGGCTCTTTTTGCAGAAAAAGGCGGGAGAAGCTACAATAATGCTCCTTCTCGATCAAGCGTATCTTCTTCAACTACCGCTTCACAGCTTTCCGGTGTGGCCGCCTCCGCAGGTTCAGGCAACGAAGGTGCTGGTGGTATGGCCTCATCAGCCCAGTCTAAGGCCGCATCCTCTCAAATCCTCAGTCAAGATACTGCGGTAGCCTTGGATCAAATTGCTGTGGCGGCAGAAGGCGGGCAGGGAAGTGGCTTTGCGGAGGCCAATCAATCAGACAGTACTGGTACAGGGGCTATGGCGGCTCCCGCTACACTTGGTACCGATATAAACTTGGTTGGTGGGGGAAGCCGCCGCCTGCTGGAGCCCCAGGAGCCAATAATTATTATTTCAGCTCAAAATCAAGCTCTTGTTAAAGGCTCCACGGAGGTCACCATCACCTTCGACATTACGCCAGAGGGACTGGTGCTTCCCGGCTCCATCAAAATTACGCCTGAAGCCTTGGTTCATGGCCAGGTGCAGGCCGAAATAAAAAGTCAACTTGAAAAATGGCGTTTTCAAGCCGCCAAGGGTTCTGGACAGGTTCGCTTCAAATATAATATAATAAAGAAATGACCAGTGGCATCAAAGCAGTTGCCTTTGACATTGATGGAACGTTGTATCCAAGTTGGCGGCTGTACATTCGTATCATCCCGTACGTACTAAAGCATCTTCGTTTTTTCCTCAAGTATAGCAAGGTTCGTGCCATACTTCATAGGACGGCTCCTTCCGGGGATTTTTATGAGTATCAGGCTCGTCTCCTTGCCCTAGAACTGGGAGTGGACAATGAGAGTGCCCGGAACATGATAGAAGCCATTGTCTACAAGGGAATGATGCCTTATCTCAAGGCAGTAAAGCCTTATGCCCATATTCGAGAAACTATCCAGGCTTTTAAAGATAAGGGCTACAAGCTGGCCATCCTTTCGGATTTTCCTCCTGAGCAGAAGGGAGACATCTGGGGGACACGAGAATTGTTCGATGTAATTTGCGGTTCAGAGGAGCTTGGTGCCTTGAAGCCGTCAAAATATACCTTTGGCAGTCTGGCTCTTAGGCTGGGGCTGCCACCGGAAGCCATTCTATATGTAGGAAATAGCGTTCCCTCCGATGTGGAAGGGGCTACAGCGGCGGGAATGAGAACAGCCTACATCTTGCCCTTTTGGCGGAGTTTGTTGGGCTTGCCCTTGAAGGAAGCTGACATTTCCTTCAAAAACTATCGCCAATTGGAAAAAAGTGTGTTAAACTAGTAAGAAGTTTTTTGGGTGGGGAATAAAATATGTCTATCTTTGGAATACTCATAGCTGTTGGCATCTCGTCTATCTTTTCGCTGGCACTTCGTTATATTGACAAGGACAATCGTTCCTTGGACAAGGTCAAGAAGTATATCGGCATCCAGAAGGAGGATCTTGACACTAAATTTAATGACCAGATGTCTCGTCTCAAAAATGAGTACAACGAGGTGGAGGTAAAGCAATCTCAAGCTATTGCCACGGTACGAAATCTGGAGGAAAAGATTGGTGAGTTCGACCACTTGACCCAGGAATTCAATTCTCGGATTCAAGCGGTGGACACCATCGACAACAAGATTTCCGCCTACGACAACACCCTCCAGCAGCTGGTGGAAATGACTGCCAATCTGGAAGAGAATATGCGTCGTGTCGGCTCGGAAACGGCCATTGTGGACAAGCTGGAAAAGCAGATGCACCAATACCAGAAGAATGTATCTACCCTCGAAGGGCGTGTCTCCAAGCTTACCGCTGATTTTGCCGAGGAAAATGGCAAGCAGCTCAAGCAGATGGGAGTTGAGCTGCTGAATCGGTTCAACGAGCAGGTCCAGCAGCTGGAATCTTCCACAGAGGCCTCTGTAAGGAAGAATCAGGAGATTTTGCTGAGCATCACCAGCAGCGTGGAGGATATTTATTCCAATGCGGCAAAAAAAGCCCAGGATTTGGAGGACCAGTCCTTTATCCAGCTTCAGGATAGAACCCAGGAAAACATTTCCCAGCTGCAGCGTGCCTTTGATAATGCTATGGAAAAGCTGCAGGATGACACCAATATCCGGGTGGAAAATCTTCACGATTACCTTACCTCCCAAATGACAAGCCTTCATGGAGAGTTGAATGAGCGTGCTGCCTCTGTGGAGCAGCTTTCCAGTCGTCTGGCAGAAGAAAGCTCCGAGAACAGCAGAATCTTGGCCTCCGTTCAGGATTCCATTTCCAATCGTATCGCCGAGCTGGAGGATGAGTATGCCCAAGCCTACGACAGGGTTATGGCAGAAATCGCCGAGAGGGAAAGCTCTGCATTGGACTCCTTCCAGGCACTTTCCCTGCAAAATAAGGAAAACCTGCAAAGCGATATTGAATATAAGCTGGAGCAGCTCCGTCAAATGCTGGAGACAGCCATTGACTCCACCCGGCAAAATACCAAGGAGCGTCTTGATTCCATGAAAAATGAGGTGGAGACTCGTATCAGTGAGGCCGAGGAGAATATCAATTCCAGCACAAGTCTGGCTCGAGAAGTGGCGGAGCAGATTTCAAGCCTTGCTGACGAGAATAATTCCACCTTGGATTCCGTACAGGCAGATATTATCCACCGCATTGAGCAGCTTCGTCAGGAATATCTTTCCACCTACGAAAACGCCTTGGCTTCCATTGATGAAAAGGAGGATAATTTGCTTCGTCAGCTGGAGGAAAGCTCCCGCTCTAAGACTTCACGCTTGCAGCAGGACTTGGATGATGAACTGCTCCAGCTTCGTAGCCAGCTGGAATCTCAACTGCAGCAGGTGGAGGATGACTCCCACTCCTCTGTAGAAAATGTTCATTCTGCCCTCAAGGATGAAATTGCGAGCCTCCAAAATGAGTCTCATAGTCGTTTGCAGTCTATTCAGTCTTCAATCCACTCAGAAATTGATGATTTCCAGGCTGACTCAAGCCAGCGATTGGAAAGCATCCAGTCTTCCATTACAAATGAGGTAACTGATTTTCAGAATAGAATGGAAGAGCGGTTGTCACAGGCCACCGCTACCCTTGACCATAAGGCGGCTCAAACAGAGGCAGTTGCTCGTCAGATGGAAGAGCTGGCCCAGGAAAATCAGCAGTTTGTGGAAAATCTGTCTCAGCAAAATCAAGACAGGATGACCCAGCTTGAAGACAAGTACCGCAGCCTCTATGACCAGGCCATGAATTTTGCTTTGGAAAAGGAGCGTTCAGCCCTTGCTGAGTTTGAAAGTCTGTCTCAGCAGGAGGTGGCCAACTGGGAAGCGGCGGCCCGCAATCAGTTTGAATCCTTGAAAAATCATTTTGACTCTGACTTTTCTCAGCTGGAGGAGCTGGCCACCAGCCGCTACGACAGCATCCAGCATGACACGGAGGACCGCTTCCATCAGCTGGAGGAGCTGGCCGCCAGCCGCTACGACAGCATCCAGCATGACACGGAGGACCGCTTCCATCAGCTGGAGGAGCTGACCGCCAGCCGCTACGACAGCATCCAAAATCTTACTGAAGCAAGGGCCCAAGAAATGCAGGAGCTTGCAGAATCTCGTCTTGATACTATTCAGGAGGATTTCAGCAACCGGGTGGAAGCCATTTCCCGCAATACAGAGGATTCCCTGCAGAGAACACGGGAGCTTGTTTCCCAAAATGCAGGCTCCCTGCAGGAAAGTCTTTTGTCAGAAATAGCTGGGATTCGTGGAGATTTAAGTGGCCGCATTCAGGAAGCCGAGGAGCAGCTTACTGAAGCTACACTGGCAGCAGAGAAAACCTCTCGGGAAACCATGGAAAAAAGCCAGCGTCTGGAAGACCTGCAGAACCAGCTCCATTTGCGGGCCCAGGAGCTGGAGGCTCAGTACAATGCGGCCTACCAAGAAGCCCTGTCCAAGTCCCAGCAGCGTCAGCAGGAAATTATCGATCAGGTCCGTCAGTCCATGCTGGAGGAGGCCACTCGTATTCAGCAGGACTCTGACCATCAGATTGTACAGATGACGGCAGACTTTGAGGCGAGGGTGCTGGAGTATCGTCAGGAGGCCGAGCAGCGGATAGATGATTTCCGTATGCAGGTTACCAATAGCATCGATTCCATGGAGGATGAAATCAATAATTCTGTTAGTGGAATTCAGGACAACCTTTCTACTCGTGTCACTGCCGCACAAACAGCCTTTACCGCCGCTGCTCTCAAGGCAGAAACCGCAGCCCAAAAGGCAGAGGAGAGCAGCCGTCACTTGGACGACTTGCAGCAGCAGCTGGAAGAAAATACACGTATTCTTGATGAAAAATATCAAGATGCCTATGCCCACGTCATGAAGGCAGCAGAAGAGAAGGAAGAAGAGGCTCTGGCCAGGTTCCAATCTAGCTTCAGTCAAAGTCTTGCTGAAATCCGTGATGAATATTTTGCAAATCTAGATACGCTTAAAGATTCCATGGAAAGCAGCTGGACTGATTGCCGTAGCCAATCTCAGGATAATCGTGATGAAGTCCTTCATGCCATTGAGACAATGCGACAGGAGCTCGATGCCCAGCTTTCAGAAATGCGTGGAACCATGGATTCTGACTTGGAGGAATGCAAGGTAGAGCTGGAACGAAGCAAGCAATCTGTCTCTGATTCCGTTTTCCAGCTGGACTCCCAGGTGCGGAACGACTTGGATCGTCTTCAGACTATTTTGGAAGAAGGCTTGAATCAGTGTCAGCAGGATGTGGATTCCCGCTCCTCATTTATTCACGAAAAGATTCAATCCATGGAACAGCAGGTGGAGGATACCGCCTCTGCCTTTACCACTACTCTGGCTGAACGAATCAGCCAGCACCAAGCAGAGGTTGATGAAAAGAGCCGGCAGATAACAGAAAAGATTGAGGCGACAGAAAGTAAAATCAATGATGCCGTCTCAAATCTTTCGGTAAATCTAAAGAATCGCTTGGAGGAATACAAGGCCCAAATGCTTGGTACCATCGAGGAAGCTCATGCTACCATCAACACCAAGGACACCCAGCTGCGTCATGATATTGAAGCCATTCGTCAAAGCTTTGATGCAGAGGCTCATTCCTTTAGTGCAGACGTTCAGCGTATAAAAGACGGCTTTGAGACCCAGCTGGAGCAGTTCCGTCAGGTGGCAGCCCAAGAGCAGGAGCAGATTCAGTCCAACTTCATGCTTTCTGTTACTGATACAGAAAATTTGCTGAATGCAAGCCTTACGGAGCTGAAGGGGCGCCTTTCAGACAGGATTACCGCCGCAGAGGGACATCTGACCTCCGCCGCCATCACCGCAGAAAATACGGCGCGGGAAACAAATCTCCAGTGCCAGAACTTGGAGGAGCTTCAAAGGCAGCTGCAGGAACGTTCTGCAGAGCTGGAAAGCAAGTATCAGCAGGCCTTTGATCAGGCTATGCTGGATGCAGAGGAAAAGGAGAAGCGTGCCTTGGCTCGTTTTGATTCCATTTCCACCGAAAGAAATGCAGAATTCCTTTCTTCATCAGAGAAAACCTTGGCTGATATCAGAAGTCAGCTGGAGGAAGGGGTTTTGCAGCTGCAGAATTATCTGAAGGAAACAAAGGATGGTGCCTCAAAGTCCATTGCTTCTATGGAAAACCGTGTTCAGGAGCTGGATGCATCCCTGGCTCGTCAGATGGACGAGATTCACGGCACTGTCAACGAGTTCCAGGCACAAAGCTCTGATCGGGCCCAGGAGCACCGAGACTTGGTAGATAACTTAGTAGACCAAAGTCGCAATGAATTCAATCAGCAGCTTGCAAGCTTGAAGCTGGAGGTTGAAGATAAGCTTGCAACGGTACAGGGTGAGACACAGCTTTCCTGCGACACCAGCTCCGCAAATATTAGTCAGCGTTTGGATCGATTGGAAGCAGAGGTACGGGGAAGACTGGAGGAGCTACGGGCTGCGACTCGAGATGCCTGTGAAGAAACTTCAACACAGTCAGATACTCTCATTCAGGAGCTGCAGCAGGCTTTGGCCAGCAGAATCAATCAGCTGCAGCAGGAAAGTCAGGACAATTACAGCAGCTACGAAGCTCAGTTTAAGGATTCGCTGGCAGCCCTTCACGGAAAGGTGGATGACAGGCTGGATGCTGTTTGGAACGATGCCCAGCAGCTGTGTGACACCAGAAGCGGACAGCTTACAAGCCAGGTGGAGGATTTCCAGCAACAAATTGAAAGCCAGGTGGCAGATTTCCAGCAGCGGGTTGAAAGCCGTGCAGATGATCTGGAGCAACGGGTCGAGGGGCGTGTGGAGAAGGTCTGGAACGATGCCCAGCAGCTGTGTGACACCAGAAGCGGACAGCTTACAAGCCAGGTGGAGGATTTCCAACAACGAATTGAAAGCCAGGTGGCAGATTTCCAGCAGCGGTTTGAAAGCCGTGCGGATGATCTGGAGCAACGGGTCGAGGGGCATGTGGCGAAGGTCTGGAGCGATGTGCAAGGCATTTGTGACACCAGAAGTGGACAGCTTGCAAGCCAGGTGGAGGATTTCCAACAACGAATTGAAAGCCAAGTAGAAGATTTCCAGCAGCAGGTTGGAGGTCGGGTTGATGACCTGCAGCAACGTGTTGAAGGTCACATGACACAGGTTTGGACTGATGCACAAGAGCTGTGTGACATCAGAAGCGGACAGCTTGCAAGCCAGGTGGAGGATTTCCAACAACGAATTGAAAGCCAAGTAGAAGATTTCCAGCAGCAGGTTGGAGGTCGGGTTGATGACCTGCAGCAACGTGTTGAAGGTCACAT
>JAZNAS010000047.1:0-30984 GCA_045586625.1 Treponema sp.
CTCAAGCACAACCCTTGCCTTGAAATTCTTGCTGAATGTCTGTCGTTTTCTTCCCATCTGTAAACCACCTTGCTTTTTCTTTCGGCTGTTTACACCTTAATCCTTCTCCTTTTATTGTGTGGTTTTATGGGCTCATTATAAAAAGAAAATGAATTAAAATAGAATAAATGGAGATATTATATTTTTTTGTGGGAAAAAATGTAATAAAATCAAAAAATATTGATATTTTTTTACTTTGTTAGCCTAGATTAACTTGACAATTTTGACTTGTTGCAGTATGTTAACTGTAGTTAGTTCAATCTAACAGGAGGTATATATGCCCTTAGCAATGGCTTTGAAAGGTGAATCACGAATAGTAACTTCTCTTGTTGGTGCAGGTGAAATGAAGCAGCATTTGGCAGAGATGGGATTTGTTCCTGGGCAGAAGGTGACAGTGGTGGGAGAAAATCCTGCTGGAATTATCCTTCAGGTAAAGGGAGTTCGGTTGGCATTGAACCGTAGTCTCGCCCAGAAGATTCTTGTTGCTTAATTCGGTATATTTTTGGAGGATTTATGACTTTGCGTGACTTGAAGCCGGGAGAAACGGCTAAGGTTGTTGTAATTAATGCAGAAGGTGCTTTTAAGCGTCGTATTATGGACATGGGCATCACCACTGGTGTGAATATCAAGCTTGTCAAGGTTGCTCCCTTGGGAGATCCCGTGGAGGTGACGGTTCGTGGGTATCAGTTGAGCCTGCGGAAAGAAGAAGCTGCTTCTTTGGAGATGGAATTAGTTTAAGGCGGTCATCGCTTTTTTTAATAAATGAGTTAGCCTAGACTAACTATTGGAGGAAAATCTTATGTCCTATACAATTGCCCTTGCTGGAAATCCCAACTGCGGAAAAACCAGCCTTTTTAATGAATTGACTGGCTCAAAGCAGCACGTGGGAAACTGGCCGGGTGTTACCGTTGATAAAAAAGAGGGAACGTACAAAAAAGATTCCCAATTTATGATTCTTGACTTGCCTGGAACTTATTCACTTTCACCTTATTCTGCGGAGGAGGTGATTGCTCGTGATTACATTGTGAACGAAAAGCCTGATTGTGTTATCAATATCATCGATTCCACCTGCATTGAACGGAATCTCTATCTTTCCTTGCAGATTATGGAAACAGGTGTTCCCACGGTTTTGGCCTTGAACATGATGGACGAGGTGGAAAAGCGGGGAATCAAGATTGATGCAGAGGGACTGGCCAAGACGTTGGGAGTGAGTGTTGTTCCCATCATCGCAAGAAGTGGCAAGGGGATTCCTGAGCTGATGGCTGCGGTGGCTGATACTGTCAAAGCGGGAAAAAAGCCTGCCGATCTGGAGCTGTATAAAAAGCTTGCTGCGGCTGATTCCAGCACCACCGCTGACCCCGAGGAAATCAAGGCCGACCTGCGGTATACCTTTATCGGGGAGCTTTCTTCCAAGTACGTGGTAAAGCCTCTGGAGGAATCCATTGGAATGGAAACCACTTCCGACAAGATGGACAAGATTCTCACCAACCGCTGGCTTGCCTTGCCCATCTTTGCCCTGGTGGTATATTTGATTTTTGCCTGTACCTTTAGCGAGAATTTTCTCTTTGTGCCTGGACTTCCTAGCCCTGGTGTGTGGCTGGCAGGTGTGGTTGAGGGAGCGTGGGGCTGGCTTACGGACTTGGTTGCCGGTGGGCTTGAGGCGGCCGGGGCTGCTGACTGGGCCATGGGCTTGGTGGTGGACGGTATCCTTGGGGGAATTGGCGCTGTGCTGGGATTCTTGCCCTTGGTATTGGTGCTGTACGTGCTCATGTCCTTTTTGGAGGACTCTGGCTATATGGCCCGTGTTGCCTTTGTTATGGATAGGATTTTCCGTCGATTTGGATTGTCTGGCCGTTCCTTCATTCCATTGTTGATGGGATTCGGCTGTGGAGTGCCTGCTATCATGGCAACTCGTACCCTGGAAAGCGAAAAGGACAGAAAGATTACCACCATTATCACTGCCTTTATGCCCTGTGGTGCAAAGCTGCCTATTTTTGCCATGTTTGTGGCTACCTTCTTTACCGATGGAAACCAAACCTTGGTGCTTTTTTCCATTTACATGGTGAGCATTGTCACTGCAATCATCGTGTCCTTGATTTTGAATACAGTGGTGTACAAGTCTGCTGTGTCCAACTTCTTGATGGAGCTGCCTCAGTATCGATTGCCCACCTTAAAGAGTGTAGCCATTCACTGTGGTGAAAAGTTGAAGGGTTTTGCAGAAAAGGCTGGTTCTGTAATTTTGGTGTCCACCATTGTGCTGTGGCTTTTGTCCAACTTTAATCTTGGCTCCTTCAATGGTGACAATCGTGCTGCAGCTGAGGCCGCTGGAGAGGAGCCCACCATTATGTGCGACATGAACGACAGCTTCTTGGCTTCTATTGGCGGTGTCATTGCTCCTGTGTTCAAGCCCCTGGGATTCGGTGAGTGGCGGCCTGCCGTTGGTGTGGTGACTGGCTGGATTGCCAAGGAAATGGTTGTTGTGACCTTCTCTCAGCTCTACCAGGAGGACGTAAATCCTGAATACTTGGAGAGCTACTTTGGCGGCTTTGCTCCAGAGGAGTTGGAGGAATTGGGCTTTGAGGGTGGTGTGTATGACCAGGACACAGCTGTTACCGTATATTCTGAAACCATTCTCTTTGAGGGAGCCGATGAAAATGCCCTTCCCACTGTAAAGGAGGACATTAAAACTCCCCAGGCAGCCTATGCCTACATGATTTTCAATCTGCTGTGTATGCCTTGCTTTGCAGCAGTTGGTGCCATGAAGCGGGAGCTCAAAACCTGGAGGTCTACTGGTGGTGCCATTGGCATTCAAATGCTGACAGCATATCTAGTGGCACTGGTGATAAACCTTGTTGGAGGTCTTTTTTAGGATATTGTCTGTCAGCTTGAGACAGTGAATATAGTTTCCTATTCCTTTTAACTAGGCTTGTTGTGGTATTTTTGCTGCAGCTTGCCTAGTTTTTTTGTTTAAAATCAAAACTATCATAGAAAAAGTGAGAAAATCACAATAAAATTTAAGAATTTAAATTTTTTTTCAAATTTTTTTTATTTTTTTAGCAAAAAAATGCATTTTTTTTAAAGTTCAACCATATAAGTAAGGTATGGAAACATTAAAATTTTTCAACAAACTCTCTTATGTGATTTTTACGGTAGTCTTGGTGGGTTTTGTCTGTAGCTCCTGCTCCCAGGTGACGGGAAAACAACAGCTTCAGGATGAAATTTTGAAAGAAGAGTATGAGGCAGTATATACCTCTGCTGCTTCTGCAGAAGCTCTTGTGGTGGCTTTGGTGGGCTTTGAGGTAGAGCATCCCAAGCATTTTCAGTCAAAGCTGGATTTGGCACAGCTGTATTTTGCTGAAGGGGAATATGTGCTGAGCTATCAGTACCTGCAGCGGGCCTTGGCACTGGTGGAAGGAAATGATTTTTCCCCAGCTTTTTCCAAAATAGATGCTGCCAGCATGGAGCTTTTGCATCGACTGTTAGGCTACCTTTGTCTTTTTCGTGGAGACCTGCTTCATGCTGAGGAATATGGCAGGATGGCTTTGAGCTACGCTGAAAATGTGGCTGAAGGTGAGTCTGGTGATGAATTCTGTGTTCCAGCCCAGTACTTGATGGGACAGGTTTTATATTCCAGCGCTGAAAGTGAGGATTTTTCTCAGTCAGATAGATTGCAGGAAGCTTTAAATTATTTTGACCGGGCCTATTCAACCATGCCCACCATGATTGCAGCTCCCCATCTGCTGGGCTATGGAAAGCTTTTAGTACAGGCCAATCGTGTTCAGGAAGCAGAAAGTCTGGTGGAGGAATATTTGTCCTTGGGGAACTGGAATCTTGATACTGCTTCCATTGCAAAAACGATTTATGAGGCAGGCGGAAATCAGGAAAAAGCTGCAATCTGTGAGTTTTTAGCCTACGAGTATCTTGTAGGTGGAATTTCTGAGGAAGCGGCTCAAAGTTGGGGCAGTGAATATGAGGTTTTGAGTGAAAGTGCTGGAAAAAAATGGCTTTCTGAATATGAAGCCTTGGTGGAATCTTGCACTGAAGCTGAAAATCAAATGGAATCGGGTGATTTTTTTGGAAAAAGATTTTGTGAAATAGCTAACAAGATAGCACAAGGGCGGGAAACAAAAAGTGATTTAGATGGATTGCTGGAAATTGAGTCATATTTTGTAAATTTCCCTTCATATTATTGGCTTTTGTGGCAGTTGTCCACTGAGGTTCTGGATCAAGAGGCAACGGAAACCTTTATTCCTGCATTAAAGAAATGTATTTCTCTAAATTCATCTGGAATTTATGCAAAGCAGGCTCGGCATGAAATTAAAAAGCTTTTGGGAAATAGGGATTTTGCACAATCTGAAACGAAGGATTCACTTCTTGATAGCATTTTGTTCTAGGAGTTTATGATGAAAGAGATTGCTATGAAAAGTATTGGTTATAGATTTCTTTGTTCGTTTTCAAAAATTTTGGTGATGACAGGAATTCTTATGGTAATGGGAATCTTTTTAGGCTGTAAAAAGGGAAATCCCCAGTTAGCCTACGAATTGTATTTGTCTGGACTTGAGGCTTACAGCAAAAAGGATTTTTCTACAGCGGAAGAAATCTGCCGTGAAGTGCTGGAGCAGGACAAGGCTCTTTTTCAGGCTGAATTGTTGAGAATCAAATCCTTGTTTTTCCTCAATGAATTTGAGTCAGCAGAGGCTTCTGTAAAAAAACTGCTAAAACGGGTTCCCCAGTACACAGATGCCCGACTATGGTACATCAGACTAATGATTTTTCAGGAAAAACATGATGAAGCCTTTGCCTTGTTAAAAGAGGAATCAGCTTTAAATGAAACTGATTGGCGGATTCATTATCTGAAAGGCTTGATAAATTCGAAAAACCAAGATTACAGCAGTCAGCTGGCAGCCCTGCAGCAGGCTGAACGGGCGCTTTCTGACGGAGCGAAGGTCTATCTTGATATGACTCGCCTTTGGATGGTGCTGGGAATGGAGGCTCAGGCGGAAAAGCAGCTGGAAAAGGCTCGTGTTCTTGCTCCCAGCAAGGGAGAACTGCGGGCTTTATTGGAAACCCTAGAGGTTTTGGCAAAAAAACAGGAGGTGTAGGATGCATTTTTTTGGAAACAAGCTTGGAAAACGAAGCTATCTTGTGGGATTGATTTTACTTGCAGTCTTTGTACTTGCCGGTATGGGCTGCAGCAGTGTGGGAACTGAAGCCTTTGTCCAGTCTGTAGAAAATTTTAATCCGGGAGAAATATCTTTTTGTAAGGAAGACATTTATATCAATGTAAATCTGATTCAAGACGGCTTGGCTCAAGAGCAGGTGTTTCAAGGAATTGAGCCGAAAATCAAATCCTTTAACCAGCAGTGCAATCCTTGGGGGCAATCAGGACGTTTGGTTTTGAAAATAAACCAGCGGTCATTGTGGGATGGCTATTATCAGAAAAATTCCTTGGCCATAACAGGTGAAATCTACAGTGAAGAGCAGGAGCTTTTGTTGCAGCGAACCACCCTTGTTTCTGGAAAGGATTCAATTTTACAGGTGAAGCATCAAAGAAAATATATCGGTTCCTTGGTGGATTCCCTTACCAAGGACTGGATGGCATTGGCTCCAGTTGGGGATGAGATATGAGGATTCTTGTTGCAATTTTTTTCTGGTTATGCCTTGTGATTCCGTCGTTCAGTCAGGTTGTACTTGCTTCCGGGCAAGAGGCTGTTTCTTTGGCACTCCACAATTCTCAAGAGCAGCACTACCAGCAGATGATGAGCCAGGAACAGATGAAATATGCCGCCCTTTCTGTGAAGGATTTTTTACCACAGCTGAGCTTTTCTTATTCAGAATCAGATGCAGTGAATGTGGGCCGGGCAGATAGCAGGAGCAAAAGCCTGCAATTTAGTGTGAGTCAGCTTATATTTGACGGAGGTCAGGCTTGGAATCAATATGAACTGAACAAGCTTGCAAGTCAATATGACTATGAAGCCTATCTACAAGCCTTGGAAGAGTTTAAAGGTAGTATTCTTGATGGGTATCAGGGAATTGTGCTGCAACAAAGGGTGGTGGAAATCAAGAAAAAATTGAGGGAAACAGGATTTATTCGACTTGCAGTTCTAGAAAAGGAGCTGGAGCTAGGGCTGGTTCGAGAAATTGATTACCTTGATTATTTGATTTCCTGTCATAAACTGGAGCAAGATGAGCGTCTTGCAAAAGAGGAATTGAGCATCCAAGTAGAAAGCTTGCGTCAAGGCTTGGGCTTGGAATATGGAACACAGCTCGTTGTAAAAAATCAGGCTGAAGATAAGGAGCTGGAAGGATTGTATCCTATTTTTCCTCATTTTGAAAGAATTTTCGCTTTGACGATGAATTATAGCCCAGCTTTACGACAACAAAAGCTAGAATATGGGGCTTCTGTTCAGCAGGAAAAGCTAGATAACAAGTGGTTTATTCCAAATATTAGCCTTGAAGGTAACATGAGTCTTTCTGGAAGGGAGTTTCCTCTGCGAGAACCAGATTTTTCTGTGAGTATAAAGATAGGATTTGATAGAAGCAAGCTTCTTTCCACCAATAATACAACTTCCATGGGCTTTGACCAGCAACGATTACGGAGCTTTGGAAATTCTGTATCGGGAAATTTGAATCCTGATGTCAGTTATTTTTCTCAAAAACGACTGAATTCGATTTCTCTGCTTCAAAAACAGCTTTCCTTGGAAGCTTCTGAGGAAAAGCTTCGTGATTTTCTGCGGGAATTACTTTTGAATTATGACAATAGCTATGAAAACTATTTGTATTCTCAAGATTTATTTGAAATTCAGCAAAAAAAAGTAGCCATCAACTTGCAAAAATTAGAAAACGGAACAGTAACTGAGATGGATTATCTGGAATCCTTGATTGAGCTTTCCACAATGGAAATCCAGCTGGTGGAATCAGAAGCAAATTTGGTGTCATTAGTGCGAACAATCGAATTGGCCGCAGGAATTACTCCAGGAGGTTTAAATGAAATTCTGTAAAAGAGGATTTTTTATTAAAAGTAGAAAAAATATCCTTATTTTTTCTTTGATTTTTTTGCTAGTTATCACTGCAATTTTGGTGGGATTTACTACTGATGGGATTTCTGTTTTGGATGGCTCCAAAAAAATATCAGTTTTAGAGGAAAATGATAAAAAAGTCATTTCTGTAGAAAAGGTTGAAGTGCGCTCCTCAAAATTATTGCAGGATATTAGTAGCTTTGGCACCATTTCTTACAGCGGAAAAAATGATGTTACGGTACAGGTGGAAGGCATTTTGAAAAAGCTCCATGTTCAAGAAGGTGATACGGTTCAGGCGGGTCAAGTTCTTGCTCAGGTGGAAAATATTCAGCTGGAAATTCAAAGGCAGCAGGGAGAGACAGCACTGAATTCCGCAGTGGCTGGAGTGAATCTGGCAAAAACTCGCCTTGAGGAAGGACGGCTTGCAGTGGAATCAAGCCTGCTGAATCTGGAAAAGCTCAACCTGCAATTACGGCATCAAAAGCTGGAGCTGGAGGAAGCCCAGCTGGAGCTAGAAAAGCAAAAGAAATTGCTGGAGCTGGGAGGCATTACAGAAGCTGCCTATCGTAGTCAAGAGGTGGCGCTGGAGGGACAACGGGCCGCCTACGAAATTGCCTGCAAGGAGCTGGAAAGTCAATCCCTGGGCTTTCGTGACCAAGATTTGTTGGAACAGGGCATTGAGCCTGAACCAGATTCTCTGCTCCGGCGGAAGCAGCTTGTTGACTTGAATACCAGGACCTTGGCGGCAGAGCTTGTATCTGCACAAGCCAATCTTGAGTCTGCAGAAAAGAATCTTCGTTCAATTCAAGAATTACTTTCCCATTTGGTGATTCGCTCTCCCAAATCAGGAGTTGTGGCGGTAAGATATTTTGAGCAGGGAGAGTTCCTTGCTGAAAACGAAAAGCTTCTTACCATCATGGATGTAAATCAGGTTCATGCGGTGTTTTCCATTCAGGAACAGGATATTGGGTACTTTCAGCTGGGCTCAGCTGTGGAGGTGGAGGTTCCTGCACTTGGTTTGAAAGCTCTGGCTTCTGTGGCAGAAATCTCTCCCATGGCAGATCCTCAAAGTGGCAATTTCACCCTCAAGTCCTATCTTTCCAATGAAAATGAGGCGATTAAACCAGGAATGTTTGTAAAATGCCTCCTTCCCAGGGATTCAGCTTTGTATCCAGCAATTCCCGAATCAGCCTTGATAGCAGAGACGGGCAGTAAATCAGAAGCTGGATGGACAGGAAGCGTCTTTTTGATTCATGAGAATCGTGCCATAAAGCAGGAGGTAACCTTGCTGGAAAAGGCTGACGGAAAGGTGTGGATTGACCAGGGACTGAAAGAAGGGGAGTGGGTGGTGAATAATCCCTCTCCATTCCTGAAGGAGGGGCAGAGCATTGAATAAAAAAATAACTAGAATAACTATTATGATGTATATTTTTATAGTCAGCTTTTCTTGTAAATTCATTGATTTTTCCCAGCTGGAGACGAGCTGTTCTCTCGGTGAAGGTGGCGGTTATTTTTGGGGAGAGGAGCTTGAGGTGATTTTTTCCCTGGAGGTGGAATCGGTGAGCCTGAAGGAAATCCTTGTCCTGCAACGAAATCATTCCACTGTAGCTGCTGAGGTCAGGATAAGGGGACGGTCTGCTTTCATCAGGCCAGTGGAGCCCTGGCAGAAGGGGCTTGCCTATAGCCTTCTGATTCAAGGGGATGTGTCTCTGGCTGCAGGTGGAAGTCATCAGGTGAATTTTTATCGCAGCTTTATCTATGGGCCAAATGCTCCGGCTTTTTCTTTGACAGATTGGATTCCTCCTTTGGACAATTCTTCTTGCTTGGAATTGCAGTTCAACTATCCTGTGGATTCAGCCTCTTTTTCCCGTAATTTTTCCCTGACTCCTTCGGTTTCCTATACCTATGAGCTGGAGGACGAGGGGAGGCGGATAAAAATTATTCCCTTGGAGGGTTGGGAATATAACCAGCGTTTCACTTGGAATATTCAGGGATTGGAGGCTCTGGAGGGCTTTTTGCTGGATAAAAAGTACGAAGGTGACTTTTGGGCTCAGATTGATACGGAGCTTCCTGTTTTGGAAAAGGTCTGTGGGGTGCATTGGGTTGATGGAAGCGTTTATTTCCCAAAGGAAGCGGAGGATATAAGGCTTCGGGAGAAAGAGCCCCTGCTGTTTAGCTTTTCCAAGGAAATGGATTTTGATTCCTTGGAGTCTGCCATTCGTCTGGAGCCAAGCCATGAGGGACAGCTGCGCAGAGGCTCCTCCGGAAACGAATTCCTGTGGGTGCCGGAAGAGAATTGGAGCTTGGCAGAGGAGTATCGGGTGGTGGTGTCTGCCGGAGCCAAGGATATGGCAGGAATTTCTTTAGCTCGGCAGGAGGAGGTCTATTTTACTGTTGCAAGCGATTTCTTGCAGGTAACCTCAATCAGTCTGGGGAACGGCTTGGGGGAAGCATACGACTTCCAGCCAAAGAGTCCTCCGCAAGCTGATTTGCAGGATGCGGTACAGGTTAGGGTGCAGGATCAATCATCCACCATTGTTACAAGAGTCAATTTTAACGGGAAGATTGACAGTGAAGACTTGGTGGCGGCTCTTGATGCTATTTCCATGGAGGTATTTTTTCCTTTGACAGCTTCCTATCCTGTTCTGGAGCAGGTGCGTTATCTTGGACAATCGAGCCTTGATCTTTTTTGGTCTGGTTTCTCACCAAGCAGTGATGGGGTGGACAATTATTATCGGCTAAAGATTGCAGGTGGTCCTAGTGGCCCTCAAACTTCAGCAGGCAATTATCTTAAGGAGGATGTATGTGTAATCATTCACGTTTTACAGTCATAGAAAAAATCATAAAGAATTTGGTTGCGTTCAGCGGGATACTTTTTGTCCTGGTTTCCTGTGGCACTATTATGTTGCCCCCTATGGAGGTGGCTGATTGTCAGGTGGGAGCGGCAACAGTTGTGGTGGAATTTACCCTGCCTCCTGACCTCGCTTCCCTGGAAAATGGTCTTTCGGTAACAGAGGATGGCTCCAGGATGGAGGGAAAAATCACCATTTCTGGAAAGAAGGCTGAATTTGCTCCCCTGTATGGCATCAAGGACAATTACGATTATGTAGTTCGCATCGAGGCAGGAACGGAAGATGTGAACGGCCACTCCCTGATGGAAACCTTTGTGTATGAGTATTCCACGAGAAATGATACGTCACCATTTTCAGTGGAATTTCTTGCGCCGGAAAAACTGAATCACGAGGCTTTTCCTGAAAAATCCCTGGAAGCAGCTGAAGCTGAAAACCTTGTTGGTGGCGAGATTCAAGTTTTTGAGGAGCTATCCACCATTCAGCTGGAATTTTCCCAGCCTGTAGACAAGAAATCCCTGGAGGATGGTTTGAATATCACTCCGGCCTTTGAATATTTTTTAGAATATGGGAACAATGACTGTCTTGTTACTGTTATTCCCCAAAAAGAATTGGAAATTAATCAGCGGTATGTAATTTCCCTCGCTTCTTCTGTCATGGATATACAGAGAAACACCTTGAAGAAGGATGCAAGCTGGAGCTTTTTTTATAGAAAAGATGTTCAAGCTCCAGAAATTTCCTTCCAGCACACTGATAAAACGGAAGACCTTGTGTTTACCGAGGAAAATCCTCCATCTGCTGTTGAAGGTGATAATCTGGAGCTTGCCCTTGGTGATTGGATTGTTCTGGAATTTAGCGAGAGGCTAGATCTTGATGAGGCTGCCTCATGTATTTTTCTTGAGTCCGCCGACACCTTGGCCATTGCTCCCACACTGGAAATCATAAAGGATCATAAAAATGGTAATCGTCTTGCCCTGCGTCCTGCTTGGACTGGAAATTCTGGGAATATGTGGGGAAGCAGGTGGCGACTGGTGGTGAAATCTGGCATCAAAGACTGGGCGGGAAATAAAACTCAAGGGGAAACGGAGCTTTTTCTTTCATATACCTTGGAAGCTCAGCGTCCGCCAGTGTTTTTGGGAGCCTTGTTGGTGGATTGTGAAAAGCAATCTAACCTAAGGGCGTGCTTTTCGCCAGAAAATCCCTTTTTGTCCCTGGAGCTTGATCCCCAGTTTTATCCCAACAGGGCAGAAGAGCTTCCCAGCAGGGTGGAGCTGCACCTCTTTTTTACCCTTTCTGGAGAGACTTCTTCACTTAATAGTGTGAGTCTCATGGAGCATATTTCCCTTTCTGCCTCCAACGATTGCTGCGAGCTTACCTTAAAAAAGCTTCTTGACCAAAGCGCTGGTGAATCCTGCAAAAATCAATTTCAAGAATTCTGCTCTGAATTGGAGAAACTAGGTGGAAATCCTGTTCCAGAAATGGACCAGTCTAATTCCTTGGCAATGGCAAGCTTTCAGGTAGAGCTGCTGAACAGGAACAGCAAGGGGCTGGTAACTTTGGAGCTGGGAGAAAATGTGGCTGATTCATTGGGCAATGCATTGGGAAGGGCAGTAATCTGCCAGGTGAACAAGCTATGATTAGAGCGCTCATTTCCTATTCTGTTCATCATCCTGTTTCCCTTGTTTCTATTCTTCTGGCGCTTTGTCTTTGGGGAGTATTTTCCTGCTGCACCTTGGAGGCTGATTTTGTGCCGGAATTGAGTCAGCGGGAAATCATTGTTTCAGCAAAATACGAGGGACTGGATCCCTTTGACATGGAAAAGCTGGTGACAGAGCCTTTGGAAGAAGGGCTTGCCGCAATGAAGGGCCTGAAATCCACTTCCTCGGTTACCCGTTCCGGCCTTTCTCTCATCACACTGGAATTGCACTGGGGGACTGATATTGACCTTGCCTTGGTAGAATGCCGTGAGTTGGTGGATTTATGCTATGGCCAGCTTCCCTCCCGATGCGAAAAGCCCCAGGTGACCCTTCCCTCAAGCTTGAAGGATGCCATGATGGTGGCAATTCTTCCAAAGGATGGAGACCTTCGTTATGGTCGGTATTTGGTGGAGAAGGATATAAAGGGACGGTTTCAGCGACTGGAAGCTTGTGGTGGAGTAAGCATTACTGGAGGTGAAAAGGAAGAGGTTCATGTTCTGGTGGATTATGACGCTATGGAAGCTAAGGGGGTGACGCTGGGTGCTATCAGTGAAAGGCTTTCCGCTGAGAATTTCCAGTATCCGGCGGGAACGATTCGCGAGGGAGAGCGGGAGCTTCTGGTTAAAACTGAAGGCTTGTACAAAAGTCTTGGGGAAATGGAGGATATGCCCCTTTTATATGACGATTTTGGCTTGGTGCGTCTTTCCGATGTGGCTCAAGTGGAAATGGGCAGTCAAGAACCAGAGAGTTTTTTCCTGTATCAAGGAAGGGCTGCCCTTTGTCTTGCCATTGCAAAAAGAGGTGATGCAAGTCCCGTGGCACTTTCTCGGCAGGTTCACGAAGAGCTCCACCAGCTGCGGCGGCAATATGGAGATTTTTATGATTTTGTAGTTATCAAGGATTTGTCCCAGGAGGTAACTTCCTCCCTTGTTTCATTAGGTTTTTCCTGTGTAGTGGGGGTGGTGGTGGCCGCCGCTGTCATCTTGTATTTTCTGCGCTGCTGGAAGGTGTCCATTCTTTTGTCCAGCTTGATTCCCCTTTGTGCCCTTCAGGTGGTTCTCGTGCTTGCCCTTGCAGGAAGAACCCTCAACCTCATGTCCTTGTGCGGCATGGCCGTGGGAATCGGTATGGTGGTGGATGCGGGAGCCGTTGTTTTGGAAAATCTTAGCAAAAGGCTTTCGGCATTTTCTTGCAGCTTGGCCTGTAGGGAATCCTTTGACACAAAGGAATTAAGAAGCCTGATTGTGTCTGCCACAAAGGAGGTGGCCTTGTCAAATACTGGGTCTGCCCTCACTACTGGCGGGGTATTTTTGCCACTATTCTTTCTTGATGGCCTTATGGGAGAGCTTTTCCTTGATTTGGCCCTGGCGGTTATGGCTGCAATCCTTGCTTCCTGGCTTCTTTCTCTGTCCTATATTCCCGCCTTGTATCAGCACCTTGCAAAAAAGAAGTGTGCCACCCAACAGATCATGGCCGGTGGTTTTCAGAAACGGGCAAAGCTTGTATCTACCTTGGAAAAAAGCTACGGGGAGCTTTTGGAAAGGGTGCTGCGTCGTCGGGTCTTAGTGCTCGTCCCTGTGGGATGCTCTGTGGTTGTGGCTATCCTTTCTTTCTTGTTTCTTGATTACCAGCTTTTGCCTGAGCTTCAGCAAGATGAGGTGCAGGTACAGGTTGTGTTTCCTGCTGGAACCACCTTGGCTTCTATGGAAGAGGTGGCCTGCCAAATGAACCAGACTCTGGAGGCAGCAGGTATGGAGGCAGTGGCGATTTTTGGCGGCCTTGAGGGGTCTGATTACGAAAGCCTTTCCCAGCCCCAACAAAACCAACAGGTGGTGCAGCTTCTTGTTAAGCCACCAAAGAAAATGAACCTTGGGGCTCAAGACTTGGAAAAGCTTTTGGCAGGCAGATGCCTTCAGGTAACTGTTTTGGAGAACCAGGATATTTTGTCCCAGGTGGTACAAATGAGCCCAGAATCATTTATTGTAACTGATAGTGTCTCTGGAGAAAATAGAGATAATCTAGCTGTAAAAACTAGTGTTTTTGGAGATTTCAACCTTGTTCCACCACTGCTTCAAGAAGATTCACCGAAACAGCCGGGAGAAAGCCTTGGCAGGCAGCTAGTGTTCCAGCCAGATCGATTGGCCACCTCCCGTTTTTCCACCAATGGCATGGAAGTGGCCCTTGCTGCAAACCAGCTGGTGGCCGGGGTGGAATCTGCCCCCTTTTTCCAAGGGGGACGGCGTATTCCCCTGCGGGTACAGCTTGCCGCTGGCCACAAGCTGAGCGCCAGTGATCTGGCTGCCATGAATGTGGCCTTGGACAATCTTCGCTTGCCCCTGGGAGTCTTAGGCTCCTTTACAGAAAAGCCTGCCCAAGAAATTTTGTATCGCTACAATCGGCAGCCAGCAGTGATTTTGTATCCAGATGCTGAAGGTGCATCACCTTCAGCAGAGGCGATGACACAAATGGCACAAGGTGCGGGCTTGAAGCTCCTTGGTATTCATGAGCTGGAAAACCAGGAAATGGTGGGAAACGGTGTATCCCTGCTGATTGTGGCCCTGTTGCTGTTGTATTTTATTATGGGAGCCCAATTCGAGTCCTTTCTAATCCCCCTCCTGTTGCTGGCAGCCCTTCCTCCCGCCTTTGGTGGTGCCTTGGCCTTGACATGGGCAAGCGGCCATGTATTTTCCATGAACACGGTGATTGCCTTGGTGGTCTTGTTCGGCACCGCGGTGAACAACGGAATCATTCTCTATGAAAGCACCTTGCAGCAGGGTGGTTTTTCTCCAAAATCCATCGTAAAGGCAGCGGTGTCCAAGCTTGAGACCATCTTGATAACAAATCTCACCACCATCCTCGCCTTGATTCCCTTTGCCCTCGATCCTGCCGGCACCAATAGTCAAGCTTCCCTGGCAGTGGCCATTGTGGGAGGACTCTCCCTGTCCATGCTGTTTGTGCTGATAATTATCCCTGTGGTTTTCGCTGTGTACGGAGAAATGACCGGAAGGAGGTGTCATGGCTAGGAATTGGTATCAGCGGCCTGTGCTGGTGTTCTTTGTGTTCATGTCCATCTGCCTGATTATGGCCTTTTCGGCCAGAACTCTGGAGTTGGGACAGTCCTCCACTAGTGCCTACCACCTGTTTTCCGTGGAATTTGATTATTATGGCATGGATGCAGAAAACCTTGAATCCTTGATTGCCCTGCCCTTGGAGGAAGCGATGCTCGGTCTGCCTGGCTTGATGGATATGGAAATTCAATGCCAGTATGGTCAGGTTTACGGAACCTTTTACTTTTATCCACGGGAAAACCCAAAAAGCATATATCTTTGGCTTCGAGACAAGGTGGATACCCTGTATCGGGATTTGCCCCAGGGAGTGCAAAAGCCAAGAATCTTTTCCTCCGACACCTCCGGTTCAGGTCGGGACAAGGTTTTGAGCCTTGCAATTCCCCTCAATCAGAAGAATCAGGGAAGCCAAGGATTGAGAAGCTTTGTGGAAAATCAGCTGAAGCCTCAGTTGGAATCTGTGGAAGGGGTGTCCCAGGTGGCGCTGGCAGGTGGTGGTGTCGATGAGATTCTTCTTGAGTTCAATCCCGACAGAATGGCTGCGGGAAATATCAATCCCATGGCCTTGGGACAAATCATTCAGGAGGCAAATAGCGTAGCCTCTGGAACCTGGCTTCAGCAGGAAGGGAAGAAGCTTCCCCTCGTTTTTGAAACTCAAATCCATGAGCTGAATCACATTCGACAGCTTCCCGTCCAAACAGGGAAGGGTGTGGCCCAGCTTGAGCATTTTGCAGAAATCACTCGTCGCCAGCGACCTCCAGAGGAGCTTGTCCGCGTGAACGGGGAGGAATGTCTTTCCCTTGTGGTTCATGGAAGCTATGACGGAAATCTTATGGAGATTTCCAAACGATGTCTCAAAATTATTGAAGAAACCTTGCATCAAGGAGAGGCTTCCCAGTTGGATTACCAGATTCTCTATGACCGGGGAGAAGAGCTGGCTCAAATTATGAAAAACCTCTTTGTCGCCCTGGCTCAAAGCCTCCTGTTGATTTTGCTCCTTGTGCCGGCCTTCTTTCCCCATGCCCGAATCACCGGTCTTCTGCTTTTGTTTCTCCCCACCACGGTGCTGTGGACCTGGGGACAGCTTTCAGCCCTAGGCTTTTCCTTGAATCGACATACCCTCAGCGGCATTACCATTGCCCTGGGCTTGGTGGCAGATACTGCCTTTGTGGTGGCGGAATTCTGGATCCAAAGAAGGTGGAGGGAAGGCTCCATTGCAGGAGAAAAGGCCGATTTCTTTCAGGGAATTGCTCCCTTGCAACGAAGCATGGTGGCTTCCAGCCTGACTACCATTTTTGTGTTCGTGCCCCTGTATTTTCTCGACTCCTTGGTACCGGGAATCGGAGAGGTGGCTGTAACCATGGCCCTGATGATACTGAATTCCTTGGTTTTGGGAGGCTTCTTTCTTCCTGTTTTTCTGGAAATCGGCAAGGATACACGGCTTTTGATATTGCCCCAATATTTGAATCAGCCAGTAGAAGGGCTTGTTGTAGAAAAAAGCCTCATGCTTTGCTCCTTTACCCGACAAAAAAGGAAGGCCTGTCTTGCACTTCTATCTTGTCTCAGTCTTTTGCCCCTGCTTTTGGCTTTTGCGGCAGGAAAAAATCTTACCTTGGAGGAAAATTCCTCTTTTTTGAGCGCCTCTGTGGAGTATCCCGTTGACACAGCTGCCTCTGTCATTGACCAAGAGGTCAAGTTTTTTGTCCAAAAGGTAAAGGAGCTGCCAAGCATTAGCTTTGTAACAAGCCGCTCCACCACAGGAGTGTGCCGCCTGGAAATCGGGCTTCATGAAGCTGGGAAAAAATCCACCCAGCAGCTCATTGACTCCATCAAGAATCTCTCCCACCACCTTCATTCTGGCTATCTTCATCTGAATCTACAGCAGCATGAAGGAAAACAGGTCCACGAAATTCAAGTGGCAGTGGTGGGAGACGAGGGCCAGCTTTGCAAGGATTTTGCCCGCCGCTGTGTGGAAGGCTCTCAAAGCAACAAATCCATTGTGCAAGGGGTAATGAACTTCAAGGAGGCTGAAACCCTGGTGCTTGTTCGCCCCCATCGGCAGCAGCTGGCTCGAATCGGCCTGGAGCTTGAGCAGGTGGCCCAAGCCCTGCGGTGGCTGATTTTTGGCCCTGTGGTGGACAAGTGGATTCAGTCTTCCGGGGAGGAGGATATCCGTGTGGTGGGAAAAACAGGTGGAGCTGATGCAAGCCCCCATGTTTTAGCCCACAGCGAGAAGTCAACTGGTGAGTCCAGCAGCAAAACAATGAATCTCTCCCAGCTGGAATCCATGACCATTCCCATTGTGGCCTCCGGCAAGGTGGGCTCAGCTGGTGGAGCTGGAGGAGTGCCTCTTTCAGCCTTGGCCCAGGTGGAGCTGCAGCCGGGAAGGGGAAGGCTCTACCGATTGAACGGTCGTCCCTGTGCCTATTTTACTTTACAGGTGGCTGCAGCAAGTACTCAGGATGCAAAAAAGCTGGTGGAAAATTATTTGCAGGATTTTCCCTTGGAAAAGGGCTATAGCTATCACCTTTCCCGACAGGTTCGAGAGCTTTCCCAGCGGTATCAGGTTTTAGCCTTGGCCTTGGCAGCAGCTGTTCTGGGGATTTTTCTCTTGCTTTGTGCCCTGCGGGAAAGGCCCTTGGAAGCCCTTCTTGTATCCACCTTGATTCCCTCTTCCCTTGCCTTGCCGCTGCTGGTATTGGCTATTCTGGGTAAAACTTGGGAAAGTGGAGATATTGTGGGCATGGTTTTAGTGGCTGGCTTGGGGGTAAACAATGGAATTTATCTGATTCAGTCTACAAAAGAATACATGATTATACAAATTCGAGATAAAATCGCAAGCATTTTCGTGACTTCCCTTTCTACCATCATTGGAGCCATTCCCTTGCTGCTTTGTGAAAGTGGCTCCTTTGCAGCCTCCCTGTCCTTTTTTATGGTGTGGGGAACGGCTGGCTCATTACTCATAACCTTGCTGGTATTTCCGGCAATTATAGATTTTTTTTACAGGAGGTATAGATGAAAGATTCTATCTTCAGTTGGCACAGGATACTTGCCCTTTGTATCCTGTTGGTTCAAGTAACCATGATGGTTCCTGCCCAGGAGCTCTATCTTGGCAGGCAGCTGGGAGCCCAGTATTTGGAGCAATACCTGGATCGGGCTGATTTGGAAAGCTCTCAACAGCGATGGCAGGAGCTGGCAGATCAGGGGATGCTGGTGGCCCTTGCAGCCTGGGAGTCAGCCCAGACCTATTTGCTGGAGCAGGATCCTCAGCTGTGGCAGAGTGAACGAGGGGCGCTTGAAAAGGAGCTGGTGCAGGAAACTGAGCTTAGGCTGGCCCAGTGGCTTTTGGACAAGTATATTCAGTCCCAGTCAAACCCCAGGTTCCAGCAGCTGGCTGCGGAATTGCGGCAGCGTTCAAGTCAGTGGGAATATGAGCATTCTGACGAGGCAGGCTCCGTGGTGGCAACTCGGCAGGTGGAGGCAGACAATGGCCAGGAGGCAAAGGACCAGTGGCTCAAGTCCAACCAGCAGCTGATTCAGCAGTACGTGGAGGAAAACTCCCTTGATGCAGGTCTTTTGGAAAGCCAGCTGCAGGAGCTTGACCTTGATGAAGCCACTCGTGAGGCCCTTGCCCAACAAGCTGCTTCCAGCTACAAGGCCTATCTTTCAACGGAATACGACTTGATTCTTCGCTCAGAAACCATGGATTTAATGGGAGACCTTTTGTATGACCGGGAATCCCTTCGGGCGGCGAGTGCAGAGGAATCAGCGGATGCCATTGCCCTCACCTTGATTCAGGAGGCAAAGGCTTCTACGGAAATCGCTGTAAAGGAGCTTTTTCAAGATTTTCAGGAGGATGTGAACGAAAATCAGCTGGAGGAAGGCCAGATTCATGTGGCAGGAGAACAGTGGGCCCAGGAATTTCAGCGTCAGCTGGAAGAAGGTCTGGCAGTGTGGGACAAGGTGGAGGTGGAGTTCTTGAGCCATCGCAGTCAGTGGGAACAGGATGCCTTGGAAACCTATGAGGCCGGGGAGGAGGCCTGGCTAGAAGCCTTTCAAAAGCTTAAATCTGCCCGCCAGGAATGGGAAAATGAGATTATGGCGGAATTTCAGCAGGGAATGGAGGAGTGGAGTCAATCTCGGCTGGAACAGGAATTGGAAATTGAGGCTGCCCAAGAGGAGCTGGCGCTTTCCTTGCAGGAGGAAATCCAGCGAAAGGAGGAGCTGGCTTCCATTGCTATCAGTGTTTACGAGCAAGTGCGTAGCCTTTTAGCTTCCTGCTATGAAGGAGTTGAAAACTGGTACAGCAACTGGGCCCAAAAATACAACAAGGTCTATTCCTATTGGAAGACTGAGGATAACGCAAAATATAAAGCCCTTTTCTCTCACGGTACCATTGAAGGGCTTGCTGAGGCTCTTGCAACAAATTCTGGTGCTGAAATAGAAATCGATTTACAATATTTAAGTGCTTCTGATACAAGAAATAAGATTGAAGCTCAAATAGCTCAGTGGAAAGGGGCTTATCTTGAGCAAATACGAAATAAAATAGAAAAAGAAATTCTTCAGCTGGGAAATAGGATTCAATCAACTATGAGTACTCTGCAGTCAAATGTCCCGGTGGAAACACAAAGTCTGCGGGAACAGGCTGCAGCTGATTCTAATCGAAAAAAATCCTTGCAGGCTTTGCTTCTTGAGCTGGAAAAATTGGACATAAGTATGAATGGGGATGAAATAGCTTCCCGTTTAAACAAGGTTTTCTTGACAGAAAACGTTTTTGATAAAAATCTGTGGGACAGCAGCGAAATCCTTTTGCATCAGGATACAGGCTGGCTTGTTTTGGCGGATGCTGGCTTTCAAAATCTTGAAGCTGCAACAAATAACTTCTTGCAAGCAGTTGATCCCACTTCCTTGGAGGGGAGCTCCAGCGACTTGGATGCAGAAATTCAGCGAGTTGAAAGTACCTTGTCCTACTGGCAGGATGAGCTGGCTGTAGCCCAGGCTCTCAAGGATTACGCCACCACCACCTCATCATCTGCGGAGACTGCCCAAGAAACACAGCAGGAGCTGGAAGCTTCACAACAAGCCCTCCAGCAGGCTGAAGAAGACTATGAAAACCACCAGCAGCTTGTTCAAGAAGCGTATGGTGCCATTCAGCAGGCTATGATTCACCTGTCTGAAGTCAAGGTAAAGCTTGATGAAGCTAGCGGCCGGGTGGAAGAGGTAAAAAATCAAATTGTGGCCCTTGGTGAGGTTTCAAGGGGGCTTGACAAGGAGGTAGTAGAGGCCCAAATCATTAGGATTTTAGATGGCCTGAGCAAAAGCTTTTCTCAAGAGCAAAATCAGGAAATCCATGGCCTGGTGGAATCATTTTTTCAGCAGGAAATGATTCAGGGTAACCATGTCCACACCAATACCATAGAAGAATTGCTCAAGACAACTCCACTTGAGGGAGCTTCATCTCAAGAGGAATTGCTCTTCCGGCAGGAAGTCCTTTCCTATTTAACCCAAGGTGAACCTGAGGCATGGCAGGAAAGTGCAGAAAGCCTGGAGGAGGAACAGCGTCGTCAGCTCATTCGTGATAGCTTTGGCAATCTCCGGCTGGATATCTTAAATGAAAGGCACAGTCAGGCGCTCAGGGATATCAAAGCCATTGTTCAAGAAAAGGATATTTGGAATTTTACCCATTGGGGGGATCTTGTCGCTACAGTTAAAAGCCTGCGTGATTCAGGGATGAATCTTCATGCTGGTGCTGCCAGTGTCTTGGAGCAGCTTATAGTGGTGATGATTCAACATTGGTGCCTTCAAAATCCCCAGAATGCTACAGTTCCCCAAGAAAATGATGCTTCCCAAGCTTACGAAATTCCATCATCAATGAGTGAGTTGTCTCCGTCAGCTGATTCTACAGAAATTTCCCTGTCTCGAAGTGAAATTCAGCAGCAGGTCACAGCATTACAGACTATGGAAAATAACCTGTTTGATGTACAAGAAATTATCTCCTTTTTGAATTCACCGCTTTTTTCTCAGCTTGATGAAGAAGGTCAGAACAGATTCATAGCTTATAGTGCGGAACAAATCGCAAGCTGCACAAATTCCGTGGATCAGCTTCCTGTATTTGATGGAATTGCCTTTTTAAACCAACTTACTGATGCTGAATATAGCTGGAAAAATAGTTTTTTCCAGTTGTCCGAAGAAATGCAGCTGGTTATTGCAAGGAAACTAGAAGAAATTACAGATATTCAGTCCCTCCATGACAATATGATTTATCTCCAATCAATTTTGCAGGCAAAGCGAGAAGCTTTGGAGGAAAGTGATTTCTTCCTGAGCTTGGAGGAATTGAAAAACGCTTATCTCCAGGATAGATCTCAGCAGGAATTGAAGGCATTGCTGGAAGATTGCAGTGAAATTCAGAAAAGCACCTTGTTGTCAGAGGAGGATTTGGCTGAGCTACAGATGCTTTTCACAGAAAATGGCCTGAATGTACTGAAAATGCAAGCCCTACAAGCTTTGGGAGGACAGTGGCTGGCTGTTTTGGAATCCTGCCCGGAAGCACCCTATGAAATTCTGCAGCAGGCTTCACTGCAGGACTCCCAAAGCACTACTTCCCAGTACTTGAACCAGATAGCTGCTTTACTGGATGTATCTGCAGCAAAAGCTGCCCTTCTGGAACCAGTAGAAATCTATGTATTGCTGGATAGCAGTGAACAGGAATTGCAGAAAGAAAAAGCGATTTTGGAAAAACAACTGGCCCAGGAGGAGCTGCAACGACAAGATATTGCCAATCAGTATGAAAAGGCTGCTGCCATGGTAAATCAAGATATTGCAGCCTACCAATTAAAGCTGGAAGAAGAAAATAATTTGTATGAGGCTTTTCTGCAAGCTCGCCTGGACCTTCGGATTGCGGAGGAAAAATATCGGTGGGCCGCAAGAATCTATCTTGAAAGCATTGGCAGTGAGACTGCACAAGAAAGTGCTGAGTATGGAAGCCCCATCCAACGCTACAATGAAGCTCTATTGGTAACAAATCGCTACCAAAAGGCGCTGGAAATTTTATTGCAGATGAAAAATCAGCAGCAGCTGCAGAATCAGGAATATCTTTCACAGCTGGATGCCTACGAAAACAGCTTGGAAAAGGCTTATCTTATGGAAGTGGTCTTGTCCCAGATCCTTACTGCTGTGGCAAAGCAGGAGGAAGCCACACGACAGGCAGAATTGAAGGACGAGATAAATGCCTCAAAGCTTTTCCGCAATTATGAGGCAATTCTTGATGAGGAGGAAAATCAGGAGAAGAAGGGAATCAATAGCCCCGCATTGGAGCTGATTAGAATCAGCCAGGATGAAACCGGTGCATATATCATCGCTTTGGGCTACCAAACAAGCTGGAAAAAGGTGGGGACAGGTACCACCACGGATGCATCTGGTAATGAGGCTTTGTATGAGGTGTATAACTATGTAACCTCCCTCAAGGCCGATGGGGGTGATTTGGACAAGGACTTGCTGAAGGCGTATCTCACTGATTCCAGTGAGGCTCTTGTTCGGGTGGATGGAACCATCACCCAGACAAAGGCAGAAGTGGAGGTACGCCAATGGCTTGAGAAAATCCATGCCAAGGGTGATGACTATTTGAATCGACTCCTGCTTGCCAGTCTTCATCTCAAAACCTATTCTTCTGTTCCGAAGGCAGGTGATGAAAGCCATACCGATGTCACTGATAGTGATGAATTTAAGGCGGACCAAGTGCCTGAGGTAAGAAAATTTCATAGTGTGGATACAAAATCACGTTACAACAGTGAGCGTCGTGATATTGTGGCCGCCGCATACAGCCAAATCATGGGGATGGAAGGCGGGGAGGAGGACTTGGCCCGCTACATCCTGTACCGTGAGACAAACCTGCTGGACAAGAACAGTTGGCAGGCCAGGGAAAAGGATTTGGTGGAGTGGCTTGCACTGGACAATGTGCGGGAGGAGCTTGCAGACAAGCAGAATCAAAAGGTGGTGGAAGCAACCATATCCTTTGTCTTGGCGGCAGCTCTGTCAGTAGCAGCCGGATGGTTCCAACCTTGGTTATGGGTAGCAGCAGCAGCAGCAACGGCTGTAGGAATTGTAGCCACCGATGCAGCTGTATGCCTTGGTGCTGCCAAGGACGGCATCTATGACTTGATGAGGGGCAACAGGGAAAATGTGGAGGCGGCAAGCCAGAAGCTGAATGGCTTGTTGGACAATCTGCAGGAGGGGAAAAATTCCCTTCAGGAGCAGTGGGAGCTTTTGAATCTGTTCTATTATGGTGAGACTGGCTTGCCGTCTGCTGCAGAAAGCTCTGAACATCCGCCTCTCTCTGTCGAGACAATTATGGCATCATTACAGGGAATGCTGGACAACAACAATCTCGTATCAAGACAGGAATACGAGAACCTGCTGACTCCCCAAGTGCTGGTCTCCCTTCTGGATCAGTGCTATAATGCTGAAAATCTGTCTTCTGGGGACGAAAGATTGCAAGTGTCTGATGTGTTGTTTCAGGCCTCATTGCAATTTCAGACAGAGTGCTATCAGGCGGGTGAGCAGCTTGCCCAAGCAGCCGCCAGTGTACAGGAAAAATCCCAGGCAGCCATGACTGGTTTCTATCAAGTCCTTGGACAGAGCATGGAAATCAGTCAGGAAGACAGGGAAAAGCTTGCCCTGCTGGAAGGCCGGGCTACGGATAAAAGCCTTTCCACGGCTCAGCGACAGCTTGCCATGACCGAGTATCAGGCTCTGTATCAATCTCTCCACTCCATGGATACTGCCTCCCAAACACAGCTGGTAAATCTCGCTGGCCTTGCCTATGGAAGTGGAGGCTGGAATAACCTCTTGCATAAAGAATATATTTACAACAGCTATAAATCACTGTACAATACAAAGGTAGACCTTACTTCAGGTACGGAGGGATATACTGTGTGGTTGCAGAATCTCATGGTACAGCAGGCAATTTCCAGTTTTGAAGACAGCGCTCTACAGATTTTAGGCCAATCACAGCATCAATGGCAGCTGGAGCGTGACTTGCTTGACCGTCGCCAAGGCTTGTGGGAGGCGGAAGTGATGGAAACTCTTGCGGCCGGAAAAAAAAGCTGGCAGCATGTGGAGGAAAGGCTGAATAAGGAATATACCCTGTGGCGGCGGAGCTTCCAAAAGGAGCTGGAGGAGCGACAGGGAGAATGGGAACAGAATTATCTTGATTTTCTCCAGAAAAAGGAGGCCTGGGTTCAGGAAAGCCATCGTCAGGGGCTGGTACAGGGGCTGGTATCAGAGTCTGAGCTGGTGAGCGCCATCAATCAGCAGGACTTGGAGGCGCAGCTATCATATCTTGGTCGAAGCATGGAAAGCAGTGTCAGCCACAAGACGACAGAAGCTGTCTTGGATTCCCTCCTTGCTGACTCATATCTCGATCAGCTTGTTTCCCATAGCTCTACCATGGCAAGCCTTGGAAGGAATGCAGGAGCAGGAATCCGTAGGATTCATTCTCGTACCGCTGGTTTGGAAAGCCAGCTTGTGGCCCAGGAGCAGGCAGATAAAACAAGCCTGCTCATGAAGGATTTGGCTGGACGACAGGCCGCTGACTACGGACGGAAACTGCTGGAGCAGATTCTGGCGGGATATATGGAGGGAATCGATTCCCAGAATCAGGCCATGGTGGACTGGCAAGAGTATTTGGCTCGTGATGCTGGCTACACTGTGGACGGAAGCATTCGGCGTACTATCGTAGTTGATGCCACCTTGATGAATCCTATAAAAGAGACCCAGTACCTGCCGGTGTACCAGCATTTTAGTGCAACTGCACCAAAACTGCGGAAGGTGGAGGCAACTTCCAGCGAAAATGCCATGCTGCAGCTTGGTCTTGCCCAGAGTGAGCTGGAGCTGTGGGGACAGAGTATTTTTGGAAGCGATGGCTTGCTGGAGCAGCATAGGGGAACCGCTCCTGAGCTTGTGGGCAATCCCGATCCTACTGGCTCCAAGAAGGCTGCCTTCACGAGTCCTGGCACTGGCCAGATGGGAGCCATCTTGGTGGAGTACCATTGGAACAGCATCCAGGCCCGGAAGGGGATGGCGGAGCTGAGCAAGGCCGGCCATGACAAGCGGCTGTTTGACGACCGGGGACTGCCATTCACTGCACCTACCCTTCGGGAGGTGAGCGAGGTGGCCATGAACATTGTGGGCACAGCCACAGGGCAGGCATGGTGGTTCAGCTACATCGACGATGCAGTTTTTGCTACCATTGACCTTGGTGGAGGCTACAAGACCGCTGGGGAGATTGGTCGTGAGGTTGCCATCAAGGCGGCGGGCGTTGCCATTGGTGCGGGAACCAACTGGGCGGGGAATGCCATATCAGACATCACCAGCACCGTAGGACGAGCCACCGCCACCGCCGGACTCAACCTTGCCAGCGGAGCCCTGTCCACCTTCAGCACCACCACACTGCAGAACATGGACTTCGACAAGATAGGTAGCGGAGATTTCTTCAACAGGGAAATGTTCATGAGCCACATAGGAAACAAGAGTATGTGGTCATCCTTGGTGGCTGGAGCGGCCAGTACCGGAGTTTCCACCTATGGAAGCGGTGTGTTCGGAGCGATGGGAGCCGAGGCGAACAAATTCTATGGCGGAGCCATGAGTCTGGCCACATCGGCTGCAAGCACTGCCGCCAGCTATGGAGTCCATGCTGCCTTCAATGGAGGTGACTGGGCTGGAGCCTACGAGGCCATGGGAGGCATCAGTGTGAATGTGGCCAGCTTCGGAGCCTTGGCTGACTTTGTGGGAAGCGGCATTGCCCGCAACAACTCCACTGGTCAAAACATCCTGGGCAAGGTCATGGACAAGCTGGATGGCAGGGGAGTCATGCTGAACATAGGACTGGACGGAGTGAGCGCCGGCATCGGCTCCGGCGGCATTGACCTGAGCGGCAACCTGTACGACCTTGGAAAGCGAGCCATAGATAAACGAGCATTGGAATCATACGCCCAAAGCCATGGAAAGGAGGAAGCCGAGACAGTGTGGAAAAATTACGTGTACGGAGACTGGACCCAGGAGAACACCTCCGCCCGCCTTGCCAGTGGCCTTGACCAGCTTGAGCTTGTTGAGCAGGCTGGATTCACCGCCCGCACCACCAGCAACGGAGTCGGCGGCCGCCTGATACAGCTGGTAAATAGTGGCAACAGCTACAACAGTGCCATTGCCTTGGGCCACGAGTCCTATCGTGACGGCATCATCGGTACTGCCGAACAGCAGGGCAGTGAAACCCTTGCCGCCACCACCGCCCACACCCAGATGGCCCTGCGGATGCTTGATGACGACAAGGCAATCCAGATGACGGAGAACCTGGACATGGACATCACCGCCTACAAACTTTCCCAGCACCTGGGCGACGAGTCCATCTTCGCCGGTTACGTGGCGGGGAGTTATGATGCAAGCGCGGACTACTGGAAGAGAACTTGGGGTGGTCAACTTGTGAACGATGGTTCAGGATGGCTTAGAGATGAGAATGGGAAGTATATCAATATTGATGGAACACTTTCGGATGAGCCAATACCAGGCCAGACCCTCGGAGCAACAGGAATTGAAACAGGATTGCTGAATATACTTAAGGGGACAAGTTCACAAGGATATAATACCTTCAGTGACGAGCAGGTACTAACAGCCCAAAAGTTGATGATGGATGCGGGTATGAGTCCAATCAATCCCAACGCTTCTTTCCGGGACAGGGCTTGGGGATGGAAGAAGGGTCACAAATTGGATATGAACGATTTTATGGAAACAGCTGGAGAGACCGTTCCAGATTCCATTTTCGATGCATATTATAATAACACCGTGGACAGCCAGTTGGCCAAAGCCTGGAACATTGATTTGGGATTTGAACGCAACCATGAGGTTCCTGAAGTGTTGCAGGATAAATATTCCAATCTTGTTACACGTCATTTGCAAGAGACAGATAGTCCTGCTGCATTGGAGGCAAAATATAAATTCAGTGTGTATGATAAGGATGGAGTTGCAGCGGAATTGTTTAAGTTGACTGAGGACAATCCGTTTCTGGATAATTTGCTAAAACAAGGTGATTCTGTTTTTGACAATTTGGAGTATATGCAAAAGTACGGTTGTAATTTTATGGCAACAATAGCTTATCCTCAGTTACTGACAGGTAATGTACTGGATGAAAAACAGATTACTGAAATATGGAATGAAGCTGGTAAAGATAATTCCATATTTAATATTACTTCTGATGAAAAGATTGGGGAGGGTACAGTGCATAATCCCAATTTATTGGCAGGTAAGGTATACGATTATTTAGATAAATCTAACTTGGCTTCAGTTTTTGGTGGTGAAGGTAGTAGCAATATGATTGGAGTCAAACTGAAACTAAAATATGGAGAGAACTCTTGCCATTTTGTAACAGGTAGTAGTGCTGGAAGTATTTTATATAATCCAGGATGGACTGTATCTGATATTTTGAGGAAAGATAATGTATACTTATTTGCAAATTAAAGGAATTGTATCATTTGGATTAATAGTATTTTTCATGGCCTCTTTATTTGGTTATGAAGCTCAAGATCTGAATGGTTTTTGGTGGGATGATTATATGTATGGTCATTCCCAACGAAAAATTATCCTAACGGAGGAGAATCCAAGATGGGGGAGAAGAGAATATGGGTTTGACATTGAAATTAATGATGATTTGACTGGAAGTTATTTTGATGGTCGTCATGTTGGAATTTTGGATGTCATTAAGGTAGATAATGATACATTCCTCCTGAAATGTTTTTTAGATGGAGAATATCAAGGAGATACAAGGATAACATTTATTGACGAAGATACTCTCATGATTGATGGATGGACTGTTGGGAGTGGACTTGTATATGAGATGCCATATCATCGTGTGTCAAGTCCAGCAAAGATACCTTTACAAGATGCCACTCTCAACGACAGCCAAGTCCGTCTTCGTACAAAGCCAAACCTAGATTGTGAGGTATGGGCGCTCCTTGACGCTGGTTACCAAGTCAAAATCAAGGACAAGTCTGCTGAACCCCAAATTATAGACGGTGAGAGCTGGTACTGGTACAAGGTGGAGTCTAAGGGCTATCCTGACGGCTGGGTTTACGGCAAATATCTTGATATAAAGGAATAATCAGTAGTCCCGCCCGCCACCTTAGTTGGCGGGATTTTTCTTTACAGGTGGTTCGTCAGGTTGTACAATAAAACCATGCCACGAAAGACCCATGCCAAGCCAAACTACGCCCGAACCACCAGCAACAAAGCGGTGATACGATGAGAAAAATATTTTTTGTGTATTTATTGCTATTGTTGCCATTATGGACTGATTATAAGTGGGGAAATGTATCTCAGCTTTGGGCAGATACATCCTCTTCCCAAGTAATTAAATCAGGTAGAGACATGAGGCGTGAAGCTGTATCCCCAAAGAGGTTTGCAGAAGATGTGTTTGATGATTTGTCAACTACTGATGAACCAAGCCTTGCTTGTTCAGAATTCTACGAATTGCTGAAAAAAAATAAGAGTAAATTGAACTTCAACTGCCTCAGCGATTCACAGCTCACTTCCGTTGCTCTATGGATTAGTGATGAGACAGGTTTTGGGAGTTGATAGAGCTGATGGGGACAAATATCTGCTATGTGGATACGTTATATGTTACGACAAGCCAAGAGCTTGATGGCTCTCCAATGACATGGCCCCTCATGGAGTATTTTTCTGATTGCCTGATGTATGAGATAACTGGAAAGATGTACGAGGTGGATGGAAAGACACTGCGGAAGCACTATCCTAGGCTTGACCTTTCCTTGCTGAACGGGGAATTGCTTACCCTCAATTTACAAAGGATAAATATAATTGATATTTCCAAGATTTATGATTTTAGTATTTTAGGATTTCTAAGTTTACACAGTTGCATGTATGAGGGCGAGTTGGATTTTAGTCGGTTGAAATCGATACAGCGACTTGATTTAAGAGGCGTGAAATCAATCATTGATTTTGAGCAATTCCGTCAAATGCCAAATCTAGAGATTCTGACAGTCCAGCAAGTTGATGGAGTAAAGAATTTTCATGCAATTGAACAGCTTCAAGCAGAAATAATATGCATTGATGAGTCTTTGTATTTTTCAGAGCTTGAGTTTATCGAAAAGCTAAAGAAAACAAGACCTGATTTGAAAGTCATTTCTGGATGGGAGTAGTAATGTCCTAAAGAAGAATAGTTTTACCTCGTCTGCCACCGATAACTATAATGAAAACCAAAATTTATGGGGAAAGAGAATGGGAAGATTCAGCGTATTTTTAATAGTGCTTGCAGTCTGCCTCCAGGCAGCAGCTGCAAAGTCGGTTCTGGAAGAATTCTTTGATGGCCGGGAGTATGAGACCAGCATCTATACGCTTTCGGACAAGGAATTGTACTTCTCCTGTTCTTGGGTAGAGAAGGAGCGTCAAATATGGGACAGAGGGATGCTGTACCAAAAGCGCGGTGGACATATCGAGCCGCTTCTGACTGTGGACGAGGAGATGCGGGTGTACAATTCGCAGGAGCTTTTGGCGGATCTTGAGTGGCCGGCTCCAACCTTCTACGGTTGGAAGGCAAGAATAAATGCAGACAAACAGAGAAGATATGTCAATTTTGTGATAGAACCATTTGCTGATATGGGGAAAAGCACCACAGATGGTATAAGCTTTTTCTGGGATTATGGGAACCAAGTGTACAAAAAACTGGAAATAGATAGGAGCCAGTGGTAGTTTGTAAATATATGGATGGGGCTGCGCATTGTATAGAACGGATGGAATTAATATGCCGGAGCCACAGCAAAGAGACAGAATGGACAATAATCGGGTTTTATCCCCTTGGACAATTTGCCGGAAGGAGATGGTTGAATGAGAAGGATTGCTGCTGCATGCTGTTGTTTTTTGATTGGCTTGTCACTGGCGAGTGCCAAAGAACTCGTCCGTTTGGAAATACAATTGGGGCTGAACAAAGGTGTTGAAAATCTGTATGTTGGAAAGGATGTGGAAGAGCTTGTGTTTGAAAAGCCTTCTTACATAGAATCCATCAAAGGGCTGGGGCAATTGGACAACCTGAGTGTGATGATTTTCAACAACACCCACTTCGTTACTGATTTTTCTTTTCTGAGAGAGGCTCCCCACATAAAAACGCTTGTAATAAGCGGGGTACGAATTCTTGATACACAATTTTTGAAGCATCTTCCAGAGTTGGAATTCTTGGTTCTGGATACCTGCAGACTAAGGAGCATTGAATTTGATTTTACAAGCCTGCAGAAGTTGCGGTTTATTGATTTGTCCAACAACGATTTGGCTTCCTTTCCCAACCTAAAATCAATTAATAGTCTAAAATCCCCACTTTTTATGAAAATTAATAAAGATATTGTAAAGATATCGAAGGAAAATACATTGCCAAAGGAAATGGCGGATTTAGGTGATAGATTTTGATGTTCGGGGTGGAGCTGGAGGCAAACCGGGGGAGATTATATGAGTATAAAGAATTACTTTTTTCACATATCAAAATAGCAATGCTGGCATTGCTTCATGTGATTGTTGCAAACATAGTGGGTGGCGGCAGCCACCTCTTTAGCCCCCGCATCCTGGCAGGCTTGGGCATAGTCACTGAAGTGGAATAGGAGGAAACGGAATGAAAAGAAGGGAATTCGAGAAAAGAGTGAAGGACGAGAATCTGAAGATGGAATCTTATGATATTGCGCTTGACCACTATTATGATGGGTATCCACATTATATGGGCTGTGTAAAAAAAAATGGGAAATGGGTGACATATGCTACAGACTTTAGAGATGGACATGCCTATATTATTGATTCGTATGCTACAGAAGACGAGGCATTCTCAGACTTTTATCTATTAATAAAGAGTCAAATTAAAGCTGAAACACTATACGGACCACCGAAAAGGGATTAATGGCCTTGTCCAAAAATCTTGTGTAAACGACACATCTATAAAATGGTTTATGAGGTGCACCCCAAAGTTGGATATGTCAATACAGTTCAATTTTAGGAGGTGCATTTTTTGTCCAAATATTCTGAAGACTTCAAGATATTAATTGTAAAAAAGTATCAGTCAAATATAATGAGCTACTTTGTCAACACAAAAAAATCCACAGGTTTAAGGTGTATAAGTTATACAGCCTGTTTGTATTCCAGTTCATTGCGCTGGAAGGATTCATACATTTCATCAGGTACACTGTAATCTAGCGACTGATGGAACCTTGCCCTGTTGTAGAAAGTGAAGTAGGCATCCACACCTGATTTCAACTCCCTCATGTTCTCATAGCGT
>JAZNAS010000048.1:0-10081 GCA_045586625.1 Treponema sp.
CTGCGGAAGCTACGTGGATGAGGGAAAGACCCTGTACAAGGGCGATAGCACAGTTCATTTGCTGTGGAACACTCCCAATGCCTCAATCATCAGCAAGGAATTTACGGACATCTTGAGTGTTCTCGCAGAACTCCCCCTTGAACAAAAGCTCAAGGAGCTGTTCAAGACACTGATCATCACTGATGCCGAAGGGAAGGTACTATTGACACTGGATGATTTCTCCAAGGCAAGGGTTGAACGTAACAATCGCAGATATACCATCATCATCGGAGACTATCTGTACCAGTAAAAGGCTATTAGAGCCACGGCATGATGTCAGCTCGTCGTGTCGTGGCTCGTTCTTGCAATCATGGAAAACCTATGATAAAATGAAACATTCTCTTTTTGTGGAGTTTTTATGAAGAATAATTTTTTACGTCTTGTTGCCATTGCTTCTGTGGTTTTAGTAACTTTGTTTGCTTTTTCCTGTAAGAGCTCTGAGGCTACAGAAGAGCCTGTGGCCTCAGAAGAACCTGTGGCAGCACAAGCATCTGAAGTTCAGGTTTCTGAGCCTGTTGAATCCGTTTTGGTTGCTACTGATACCTCTGATTGGACTGAAAATGTGTTTGCTGATGCGAATCAGCATGGTTATTTCTTTACCACTTCTGAAATCGGGCAGTTTTCCATGGTAGAAGGTGAATTCAAGAAGTCTGGTGGCTATGAGCAGAGTGGCTTTGGATTTGTTTTCGGTTATACTGCTGATGATGAGGGCTGGCTTGCAGATTACCTGCGGTTTGAGATTACCACTGCCGGTCAGTTCAGTGCCTATGCCTGTCGGGGAAGCACCTACATTGATTTGGTAGAAAATCACGGAGAAAATACCGCCTATCGCTATGAATCCTCTGCTGTTAAGGGGGGGTATGACAGTGTGAACAAGCTCAAGATTGAACGCAGTGGTGATAAGGATTATACCTTGTACATCAATGGCTCCAAGGTAGCTTCCTTCACTGCCCCAGAAGGCTTTGCAAGCTCCAACGGTGTCATGGCCTTCTTTTCCGTAGGCAAGGCTGACCAAGAGAAATTCCCTGATGAGCCTGTAAAGGTAACCTATCGTATCACTGACTCTGTTGCTGCTGAGCAATAAGGACAGCCAGAAGGCTTTTTGGTGAAAAGCTTTTGAAAAAGGGTCTCCTGCTATGGATTTCCATGGAAGGAGACCTTCTTTTTTTGAGAAGTTGTATTTCTTGATGGAGTTTTGGGGGAGAACATGACTGAAACACAATGGCAATTTTTTGTTGATTTCAGGAAGGGTTTTAAGGAGCACTGCATCCACTGGAATGAGGCCTTTGCTGCTGAACTGGAACCGCTCCAAAAAGCTGCCGCCTGCAAGGACACGCCAGAGTATCCTGTGGAGACGAGCGTGGTGTACAATCATGCTCTAGATGAGGTGACGGCGGATGCTGAAATCAAGCTCATTGTGATTGGGGACAATCCGGGAAAGGATGAGCAGCGGGCGTGCAACCAGCGGTACTTGGTGGGACAGGCTGGGAAGATTGCTGAGGGGTTCTTTTCTCGTCATCCTGAGTTGGGCATTGACTTTAGAAAAAATACCATTATCCTGAATAAAACTCCTGTTCACACAGCTAAAACGGCTCATCTAAAATATTTGCTAAAAAATGGTAATGATGAGGTGGGCAAGCTTATAAAAGATAGCCAGCTGTGGATGGCTCAAAGAACGGCCCAGCTTCATCAGGCTTTATGTTCGGCTCCTGACTGTACTGGCGGCAATAATGCCGGCGGCGATGAAAAAAAAGATGGGGCTGGTTGGGCTGGCTGTCAGCTGTGGCTGGTGGGTTATGCTGAGCTGAAGGGAAGGGGCTTGTTCTTGGACTATCGTGACCAGTTGGCCAAAAGCTACGGAGTTCAGCTGGCGGGTGCAGGGCAATCTGACGCTACATCACAAGGATTCTTGCCAGAATGGAACCAGGTGATGGTGTTCCAGCATTTTTCCATGAACCGCTTTACCATCGATTTAGCAGAAAAGCTGGGCAAGGGAATAATAAGCAGCCAGCTTCCCTTGCAGGAACAACTGGCTGCTGTAGGTGCATTGCACCGACAAGAAATTTTTGGCTGTTAGGGTAAACAACGAAAACCTGGGGAGCTGAAATTAATAATACAGCTCGCTCTCAAAGCAGGTTCCTTCCGGGGTAATGCCAGAAACGTGGACCAGCTCAGGATTGGAGAAGTCGGCCAAAAGCTGAAGCTTGTCTCCTTCCTTTGCCTCGTGGGCATAGTTGATGCGGAAATCCTTGATGTCCTTCTGCTGGAACTCTGGAGGGAGGCAGTCCATGATGTAGGCTCCGTAGCGGGCGTTGCTCATATGGCCGTTGGAGTCGATGTCGCTGAAATGGATGGTTCTTTCGTCCACCACGGACATGTTTTCCCTGGCGGTGATTTTTCCGCAGGGCAGACCGCAGAATTCGGTGGTGAAGGTGGGAGCCTCCCGCATGGTAAAGTCGGTGGGACGCATGATTCTGCGGTTTTTGAGATTGACCAATACCCAGGTGCTGCTGCCGGAAACGAGGTGATTGTCATTCATGTCAAAAATCTCGTAGCGGCGGGACAGCTGGAGTCCAGCGGGGGCCTCCTCCCAGGTCTTTACCCGGAAGGGCTGGTTTGCCTTGGGATGATTGTGAATCCTCAAGCTCACACGGGAAACAAGGATGGCAATGCCGCTGTCCTTCAGCACAGTGTAGCTCATGCCCCGCTGGTGATAGTCCTCCACAGCAGAATCAGAGGTGGCCAGCAATAATTCTGCCAGGTTCAATCTTTGGAAACGGTCGCACTGACCGAAATAAGGCTTCATCTCACGATAAAATATGGTGTCTTCATGCCATTGCTTAAAATGTAACATAGGCGGATTATAACAGGATTAGCCCACTTGTAAAAGGGATGGGCCGGAAAGTCTTCTTCTAAATTCTCCGTTTCAGTCTGTTCGAGGCTTCACTAGGATTATATAATTCAGTAAGATAACTTCAGGAGGCTGGAATGATTCGGAATGATCGCAGATTGAAGGGAGCTGCCCTGTTTTTGGTGGCGTTGGTGATGCTGTTTGTGTCTTGCGATTCAAATGGTGGCGGTGGCTCTGGAAGCGGTCCAGCCGTCCCTGAGTCTCCGCAGCCAGGAGCAGAGCGGACCGTTTCCGATTGGAGTCAATTTTCTGCCGCCGTGAATGACTCGTCTGTTTCTGTCATAAAGCTTGGTGCCAAGATTGTTTCTCCTCGTCCGACTTATGATAACGTCATGGTGATGGGGAGCCCCGGCAGGGATTTGGTGGTCAAGGGAAATGGATATGAATTGTGTTTGGATTATGCGGGCATCATGTTGGGCGGCAACCTGCGTCTTGAGAATATCTCCTTGAACTTTGGAAACTTGGTTCGCAATTGCATTGTTGCCAACGGATACACCTTGGAGCTGTCCTCAGTGAAGGATACGGGAACACTCACCTCCATTCACTTGTTCTGTGGTGGCATTACAGGATATACGGAATCTCAAGGACAAGCCTCGCTGCCTGCAGCTGGTTCCCATGGCAAGGTCGTGGTGCGGGGAAGCGGAAATCAGCTGGGCAACATCTATGCTGGCAGTCTTGACGATGCGTCCGATGTTGCCACTGCCGCCAACAATGACTGCTCCCATCCATTCAGCATCATTGTGGAGCAGGGCGCTTCTTTCAGCAGCCTCGGTTCGATTTATGCCCATGGTGCCAGGGAGCTTCGTGGTGAAGGCAATGGAGACGGCCTTGCCCCAGATCCAGGCAAATATACTTGTAGTGGTGGGGTGACGGTGATATTGGACTCCAGCCTTCCCTCTGGAAGTACAATAGATGGAAGGACTGGTGGCTCTGCCAACGCCACAATCAGATATACCGAAAATGGAGAAGGGTATTCATATTCACCTGTATTGAAGGAAATTGGAGGGCTGGAGTTGCAGAAAGGCTCTTCCCAGCCACAGGTGACTCTTGCCGCAGGCTCCTCCTTTGCTGCAAATGCCTCCCTCTCCCTGCCTACAGATGCAAGGCTTTACCTGACCTCGTTGGAGGAGGATCAATCCTTTGAGCTCGCCTCCCTTGAGGGTGGCGGTCTGCTGGTTTTGAAAGCCCTCCAGTCTGTGACTATAAAGGGAAGCGTCTCAGGGGAGACAAGGCTGGCCATTGATGATGTTAATTCTTACGCCTCCAACAGCACGGGAACGCCTGTGATAGGACATGACTACATTGTGGCCGCGCAATCCACGGATGCAAGCTTTGTCTTGCTGCCGCCGGCATCGGACGATGCCATGGTTATGGAAAGAAGCTCCAGTGGTACTTGGAGTGTTCCTGCCAACACTGCAGCTACAGTCACAAAGATAAGCGGATTCTCCTTGGCTGCACCAAAAAATGTTACAGCAGGGGCGCGTGAGGTGAGCATTCCGGTAACAGTCAGCTATTCCAGCGGCTCATATCTTTCGGACATACCTGCTGCAATCACCGTGAATGGAAATCGTGCTGACCCGTCGCCTTATGATGAGAGCCTTGGGTATGAATACAGTGTCGTTGTAGGTGGAAGTTCCCTTGGAATGTATTTTACCACTACAGATGGAGTTGATGAGGTGCTTTATATCTATAGCAACGAAAGCAACGGAGCTCCGCTTTCTGGTACCTATAGGCTTGAGGTGACAATTCCTTCGGAAAACACTTCGGGGGGCCAGGAATTAAAGGCAGCGGTAGAGTTCACGGCCAGCTGAGGGGTTCCAGTCTGACGGCAGGTGGAGTGAGCCATCCTGATGTGGTGGGAAGCTTACTCCTCGCCGTGGATTGCTTGGTGGTTGCCTACATCGATGGGGATGACTTGTTTTTCCCTGATTTCAAAGTCAAGGGAAATCCTGTACTGCATATTGATTGACACGGAGAACAATCGGGAGAATTTTAGGGAAAGGGAATAGGAAATTCACGGAGATTTAAAGTATTGCTTGAAATCTCCGTGAATTCATTTTTGTATTCTGAACCAGGTCATTCTCCTTTTGAATATTATAAGAATTATGTAAATACATATCTTGAACGTGATATAGTTCAAATTGCAGCAGTTCATGATTTAATCCGATTTGAGAAATTCTTGCGATTGCTAGCGGGACGCACAGGGCAACTTGTCAATAACTCTGCATTAGCTACCGAGATAGGGGTTTCAAGTCCAACAATCGGTTCATGGATTTCAAATGGCCTGGAAATTGATTTGATATTGAAGGAAGAGGGTAAATTAAAGCTTTTTGAAATTAAAAATGGAAAAGCCCTGAATGAAGAATTTTGTAAAAATATGAAGAATTTCTCTGCAAGATACAGAGAAGATATTTTTAATGATTCAAATGATGGAATTGTAATATACAGCGGAGAATGCTATGAATCATATAAAAAGTTTGGATTCTATAATTTTTCCCAAATATCAGAGCTTTTTAATACAAAAAAACAGTCGTTTAGATTAGATTTTTAGTTACGGAGGTTTAAACTATCGATTTAAATCTCCGTAACTTTTAAACTTGCTGGGAAAACTTGTGGAAGCAGATTTATGAAAAGAAGTCCTGGGCAAAGCGGACGGTTTCCAGTGCGTCCTTGCCGTAGAAGTCGGCTCCAATCATGTCGGCGTATTCCCGTGTCATAACGGCGCCGCCAACGCAGACGGTGCAGCCAGGGGCCTTTTCCCGCAGCAGCTTGATGGTGGCCTCCATGGAGGGGACGGTGGTGGTCATGAGGGCGGAAAGACCCACCAGCCTGATGTTGTGCTCCTGCACTGTTTCCAGGACTTTTTCTGGAGGCACGTCCCGTCCCAGGTCGATGACGGTAAAGCTGTAGTTTTCCATCAGCACCTTCACGATGTTCTTGCCGATGTCGTGGATGTCGCCCTTTACCGTGGCCAGCACAACGGTTCCCTTGGATTCTTCCTTTGTGCCGGTTTTAATCATGTGCTCCTTGAGCAGCTCAAAGGAAACCTTGGCGGCCTCTGCGCTCATCAAGAGCTGGGGCAAAAAGAGCTTCTTTGTTTCAAAGCCCTTGCCCACAATGTCCAGGGCGGGAATCAAATGCTGGTTGATGATGTCCAGTGGCGGGGTGGCTTCCAGCATTTCTGCGGTGTACTGGTGGGCTTCGCTCTTGAGGCCACGGACAACGGCGTATTGCAATGTGTTCTTGTTCAGCACGGTTCCGTCGGGAGCGACAATGCTGTTTCCATCTGCTGAGCCAGCTGCGGCTTGCCCTCCAGCGGCTGCATTCCCAGTGGTGCTTTGAGCCAGCTTTGCGGCCTTGGCTTCTTCTTGCTCCTGATATTGTAAGGCAAAGTCGATGTAGGCGGTGCAGTTGGGGTCAAAGCCACGGAGGGTGCAGTAGCAGGTGTAGGCCTTCATCATCTCGGTGGAGTTGGGATTCATGATGGCGGCGCTGAGCCCCCGCTCCATGGCCATGGTAAAGAAGGCGGCGGTGATTAATTCTCGCTGGGGCAGGCCAAAGGAAATGTTGGACACGCCGAGAATGGTTGTGCCGCCAAAGCGAGTCTTTACGGCGTGCAATGCGTCCAAGGTGGCCTTTGCGGCGGTGGTGTCGGAGCTGATTGCCATGGCCAAGGGGTCGATGATGATGTCCTTTTTCCCAATGCCGTAGGTGGCGGCGGTGGCGTAGATTTTCTCCACAATCCTGATGCGGCCTTCCGCTGTCTCAGGAATGCCATCCTCATCCAGGGTGAGGGCCACCACCACACCGCCGTATTTTTTCACCAAGGGGAAGACCTCGGCCATAACCTCCGCCTTTCCGTTGACAGAGTTGATAAGGGCCTTTCCGTTGTACAGCCGCATGGCGGCTTCCATGGCAATGGGGTCGGAGGTGTCCAGCTGGAGGGGAAGCTCCGTGACGCTCTGCAGCTCCTTTACCACGGATTTCAGCATGGCCACCTCATCGATTTCCGGCAGGCCCACGTTTACATCCAGCACGTGAACCCCCTTGTCCTCCTGGGCCAAGCCCTCGTTGATGATGTAGGGCAGGTCGTTTTCCTTCAGGGCCTGCTTGAACCGCTTCTTTCCTGTGGGATTGATTCGCTCGCCCACCAGCACAGGCTTGTTCCCCAGCTCTACGGTGCAGGTGTAGCTGGTAATGCGGGAAAATCCCTTGTCCTGGGTGGCGGGACAGGGCTTGCCTTGGCAGGCATCCACCAGGCGGCAAATGTGCTCCGGGGTGGTTCCGCAGCAGCCGCCCACAACGGCGACTCCCTTGTCCACAAAGCCCGACACAATCTGGGCAAACTGCTGGGGGGAAATGTCGTAGACGGTGCGGCCATCCTCACTGCGGGGCAATCCGGCGTTGGGATTCACGATGAGGGGAGTGCTTGATTCCTGCACCAGCATGTCCACGATGGGCTCCATCTGCACTGGCCCCAAGCTGCAATTCATGCCAAGGCCGCTGACTCCCAGTCCCTCAAGGATGGTGACCATGGTTTGTGGGTCGGAGCCAGTGAGGGACTTGGCTGTTTCGTCGTAGACGGTGGTGACAAAAACGGGAAAGCTGGTGCCTGTTTCTTCCATTACCTCCTTGGCGGCGATAACTGCGGCCTTGGCTTCGTAGCAGTCGTTCATGGTTTCCACCAAAACAAGGTCAAAGGGCAGGGGAGCTGTGGAGGAAAGGTTGGCGGGGATGGCACAACGAATCACCTGGGCAAAAAGCTCCACCGCCTCATCAAAGCTCAAATCTCCCAGCGGCTCCAGCAGCTTTCCGGCGGGGCCGATGTCCAAGGCCACAAAGTGCTGGCGGCAAGCAGGATTTTCCTGTGCTGGCGCCAGGTGATTTTTTCGTAGCTCCTCCAGCTCCTGCCGGGAAATGCTGTCTGATTCAATCCGTTGGCGGGCTTGGTTTGCATTGTCCAGGGCCGCACCAATAATTTGCTCCAGGGTAAAATCTTCGCATTCTGGCTGGAATCTCTGTTCCGAGTGCTGGTGATGATGGCAGCCGCAGCCACAGCCTGTAGCAAGCTCCTGCTGGCTGGATTTTTTGAGGGCAAAGCCTTCCTTTGTAAAGGCCTTTCCCACTGGAAATTTCAGTGCGTTTGCCCCGAAGGTATTTGTCTTGATGATGTTTGCCCCGGCACGGAAATAGTTGTAGTGGAGGGTGATGATTTCCTCTTTGTGGCTTACATTCCAGGTCTCCGGCAGCTCACCGGGAATCAGCCCTTGGGCCTGCAAGAGGGAGCCGGTTCCCCCGTCAAAAAAAAGGATTTCCTTGCCAATTATATCTTTAATGCTTGTCATAAAATCTCCATAGTCTTGTTAAAAAGTCTGATAGAAAACTAGTATACGATGAAATGGAGATGGAGGGGAAGGGCGGCAGGCTGCTTTCTAAATCTAAAAAAGGCCACAAATACCCAGGAGGACGTATTCGTGGCCACAAATTGGACGAAGATTATAAGCCTAACGCACTTTTTATCTTTGGTTCAATGCCATCCCACCAAATCTTGTAACCAGCATTGTTGGGATGGAGGGTATCATAAAACAAATTATTGTATGTTCCTTCAAAACCATAGAATGTACCTGTTTTTTCATTTCCAGCATCATCTACGAATGATTCATACAGATACAGATAGGTTACCCGTGAATCTTGTCCATTACCATATAAATTGGCTAGCTGACGGTCAACGGATAGAACTTGCAATCGGAGAAAGTCTGTAGTGGTTCTTTTCGCAGAGGTTGTGAATTCTCCACGGGGAAATAATCCCATCAGAATGATTTTTGCCTTGGGGAATTCCTTTTTCATTAGTTCCAGTACTTTTTGGATGCCTCGTACCGTATCGACAGAGCTAATGGGTCTTTCTTGGTAATTATATGCTCCGACCGTGTTGTTTGTTGGACTGCTTGGACCAATATTGTTGGTTCCAATGTTCAGTACGATGGCTTTTACAGTGTCCTTAAAGGCAAAGGCTCCTGTATAGGCTCCTGAGTATTGATTATCTGGCAAATTCTGCCACCGGAACAATAGTGACTGGGTAAAATCACCTGAATTCCCTAGGTTCAGGGCTCGGTACGTAGTGGCTGTACCAGAACCAATGGTTCCATCATCTTTATATCCGATATAGGTACTCCATGGGGAAGACATCTTTAAATCCGCCTGATTTCCATCATACGAACCATCAAAGATATCAGTGATGGAATCCCCGGTGAAGATTACTTGGGGCCATTGGGAAGGGGCCTTTTCCGCAATGGTCTTGATGAGGTTGTACTTGGTGAAATCCTGGTTGCCGTTTCCGTTGGCTGTCCAAACCTTTTCTCCATCAATTACTTGCATGGTACCGTCAGTCCACTTCTGCTGGGGGGTGATGGGTATGTCCTTGTCGCTGGGGATGACGGAATATGGCTCTACAGTAGGGTACCAGCCAAGGAAGATTTCTTCTGCAATGCGTCGCTGGGCTCGTGTCTGGTTGCCAGCAAGCTCAGTTTCTTTTGCATACAATGCTTTCAGGTCAACCAGTGTTGCTCCAGCTGTCTTTGCTGCGGCACGAATGGCCTTGTCCACCTCCTGCCAACGTTTGGTCGCAACATCATCTGGATAGCAGTCCTGGGGAAGCAGGGAAACAGCTACGGCTGTTGCTCCAGCCCTTGCCCGCATGAATCCAGAAAGCACGGCGGCATACTGGGCGGTAAACAGGCTTGCGTCAAAGGCCGCTGCAGTGAGCTCAGCCTCACCGAACAGGCACACGGCACCGTGGGGATTTTTGGCAAAGTCGGCCTTGTAGGTATTCGTTACATAATCCTCCAAGGAAAGGGGGATTGCAGGGGAATCGACGGTAGGCCACTGTATGTCAAAGTTTGTTTTTCTTGTGGAAGATCCTGTTTCCCAATAGGTTTTGATTTGGTTTGTATAGCTATAGCTGCTGCCTGCTGGCAGGCTGGTATTGCCTGCAAAGATGACACGAGCCTGATTTTCTGCTGGAGCGGCACCGAGGGCTTGTCGTTCCAATGAAAAGCTGATGGTTCCCGATCCCCTAGGAATCACATAGCTCGCTTGGGTACCTGTATAGCTGAGGGGATAAGGGGGGGGGGT
>JAZNAS010000049.1:0-1908 GCA_045586625.1 Treponema sp.
AGTAAAGCTTCCAGTTCCTCCCGATGGTTTCGGGCCATCTTCCAGGCATACTCTGTTCGGGCATCCCACTCGTCAATAAAGTGTGACACACTCTCGATACATTTCAGCCCGGCCACTTCCTTAAGGACTGCCTGTACATGCTCTTTATGCTCCAAAAAGGCTTTCTCCTCCTGAGGAGAGGGATAGTTAAAGTACACATAATCCTGATGAGGGCAGAGATTCCCTTGGGCTACCATCTCCGGTACGAAGATTTCCTCATCGATTTCTCCGCAAATATTGTAGTATCTGGTCCACTCGTTCTGGTCCGCATCGTAGGGTGGTGTAGCGGTCAGACAAATCCTCGTCATGCCGCCCTCCAAGCGATATAAGAACTTCTCCAAAGCCTTCTGCCACTCATTTTTCAAGTGGTGGGCCTCATCCAGACAAATGGTTTTGATTCCTTGTTTTCTAAGTACCCGAAACAAATCAATATCCGAGCAGTCTACCTCATCCTCCGCACTTTCAGAAACACGCTCCATAGCCATATAAAGGGCCTGATAGGTGATGGAGTTTATCAGTTTTGGACTATGTAAATCCGTGGAAAAGAGCTCTTCAAACCGGCTCTCATCCTCCAAAAACATATCCTTGAATCGCTGGCCCCACTGCTCACGAATGGCCGTGGTGGGAGACAGAACCAGGCATGGCTCCCCTAATCTGCGAATCAACTCCAGTCCCAGCACTGTCTTACCGCTTCCCGGCGCCGCCACAATATTAATTTTTCCGTCTTCCAGATATTTGTTTACGTTACTCAGCACTCTCTGCTGGTAACTGCGAAATTCTCCTTTGAAATGAATTCCCTTGAAATTGCTCATAAAATCTCCCCTGCCATGTCTTTGCACATACGAATCCATATTACATAGATTATACTCGTTTTCAAGGCTTCTTACAATGGATTTTGCGAATGAGGGCTCTGAATCACAGTTTCTTGGTTTTGGGATGAGGTTTTCTTGCTTTTCTGCATTCCCGCTCCTGAGAAATTAAGCCACTTTTTCGATTTCTCCATTTTTGGATGAGTTCCCTCTGTCCTTCTGCCTTTCCACTCCAGGAAAACTAAGCCACTTTTCCTGTTTCTTCGTTTTGGGATGAATGTTCTTGCCTTATCCCACTTCACACAACATAAAATCAGCCGGAAACCTCACAAAAGGCTTCCGGCTGACCAAAACACTTACACTATGCTGATTTCTACTACCGCTCCAGCTTTCCCCAGCCGCCGGCATATTCCTGCAGGCTACGCTGGATTTCCTGGAAGCGTTCATTCTCACGCAGGAAATCAAAATGTTTCTTTTCCATGACCATTAGTGTCCAGTCCGCATTATTCTCATCCTCCGGATTGTAGAAATCCCCATATTCCTGTCCGCGCAGTAACAGGGAAGTATGTTTTTCCTTTATATCCAGCTTAATGAATACCAATGCACTGTCCCTTGCCAGCGAAAGGTACTGCAAAGCATTCTCTTCGTCCTTGTTAACAGCGTAATAGTATGCCAGCTCCCGATAACTACGGCATAACTGGGTATGAAAGAATCCAAAATCTCCATCCTCAAACATTAGTTTCAGGAATGCAATATGCTTCTCACTTAACCTAATACTTTCTTCATAGGAATAAGAGTAGTTTCCGTCATCCAATTCCACTTGTTGGCTAACCATGGAGACTCCAAGCATTTGTATCAATTGAAAAATCTCCTCTTGCCCTCTCTGATACTTCTCTGTCCCCTTACTGGCTGCTGTTAGCATGCTTTCCTGACAACATGACAAATTATCCATGGTCTTCGCAATGGCGATGGCTTTCTCATGCTCTCCTGCCCCTGCATGAATAAAGCATCGAATTTGCTTTGCTCCTGAGCGAAGAAAATCATCCTTACTATCCTGAAT
>JAZNAS010000050.1:0-10468 GCA_045586625.1 Treponema sp.
GATTTCTTCATTTTAAAATCCTCCTTTGCAAAACTTTATTTTTTCCCGGACACGCTGCCGGGTGGAATGTCTGGGGGAAACTGATTTAAACGCAAAAAGGCCACAGGGGACATTCCACCTGCGGCCTCGGTTGTATGGGAAAGGAAATTTACTCTGTAAATTCTACCATTTATGTGTTGTGTTGTGTTGTGTTGTGTTGTGTTGTGTTGTGTTCAAGGATTGTACCGGGAGAATTCTATGTGTCAAGAGGTTTTTCGAGAAAACGACAACTTTTTTCGTTCCTGAATACATTTTTTCTCCCACAATTTGGTTGTTGGTTCGACAGGCTCACCAACCCGATAAACCACTAAATCTAACTTTAAGTAATTATAACGCATTTCTGTGATTTGTCTAGCTTCTGGGTGGGATTTTTGTGGAAAAATTGTCACACGGATTTGCTCAGGTCTAACGACCTTCGCTTTTTCTTGCTGCGGGTTCCGTTGGAAACGAACAAATCTGGCCTGTGGCTAGACGTTAGGAGATAGGAATGAGTGCTTAGGAGATAGGGGTGAGAAACGAGAAACAAGTTCTGCTCCTAACTCCTATCCCGCCGCCTGCGAATCCGTGTGATTTTTTCAAATCTTTTTCCCGCAAAAACGCATTTTTTTGTCAGATTCACACAATAATATATATGAGACCCAAGCAACGGAGGAACAATGCCAACAGAAGCAGAGCTACAAAAACAGTGGGAGAGCCTCACCTTTACCGACGACTTCATCTTTTCCCGGGTCATGCACAACGAGAACATTTGCCGCCAGGTGGTGGGGCTGATCCTTGGGGTGCGGATTGGGAGAATCCACTACCTTTCAGCCCAGGACGAGCACAAGACCGACCCAGACTCCATGCGAATCATCATGGACGTGTTCCTGCGGGATGACAACCGTATCATCACTGTGGAAATGCAGACTGGTCACAAGAAGGAGCTTCCCCGCAGAAGCCGCTACTACCAGAGCGTGGCAGATGTAAGCACCACACCAACAGGGGCCAAGTATCGGAATTTGCCGGACAACATCCTCATCTTTATTTGTTCCGCCCCTTTGCGGGGGCAAAGGTGAGACTCGCTAAAATCGCTCAATATATCGCGATTTTCCCAGCCTTTCGGCTGGTCGCTCCCTACCTTTGACAGAGACCTCCCCCGCTACACCTTCCAGTACACCTGCGATGAAGACCCTACACTCAAACTGCAGGACGGCTCCCTCCGCATCTTCTTGAACGCCACCGCAAATCATCTAGATAGCCTTGACCAGAAGCTCCAAGCCTTTTATCATTACCTACAGAAGGGGGTTGTGGAATCCGAGCTGGCTCAAACCATCTCAGAGAGCATCACCACCTTGAAAAACAACTCGCTGGAAAGGAGGCACTACATGACTTGGGCTGTAAAAATGGCAGATGCACGGTATGACGGCTACGACGAGGGGTATGAGAAAGGTATCTCCATCGGGCTAGAACAAGGACGTGCCACCGGCCGGGAAGAGGGAGCCTACCAGACCAAACTGGAGACGGCTAGGAGTTTGCTCGATTACGGTGATGCTACAGAAAAAGTTGCCCTGTGCACCGGACTCCCAGTGGAGACTGTACGAGAGTTAGAGCGAGAACTCAACCCCAAGTCCTAACACACAGAAAGGCCCCTGGCGTTTCCACCACAGGACCGCCCCTCACCCAGAACACATCCAGATTCTGCGCAGAAAAATCCAAGACCTGTGACAATCCCCAAACCGTGAGCGGCGTTAGCCGCGAACAAATCTGGCCTGTGGCCAGTTCTGCATGGAAGTGATTGAATTGGTGGCTCCCGCCATCTGCGAATCTGGTTGCTCTTTCTAGCAACAAGCGGATTTGCTCAGGTCTAACGACCTTCGCTTTTCCTACCGTGAGTTCCGTTAGGAACGAACAAATCTGGCCTATGGCCAGTTCTGCAAGGAAGTGATTGAAACGGCGGCTCCCGCCGCCTGCGAATCCGTGTGATTTTTTCAAATCTTTTTCCCGAAAGAACGCATTTTTTTGTCAGATTCACACAATAATATATATGAGACCCAAGCAACGGAGGAACAATGCTGACAGAAGCAGAGCTACAAAAACAGTGGGAGAGTCTCACCTTTACCGACGACTTCATCTTTTCCCGGGTCATGCTGAAAAAAAACTCTGCCTAAACCCCACCACAAAAAGCACCCGCAGGGCCGCTCCCCAGCTACCTTCACCCACCGGGGTTCTTGGGGGCAGGCGCGGTTTCGCAGGGGCTCAACCGAGACTCGCTAAAGTCGCTGCACCACTCGCGACTTTCCGGCCAAAAGGCCGTCGCTCCCTACCTAAGCAGTGCTGGGGTTCTCGCAGCAAGCACGGAGTACGCAGCTTCCAGCGAAGGGGAGGTTTTAGGAGGGACAAGAGGCGAGACATCGCAGCCTCTTGCCCGCTTCCGAGTAGAGGGGTTGTACCCTCCTAAACCAACGTGGAGATGCAGACCGCAAACCACGGCGACCTAGCCCGCAGGGCACGCTACTATCAAGCAGCCGCCGACATCGACACCACCCCGAAAGGTTCTGAATACAGCGACTTGAAGCAGAACTACGTCATCTTCATCTGCTGCTTCGACCCATTCAATCGTGGCAGGCCCATCTACCTGTTCCAGAACATCTGTCTCGACGACGAGCCAATTTTCCTGAATGACGGCACGCAGAAGCTTTTCCTGAACACCACCTGCAAGGACACTGGCAGCCTTGACGGCGACCTGCGCTTGTTCTATGATTATGTCAGGGAACGGACTGCCCAGACAACCTTTACCAAGGAGTTGGACAGCTCCATCTCCAAGTTGAAGCAGGAAAAGGAGGAGCGAAGCATGTATCTCACCTACACATCCCGCATGATGGAATGCCGCCGTGATGGTTATGAAGAAGGACTGCACACCGGCCGTGAAGAAGGCATTTCCATCGGACTGGAGCGTGGAGCCTACGAAAAGGCGCTGGAAACAGCCAGGAGCATGTTGGAAGACGGTTTTCCGGTATCAACAGTCAGTAAATATACCAACCTCCCGCTGGAGACGCTGCAGGAACTTGCCCTGAGATGAGCCCATCCCAAACCACAACTTGTATACTTGACTTGTACCCCACCCTGTGATTTAATCGAAGGTATGAATGCAATCCAAGAAAAAGAGATTTTTGACGTGATTTCCCACTTTGCCATTTACGGCGACCTTGTATCCTGCAAGCCTTTGGGCAACGGACATATCAACAACACCTATCGCTCCACCTTTAGTCAGGGAGGAGCAAAGGTACGCTATACCCACCAGCGTATCAACAAGGAGGTGTTCAAGCAGCCTGATCAGGTAGTGGCAAACATTGCCGCTGTTACCGATTTCCTCCGGGACTCCTACAAAAAAGAGGGGCTGGAGGACATTTCCCGCCGGACACTAACCTTGGTTCCTTGCAAGGACGGCAAGCTCTTTCATCTGGATTCTCAAGGCAATTACTGGAGAACTTACCTATTCGTAGAGAATGTCACCACCTACGAAATACTGGACAGCACTGCCTTGGCAGAGCAACTTGGAAAAACCATCGGTGAATTCCAAAATCGTTTGGCCAGCTACAAGGGGCCTCGACTTTTTGACACCATTCCACGGTTCCACGACATGCATCTGCGGTATCAGCAGCTGGATGATGCCCTGGCACGGGATCCTGTGGGACGAAGGGTATCTGCTCAGGCTGAACTTGATTTTCTTGAAGCAAACAGACAGCGTGGAATGGTGCTCAGCGACGGACTTGCCAATGGAAAGCTCCGTGAGGGCATAACCCACAACGACACAAAGCTGAACAACATCCTTTTTGACGAGGAAACAGGAGAGGCACTCTGCGTCATCGACCTGGACACCGTTATGCCCGGTACCGTCCTTTTTGATACAGGGGACATGATTCGTACCGCCACCAATACCGCTGCCGAGGACGAGAAGGACTTGTCAAAGGTCACCTTCAACTTCAATGTTTTTAGAGCCCTTATCGGCGGGTATTATTCCAAGGCAGGAGCCTTCCTTACAGACTATGAAAAGAGCCTGCTGGCAGAATCTGGCCGTGCCATCACCCAAATCATGGCGGTGCGAATGCTTACCGACTACATCAATGGAGACGTGTACTACCACACCGACTATCCTGAGCACAATCTTGTTCGTGCCAGAACACAAATCGCCTTGATGAAATCCATGGACAGCCAGTGGGATTTAATCACGGCCTTTATCCATGATTTGAAGGTATAACCTGATTGCAGCAAATCACTTTTGATGAAAACAGGCTTCCTGGAAACCATAATCTTCCGGGAAGCCTTATTTTTTATTCTTGTATGGTCAGATTACGAACCCAACGCTCCTTTTTCAACCCGATAGCACAGCCGGCAATTTTTGCTCCATCAGTCAATTTAATGACACCATATAACGCTACAGGTCCCATATTGGTAAGCCTTGTCAGCAAAAACATTCCTGGCACCACCATAAGACAATTGACAATCAAATCCACCTTTGCCCCCAGCACCGCATCGCCTCCTGTACGAGAAACAGCAAATTGAGCATTGATAAAGGCCCAGGTTGGCATATAGACAGCATTCAAAAGCACCAAGCCACGAGTAACACTTTGGGCAGAAGCACTTAAATTTCCAAACACCACAGGCACAATCAGTATGGCGATGCAGCCCATCAACGTACCAAAGAAGCCAAAAACAAAGGAGCCTGACATCAACCAGGTCTTTTGAGTTCGAGCCTCATCAAGACGGTTCGCTCCCAAGGTGCCTCCAAGAATCACTCCTGTGGCCGTACCAATTCCGTTAAAGCACACAAAGAACAAATTGGCAATGGCAAAGCCGGCAGCCATGCCAGACACCACCTCTGCCCCACCACGACTATTGTACAGAGCTGTGGTTACCGTCTCCGACAAAACCCAAGACATCTCAGAAATAAGAATCAAGCCAGATTTTCGCAAGATGCTGAGGAAAAGCCTCCAGTTCACCTGCATGAAATGAATGAGCTTAAAAACAAAGGGGGGGCGAACTCTTTTGATATACAACAAGAAGATACTCATTTCTGTAAGGCGGGCAATTACTGTAGCAATCGCGGCTCCAGAGGTTTCCAACCGTGGTGCTCCAAGATTTCCATAAATGAGTACCCAGTTAAAAAAAGTATTTACACAGGTTGCAGTAACGGAAATCAGCAGCGGTGGCTTTACCCTTCCCATTTCTCGCAGAGAAGTGCCTGTGGTTGTAGCTACAACAGCTGGCAGCCAAGAAGGAGCCAGCATTCTCATGTACTGAACTCCCTCCGTTATAATCTCCTCGCTGGCGGCATTGCCATGTACCATCAAAGAAAGAAAGGGTCGGGGACAAAAAATACAAATACAGGTGTAAAAGGTTCCGGCAATAAGGCCAATAATCAGCTTGAATCGGTACGCCTGCTGCATTCCCTGGCTATTTTTTGCCCCATTGTACTGGGAAATGAAGATTCCCCCAGAAATACAAATGGCATTGATAAAGACCAAAAAGATAAAGTTGATTTGTCCAGCAATATTCACCCCGGACATCTTCACATCTCCCAAGCCTGCCACCATAAAGTTGTCGATAAGGGAAACCATGTTCTGAATCAATAGCTGGCCCATTACTGGCAAGGCAATCAATAAAGCTTTTTTGTAAAAATGAAGGGGACCAAAGAGGCTTTTTTGTGGATTCAAAAGGCTATTCATGCACATCACAAAATCACTTTGCACCAAAATAGTCAAGGGAATTTATGATGTAAAAAAAATAATTTTTATCGGATAAAATCTCTAAAAATACAAGTTACTTTTAAAAATTTATCAATTTAATTTTATTAACTCTAAGAATCTTTGTTTTTCGTAGGCAAATTTCAATACATTCGTTATAATTTTTAGAATGGACTTCATGCAAAATATCCTCGAATACTATGATGAGTTGTTTCCTGTCTCATCTGAGCAAAAAATGTTTTATGAAGAGATTTTAAGCTCTTTTACAATTGAGCCAAAGGTTCTCAGTATTAGCTGTGGAACTGGTGCCTTTGAACATCATCTATCTCGCCATAATTGTAATGTAACAGGAATTGATCATATTCCGGGCTTGCTGGAATCTGCCACACGCCGCCACCGACAACCAGGGTGTTCTGTACGATTTTTCCAAATGACCATTCTAGAAATGGCACAATATCTAGGAAAAGGATTTTACAACCTGATTTCGTGCATCAACAACAGACTTCCCCCTATTCCAAATGCCACTCAAATGGAAAAGTTTTTCCGAGATTGCAAGGATTTACTTTCTCCCAACGGATATTTTATCCTGCAAATTCCTAACTATCCCTACTACACCTGTCAGCAGGAGGGAATCCTTCCTGTTTCCGAAAGCATTCGTTCAAAGCTCCATACAAAGCTCATTACTGATGACAATGGAACACGAATGCTGCAGCAGGTAGAAACCAGCAATGGTAGATTGGTAACTGTACGAAATTATCAAATGGTGTATCCCCTTGCCGCTCAGGATGTGGAGGAGCTTGCTCTGGATACAGGATTTCATGAGGTAAAATTTTATAGTGATTTTACAAAACACCCCTTTGTTCCAGAATCCAGTCCAAACCTTATCTGTGTTATAAGGGCTTAAGGCTCCCATAAACATTGAAGTGTACCTTGGGTACACTTCAATGGAGAGCTTGCAAACTATTTATTGTTTAATTTTCCATCGTCCTTCTTGTAAAACAAATCGTGACGACTCCAATTCAATAATACGACCATCTTCTCCAAAAAGCTTTACACGAGAAGCCAAAGGGTTTACTTCAATCACCTTGAAATTAGTTCCATCATAAAAGAAACGCAAGCCTTCTCCAGGCATCTTTTTCCGAGCATCTGCATACCAGTCATATTCATAGGAAAGACAGCACAAAAGGCGTCCACACTGACCAGAAATCTTCATTGAATTCAACGAAAGATTCTGATCCTTTGCCATGCGGATGGACACGGGCTTAAGCTTGTCGGACACAGAATGACAGCAATAAGGCCGTCCACAAATCCCCAAGCCACCAGTTATCCGGGGCTCATCCCGCACACCAATCTGACGCAACTCAATACGCATTTTGAATACAGATACCAAATCCTTTACCAATTCCCGGAAATCAACCCGCTTGTCTGCACTAAAGAAGAACAAAACCTTTTGCTCTTCCAAAAGATAATGCACCGCAATAAGCTTCATGTCCAGCTTGTGGTTTGCAGCCTTTTCCTGAAAAATCTTGAAGGCAGAGCTCTCCTTTTCTTTCAAGTCTTCGGCCTTAGCCATGTCTTCATCACTGGCTTTTCTATCAATGGCAATAATATCAGAAGGCTTAATTCCCACTGGCCGGGAAACAGGCCCCATAACACGAGCATAATCCCTGCCATATTTTGTAGGAATGATAACGTAATCACCACCACACAGCTCCATTCCTTCAGGAGCTATTGCGTACAAGCCCTCGCAGGAGTACTCCAGCTTCAGACGGAACAGCCGCTCAGGATAAACAAAATCCTCATGGGCAACCTCCACCTCAGGAACCTCCAGATCCTCCAAGTCGGAAAAATCATCCTCACCCAGTCCATCTATATCGTTTTCAAAATAATCTCTCATAAAAACCATCCTACATTATCAAGTCTACCAGTATTCCGTTTATTTCATCAATACGTACCAAAATCTGCATGGTTTCCAAATGATTTGCCAGAATATCGGAAGCAAGTTTATCTATTTTTTCATCAACAATATTTATCAGATAAAATTTTTCCGTTTTAAACCGCTTGCTAGGACGACGACGGATATTCATTTTTACCTCATAATTTGTGTGAACAATGAATCGAATCAAATCTCCTATAGCCTTGCGATAGGATTTAAAAGACTCCAAATTAAAATCAGACTTTGCCACATCAGAAGCCAAATCAGCCTTATCCTTCAGATAGACCAAGGCATCCTCAAACTCCATTCCAGCAATTTCAGGAGGCAAGCCTGCAGAAATCATCTGATTTTCAGCAACCTTTTGTTCCACCATAGAAGCAAAGCGACTTTTTTTCGTTACAGGCCTTTCTGTCTTTGCACTTTTATTACCAGAATTTGCGGCGGCGGCTCCTGCAGTTCCTATTGACGAAAGATGAAGGGAAGACTGCAAGGAATCGATTTGTGCCATGGCTACAGAGCCTCATCAGTGGAATGCAACAAGGCGGAGGAAGAAGCAATGGCCGCCTTATCTAATATCTGACTTCTTGCCTCCTGATATTCAGCTTCATCTGCCAAGGCAATACAATGTCCCTGGAACAGAACACCATCCTCCAAGACAAGCTTATGGGTACAAATATCCCCCACCACTGAAGATGACTGAAAAAGCTGAATAAAATCAGGAGCCGTAATATTACCTTCTACAACCCCGCCAATAATGGCAGACTTGGCAGTAATGTTGCCCCGTACACGGGCACCCTCGCTTATGATTACCTTGCCAGTAGCTTCCAAATCTCCATCCAAGTCTCCATGGATAGTCACAAAGCCTGCAATTTTCAAATTCCCAGATACAGCCGAACCAGAACCAATAAAAGTATTTATAGAAATATCATCGCCACGAAAAGCCACGGCCTCTCCTCGGTACACCGGAAATTTTCCGGGAAGATTGAATTGATACTACTTTTGCTTTACGTTGATATATTTTGCTGGATCCACAACATCAGATCCAATATGAACCTCATAGTGCAGGTGGGGACCAGTAGTAATACCAGTATTTCCAACAGTTCCAATTACTTGTCCCTGCTCAACATACTCACCTTTTTTCACTCTAAAAGAATTCAAATGGGCATAACGTGTATAAATTCCATGCTTATGCTTGACAATGACGTAATTTCCAAAGCTTGTATCAAAGGCTACAGTAACAACCTGGCCGTCAGCAGTGCTTACCACAGGATCTCCTGAACGCCAGGTAGAAAAATCCAATCCCTTGTGGATATACCATTGCCCAGTAATGGGATGCTTATTCTGGCCAAACTCCATGGAAATATGGCCAACGCCATTCTTCAAAGGCCAAATACTGGGAATCTCCGAGAACAAGGTACCCTGAGACTCCAGCATCTTTCCAATCTGCTCGATGGGCTGAATGGCACCCTCCAAATAAGAAATCAACTGCTGAATATCAGCTGTTTCCCTGGCAGTTCCAGCAACCAGGTCGTTGGAATTGAACAGGGAAGACAAGTCACTTCCCTGCATGGAGGAACGACTTGATTGATTGGATTGATTGATTCCCAGCAAGGAGAGAGACTGGGACAAGGAAGACTGAAATCGCCTTGCAGTCTGCATCAAATCGCTGTTTTGATCCCGCAGCTCATCCAAGCTGGCAAGGGTCTTTCTATTTTCATCCTGGAGACGGGAAATTTCCATATTAGCACCAATGGTCTTCTTATTGAAATAGAAGAAGGATGAAGCCATTCCCACAACAAGAATGATACCAAATACAAGGGCGAATACATTAGTCTGGAAACTTAAGGGCTTCGCTTGAGAATGAGGAACAAGCATTACTGTCAGCTTTCTGTCAAAAACCTTAAATACAGATGAGAAAAATCCACCAATCTTGGAAACCCCTCTTCCGAAGAATCTTCCGATGGAAAATATGGCATTTTTTTCTATCTTTTTATACCGCCTTGTACGAGCCAATTTAAATCTCCATATATTATAAAGTCCATTCTATCATAGTGTAAAATCACTGTCAAATGGCACCCATTTATCCAATAGTCTATGCATACATATCCATTCTCTTTATCGGCAAGAAAGAACTTTTGCTTAAATTTACGGTATCGCTAAAGATTGTTCTACACAAAATGAATTGTCGAGCTTTTACTTGACGGCCAACAATTCCTATGTTATTCTTTATTTCAGACAGGAAAATCTATTTGAATCATTTGTCAATAGATTTTTAAAGCTTGCCTCAGGAGCTTGAGTCCATCGCTCCTATTATTTTTTTGGAAGAAAGCCATGCAGTTTTTTGATACTCATGCCCACATCGGGCTTATTTATGATGATTCGATTGAACAATTACGTGTTGTACAAGATGCAAAGCAGGCAAATGTCACCCGCATTGTCAGCATTTGTAACAGTCTCCATGACTTTTCAACCGTATATGACACCCTAAAAACCGTATCTGGAGTTTACCATGCTGTAGGAGTTGCCCCCTCAGAGGTTAATTCTCCTGGTAGAGACTGGATCCGTGTTATTGAAGATTCCCTCAAGCTCCCTAACGTAGTGGCCTTGGGTGAAACTGGATTGGATTACTATAGAAAGTTTGGAGACAAGCGTTCCCAAATCGAGCTTTTCATCACCCAGCTGGAAATCGCTAATATGGCTGATGTTCCTGTCATTATCCACAATCGTGATGCAGGCAAGGAAAGTCGGAGGCCAAGCGGTCTTAGGAAGA
>JAZNAS010000051.1:0-48265 GCA_045586625.1 Treponema sp.
CATTTTTTAACCAACAATGAGCATCTTTTGGAATCTCTTCATTTATATATTTAAATTCACTTGCATCAAAAATTCCATAAGTAACAGCACCTAGTTTTAAAGTTTTTATAGGAGTTTCAAAATCAACAGCTTTAGGAGAATAACCATTTCTTGGAGAATCTTTTATTATCTCCCCCAATCTCACCCATTTCCAACCTTCTGGAATTTCAAATGGCATTTCATCCTCTGTTATCTCTGGCAAAGACTTTTCTTTCTTCTTGGAATTGCGTAGCAATTCCGAATCCGTGTGGCGTTTTTCTTCCTGTATCTTCTCAAACAACGCTTCTGCATCAAAATCCGGATTTCCTTTTACAACAGGATTTTCTTTTCTCCATTCTTCTGTGAGTTTTCCTTCAATGGCTTCTTGCAAAATATTTTGACGAAGTTGTTTGACGTAGGATTTTTGTTTTTCCGATTCCTCTAATAATTCTGAAATTTTTTGCTTTGTATTAACCAATTTTTCATAATTTGCCATTTGGTAATCAAATGAAAAATATGGAATTTCATAATTTGAAAAGTTTTTTTGATTTATAGATTCTTTTGATGTTCCAGTTTTTGTTTTAGAAACAATTTCTTCACGTATCAATTCAAAAATAAGCTGATAAAACTGAAAATTAATTGGATATTTTTCTTTATCCTTTTCAGTTAAAATAAAACACAAATCACTAGCAATAAATTTTCCATTTACATAATGTGCACGCCCCAAAGATCCTGAAGCCGCAACTGCATAAACTATTGCTTCACATTCATGAGAATAAGATTCATGTGTTTTCCATTCTGAAGCAGCTGTAATAAAATCATATTTTCCGGAAATACATTTACTACTTTGAAGAGAACCTTTTTCTATTTTAAATATTTCCCCAATCTTCACCTTCTTCCAGTCACTCATTGTTCTTCCTCGGTTTCTTGTGCAAGTTGTTTTACTTCATTGATTTCTTTTACAAGCTCCTCCGATGTTGGTAAATATAATTGATATTCACTTGCAAGAATTGTATTGTTATTTTCCGGCAATGCCATTTTGACTGCTGTATCATTTTTGCTGGAACAAAGTAAGATTCCAATTGTTGGGTTTTCTTCATCTAGTTTAATTTTTCTGTCATAATAATTTACATACATTTGAAGTTGTCCCAAATCTTGATGAGTAAGTTTCCCAATTTTTAACTCAATTAATACAAAACAACGTAACAAACGATTATAAAAAACCAAATCAACAAAATACTCATCATCTTCAAGTAAAATTCGTTGTTGGCGAGAAACAAAAGAAAAACCTTTTCCCATTTCCAATAAAAAGTCAGCAATATGTGAAATTATGGCAGATTCTAAATCTTTTTCATAATATGAAGTCTTACGTTCAAGTCCTAAGAATTCTAAAATCATAGGATCTTTTATTATTTCTGTTGGTTTCTCGGGTATTCTTTCCTTTCGGGCAACCGCAAGAACCGATTCTTTATCATTACTAAGCAGCAATCTTTCATATAATTGACTGTTAATTTGTCGTTCCAGTTCTCGCCCTGTCCAATTGTTATTTATTGCTTCAAGTTCATAATATTCACGTTTATCCGAATCTGAAATAGAAATCAAAAGTTTATACTGACTCCAATTTAATTGCGTCTGCACCGTGGACGCAATTGGATATATCTTAAAAAATTGTCTGGCTCGTTCTAATTGTCTTATTCCAAAGCCACTTCCATATTCTTTTTCAAGTTTTTTAGCAAGATTTTTTATAAGATATATACCGTAATCTGCTCTATCCTTACCCTGTTGTTCTTCTTCTAAAATTCTCTTACCTAGATTCCAATACATTTGCACTCTACAAAAATCTACGCTTCTAACTGCATTACTTCGAGATTTTTCAATAATTTTTCGTGCATCTTCAATTAAATTATTTATTTGTTTGTTTATTTTATCTTCTTTCATAAAGCCCCCAAAAAAAATCACCTTCTTCCATTCACTCATTTATTTGTCCTCCCTCATTTCCTCTTACGCAACTCTGTAAATCTCGTTTTCCAATTCACGCAACGCTGCAAGATATTGGGATTTTCCCCCAAATATTTTTACGATTTCTGCAGGAGTTCCCATATCTTTCAATGGTTCAACAGTGAGAATTTTCATGTCTTCAATATTCTCTATTCCCCACTCGGCATATTTGTCCAAAAGAGCATTTAAAACATGACGAGCCTGCTCCCCATACTTTGTCCAGTAATTTCGTTTTCGTACATTGTCAGCCCGCTCCTTTCTAGTTAAGGCAGGAGCATCCCAAGCAATATGACAAATTAAATCAAAAATGTCTAAATCTGATTTTATCTCTTCCTTCAAATCCTCAAAGAGTATTCCAAGGGATTCCAATTCTTCTATGATTATCTTCTTCTTTTCCGCATCATTCCATGCCTGAAGAAAATTATCCAAGGAACGATAAGAAGTTAAAATCCCATTTTTTGTGTATTCTTTTAAACTACACGTGATGAGCTTGCCATTTGCATCAAGAAACTGGTGTCTCTCGCTTAAGATACGTACATCAATCCCAGCAATATATACTTTTTCTCTCTTTCCGTATTTTTCATCCTTCTCACCCAAGAAAGACTCTCCAAATCCTCCATTTTCAAAAGCATAGACAGTCTCTTCAAAGGAAACAGTCTCCATTGTCACAGGATCTACTTGTTCCTCACCAGCTTCTCCATCCAATATTTCTTCTGTCAGCACTTCATACTGCTGAACATTTTTAACCTTTACAGGCTCACCATCAAAATCACTGTCTGCAAATTTATCTGTTACACTTCTAAAATCGATTATTGTAAAATAGTGCTTTCCATAATCCTCGTTGATTCTTGTTCCACGGCCAATTATTTGCTTGAATTCTGTCATGGAACCGATATTTGCATCCAATACAATTACCTTACAGGTTTGGGCATCAGTTCCTGTACTCATCAATTTTGAGGTTATGGCCACCACTGGGAATTTTTCCTCTGGATTTATAAATGACTCAAGGTAGCCCTTTGCCACAGGATCGTCACCAGTAATCCGAACAATGTATTTATCTGTTTTACCAGTAATTTCTTGTGGAGTAAAAAGTAAGAGAGCCTGACGCATCCGTTCTGCGTGTTCAATATCTACACAAAATACAATGGTCTTGTCATAGGGATTTGAATTTACCAAGAATTCCATAACTTTTTTTGCCACCAACATTGTTCGCTCATCAATTACGAGATTACGGTCAAAATCCTTTCGGTTATAAAGCCTGTCCTCCACAAGATTCCCATGAATATCTGTCTTGCCTTTATCTGGTCTATATCCTTCTAAATCCACATTCATACCCACTCTCAGTACCTTGTAGGGAGCAAGAAAACCGTCGTCAATGCCCTGCTTGAGGGAATAGGTATAAACAGGTTCACCAAAATACTCGATATTTGACAAAGATTTTGTTTCCTTTGGAGTTGCAGTCATTCCGATTTGAGTTGCACTGCTAAAATAGGTCAAAATCTTATGCCAGGCCTTATCTTCATCAACAGAGCCACGATGACACTCATCTACAATAATCAAATCAAAGAAATCGGGAGAAAACTCCTGATACACGTCATTTTCTTCATCGTAATTTGTAAGTCCTTGATACAACGCAAGATATATTTCATAAGACTTATCTATTTTCTTTTGTTTGATAATTGTCAGCTTGTCCTTAAAATGTTTGAAATCACCCTTCTTTGTCTGGATAATCAAGTTGTTTCTGTCTGCAAGATATAAAATCCTTTTTTTATTACCGCTTTTCCATAAGCGATAAATAATCTGAAAGGCAGTATAGGTTTTGCCAGTACCAGTTGCCATCACCAAGAGAATTCTATTTTGTCCACGAGCAATGGCTTCCACCGTCCTGTTGATTGCAATTCTTTGATAGTATCGAGGAGACCTTCCTGCTGCATCAAAGAAATAAGACGAAAGGGCCGTTTGTTCAGCCTGCTCTGTTTCAATACCATTGTATTTTTTATAGCATGCCCACAATTCTTGAGGTGTAGGAAACTGACGTAGCGCTCTATTTTCTAGTACAGTGGGATTTCCATCTATCCCCAAAGGACCACAATTTTTTCTGTACTGAATTACAAAGCCTGTTCCATTGGAACTAATTGCCACAGGAATATCAAGTATATTTGCATATTCTAGGGCTTGCTGCATTCCATCCCCGCAGGAATGTTTTTTTTCTTTTGCTTCCAACACAGCTACAGGAATATTTGGCTTGTAAAAAAGGATTATGTCGGCACGCTTTACTTTTCCTCGTTTTGTCTTTTTTCCTTTGACAAAAATTCTACCATCAGTAAAAGAAACTTCTTCCCGTATTTGAGACTGCTTATTCCATCCCGCCTGCTCAATTTCAGGAAGAATAAATTTTGTAATGACATCTCTTTCAGACAACTTAGCTTCTAATCCCATGTAGCTAGTATAACATGAATTTGAGAGACTATAAACTAATTTGTAATTTGAAATCACGGGAGAGGAGCACCTCCCCTCCCGCTAGCGATTCTAGAATACCAAGTCCAGCACCTCATCCATGCGTGAAACGGGATGAAAGGTAACTCCCTTTTTTACGATTTCTGGAATGTCGTCCAAATCCCGCAGGTTGGCCTTGGGGATGATGATGTGCTTGATCTTGTTCCGCTTGGCGGCCACCGTCTTTTCCCGCAGTCCGCCGATGGGCAGCACCCGCCCGGTAAGGGAAAGCTCGCCGGTCATGGCGGTGGCAGCCTTCATGGGCTTGCCGGTCAGCAGGGACACCAGGGCGGTGGTGATGGTGATGCCTGCCGAGGGGCCGTCCTTGGGTGTGGCTCCCTCCGGCACGTGGATGTGGATGGTGTTGGAGTCGAACCAGCCGCTGGCCTTGATACCCTTCTCCTGAACATAGGAGCGGACCCAGCTCATGGCGATGGCGGCGGACTCCTTCATCACGTCGCCAAGCTGTCCGGTGAGGCTAAAGCCCTCCTTGCCGGGAATGGCTGCGGTCTCAATCAACAGGGTGTCGCCGCCCATGCTGGTCCAGGCAAGGCCGATGGAGGTTCCCGGAATGGCGGCCGTCTTGATGTCATCCTCGTCAAAGACTGGGGTTCCCAGGTATTTTTTTGTAGCCTCCTGATCCACCGTGTAGCTCTTGGAGAGGATGGCCTTCAGTTCCTTCTGCCTCAGAGAAAGCTGGCCGTTCAACTCTTTGACCTGCTCTGGGGAAAGAAGCTTGGATGAATCGGGGCTGGATGCCTCAAGCTGAGAAGCCACTGTCTCAGGCATCTCCTGCACCTGGGTTTCCTCAGAACCCACGGCCGCCACGGCTCCTGCCGCCTCATGGCTTTCTTCCTGCTGTTGCTCTGACTTCTGTGCCTGTGCCTCCTGATGGGAGGACAGCTGGGCCTCCAGCTCACGGATGGCGGCCTCCTTTTCCACCGCCTCCGGCAGCGACACCAGCTCCATGGCAATTTTCCGGGCAATCTTGTCCAGACATTTTTCAAAATGCCTCACCCCGGACTCCCTGGCATAGGACTGGGCGATGAGGTTCAGGGCTGCCCTGTCGAATTTCACCTGGGTCTTCTTCAGGCCGTTCTTCGCCAGTGTCTTGGGAATCAGGTACTTCTTGGCAATCTCCATCTTCTCCTGGTCAATGTAGCCGGAGAGGGTGATAATCTCCGCCCTGTCCAGCAGGGGACCGGGGATGGTGTCCAGGGTGTTGGCGGTGAGGATGAAGAAGATGTCGGACACGTCAAAGGGCAGGTCCAGGTAGTTGTCCCGGAAGGACACGTTCTGCTCCGGGTCCAGCACCTCCAGCAGGGCGCTGGCAGGATCCCCCTGATGGCTCATGCCCATCTTGTCCACCTCGTCAATGAGGAAGACGGGACTGGCACTCTTGACTATCTTCAATCCCTGTATAATCTTGCCGGGCATTGCCCCCACGTAGGTGCGGCGGTGTCCCTTGATTTCCGCCTCGTCCCGCATTCCCCCCACGGAAAAGCGGAAGAAGGGCTTGTTCATGGCGCTGGCAATGGAGCGGCCCACGCTGGTCTTTCCCACGCCGGGAGGCCCCACCAGGATGATGATGGAGCCCTTGCTGTCCTGCTTCAGCTTTCGCACCGCCAGATACTCCAAAATGCGCTTTTTCACATCGTCCAGCCCGTAGTGGTCCTTCTGCAGGATGGCACGGGCCTCCTCCAGATTGTAGTCCTCAGCTCCAGACACTTTTTCGGAACCGTCCGCAGCCTTGGCACAGGGCCAGGGAAGACTGGCGATGGTCTCCAGATAGTTGCGCACCACATTGTATTCGGAGGAGCCTGTCTCCATCAGCTGGAATTTCTCCAGCTCGTTCTCCACCGCCTCCTTGATTTCCCCCTCAAAGTCAAAGGCATCCAGTTTTTCCTTGAGCTTCTGGTAGTCGGAGTTGTGGGCGTCGGTGGTGATACCCAGCTCCTCCTTGATGGCCTTCAGCTCCTCCTTCAGGAAGTATTCCCGCTGCTGGGTTTCGATGCGGTCGTTGATCTCTGTCTGGATCTTTTTCTGAATCCGCAGCAGCTCCTGTTCCTTCTTGATGAACACCAGCACCTGCTCCATGCGCTCCCGCACGTTGACCGTCTCCAGCACCTGCTGCTGCTGGTTGCGGTCGATGTTCAGGATGGAGGTGATGAAGTCTGCAATCTTCCCCGGATGGTCGATGTTCACCATGTTCAGCCGCATCTCCTCGGAGAACAAGGGATTGTTGTCGGAAATCTCCTTCATCTCGCTGATGAGGGCACGGGTGAGGGCCTTCACCTCAAAGGTGTCGTCCTCCTTATCCTCAAGATATTCAACAATTGCCACCATGGGCTCCCGCTGGCTCAGCACCTTTCTGATGCGGAAGCGCTTGATGGTGGAGATGAATATGTTCACCCCGCCGTCGGGCAGGTTTATCTTCTTGATGATGCGGGCCACCGTTCCCACCTGGTGCAGGTCGTCAGCAGTGGGACTCTCCGTCTCCTCCCGCAGCATGACGATGCCAATGAGTCCGTCCCCGGCATAGGATTCCTCGGCGACACGGGCATCGTCGCTGGCGGTAATCATCAGCGGCGTGAAGATGCCGGGAAAGATGGGGCGGCCGGACACGGGAATGAGATGCAGTTTATTAGATAGGGTTTGTTCTACAGGAACAATGGTGGGTTCATTCTTTTTACTTGGTTTTTCTCCAGTCTCTGGCTGTTTTTCAACCATAGTTCCCTGAGAATCCGCTACACCATTCCGATCAGGTGGAGAGTCAAGCGTAGCCTCAGTCTCCTGAACTACTTCTTCTTGGGAATCAACAATAGAATCTATAATAATGGAATCGTCCTGATAATCATCTTGCTTTGACATAGAAACACCTCATATTAAATATGCGAATATTTTCATTTAAAAGCAACTGTTTTTTTATAAGTATCCAAGGACCGGCAAAAAAATCTATTGCCCCCTAGTCCTGTCTTTCCATTTCTGCAGTGAGAAACAGCTCATCCTGATACCAGTCCACCCGCAGGGAAAAGGTCTCGTCCATGTAATCTGGAGATTGGGCCATGAATTTCCAGACACCACCTGTTTTGAAAATTCGCTTGTCAAAGCTTTCCAGTGGAATCCATTTTCCATTGTGCAGGACAGAAAAGCTGGTGCGACCAGTAAGATTTTTTCCCGTTTCCCTATCCATGGCAGAATAATGGACAGTGATGTTTCTGGAAGCATAGGGAGTCAAATCCAAGTGGGCTGTGGCAGCCTCCTTTTCCATTACCAGGGACTTCCACCACACATAAGGACCTGCCGCCACCTTTATGCGATAGGAGCCTGGTCTCAGATACAAATCCTTTGCCCGATACACCACCCCCTGATCACTTTTTTCCGCTGGCTCCAAACTACGGCTTGAGCCTGGAATCTCAGGAATTTGATCTCGGTCATTCCGAAAGTAAAATACCCGCACCGGCAAGTCTGCCTGGGAGGAAGCAGTGGCAGGCAAGGTGACGGAAACACTGAGGGGCTTGAAAAAGGGACTTAAAATCGATTTATGAAACACATTGTCCTGCCACAAGGCCACGATTCCCCACAGGGCCAAGACTCCAGCACAGGCAATGAGGGCCACATTCCGAGCAGTATGCTTTTTTGCTTCGATAGGAGGCACGGCAAAGGACTTGTCTCCAGCCAACACAATTCGTGCCAGATGAGTCCGTATCTCGTAATTATCATATTCCTTCAAATATCGTTTCACCAGCTTTATCACTGGCTTCATAGACTGAAAACGCCTTTCGGGACGAGTCTGCATCATCTTCCAGATTAAAAAGCGAGGAATTGGAGAAATTGTCTTGTCGATTTTTCTGGGGGCAATATATTTTCCCTTTTGAATCAAATTCTTCGTGTCATCGATGGTAGCTCCTTTAAAAGGCTTTGCTCCCGTCAGCATTTCATACAGCATCACTCCCATGGCATAAATATCTGCCCGCTTGTCCACCGAACCGCTGTCCTGAAATTGCTCTGGTGGCATGTAGGAAGGAGTTCCCACCGTTACCCCTGTTTCATCTACAGCCTCGTCCAGCTCCTTGTCACTGGTGGCAATGCCAAAGTCAGCCAGCTTTACCACAGCCTTTTTGGAAATTAAAATGTTCCCAGGCTTTATGTCCCGGTGAACAATTCCCTTGCTATGGGCATATTGCAGGCCCAAACAGGCACTGTAAAAAATCACCATGGCCACCTGCTCCGGCAGCACCACCTGCTTTTGAATCAGCTTGTCCAGGGACATTCCATCCACATATTCCAAGGCGATAAAATGATGGCTCCCCTCAGTAAAATAGTCGTGCATGTGAACAATACTTTGGTGCTGCAAGTCAAGCAGGATGCGAGCTTCCTGCTTGAACCTATCTCTGGCGGTGGAATTTCCTCGAATAGTGAGCCGCTTCAAGATAATTTCTCGTTTGAGCCCGGGGTGCAACACCTTGTACACCGTTCCCATTCCACCCTTGGCAACAACAGAAATCACCTTGTATTTCCCAATCATTTGGGGAAGGGCAGTTTTCTCCTTGGCTGGAGCTGAAGCCATCTTTCTTTGCGGACTTTTACTGATTATCGTTTGTGGAATGTCACTCATACAGACTCCCTATATTAAGAAAAATTAATTTTCCAACTGAATAAAATCTTTTTCAAAATCAAATCCACGATGCACCGGTACAAGAGCCACCTGATGCCTTCTGGGATTGTGAAATTGTACAAAAAGGCCATTTTGTCGCAGCCGGTAGGTTTCAGAAATTGTTCTATGGCCCCCAAAATACAAGGAGCCGCAAGCCCCGCTTCCCTCCCCATACCACTGGGGCAAAAATTCCTGCAGCATTGAGGCCACCGCACCTTTCTGGCTTTCATCGTTTCGGGTCCAGGTAAGGCCATACACCACCTCCCCAGAGGAATCCGTCAAGGCATCAATCACTTCCTGCCGACTAAAATTGCGTACTGGTTCACTATGACTTATAAGACATCTGGGTGCCCTTACCAGCAGGGGCAAAAGCCTCTCAAAATGGCTATAAAGATGGAGAATATCTTCCCCGTAATATTGCTGAACAAAGCCTCGGCTCATCTCCCCTTCCTTGGCAAATTTCTTAAAAGGGCGGTCTCCCCCTTCCCAGCAATTCAGAATATTTTCGTGGTTTCCCTTCAAGAAGTGAAAATGCCTCGGAAAAGCCAGCTTACACCTCATTACCAAGGTCATAAGCCCAAGCCCCTCGGTCATTTCCTCCGTCAAAGCACCTCCCAACAGATTTCCCGACTCATATTCCTCCAAAGCCAAAAGCCACCGTTCCCGGCAGAGCTCTGAATGAAGACCATCTCCCACACACACAAGATTCATAGCCCCCGCTTCCAGCAGCTCCAATACCGAAAGTTTTTGTGCCTCAGCCAACTGAGGAAAATACTCAAAGAGATTCGGCCCAAATTCCAAGATTTGCTGAAAAAAAACTCCCCTTCCGTGTAAATCAGGAACAATCATGGTGGGAACAGCTGGCAGATGCTCCACCACATCCACCAAGCCGCCCGGTGTGCCAGTCCGGCTAGCGGGCCGGTAAGAAGCATCCTCCTGCTCTAAAAGTGAAATAACTTGATGCAATAAATGGGAAAAATCCTCATGAGATGGCAACTCCCCAAGAGAATGGCTCTCTGAGAAATACTTAGCGAGAAAACATTTTCCATGGGAATTCTCCCCGTGGAAATCTCTCCCACAGGAATTGGAGTGGAGGTCAGGTATATCCGTCATGGCCATTTTCAAGGATATCTAGGAAATAACTAGATTGTCGTTACCGATGGTAATTTTATCTCCAGGATTCAACTTCACGTATTTTTCAGGAGGAATACGCTGGCCATTCAAAAAGGTTCCGTTGGTGCTTTTTTCATCCTTAATAAAATAAGCATCCTTAATTTTTTGAATTACCGCATGATGGCGGCTGGTGAGCTTATTATTCACCACAATATTATTCTCAGGAGCCCTTCCAATGGTGATTTTTGCCACCAGCTGAATCTTGCTGTCCTTGAAAAAAATTTGAGACACAATATTCATGTCATTCAATCGTTCCAGCCGCTGGCCAACCTTACTACTGGTTACAATGGTTTCATCTCTCATACCTTCACTATCGGCCATTCCCAAACTCGAATTTAGATTTTGTCTCATATCAACTCCTAGAAATTCCACAGGTTCCTGCAAGGGAATACTTACGAAAAATTATAAACAAACACACAGCATGACTCAACAAGGTAATCGTCCAGGTTACTGGATAAGAATAGAACAACACCTCAAAGGTATGAAATCTCGGCATCTGAAAAATAGTTGCAATCCACAAGATACGTATTCCACACACACCGGCAATGCTTACCACCATGGGCAAAAGGGAATGTCCCAGGCCTCTTACTGTATTGGCAGTCGTTTCCATCATGCCACACAAAGCATACAAAAGACAAATTATGGAAATACGGGTTGAACCTGCTGCAATTACCGCAGGATTATCAGAGTACAAGCCTAAGAAAAAATGGCGGAACAAGAACACTGTTCCCCCCAGCACAATCCCTGTCACCATTACCGACAACTCAGACACCACCACTGCCCGCTTCACTCTATCCAGGCGCCCTGCCCCAAGATTCTGGGAAGAAAAGGTCAGGGCACCCTGGGCAAAGCCATTCATGGCTGTGTAGATAAATCCTTCTATATTGCCTGCAGCGGAGCTTCCCGCCACAACTTGAGCGCCGAAGGTATTGATTGCAGACTGAATTACAATGTTTGAAAGAGAAAAAACCATTCCCTGAAAACCAGCTGGCACTCCAATCTTTATCACCTGAAGCAAAATCCCACGTTCAATTCGCAGCCGCCGTAAATCCAGATGAAACTCACCCTCCTCCTTCATCAATGCCCGAATTACCAGCAAGCCAGAAACGCATTGGGAGATAATGGTAGCCAGGGCAACTCCTGCCACATCCATCTTGAACACAATAACAAAGATTAAATTCAAAATCACATTGATAATGCCTGCAAAAAGCAGGTAATACATGGGACGACGAGTATCACCCTTTGCCCGCAGCAAGGCACTACCAAAGTTATAGACCATGGAAGCAGTAATTCCACCAAAATATACCTTCAAATATAAGCCAGCTAAACCAAGCACTTCAACTGGCACCTTCATAAACTGAAGAATAAAGCGGGTTCCGATTATCCCCACCACGGTGAGAATAATTCCACTGTATACACTCATCAAAACAGCTGTATGAACAGACTGCTCCACCGCCGACTTTTTCCCCGCGCCAAAGAAATGGGCTGTCACCACATTTGTTCCCACAGAAAGTCCCACAAAAAGATTTACCATAAGATTAATCAAGGCACCTGTGGCACCTACTGCCGCCAAGGAATTTTCCCCGGCAAATCGTCCCACTACAATTACGTCAGCCGCATTAAACAAAAGCTGCAATGTACTGGAAAAAATTAATGGAATGGAAAAACTCAACAACTTGACAAGAATCGGCCCGCTAGTCATGTCTATCTGATAGGATTTTGATATGGAACTCATACACGCTAGTAATAGCACTAAAATGAAATACATTCAACATAAATTAAAAATAAAATCAAAAAATAAAAAAAATCTGTTGACAAAAAATACCGATAATGATATAGTCATTCATGTCGAGAGGTTAAACACCGATACCCGATACGGGCGAGAGTGGTGAAATTGGCAGACACGCCAGACTTAGGATCTGGTGCCCTAGGCGTAAGGGTTCAAGTCCCTTCTCTCGCATACCTAATAGGTTGCGGTTCAGGGATACAGTGCTTTAGCCCAACGAATTTTGCGGGAATAGCTCAGTGGTAGAGCGCGACCTTGCCAAGGTCGATGTCGCGGGTCCGACTCCCGTTTCCCGCTCTAAGGCGATTCGGAGTAATCTGAATCGCCTTTTTTTTATTCAGATTCTTGCAAGCCGTGTGTGGGCTTGTATGAACATAGGCAGCCAGCGGTGATTGTTGTGACTGCTAAATTTTTTTTACAAGGAATCAGCCATGAAAGTAACCAAGGAAATTACTAAACTGGAAAATTCAGCAGTTAAATTGACCGTAACCATTGGAAAGAAGGATGTAGCTGCCGAATATAACGAGTCAGTTGCAAAGTATGCAAAAAGCATCCAAATCCCTGGCTTCCGTAAGGGTAAGGTACCTGTTTCTGTTTTGGAAAGAAAATACGGAGAAGTGCTCAAGGCCGATGCTGCTGCAGAGTTGATTGAAAAAGCCTTGGGAGAGATTTTTGAATCAATCGATGAAAAACCACTGCCATATGCTCAGCCTTCTATGGATGAGGCTCCCGTACTGGACACGACAAAGGACTTGACCTTTTCCGTAACCTATGATGTATTCCCTACTGTCAAGATTGAAAGCCTTGAAGGAATTTCCATCAAGGAGCCTGTAGTAGAGATTGGTGAAGAGGAATTGAACACCGAGCTGGAGCAGATTCGTGAGCGCAACGCCATGGTTGTGGACAAGAAGGATGATGAAGCTGCTGCCAAAGACGATATTGCAACAGTAAATTACTGTGAATTGGCAGATGATGGTTCTGAATTGGAAGGAACACAGCGTCAGGATTTTGTATTCCCTATTGGTAGTGGACAAAACATCTTCAAATTTGATGATGATATTATTGGCATGAAGAAAAATGAAACAAAGGAAATCACCAAGACCTATGACGCTGACTTTGAGGACGAGGATTTAGCTGGTACTACAAAGAAGATTAAGGTTACCCTTACTGCTTTGAAGGTACGCAACCTTCCCGACTTGGATGATGAGTTGGCTCAGGATGTAAACGAAAAATACAATACTCTGGAAGACATGAAGACCGACATCAAGCGGAACATGGAAGCCATCAAGGAAAGAAGGGTCAACGAAATCAAGTCCAACGAATTGTTGGAGCAGCTGGTAGAAAAGTACAACTTCGATTTGCCTAAGTCCATGGTACAGGCAGAACTTGATCATCGCTGGCGGATGATGGCCCAGCAGTTTGGTACTACAGCAGAGCAGCTGGACAAGATGGTTTCTTCTTCTGGCCAGAGCAAGGAGACTATGCTCACCGAATGGACTGGAGATGCAGAGAAAATGCTCAAGAGTCGTATTGTGGTAGAAGCCCTGCTGAAGGATAGAAATATCACCGTAACTCCTGAAGAAATTGAAAAGGAAATGGAAAATATTGCAGAAAAATCAGGGGTTTCTGTAGAAGAAGTGAAAAAGCACTATGCGGATCCCCGTTCAAAAGAGTATCTTATAGATGATACCAAGGAACAGAAATTGTACAGCCAGCTGTTTGCAGAGGTAGAAGTTACTAAGGGTGACAAGATTGCCTTTGCAGACCTGTTCAAAAGATAATCAGCCTTGGTGTTAAGGAAAAACGATGATTGAACGAATGAATACTATGGTGCCCATTGTTGTGGAACAAACTGGTGGGCATGAGCGCTCCTATGACATTTATTCTCGTCTCCTGAAAGATAGAATTATCTTTATCGATGGTGAGATTCATGATATGAGTGCCGATTTGATAGTAGCACAGATTCTTTTCTTGGATTCCCAGAATCCAGACAAGGATATTAGTCTCTATATCAATTCTCCCGGTGGTTCTGTAACAGCTGGGTTGGCCATTTATGACACAATTCAGTCAATTAAGTGTGATACCCAGACCATTTGCCTTGGACAAGCTGCCAGCATGGCTGCCATTCTCCTGGCCAGCGGAACACCAGGCAAGAGATTCGCCCTCCCCTCTTCCCGAGTGATGATTCATCAGCCTTGGGGTGGAGTTCAGGGACAGGCTTCAGACATTGCCATTCAAGCAAGAGAAATCAAGCGCTTGAAGCGGCTTACCATTGATTATTTTGCATCTCACACAGGTAAAACTGTTGATGTGGTGGAGGCAGATATGGAGCGTGATTACTATATGTCCGCCCAAGATGCACTGGACTACGGTATTGTAGACCAGATTCTACCACGGAGGGAACATGGCACGAAAAAATAACGGACACTTCTGTTCATTTTGTGGTAAACCTGCAGAGCAGAGCCGGCGCATGGTGTCTGGTCCTAATGACATTTACATTTGTAATCAGTGTGTAGCTGTCTGCCAGAGTATTCTCGAAGATGACGAGATGGAGTTGGAGCCCATTGAGCTTGAAGATGTTCCCACACCAAAGCAATTCAAGGAGTATCTTGACCAGTATGTTATTGGTCAAGATTATGCCAAGAAGGCTTTGGCAGTGGCAGTATACAATCACTACAAGCGAATGGCCATGCCTAAATCTGCTGATTCTGATGTACAGTTGGAGAAATCGAATATTCTATTGATTGGACCAACTGGTTCTGGAAAAACATTGTTGGCAAAGACCCTTGCCCAGCGGCTGAAGGTTCCCTTTGCTATCGCCGACGCCACCACCTTGACAGAAGCTGGTTACGTTGGTGAGGATGTTGAGAATGTATTGCTGAAGCTGATTAATGCGGCTGACGGTAATATTGCAGCAGCCCAGCGGGGAATCATCTTCATTGATGAAATCGACAAGATTGCCCGCAAGTCTGAAAATACCTCCATTACTCGAGATGTTTCTGGAGAAGGTGTGCAGCAGGCTCTCCTAAAGATTATCGAGGGAACTAAAGCCAGCGTTCCTCCCCAGGGTGGCAGAAAGCATCCCAATCAGGAAATGATTGAGATTGATACCACCAATATCCTGTTCATTTGCGGTGGAGCCTTTGTGGGCCTGGACAGCATTATCGAAACTCGTGTTGCAGAGCGTACCATGGGATTTGGAAGCAATTCAAAGGATATGGATGAGGATGCAAAGGCTGAATTGTTAAACAAGGTTATCCCCGATGACTTGGTAAAATTCGGTCTTATCCCAGAAATCATCGGTCGTATGCCAATTTCTGTGGCTTTGAAGGAGCTTACCAAGGATGATTTGAAAATGATCTTGACGGAGCCAAAGAATGCCATCACAAAGCAGTACCAGACTTCATTTGCTATCGACAATGTGGAGTTGGAATTCAGTGATGGGGCCATTGATGCCATTGCAGAAACTGCCATTCGTCACAAGACTGGTGCTCGTGGATTACGTGCCATTGTAGAAAAGATGCTCTTGGACGTTATGTTCGAGATTCCATCCATCTCTGGTAGTAGAAAACTCACCATTACAAAGGAAATGGTGGAGAACAATAAGGTTGAAGCGACCTTGTTATTAGAAGAACAAAAGACTGCCTAAGTATTTCTAGGTAAAAGAAAAGGCCATGAAAGAGGAATTATTCAAATGAATAAGACTCTCTTTATGGCTTTTTTATTATCAGTATAAGCCTTCAGATATATTCAAGCTATTAGATTAGGATTTTTTCAGAACAGAAAGTACCACTTCTAAGGTTCTCAAAGCAGTTCTTTCCCAAGAAAAACGACGCGTCCAATCCAAGCCACCTTCTACTAACTTGCCTCTCAATTCCTTGTCACTAACAATTCTCTCAAGGGCGGTAGCCGTTTCCTCAAGATTATCGGGATCAAAATACAGAGCATGAGAGCCTGCAATCTCTGGCAAGGCTCCTTCCTTAGAACAAGCCACAGGAATACCGCAGGCCATAGCTTCTAAAACAGGTAAACCTACTCCCTCATTCACAGAGGGAACAATACAGGCATCCGCATTTGAATAAAGCTGAGGAAGATGCTCGTGGGGAAAATATCCGGTGAGGAAAATATCTGATGCATAGGCTGATGCAGCTGTTTCCTCGTGCACTTGCTGGGAATAAGAATCGGCACTACCAGCTAAAACGAGTCGATGGGGTAAACCAGTTTTTTTCTTGAACAAAGAAAAGGAACGAATCAATTCAATATGTTTTTTTAAATGATTTTGAAGCCGGGAAGCATAAATCAGGTAAGGCTTTTTAATTGCAAAGGGCTTAATATCGATAATGTCCCCTTCAAAATCAGCTTGCGGATAGAATAAACTATGATTGATTCCATTGTGAACTACATGGATTTTATCTGCTGAAATCCCAAGATGAACCATGTCCTTTTTTATAAACTGACTGGCAGCAATAATTTTAGTACACTTGTTCAAGGCATTTTTAATCTGAAATCCCCTCAAGGCATTCTTTAATTCAGGTAATTCTGACACCACTTCATTTACCGCCACCATTCCAGGCTTTTTGTAGCTAGAAGCAGCATAGCGAGGCCCACCTGCATAAAAGGTCACATCGTAACCTTGCTTGGAAACAAAATTGGAGCATCGGGAAGAATGCCACAAAAACTCAGCCACCGCACTATCAGGAATTGAGACAGTAGTATAGGAGAAATTTCCTGTTTTAGAGATATATGTGTATTTATCAATTTTTGAACCAAAAAGGTGGTAGTATAAGTTATCGTCTTTTGGCAAATTTGCAATGAGGGACATAAGGTAGAGTCCTACTCCAGATTGTCCGTGTCCACAGCCAAAGGTGTCTATACCTATCTTCATATACATAATTGTAGCACATCAAATAAAAATATGCTATAGTAACTTTATGAACTCAATCACCAACACAGAACTCAATTTCCAGGACTTGGGAATTCAAGAACAACTGATAGAAAAACTTAATGCGCTTGCCATCACAACTCCCACAAAGGTACAAGCCCAAACTATTCCAGCCTTGAATCAGGGAAAATCCTTAATTTTTCAGTCTGAAACAGGTACAGGAAAAACCTTTGCCTATTTGCTACCCTTGTTGCAAAAAATAGATGGAAGCCTTAATCAAACCCAGCTGGTGATTGTAGCTCCAACTCACGAGTTGGCTTCCCAAATAAAATCACAAGTTCAACTGGTGACCGAGCTCCCCACCCAGCTACTGATTGGAGGAGCTCCCATAAAACGGCAGGTGGAGATGCTGAAGAAAAAGCCCTTGATTGTAGTGGGTGGCCCAGTTCGATTGATGGAGCTGGTATATCTGAAAAAATTGAAGGTTCATCAGGTGAAGGCCATTGTGCTGGACGAGGTGGACAGACTTTTATCTCCAGAATTACGGGATGAAAGTCTGTCCTTGTGTGACGCACTTCCTGCAAATGTTCAAATTGTAGCATGTTCTGCTACAGTCACGTCAAAGACAGAAAAATTAGTTCAATCCTTGGTAAAACTGCCAGAGGATGCTTCTTCCACAGCAGATTCCATAGAAAAGATGATTCTGCCGCCAGAAGATGTGCTGCAACAAAAGATTACCCATATTGCTATCTACAGTGAAAGCCGTGACAAGGTGGACACCCTGCGAAAGCTTTTGGTGGCAGAACAAGAAGCTACATCCAAGGCTTCCAGCTCACAAGCCCTACCCATGAAGGCCATTGTTTTTACTGCTCGCCCTGCTGATGTGGAGATAATTCAATCCAAATTAAGCTACAAAAAAATTCACTGCAGCTGTCTTCACGCAAAGCAAGACAAGGTAAGGCGGAAGCAGGCATTAGATCAATTCCGCAAGGGAATCTGTCCCATTCTCATTACCAGCGACTTGTCTGCCCGTGGTTTGGACATTCCCGACGTGACCCACATTATTCAGATGGATATGCCCTCAAACATTGATTTTTTTGTTCATCGTTCAGGTCGAACGGGACGTAACGGGAGAACGGGAACAAATATTGTCATTGGTGACGGCTACGAAATGCGGCAGCTGGCACAAGCTGAAAAGAAGCTTCATATTGTGGTCTATCCCAAGGTCTTGTACAAGGGAAAGCTCGTGGCACCACAGGTCGAAGAGTAAGTTGCCTACAATATGCCAGCTGTAGCTTTCAGGTAACATAGAATAAAGTACAGGCTATTCTTCTAGGTGACGTAAAATAGGGTACAGCTGTAAACCTCCTCCACCCCAGCCTCCTGCAATGCACGGGCGCAGGTTTCCAAGGTGACACCCGTGGTGAGGATGTCATCGATTAAAATTACCCTTGACGGAAGCTGCGCTTGGGATTTTTTTCCAGATTCCCTGCCAAACTTTTTTGCCATGGAATATGCCTTTCCCAGGTTGTCCAGGCGACCTTGCCTGTCAAGCTTTTTTTGCTGTTCCAGTGATTGACGCTCCAACAGGGGTAACACGGGAAATCCATGATATTTTTTCAAATACAGGCACAATTCCTGCACCTGATCCCAGCCCCTTTGTCGTATTTTCCCCTTCCGTGGAGGAACTGGTACCAAGGGAATGTTTCCTAAATTCCCCAACTCTTTCTTTAAAAAATCAGCCATAAGCCGGGCAAACACAGGAGAAAGCTGCCGCATCCCCGCAGTCTTCCAGGCAAAAAGCAAATCCTTTTTCCAAAGACGATAGCTATGAATGGGAAGCACCTGCTTGGTGTGGGTTAAAAGCCGTTGATTTCGGCACAAGGTGCAAACTTCAATCTCAGAAACCAATTCCTTGCCACAACAGGAACAACGCTGGGATTTTGGCATCCAGGAAAAAAGCCTTTCCTCCTGACACTCAGGACATAAGGGAACTGTTATAGTGTACTTGCCACAGCACAGACATTCCTGTCCGCCTGTCAAAAGGGACAGACAGGAAGAAGAAAAATGCGAAATAAAGTAAAAGCTCTTCATATAAATATTATATGGTTGAAGGTGGTAAAATCTGACAAAAACTGGACAAAATGGAAAGCTATTTTCCAGAAAGAGTCTTTTTCCAGCGGGCAATTCGCAGCAGGGCATCTATGGGAGCCAGGTTGTCCGTGTCAGTGGAAAGAATTTCGTCTAGAATCAGCTCCTCGTCGGAGAACAAGCCTGGGGATTGGAAGACAGCTGCTGATTTTTGACTTTCTGTAACTACTTCAGGTACTTGAGAAGTGTCAGCTTCGGCATTCTCCACAATGCAGTCTGGAATTGCAATGCCGGGTTTTATCTTTTGGGTAATTTCTTGCAACAGGGTTTCCGCCCGCCGAATCACCTCTTGGGGAACTCCCGCTAGCTGAGCCACATGGATTCCGTAGGAATTTGCCACTGACCCCTCCTTGATTTTTTTGAGGAAGGTAATTTCTCCTTCCTGCTCCAAAACCTCAAGACACAGGGGAAGCAGGGCGGGATGCACCAAGCGGGTCAGCTCGTGATAATGAGTGGCAAAAAGGGTAATGCAGCGAACCTTGTTCAGCAAATACTCAGAAACGGCCCAAGCAATGGAAAGGCCATCCTCAGTAGAAGTTCCCCGCCCTACCTCATCCATAATCACCAGGCTTTTTTCCGTGGCGGATCGGAGAATGTGGGCAGTTTCTGTCATCTCCACCAAAAAGGTAGACTCTCCCCGAGCCAGATTGTCGGAAGCTCCAACTCGACAAAAAATCTTATCCACCAAGGGGATTCTGGCAGAACGGGCCGGAACAAAGGAGCCGGTTTGAGCCAGCAAGGTTATCAAGGCAGTTTGCCGCAAATAGGTGCTCTTTCCCGCCATGTTGGGGCCGGTGATGAGGACAAAATATTTATCCTGAGAAAAAAATCCATCGTTGGGAACAAATTCACCGGAGGGAAGATGATGCTCCACCACAGGATGGCGGCCAGCCACAATTTCCATGGGACCATCTTCAGCGATTTCTGGAGGAACCCACTGGTTTGTCATGGCAGCCTGGGCAAGGGAGGCGATGCAATCGGTGTAAGCGATTTCCTTTGCCACCTGAAAAAGATAGGCGGTAAACTCCTTGACCTTGTCCCGTACCTCGAGAAAAAGATTCCGTTCCAGCTCCACTATCTTTGCATCAGAGGAATTAAGCTCCTGCTCCAGCTCCTGCAATCTGACAGTGGTGTACCGATTTCCATTTACCATGGAGCGTCGCAGAATGAAGTGGGCAGGAACAGTATCGATTTTACCGATAGAAACTTCGATATAATAGCCTGAAACACGATTATATCGAACCTTCAAGGTAGAGATACCAGAACTGCGCCGCTCTTCTTCCACATATTCATCAAGAATCTGGCCAAAATTATCACGAATGGATTTGAGGTGATCAAGCTCCTGAGACCAGCCTGCCTTGATGAGATTTCCCTCCGTCAAAAGGATTGCAGGCTCGTCAACAATGCTGGAGTGAATCAAGTCAGCAATCTTTTTTGCCTCTGCAACATCGACACCACTACAATGCAAGGGCTCAATAAGCTGGTGAGCCTGAAGCCATGCATACAGGCTGGATTTTAGGGCCTGGAGATTTTTTCCGTGGGCACGATCCATGGCTACGCGACCAGCAAGGCGCTCCAGGTCCAAAATGGAGCTTAACCGTTCCCGAAGCTCCTTCAGCAAGGTTCGTTGTGCCACCAACGCTGCCACCAGCTTTTGGCGAGCCATGATTTTATTGGAATCCCGCAAGGGAGAAAGAAGCCAGCTACGAATAAGCCGCTTTCCCATGGCAGTAACCCCATAGTTCAAGGTTTCCAGCAAGGTGCTGTGAACAGTGCCATCCCGCAGGTTTGCCACAAGCTCCAGATTCCGTCGAGAAGAATCGTCAATGACAACATAATCACTATCCTTATACAGCTGAATTCCCGAAATGTGGGGCAGTCTTGAGTTAAAATTCTTTGATAGATAATCAAGCAAGAAGCCTGCTGGTGGCACCTCTGGAGAAGCTTCTGTCAAGGAAAAGGAGCGGAGATTTACTGTCCTGAATTGTTCTGTCAGCCGTTTGTAAGCCAAATCTGCGGCAAAATGCCAGTCAGGATAGTAGGAAATGGAAATGGCAGGATAACTTGCAAGAACCTCCTGCACCAGCCTTTGTTCCTTCAGTGAAAGGGGCAGCACCATTTCTCTAGGGGAGCAACGCCCCAATTCCTTGGAAAACTCCTGGGCCATGTCGCACAAATTCCAGCTGGTGGCCGAAAAAGCTCCCGTACTTACATCGATGAAGGCAAATCCAGCCTTTCCCCGACTGCAAGACAAGGATGCAAGATAATTATGGCTTGTTTGCTCCAGATATTCCTCTTCCACCGCAGTTCCTGGAGTGATGATTTCCACCACCTTTCGCTCCGCCAAGGTGCGAGAATTTTGGGGCAGGGAAACCTGCTCGCAAATTGCAATCTTCTTTCCAAGACGCAAAAGACGGGCAATATAAATTTTTACTGCATGAAAGGGAATACCACACATGGGCTGGCCTGCCCTGTGGGTAAGGGTGAGATTGAGAAGATGGGAAACTTCCACCGCATCGGAGTCGAACATTTCATAGAAGTCTCCCAGCCTAAAGAATAATACCTCGTCAGGATGCTGTTCCTTGAGCCCCCGGTACTGGAGCATCATGGGGGTCAATTCTGCCATACTACAATCCTAGGGCGCTGATAACCTCATCGGTAACATCAACAGAGGGACTGTACCAGAGGATGGAATTGGAATCCTGCAGACTTAAAATCATACTGTACCCTCCATCCTCTGCAATCCGCTCCAAGGTACTGTAAAGCTTCTTGTAAAAGCTATCGGAGGACTGCAATGAACGACGCAATGTTTCCAGCTCCATGTTCTTGACATTTGTATACTCGGTAATATATTGAGTTTTCTGGGCAATTTCTGCGTCAATGCGGAGAACAGCAGATTCATTCTTATTCTTCTGGTATTCAGCACGCTTTGTCTGAAGTTCCCGTAATTCCTGGGTAAGACTATCAATTTCCTTCTGGAAGGAAGCCTTCTTCGACTCATAATTTCTTACAGGACCGGTATCTCGGAAAAAGGACTCATAGACACGAGAGGTGTCCACTACACCAAACTTGGTAATCTGCTGAGCACTTGCCAAGGCACATAAAGACAAAATACACAGGGTTGTGACAATACATTTCTTGTTCATTGTAAAAACCTCCTTATCTGTTTGTAATATTAAATGAAAGTACGAACTGCCATTCAGGTCCCTTTCCGTTCTGCCATGCAACCTTACCATCCAGAACCTGGAATGTGTTTGCCAGCATCATTCGCAAGGGGAACTGGGGCAGAGAGAAACGGAATCCAGGACCAAAACTAAAGAACACATCCTTTATATTCAATTCCGTAAAGAAATTCTGGGGCGTATCCTTGATGACTGCCGCATCAAAGAAGAAGTCCAAGGAGAAGATTCCCGGTGCAATTGGCATACGCAGCTCAACAGTATTGTTCCACAGTGCAAGCCCACGATGACTACTGTAAAGGGAACTCCACCCACGGCCAGTAAACATTCCGTCGATATAGAGCTTGTTAGAATCACTGAGCTTGGAATTAGGACTTGGCTCTACAAAAGAAAGACTCGTCAATCCTGCCAAAACGAACTTTAGATTCCAGGTTTCTGATACAGGCAAATCAAGCAGGGTAAAATAAATCTCTCCCTTTGTGTCGGAACTTAAGAAGAATTGCTTTTCTAAGCCGGGAATAAGTCCTGTCCAAGAAAATTGCTGCTTGGCAAACCATCCCTTGGAGGGGTCATAGTTCAAATCCCTGTCATCTATAGAGAAGGCAACCCAAACAGTATTCTCAACACCCCACTGCTTCTGTTTGTCTGCAATCAAGGAATCAACGGGGGTATAGATGGAAGCATCATAAAAATTACGTGAGATATTACTAGCTAGTCCACCAGTAACAGAAAGAATAGCAAAATCTGGTGTCCAACGACGGCCAAGAGAAGCGGCAAAATCGATGGCGAGATTATTGTAGTTCATATAATACTTTGAATTGTTTACAGAACCGTCAGGCAACACAACAGAGCGCAGGGCATTGGAAAGATTATGGGAAATTCCTGCACTGGCACTAAAGCTTACTGGCAAATTCATAAACCAAGAATCACCGTAGCTAAAGGCAATAGATTGACTATCAGTGGAAAGAGTGGTATTTGCAGAAATCAATTTTCCAGTACCAAAGAGGTTTGCATCCTGCCACTTAAAGAACAAGGAAACAGGAAAGGCATCAGGATCTGCAATTCCAGAGAAGGTAACACCGAATTCAATGGAGGTAGTAGATTGTTCCTCCAAATTCAATACTAAATCGACAAGATTATCCTCCGAACCAGGAACAATCTCAGGAGCGATTGCAGAGAAGAATTGCAGATTGAACAAATTTCTCAATCCATTGGTAATCTTTGTTTTGGAGAAAATATCACCTGACTCAATAGGAAGCTCTCGGAGAATGACGTAATCCTTCGTTTTTTCATTTCCCTTGATAAAGATATTTTCGATATGACTTCTGGGATTTTCCTTAATCATAAAGTTTACGGCAATCTGGTGAGTCTCTGCATTTTTATTTTCCAAGGGATTGAAATAGTTGGAGGTATAGCCATTTTCATAATACAAATCAGTTACCGCTACCAAGCCTTCTTGGAATTTTCCCATGTTGAACACTTCTCCATCCTGGAGCTTAATCAAATTTCGCAGCTGCTCTGTGGAGAAAATAGTATTTCCAGTAAAGGTGATTCCTGCAAAGGTATACTGGGAGCCTTCTTGAATCACATACTGGATATAAAGCTCATCACAATCATCCTTTTCATTGTAGGTTACAGTACGCACCACATCAAGAATAGCCACATCTACATATCCACGGTTCTGGTAGTATGCTAAAATTGACTGCTTGTCTACCTCCAGCTGACTTTCTTGGAAGGCTCCCTTATTAAAAATACCAACAGTCTTCATGGAAAGAAGCCCCTTCAGGGTTTTGGAAGAAACTACTGTATTTCCCATAAAACTAATCTCTTTCACGACTGTAGAACGCCCCTCAGAGATGGTAAAGGTAACGACAACCCCATTTCCTGTTTCCTCTGTGGTGGAGGATACCAGAACATTTGTATAGCCTTTCTTCAGATACAAGTCACGAATGGCACGCTCATCAAGAAGAATCTTGCTGGAATTGTAGATGTCCTTTGCCTTGGTGGAAATTGCCTCCTTAAGCTCAGAAGCACGGATATGGCGGTTTCCAGAGAACTTCAGCTGGGATACAAAGGGTTTTTCCACCACAGTAAATTCGATTACTACAGAAGAGCCCTTGGCATCTCCAGGCAAGGCGATGGGTGACACATCTTCAAAAAAATCTAGTGCATACACCTTGTTCAGCAGGTCAAGATAAAGCTCATCAGTAAATTCCTTACCAATGAAGGGGGCTGTTACACCATCCAGCTCCATAGAATTGACATTTTCTAATCCTTTAAAATCAATGTTTCTGATTTTCTTGCCGTAATACCAGGTATCAGAGGTTTGAGCAAATACCAAGGCAGAAAGGAGCAAGACCACGAAGGAAACAAAAGCCCTACGAACAAAATCCCTGCAATTCATCATATAATATCCTTATAAAGAAAATTTCCACGAAAGACTGATGGATGTTGATGGCACCCACAAATGCTGGGCATTTTCCAAATCAGGAGCCATACTCCAACGAATGGCCCCAAATGGAGAATCCATCTCTAAACCGATTTCTGGCTGAAATCTAAGGCCAGAACCAGCTCCATCCTCCAAGACCTTCTGTTCATCGTAGGCAAAATGGAGCATGGCATCAGCATAAATGGAACTTCCGAAATACTTACCTATGTAAACAGTCGTATTGTCAAAAAAGTTACCGATTGTAAGTTTTTTATTACCCTCACCAGTATCAAGCCACTGTTTGAGACTGTTTTGCAATCCCATTGTTCTTAGAGAGAATATATCAAAATTAAGGAAATCACGCAATGCATTTTCAATTTTGCGTAATACCAATATATTAAATCCATAATCAACACCAGAAAGCAATACATCCAATCCACTTTGAGCATCTGCCGTCAAGGCTTGTCCCAGAATGGTCATAAGCTCCATTTCAGATTTTGGTGGTGAGGAGGAATAGGTTGGATTAAAGGCACTGAGACGTTGATTCTCTGCAGACAGAGTAATTCGCACCGGTTCCCCATTCTGGTCGTGTTCACGGATTTCCGCCCGCACCGTAATGATGGGATCTAAAGAATTATTTTCTGTAAATACCACCCGTCCCTCACGCAAATAGAAGTTTCTATTCAGATACGTAATTTCTCCACCCCGTAGTACAATGTCACTGTCAATAAAATAGGAATTGGAGCTCGAATCGTAACGGAAGAACCCCTTTGTATTTGGAGCAATAAGTCCACGAAGCACTGGATCAAAAAACAACTCCACGTGCTGCCCTGTGGTAATGCCAATATCTAAAACTTTGGTAAGCCCTCCTCCTTCCGTTGACTTAGTATACATAAGTCCTTCCTGACGGGTAGTTTCACCACGAATTCCACTGGAAATAATATCAATATCCACATTGTCAACAAAAAATCTCCCCTTAATGTCAATACTGGACATGGTTACTTCGATGTCAAGATTACAGGTAGAATCGCCTTCAATGAGAATAGAGGGGGCACTAGAAGTTTTGGCTGGAATATTTATCCGAGCAGGCACCATTACATTTGTGGGAGTATTAATATCTAAGGTAAGTACGTCCAGTCTCCATCGGTCCATGGCCAAACGCAAGTCAAGATAAGCACAGCCATCAGCAATATCGAAATACACCTGATCTAACAGCAATTCATTATCCCGAAAATTGATTATAGCCTGAGGTGCAATCATCAATTCAGGAACATAATCGGGACAGTTGATAGTGAGTTTTGCAGCCAGAAGCTGACCATCAAATTGGGGATCAGCCAAAATACCACCAATATGCAAATTTCCTGTCAGATGACCACCGTGAAGCATGATGTAGGGGAAGGAAACCAGGCTAGTGAATTTTGACAGGTCGGAGGAAATGTCCCTCAGCTGAATGTCCAAGGTCTCTTCTGCAACCCGTCCCTGCACCACCGCATGGAGTGGCATACGACCTGATAGATTCATGTTTATAAAGCCATCCTCTGTAATAGAACCAGAAATTCCTAAATTGTTCTTGGAGTCCACCATGATAAAGCCTGGAATTCGCACAAGATTCAATTCCACTGTTTCTGGATTTGCAAAGACATTACCTCCCAGCTCAGCCCGAGTGTCTATAGAAATCATTTCCGGTAGCCCACGGGCCAAGGTAGTGATAATCCCTACAAAGCCTTCATTGTCACTTGCATTTCCACTACCCAATACTCCAGCTTCGCTACCAACGCTCGACAAAGAGCTCGTTACATTCACATCCACTGGAACCTGTATTGAATAAACATCCCCCAAGTCAGCATCATATTCGGCGTGAAGCATACCTGAAAAATCAGCAAGGGAGAAATTTGCAAAGATGTTCCTGATATATTGATTGCCAAACTGAACCTCTCCACTGTCCAAGAAAATCTCCCCGTCCTCCAATCTGGAATGGGCCACTACAGTAAAGGGGACACCACCAAAGGAAATGGTGGAAGGAGCTACATCCACAGAGACATAGGGATTTTCCAAGGTTCCCATAGCATTGATTGTTGCAGTTACCACATTCCCTTGACTTTGCATTGGACGGAAGCGGGCCGTGGGTAAATTATTCACATCAATTTGGGCTGAAAAATAAACATCGTTCAGAAAGTTCAGCTGGGAAAAATCCTTTTCCTCTGGATTTGAAAAGCTCATGCCAATGTTGTAGGACTCTGTGGACAGGGCATTGGCAAGGGTCAGGTTCAACCCCGCTGTATCGATTTTTCCTTGGGAAAAATTCCACATGATTCCACCAGAACCATCCAAGGTGGAAACCTCATCCTGGAACAAGAAATTCTCCAACAAAAATCCATAGCTGGAAATTTGTCCAGACATGGAAAGCTCTGGGTCGGTGAACATGAGATTTGAAACCTCTGACAAGCTAAAATTTGTCACATCCACCCTGAATCCAGCCATATTGTCTCTTGGTATAAAGCCATTGGTTTCCAAAGAGCATAAAATCATTGCAGGCCCTATGGAAATCGGCAATTCATTCATTTGGAGCTGCCCTTCCAGCATGTTTTCCACTCCATCAAAAGACAAGGAGGCCAGCAAGCCATAGCTTCCAGAAAGATTGAGCCAAGAGCCAAAGGTATAGGAGCCTGCCACAGAATAGGGGACCGCATTTATAGAAATATCCGCATTAAACAAAGCTTGAGTATATGCCTCATCAACATCGATTCCTGCTGTCAGTTGAATCTCTTGTCCAGCAAAAAGCAGATCAAACTGAGAAAGATTTACCGTGGTTTCATTTCCTGTAAAGGAGAAGATGAGAAGGTTGTCGTCGTTATTTGTGTCTGCCAAAATCCAATAGTCTACATTGTAGCTGATGGAAGAAAAATCTGTGGCAAAGTACAATTCGTTGGTGGTAACGTAGGAAGAAAGGCTTGCAGACAAGGATTCCAATTGTGCCCTCTGATCTTCAGGTACAAAAAATGATGCGGCGTTTACCACAGAATCGAGGAAGAAGTCATTTATTCCCAAATTCGCTTGGACATAGGGCTTGTCCTCATTCAACAAGCTTCCAGAAAGTCGCAGCAATCCAGGAACACCAAAATCGATGTGAGAATAGTCAGAGGCCTCAAACTCAAAGTCAAAGGATTTTGTCGCTGCATCGGGAATCATAGTGAGCTGAAGGGCAGTAAAGCTCCGGTCTCCGTAATAAAGCTGGGGAATAAAGCAGGTAAAGCCTCTGTCCAGGGCATCAATATACAGCTCGGCAGAAATGTCTCCACTGCCAGGCACCGTAAAACGCTCCAAAAAGGCAAATCCCGATGCCTGCAAATTGGGAATGTTCACAGAGCCTTCCAACGAGAAGTCAAGATTATCGTTGCTTGCCCGAAAGCTCTTCACTATTACGTCGGTGGCATTGCCAGAAAAATCATAATCAAGCGCCAAGCCAGCGGGCAGTAATTCCGCCGACAATAATTGCTCCGGTAAAAAGAGTGATCCGTCAGCTTCATAGTCAAAAGCCAGCGACCTGATATCCAACTGGAAATCATAGCTTCCAGAAATAGTGGTACCACGAATCTTGTCCAGCAGCGGGATCTCTTTTTTAATCCGTAGATAGGAAAATGGATCGAATTCATCCATCTGGGCTAAAACCCGCAGCTGGCCTTCATCAAGATTCATCTCGGCCATAAGCCACAGCGGAAGATTCCCCTGCATGGTGGATACCTTTATAACCCCTTGATTGTATTCACCAAACAAGCTTGTCCGGGCCAAGGAAAAATCTGTGGAGGATACGGAGGCAAAGGTAATGCCTGCGGTACTACCATCAAGCTGAGGTAAAATGGAAGCATCAAAGGAGAAGCCCGTTGAAATATTTTTAACCGATTTTTGTAGCTCCAAAGGAAGGGAAGCCAAGGCTGCATCCTGAAAGGTAACACGACTTATTCCATTTCCCTGAGCCAATAGAAAGCCTTGGGAAGCAGAATCCGACACTGCAATATCCCTAAAGGAAACCATAACGTCCATGATATTATCAAGATAATGGAGATTTACATCCTTAATGTCTATGGCAAAGGGTAGGGAAATACTTGTTGGCCCCTTTTTTTCAGCAATGCTCCCTTCACCTGCTGCTGGACTTGTTTCCAGAGAATCTTCCCCTTCGCTGGAAAGCAGGCTCATGAGCTTTTCCATTATCCGGCTGCTTTTCATTGCATCGTATTCCAAGGTAATGCCTGAAATAGTGAGCTTGGAGAAGGCTCCCTGAATGTCTCCTGAAAGAAGACGAAAGAGATTATAGGAAAGATGGGCCTTGCGAATCGATAACACAGGAATTTCTGTTTCTCCGTCACAAACCACTATACCTTTTATACGAAAAACTGATAGAATGGCTGGCGATAATGAATCATAGGATACCTCCAAGCCTGTCTTTGATTCCACCATGGCTAAAAATTCGCTGCGATATGTCTCCAGCCGCTGGGAAAATCCACGGATTGCAGGCCGAACCAGCACCAAGGTTGCGAGAATCATAGAGAAAAAGAGAATGCTGCTGACGCCGATTTTGACGACTTTAGACTTCATGTGGCCAAGCTATCCTATTCTACACTATAGTAAATTTCGGAAAAAAATGGTAGGTCTATCATGATATTAAAGAATTTCATCGTTTTTGAAGGCATTGATGGAGCCGGTACCACCACCCAACAAAAACGGCTACAAAAGAGATTGCAGGCTGAATTTCCCCAGGTAGAATGCCACTGCACGGCAGAGCCCACCACAGGGGCTACAGGAAAGTTTTTGCGGAGCCTCCTCAAGGGTGACTTTCAAGCAACCCCACAAACAGCAGCCTATCTCTTTGCCGCCGACAGGCAGGAGCATCTTGCAGCCCCAGGAGGCATAGAGGAATTGTGCCGCAATGGAGCTCTCGTCATCAGCGATCGCTACCTTTTCTCCAGCCTTGCCTACCAGAGCGCAGCCTGTGGTCCAGATCTCCCCCGTCTTCTCAACAGTCAATTTCCCCTGCCAGAATATCTTTTCTACCTTGATATAGAACCTAGCCAATCATTAAAACGCATTAGCCAGCGTGGTGTTACGGAAATCTATGAAAACCGGCTTTTTTTGGAGTCCACCCTCAAGGAATACCGCAGAGTCATCCAAGAATATGAGGAAATGGACACGGACATGAAAATCATCAGAATAGATGCAGGGCAAAGTCTAGCAAAAGTGACGGAAAATATCTGGAGTGTGGCAAAAAATATGCCGATACTGCAAGGGTGAAGTACCCACAACAGAATTTAGCCCCAAAAATATTTTTCTCTCCCTCTGCAAAGCGCTGTCTTGCACTGCTTCTCTTTTTTTGCCTGACCCTTAGTTCTGGCTTTTCCTATTTTGTGGTGTACAAGGAGCAATTCTACCGCCTGTTTCATGTACACTACCAGCAGTATCCCGATGATGTGATTGAAAATATTTACTGGCTGGAAAAGGCGGTCAAGGCAGACTTTTGTAATCCACGAAATGCCCTTGCCAAGATAACTGACGAAAAGGATTGGGAAAAATATCGCTATCTTTTCATGATGCACGTCAATCTCAAGCTCATAGAGCAGCACATGAGACTGGCCGCCACCTTTGACAAGGAGGTTGCCTATTTTTATGAGGCCCCCTGGAAGGAGCAGTATCTCAGGGATTTGGAAAAGGCGGAACAATGCTTCCAAACAGGATTGGTATACTGGGAGGAGGCAAAACTGTGGGCAGAAAAGGCCAGCACCGGCAATTTCCAATTCTTGTATTTGACGGACATTCAAAACTGGGAGGATGAGCGATACCGCATTGCCAATGGCGAGCTGAACTATGAGAAAATCTTAACGAGAGAGTTGAATCGTCTCACAAAAGTTCGTGAAGCCTTCCTTGCAATGGATGACGAAACCTATTAAAATAGGTTCCATGACACAGGACATTTTCACCATTCAATATCCACAAATCTCTGTGGGAACAGAGAAAACTGACATCATTTTCTACAATTCCCAGGAGCTGGACTCCTTGATGAGTTTTCTCTCTCCTGATGATAGTCTGAATAGAATCTTTGTAACTGATTCCACCATCATTTCCCTCCCTTCCATGAAGACTTTCGCTCAGGAATTTTCAACTCCTGCTGAAGTAGCTCCTGCTTCCGTTTTTAGAAGGGGCTCCAATACCCTGGTGATTCTTGGAGCGGGAGAAAGCTATAAGACCATAGAGAACGTATTGCTCATCGTGCAAACTGCCTTGGAATCAGGTCTACAGCGTTCCAGCGTCTTTGTAGGCATTGGTGGTGGCGTAATTTGCGACATGACAGCCTTTGCCGCTTCAATCTTCAAACGGGGAGCCAAGCTGGAGCTAGTGCCCACCACCCTTTTAGCCATGGTCGATGCTGCAGTTGGAGGAAAAACGGGCTGTGATTTTGACAGCTTCAAGAACATGATTGGCACCTTTTATCCTGCCAAGCGGCTCCATGTTTTCAGCGGCTTCTTGCAAACCCTTCCTCCAGAGGAATATCGTTCCGGCCTTGCAGAAACACTGAAGACAGCCCTGCTCTACGCTCCCAAGCTGTTCCACATTCTACAAAACCAAAAGGATGAGGTGTTGGCACGGGAAAACGAATTGGTTCGACAGATTATCCGCCGCTGTGTCATTGCCAAGGCAAGCATTGTGGAAAAGGATTTGACGGAAACAGGCTTGAGGATGCAGCTGAATCTTGGCCACACCTTTGCCCATGCCCTGGAAACCACGGCAGGATTGGGAGCCATTCCCCACGGAGACGCCGTTGCCTGGGGCATTGGTCGGGCATTGGAATTGTCCGTAAACCTAGGGCTCTGTGACCAAGAATACAGGGATGAAGTCAACCAGGTTTTGGAAAGCTATGGCTGGTGCACAACAGCCTACCATCCTGTTCTCGCCGGCAAGGTTTCCCCAGAAGATGCAGGCATTATCTTGCTATCTGCCATGAAAAAGGACAAGAAAAACAGTGGTGCTTCCATCAGGTTCATCCTGCAGCGGGAAATCAACAGCACCGTCATTCAAGAGGTTCCAGAAGCTGCGATTCTTGCTGTATTGGAAGACAAGGCATGATGGTGGAAGAAAACAAGCTTCAAGCAAATGAAGGTGGCAGTTCAAGGCCATTATACTTTGACTGGGCTGCCACCGCCATGGTGGAGGAAGACATTGTCCGTGAGGCAGCAGAAATTGCCATTCAGCATTTTGGAAATCCCTCCAGCCTTCATTTTCTCGGTTCCCATGCAAAAAATTTATTGACCCAAATCCGCTCTGATTGTGCCAAAGCTCTCCAGGTAAAGCCAGAGACAATTTTTTTCACCAGCGGGGGGACCGAGGCAAATCACCTTCCCCTCCTCTCCCTCTTGCAGCGACCAGCTCCGGGCACCATCATCATCAGTGCCATTGAGCATCCTGCTGTTCGGGAGCAGGCAGAAATGATGAGGCATTGTGGCTGGAAGGTCATTCAAGTTGCTCCTGATGGAGCAGGTATTGTACCAGTGGCCGCCATAGAAAAGGTGCTTACAAGCGACACAGTGCTGGTATGCCTCATGGCCGTGAACAACGAGACGGGAGCCATCCAGCCAGTGTACCAGGTGGCAGACCTGTTGAACAAGTTTGCCAAGGAAACCGGAAAACGGCGACCAAAGCTCCATGTTGACTGTGTTCAGGCTGCGGGAAAGATTCCCTTGAGCCTGTCCCATCCCGGCATTGACAGCGCTGCCTTGAGTGCCCATAAAATCGGTGGGCCGCGAGGCATTGGCATCCTGTATCTGGCACAAAGGTTTGAGGGCTTTGTTCGTGGCGGCGGTCAGGAGCAGGGAATCCGATCTGGAACAGAAAATATTGCCGGAGCCTGGGCCTTTGGAAAATGTCTGGAACGTCATTTTTTGTCAGAAAAAAACAGGGAAGGAGCTGCCTTTCAGCGGTTTGTACAGCAAAAGAACATGACAGACAATTTTATCGCCCAATTAAAGGACATCAAGGGATGTCGCCTCATTCCAGAAGCTCGTGATACAGATGCACTGAAAGACAAATTTTCCCCGTGGATTGTTCAGGCGGCCTTTGAGGGAATTCCTGGAGAGGTGCTTGTTCGGGCTTTATCAGAAAAGTCCATTGCCATTTCCACTGGTTCTGCCTGCTCCAGCCGCAAGCTCAGCAGACCAGTTCTGGAAGCCATGGGTGTTTCCAAGGAATTGGCCACCAACGGCGTGCGATTTTCCTTTGGTCCTGCCACCCAGCAGCAAGAGCTGGACAAGCTCATAGCTGCCTTGCAAGAAATCCGCCAGTTCCTTTAAAAAAAACAGGGAGCGGTTCCCCACTCCCCGACTCAATTCCATTGCTTTTTACTGAATATTCGATAATTCATCCTGGATGCAAAGCCAAGCCAACCTCAGGTTCATTGCTTTTTACTGAATATTCGATAATTCATCCTGGATGCAAAGCCAAGCCAACCTCATGCTCATTGCTTTTTACTGAATATTCGATAGTTCATCCACGGGAACAGAGGATGCTCTTGCTCCAATTTGGTAAGCCATGCTGTACTGATGGAATTTGCTCCCAACGAATCAAAAACGGTGATGAAAGACTGAACATTCTTCTTGAACTGTGCTTCCGCATATTCAGGGAAAAGCCCCTCACTTACCATCATAGGCCAATCCAAAGACTGGGCCAAAAGCACCTCCCGAGCGGCCATATTCAAGGCACGAGCCTTTAATCCAGTATCTTCTGGGAAGCGGTCTGCCAGCTGGTTCATTCGTTGGCAAGCCTTACGTGCATACTGCAACATCCAGTCATTTTTAGTATCAAGGAAATTTTCCCCATATCCAGTACCTGTAGCAGCTGACATAAAAGGTTTTACCTGTTGCAATTCCTTTTTACAATCCAAAAAGCTACAGCATTGACTTAACTCAATCTCTTTGCTTTCTGCCACCAATCGGATGACCTGCTCCAGCCAGCTCATGCCTTCATACCAAATCTGTCCAAAGTCCTTGGCATAGAAAGCACAGACAAGGGAAATGTCATCTGACTCCAAGGCCATACTTGCCTTTTTCAGCTTTTCCTCGTATTTTTTTACAAAGGCTTCTGCATCTTTCTTTACCTGAAGCAAGGCCGCTTCCTTATCATACAATTTTTCGTCATCACCACGAGTCCAGTATTTATAACCAGAAGGCAAGCGAACACCATTTTCAGTCAAAAAACCTGACAGCTGCTGGTCAGTGGCTTCAAAGGCAAAATCTCGGTTCTGATTTCGATATACATCACGGTACATAAAGCCTCCAGAACCAATAATAGCTTCCTCTGCAGTACGATCTTGACCAAAGACCCACAAGCCATTGCTACAAATCGCTGGAGCAAAAATACCGTTTCTTGGCATGGGATCACCAAAAAGCAATCCATGGGAATCAAGGATAGTATAGGTAAAGCCATAGCTCTTGATGATTTCCTCCAACCCAGGAGCATATCCCATGGCAGGAAGCCAAAAGCCATCAGGAACCAAGCCAAAAAACTGGCGATGAGAATGAAGGCCAGCTTCAATCTGGGCATTAATTGCCTCCGGCAAGTCAATGTAATGAGGTAAAAAGGCTGCTGTTGCGGCAGTTGCCAAAAGCTCCAAACTTCCCCTATCAGCATAATATCGGAAGGCTGCAAGGAGATCACTTTTGTAAACATTGATAAAGTCATCCTTACATTTTTTCACCCGATTTAATTCTGCTTCCACCAAGGGATAAGTGGCATCGGTTTTATCCAAGGAATCAATTTGATTTTCACCCAGTAAAATCAGCTTGTCCAGCCAATTTACGTACATTTCCTGCACTGTGTAATCAGAAAGCAAGGTACAAAGGGTTGGTGTCATAACAATGGACAACTTAAAGGGAATATGCTCCAGATCCAAGGTCTCAAACATATTTAACAGGGGAATATAGGTATCAGAAATTCCGGTAAAAAGGAGCTCGATTTCTGGATGGGACAATTCCTGAATACTGGTAGGACAAAAATACCCTTGATGAGCCACTATTGTAATAACAATTTTCTTTTTAGACATGAATTTCAACTCCTAAAAAAAAGACTGACGGTGATTCATATAATGGGTTCGCAGCAACTCAGGCAAACCAGAAAGCTTGAGAACAGGGGAAACAGGAGCTTCTGGCAAGGGGTTGGCAATCCGCTGGGAAACATAGGGCAAGGTAATCAAACCAGTGCTAGACCATACCTCATAGGCATCATTTTCCAGATTCAGCACCAAGTCAACACGGACAACACCAAATCCAGCAGGCAACAATACGTATCGGTTTCTATCCTCGATGGTGATGGGAACATCAAAGGAATCAGCAACGGAATTTGGATCATCACGATGGAACATATTCACCCGTAGGCTTAAGGATTGAACCTTGTCAGACTTACGAACCAGGGTAATATGGTCTTTTTTTACATCCCAGTACACAAAAAGCCAAACAGGATTACGCAAAACAGCGGAAATAACAGTTTCATTATATGTTTCTGGCAAGTCAGCGGTGGTAATTTCAGAAGACTCCTTCAAATCACCATCTGAATCCGCCATATCATCAGCGGCTTCCAATAGCTCACCAATAATAAATCGTCTATTTAGATTCTCTGGAATATCTATACCTAAATCATCAGCCAAGGCAATCAAGTCTGCCGATGGCAATGTTTCTAAATAAGCCCTGCTTAGCTTTGTATCACTCATATGTCTGCCTATGATGAATAAAAATATCACTTCTGTCAATACGAAATAAAATCACAACAGAAGGCCACATTTTAGGAATCTACTATTCCTTTCCAGTAATTCCTGGTACACCAAAACGGTTTACCGGCCAAAAACGCAGCACTGTTGTGCCTAAAATATCCCGGGCTCCCACAGCCTGTGGAGCCATTCGTGAAGAATATAATAGGGAATAGGGATCATATTCTGTAACGGCTACAATCTTTTTCTCGTAAGAATGGCGCATATCCAGAGAATTGAAGCGATTGTCTCCCATCATGAAGAAGGAGTTGCGGGGAATATAATTTGGCTGCCCAGAGTCACCATTAGCCGGGAACACCGGCATACTACGAGAGTCCAAAAGGTCGAAATACACGTACAATAATTCCATTTGCTCCAAAGCTGCATTACGGATGGAATCTGTACGCCAGCTGGCAACGGGCTTTCCCTGGGCGGTGAGGCGGGCATTCTGCACCACCAGCCGACCAAAGGCCAGCTTTGCCAACAAGTTCAGCCTGAAGTTTGAATCCTGATATAAATCACCGCCTACAAGCACAGCTTCATCTGTAAAGCATTCCTGGGGAATATGATTCATCCAGCTGGTCATGTAGTCACTGAACCACTTGGTTCCACCCTGCACCGTCAGCAATCTGCGGGAAAGGGTGTCACATTGGGCGAAGAAGGTTTTCTCAAATAAATCAGACATGGGCAGGATATTTGCACCTGTACCGGCGTCGTCACCAGACAAGCTCCTCCGTATGGAGGAAAATTCCTCCACCAACTGAAGGACTTCTTCCCGTGCATTGGCATAGGTCAAGGAATTTTTCATTTCCTCGCACCGAAGCATACCCTGATAAACAAACTCAGGAAAGGGAATGTCCTGCACCTTCTCCAAAATCTTTTCAGGCAGGGCTGCCACGTTCCATTCAGCCCACTTTGCATCCTCCTGCACCACCGTAAAATCTGGGGAATCTGCGGTACGGGAATACAGCACTCCGTCCACCATCATCAACTGCTCTCCTGGCAAGCCAGTCACTCGCTTTACCAGAGGATCCGCCTTCAGGTTGCCGTACTCGTCCACATTCAGCTTCACCATGGTAAAGGTCAGCGTGTACACCAGCTGGGACACAAAGGTTTTCACCTCGGACTGTCGGTCACGGCTATAATGGGGGTTACGGAAAACCACTATGTCACCACGATTGTAGGTGCGGAGCTGGGGAATGCCCACGTTGGACAGGGGAAAACGAGGCCCAGAAGCTGTCTTGAACACCACAACCCTGTCCCGCACGAGAAATTCCGGCACCATGGACTCAGAGGGAATCTCGTAGAGCTGGATGATGAAGATATTCAGCAGGGCTACGGTAAAGGCGGCTTGAATAAAGGCGTCCACCCATTCAAGGATTTCCCGTACAAGTCGCCGTACCCCACGAGGCTTGTTTTGGGAGCAAGCTTCGTGAAATTCAGTCCAATGGGGAAAAATAGTTTCAATCCGCTTGTTTCCCAACAATACCTGTATGCCAATGGAAAAGATGGAGGCTCCCAGCCAAAGCAAAACGGAAAAAACATCAAATCCATGGCTTGTTCCCACAGCTCCTGCACGGCGGAACACAAAGGCAACCAACAAAATGAAGGGAAGATATTGATAGAGCTTTCGAACCAGGGCAACCATCTTTAAATTGCGTTGTCTATACAGCTTGAACCATGTGCAATATATGACGGCGGCAGTAAACAACAGGGAAAGAGGAAAGGCCACCACTGAAATATCACTAGCAAAGACAATATTCAAGAAGGAAAAGACAAGGCTAAAGCCAAGGCTTCCATACAGGAAAATGGTAAATAAGTTCATGCTATAAATATAGCAAAAAAAAGATAAATATACTATAATATTTCCTGTGGAAAATAATACAAGTGAACTAATTAATCTCCAGGAAGCCTTGGAGCGACTAGACAATGACATGGATCTCTACATGATTTTGGTGGATTCTTTTTTGCAGGATACGGTATTTCAGGCAGACAAAATGCGGAAGCTGGAACGGGAGTTCCGCAATTCCCCCAGTGGAGAATGTCTAGAAGCCGCCCAGTATATCCACCGGCTCAAGGGTGCGGCCCGCCAGCTGGGAGCAAACCATTTGGCAGCAGAGGCCCAAAAGTTGGAGGATATTTTTAGGGGCAAGGAAAAAGGCCGTCTCCACGATGGGGTGGATACAGAAGCTTTGGTAGAAACGGTGCTAGAGCTGCACGTTAAAACCATCGAGGAGCTGAAACGGCTTTCCAACTAAAAATCATTCGTTTTTTCCAGTGAAAATCCTTTGGAAGTTCTGTTCCAAGGGATTTTTTATTTCATCTTCATGAACGCCACGAATTTCTGCAAATTGTTGATATACCAACCGAATCTCTTGCGGCTCAGAAGCTTCCTGATTTCGCAGCCTTTGATAGGGAGCGTCCGTTTCCGCTAAAAGGCAATTCAAGGGAAGAGCCTGTACACAACAAATACTGTTCTTTCTCCCCCGCAACAATTCCTTTCCAAAGGAAAAATATCCTTCAACTCCCCGCCGCAACAGATTCTCCGCCTCCTGACGAGAACCAGGAAAGGCATGGAACACCACCGCTGGAAGTTTTTTCAAATCCTTACAATACAAAAAAATCTTGTCCATGGCCCTACGACAATGAATCACAAGGGGCAACTGGTATCTTTGAGCCAACTCCAGCTGCAATTGCCACACCTCCTGCTGTTTTTCCCTGGTAGCAGTTAATTCTGGGGTAAAAAAATCAAATCCCGCCTCCCCCACTGCTCCCAGTCGATGCTCCGCAGCAAGTTTTTCCAGCAGCGGAAAAAGGGAGACATCAGGATTTTGAGGATGAATGCCAAAGCTTAGCACCACCTTTTTAGGATGCTGTCTTGCCAGCGATTCCACAAATAAAAAATCCTCCTCAGTATGGCAGGACGAACACTGCACCACATCTGGCAGGGGCTGCCAATTTGTACAATCTCCAATATGAATATGCGCGTCAATATAGTTCAAGAATTACCCCACAAAAAGCTAATATGATTTATTTATTAAACCGAAAATAATGAGAGGGTGACATAAGATTCCTTAGCCGTCCTACAAAGTATTATCCAAAATTTGGAGGATATCAAATGGATTTCTACAGACTTAAAAGCTCCAACCCCACAGATTATATGACAATTCTGAGGGAGATGGAAGACGGATTTGTGGTAAAGATTGTTCGTGACCGAGATGGGTACGAAGAGGAAACCACCGACTTCCTCAGCAAAAGTCTCTTTGAAAGTTGCCTAAGAACAGGCTACATTGAGAAAATCTCAAGAAAAAATAAGTTAGCTGCTAACGCTTAATTTTTAACAGAAGCAATTATTTCTAAAGCCTCTGAAACTCTATGCTCCCGGCTCCCAGGAGCAAGCCAGTGTATCTTTATCCCCTTCCGCTCCATTCCCCGAAACCAGGTTTCCTGTCTCTTTGCAAACTGGCCAATGGCAATGTTCAGTTGGGAAAAAAGCTCATTTTCTGAAGGAATCATTCCCTGCAAAAATTGAGCTACAAACTTGTATTCCAAGCCCAGCCGCTCCAATCTCCGCCACTCAATACCGGAATCGTGGATAGCCTGCACCTCCTGAATCATCCCTTCCTTGAGCCGTTGACGCAACCGCTCCTTTATATTGCGACGCAGCTTGTCCCGAGGAAAGGTGGTACCTAAAACAATGGGATTGAACTGGGGTCGCTGTGGCATTTCAGCACGAGGTGATTCGCAGCCATTTTTCTGGAACTCAGCTATTTCAATGGCCCGAAGCAAACGGTGGCGCTCATCTAAATCTGTGTGATTGTGCAGGGCTCCCCGAATCTCCAGCAAGCGTTGGCTCAATTCCTCCATGGATTTTCCCGCCAGCTCCTCCCGTAGCTTTTCGTTGGTGGGCACAGGAAGCAGCTCATAGCCACGTATCAGGGCATCAAGGTACATTCCCGTCCCGCCAACCACCACAGGAAGCCTTTCCCGCTGCCTGATATCAGCAATGGCCCTGTAGGCATCCCGCTGGTAGTCATAGACGCTATACTCGAATGGGAGCTCTGCCACATCAATAAGGTGATAGGGAATCCGTCTTTTTGTTCCATCTTCCTGCACCAGCGTATAATCTGCCAAATCCTTTCCGCTGCCAATGTCTAAATGACGATATACCTGGCGGGAATCGGCGGAAACAATTTCCCCATCGAGGGCGGCAGCAATTGCCACCCCCAAAGCAGTCTTTCCACAGGCAGTGGGACCTAAAACCACAACAGCATCATGCATCACAGCACCCGCACCACGGCACACTTCAAGTACTCGCCCTTGTCATAGCCCATAAGCTGGGGATGATCAGGGCCGGCACCACGTCGCTCTACGATTTGCACCTTCCTGTGGGCATCCTTGGCTGCATGGGCCAGCATATCGTAGAAGGTAGCAGAATCAAAGAAGTGGGAGCAGGAGCAGGTAACAAGGATTCCTCCCTTTACCAGCAGGCCCATGGCACGCAAATTGATTTCCTTGTAGCCACCGTAGGCCTTCTCCACCTTGCCGGCACTCTTGGCAAAGGCTGGTGGGTCAAGAATAATCAGGTCGAACTGGCGGCCCTCCTCCTCATACCTCCGCAGCAGCTCAAAGACATCGCAGCAGACCGCCTCCATAGTACGGCCCTCCTTGCACAGGGTCTTGTTGAGGGCGATGTTTTCCTCCACCGTAGCCACCGCTTCAGGTGAAATGTCCACGGAAATCACCGACTTTGCACCACCGGCCAGGGCATTCAGTCCAAAGGCTCCCGTGTGGGTGAAGGTGTCCAGCACCTGCCGTCCTTGGGACAGGCTTGCCACCAACCGCCGGTTTTCCTTTTGGTCCAAAAAGTAGCCTGTCTTTTGGCCCATTTCCAGATCCACGGTCAAAAGCACACCATTTTCCTTGATGGTGATGCGGGGATTGCGCTCCGGTCCAATCCAGCCCTTTTTCTGCTCCAAGCCCTCCAGCTCACGGACATGGACATCACTCCGCTCGAATACGCCGAAGGGATGGCACAAGGCTTCCAGAGCAAGGAGGATCTCCTCCCGAAAAATTTCAGCGGCCAGACTCAAAAACTGAATCGAGAGGAAGACTCGACCCTCCACGTCGCAGTAGCGGTCCACCACCAGGCCGGGTATTCCGTCGGACTCGCCGAAGACCAGGCGGTAGGAATCGTTTTTTTTATAGAAGAGATACCGCAGGTCCAGCGCCTGCTTTACCTTCTGCAGGAAAAATTCCCTGGTACAGCAATTGTGAATGGAGGCAAGGGAAAGAGGTTCCTTGGGTTTTTCTTCCAGAGGGCCAAAAACTGCTTCCGGCTTTTCCTGGGTCAAAAAGCGGATGGCAATCTTTGAGTTGGGATTGAAGATTCCCGTTCCTAAGAAGAGGCCGGACTTGGAGTATACCTCTACTGCGCTGCCCGCTTCCACCGCCTTCAATTTTTTGCAGCTATCGGCGCCCTCTAATGATGCCTGCTGAATGGCACCTGCTTTCATGTACTTTACAAAGAGAATCTCGTTGTCATACACCCAAGGAGAACCAAGAAGAATCTCGACTTCTTCCTTTGCCTTCAGAAAAAAACGTGGAAAAATCATGGCATCATGGTACCGCAAAATTGACGAAAGCTCAACAGAAGGGGAACTGACGTTGGAATAGTTGTGTACAGATAAGTGTTGTCAATTTGAAGTGTCAGTTTTTTATTTGTTTGGACATTGCTGTATGGTAAAACAGAGGTTCCCTGTTAGTCTTAGGAGAAAACCACATAAGATCGAAACTTGAGATGGGATAAGAAGTTGAATAGAAGCTGTAGTGAACGGTTCACTAGCTCGCTAGTTTGTCAAGTAATAGTCAAAAAAGAAAAAAAATGCTATAGTTAAGTGCAGAAATTCATTTTTTGAGGTGAAAAAAAAATGGAGACTACAAAAATAAATAACCGCCGTTATTTAGGAAATAAATACAGACTTTTACCTTTTATTAGTGATGTAATAGCAAAAGAATGTGGTAAGTTTGAGACTTTTGCAGACATTTTTGCAGGTACAGGAGCTGTTTCTTCCGCTTATACAGATAAAATCCTCTATACAAATGACATTCTTTATAGCAACTATCTTTGTCATTTAACTTGGTTTTCAGATGAAGTATTTAATATCAGTAAAATAGAGAAATACATCAACTTTTACAACTCAGAATTGCCTTATGAAGACAATTATATGACGGATAACTTTTCAGACACCTATTTTTCAAAGAAAAACTGCTCGAAAATAGGGTTTATTCGTGAAAACATAGAAAATGAAGAAAGGCTTTTTGTTGCATAAACAGGAGATGACATGACGAAGAAGCATACACAAGTTGATGATATAATTGAGACAATGCGGAAAAATGGTGGATATGCGACACTTGCCTATCTAAATCAGAATGTTAATACATCAACTTGGAAAACGAAGACTCCGTTTGCAAGCATTCGATGTTTCTTGCAAAGAAGAGATGAGTTTTTTAAAATTCAACCTGGACTTTGGGCATTAACTGATTATCGCGAGACTGTTTTGAAAAAATTTCAAATCAAAGAAAATGAAAAAGAACAGATTGAAACTTTTACACACGCATATTATCAAGGATTAATTGTTGATATTGGAAATATGAAGAAACTTAAAACTTATGTTCCTGCACAAGATAAAAACAAAATATTTCTTGATAGAAAACTTGGTGAAGTTTCTACTATGACCGATATTCCTGAGTTTACATATCCTAAGATTACAAATCGTGCAAGAACAATTGATACAATCTGGTTCAATGAACGAGAAATGCCAAGTGCTTTTTATGAAGTGGAACACTCAACAAATATAATCAATTCATTGAATAAATTTTTTGAGTTGCAGGATTTCAGGGCAAGATTTTGTATTGTTGCTGACAAAAAACGCAAAAACGAATTTGACGATAAAATTAGCCAGTCGATTTATCTTCAGATAAAGACTCTTGTTGATTTTATAGATTATGAAACCTTATCAAGTCAGCATACAAAAATGGCTGAACTATTTAATTGTCCTATGGCTCTGTAAATATGAAATTCGAAAAAATTAAATTTTCAGATTTTTTGCATTATTTTGATTTTTCATTCATTCGCAATAACAATGGCTCATTTTCGTTGATTGATTTACAACATGCGAATTTGTCAAATATTGAAGATGAACAATTTCAACAAGATTTAAATGGAATAACAAAGTGTATTGAGAGATTAAATGTGTATATTTATGATTACACAATCAGGTTGTTGAATGAGAATACGGATTTACAATTCGATACAGTATATTCTTTATTAAAATTTTCAGAAAAATCTAGCGAGAATGCTGATATCGTAAGATGTTGGTGTAATTTGAATATTTTAAATGCCATTTGCCATCCAGTTAGTATGGATTTAGACTTCAATTGAAAAAATGGGACTTGTTACCCTTATGGACAATAAAATATTTGTTACTGACATGGGGCAAAGGTTTTTAGATGGAGAAATTGAAATCGGTGATGTAATGCTTTCTTATCTTCTAAAGTTTCAATATCCGAATCCTTTAATGAGAGGTTTTAAAGACTACAATACAAATCCTTTTGTTAACACGCTGCGTCTTATACGATATGTTAATGAAAAATGCAGAAAACAAAATTTAAAAGAAAAAGGTATTTCAAAACTTGAATTTGGAATCTTTGCACTATCTATCGTTGACTATTCACAAGTTGAAAACATTTCAGAAAAGCTCTTGAACTTTAGAAAGCAATATGAGGCTTTAAAAAGTGATAAAGAGAAAAACGATTATACAGAAAAATATATTACTGTATATTTGAAAGACTTTAATAATCCACAGAAAAATATCCATGAATACACAGATAATATTATTCGGTGTCTTCGCCTTACAAAGTATATCTATCTACGTGGTGGAGGTTATTATATTGATTTGGAACCACGAAGAATGTACGAGATAAATGCCATCCTAAATGATTTGACAGGAGAGGCAAAATATTATACTGTTGACAGCTACAAAGCTTTTATAGGTGATTATTACGGCTATACGCTTCCCTTTGAAAAAGTAAGTGAACTTATAAAAATAGCTGATGACATACATAAAGAAATCAATGAACTACAAAAATCATTGCAAAAACCTACTTCAAAAATTGAGTTTGCAGATGATATAAAAGAACTTAAAAAACAAATTCAAAATTTACGAAATGAGCGTTTGGCACTGCAGAATGAGACTTTGAAATTTAAATATAAAGATGCTACTAAAATTACAGAAGCAGAAGAAGCTTTAAAAAACATCACAAAGCTCGGGATAAAACCTTCTATTGCTTTGGAGAAATGGGTAAATGTAGCGCTTAACATTATTGATGATGCAAAACTTATAAAACCAAATTCTCCTTTAGGTGATGATAATGAACCAACTTTTACTGCTCCTGCAAAAGTACCTGATATAGAATGTTTTTATGATAGTTTCAGTTCTATCTGTGAAGTTACAATGCTTACTGGGCGTGACCAATGGTATAACGAAGGGCAGCCAGTTATGAGACATTTAAGAGAGTTTGAAAATAGTCATTCAAAAACTCCAAGTTATTGTTTATTTGTCGCTCCTCGTCTTCATGAAGATACAATCAACACGTTTTGGATTGCTGTTAAATATGAATATGAAGGTGTAAAACAAAAAATTATTCCTATTACAATTACTGAATTGATTGAAATATTGGAAATATTCAAAACAGCTAAGTCTCAAAATATTAAAATTCCTCATACAAAAATGATGGAGTTTTACAATAATTGTACAGATATTGCAAGTGTTTCCAATTCCACAGAGTGGAGAAACTACATAGCAAATCAAATTTCAGAATTGAAAAAAGAAATCTCCTAACAACAGATTCAAAGAATGCGGTCAGGTTGTGTTGCGGGTTAAGTCTATGTTATGCGGACTTGCGGACAGGAAAATCATGACTTTTATTAAAAACTTCTTGTGGGCAACATTTTCAATAGCTTTCGATTTAAAAAATACCTTGGAACTCCGCCAAAAGACGAAATTCCAAGGCACATTGTCACAAAATCACACTAGCAGCGTTCCAGCTGAATGGTCTTTGTGGTGAGGTCACAGACCTCGGTGGGACCATAGTACTGGATGGCTCCGGGGAAGAGGTAGCTGGTGTTCACCGCCCAGTCGTCCCGATGGGCGGCGAATTCCTTGAAGGGCTTGCCGTCCAGCTCCACCAGGGCCTTGCGGATAACGGGCTTCTTGGAGCCGTGCCGCTGCTCCATGTTCATCATCATGGTCAGGGGGATTCCTCCGGCTGTCCACTGGGCTGCAGGAGCGGTCAGGTTGCGGACGGAGGAAAGGTAGCCGGTCACGCCGCTGGCAATCAGCATGAAGGCGGTGTATCCCAAAGCGTAGCAATAGTCGGCGTCAAAGTTGGAGGGGAAGGCACAGCGGCCCTCGTAACCGAAGAAGTGGGTGTAGGAGCTGAAGGTACCCTTGTAGCTGCCCTCCCTCTTCATGGCAGCCAATCGCTCCTCCACCATGGAGGCCAAAAGCTTCTCTGTCTCGATGCGGGAAACCTGCACGTTTCCGTGGGGGTCACGGTCCGCCAGGAACTGGGCCGCAATGGCCTCCGGCAGGGAGGCGAAGGTCTCGTAGGAGGCGGCGGTCAGGTGGGACTTGAGCCAGTCCTTGCGGGCAACAAAGTTGGCCAGGCCGTTGAACTCGTCCTGGTGGCCAGCCATGGTGTCGTTCAGCTCGGCAATCAGTCTCTTCATCTCTGGGATGAACTCAACCAGCCCCTCAGGAATTAGAACAATTCCAAAGTTCTCCTTGTTCTCCGCCCGCTTGGCAATTACCTTGCAAATATCGTCGGTGATGGCCCGCAACGTCAGCTGCTTTGCCTCAACCTCCTCGGAAATCAGGCAGATGTTGGGCTGGGTCTGCAAGGCGCACTCCAGGGCGATGTGGCTGGCGGAGCGTCCCATCAGCTTGATGAAGTGCCAGTACTTCTTGGCGCTGTTGGCATCACGGCCAATGTTGCCGATAAGCTCGGAATAGGTCTTGCAGGCGGTGTCAAATCCAAAGCTTGTCTCAATCTGCTGGTTCTTCAGGTCGCCGTCGATGGTCTTGGGCACACCGATGACACGGGTCTTCTTTCCCAGCTCCAGGAAACGCTCTGCCAGCAGGGCGGCGTTGGTGTTGGAGTCATCCCCACCGATGATGACGATGGCGTCCAGGTCCAGCTTCTCGGCGGTGGCAACGCTGGCAGCATACTGCTCAGGGGTCTCAATCTTGGTGCGGCCGGAGCCAATCATGTCGAAGCCGCCGGTGTTGCGGTACTCGTCCATGAAGGAGTCGGTAATCTCCACATACTCGCCGTCAATGAGACCGGAAGGCCCGCCCTTGAAGCCCAGCACCACGGACTCCTTGTTGCCCTTCTTGATGCCGTCGTAGAGACCGGCAATGACGTTGTGCCCACCGGGAGCCTGTCCGCCGGAAAGGATGATTCCCACCCGAATTTTCTTCTGTGCATCGGGATTGTCCCCCTGCTTGAACAAGGCCTCCGGCTTTCCGTAGGTATTCTTGAACAGCTTCTCCAGCTCGGCCTGGTCGGCAATGGCGCTGGTGGGCTTTCCAAAATCGATTACAATGTTCTCAGGCTTGTTGTCCGCCAGAACAGCGGGCAGCTTCGGCTGGTACCCGTAGCGGGCCTTCTGCAATGCAGATACAGTTTTCATGGCTTCTCCTCGAATTTGCGGCTACCGACAAAACGTCAATTTCCAGACGCCCCAAAGGGGAATCATCCTCACCGCATTTAATTGGATATATTTTACACTATTTCCAAGGTATTATTCAAGGTAAAGAGGAATGTTGCACTAACTGCCACGCTCCTTGCAAAAACAGATGAACCTTGTCCACATCTATCCCCAGTTCGTTGGACAGGCCTTCCAACATCTTGGCATATTTTGAGGAGTCACGGCCCGTCTCCGTGCAGCTTTCAATTGCAAGTTCCAGTACATCCGGCAGGCAGAACGTTGAGCGGGACAATTCCTCTCCCAAGAACAAATCAGCGTAACGCAGTGTATCTCCATAATTCTCAAGCCTGAAATTCATCACGGTGTACCAATACAATGGCCAGATCTCATGGGGAATGAGGCTGCGTGCCAGCTCCAGAGCGTCAGTTCCATGCTCGTAGTAGAAGGATATATCCTCCTTTGTAGCGCCATATTGAAGGTAATACATGCACCGAATCAGTGTCTGGAATTCCTTTGCAGCTTCCTCGGAAACCGTCTTGGCGGGAGCAGAGAGCTTTCGTAAAGCAGCAAGAGCATCCTCAAGCCTTGTGGAAGGATTCCAAAATGAGTAGTCAAAATCCTTGCCAAAATAAAGCTTCAGATAATAAACATTCCTACAGAAGAATTCAATTTTGTATGCAATGTCGGGATTGTCGTAGTCAAATCCTCCCTCAGTTTCCGCTATCTGCAATAAAAATTGATATAATTCTTCAGTCTGAGCAATGACCCTTTCCAGAACGGCCGGGTCGTCCAGCTTGTAGCAATACTTGACTCCATATTCAGCGTGCTTGTCCATAATAAAGCCATCATACAGCGGGTAGTTTCCATCGAAAAAGATTGGTATGGCTCCATTGATTTCCTCCGCATCTTGCAATGTGACGAATTTTCCTACAATGTTCGTTGTGTTCCATGAATCTGATTTTTTTAGTTGTCCATAAAACACAGAATCCCTAGTAGCAGAATCAACGGCAATGTATGAAAGCGACAGGAAGGCATCCCCATACTCCCTCTTTAAACGAGAGCCAAGGGTAATCCACTCATATTCTGAATTGCCCTGTGGATTGAATCTCCTCACTCCATCGGTGTATCCATGGGCTGAGCCGCAGAGAATCAATATCCTCTCATCTTCCTTTGACCCATCGATATATTCCCTTGCCACATTGAACATATACTCATCCCGATAGTTATATATTCTTGACTCATCATCACCTATCGTAAAATTTTGTCTCCTGCCCTCCAGCCCCACAACCTTGATTTTCTCATCTTGCGCAAGATTCCTGTTGATTGAATGGACATTTTGAAAAACAGTATTCTCATAATATTGGGCTTCCACACTTTCCCATGGATAAAACAGTTCAACTTCTTGTTGCACCAAATCACTGTCATCATAGAGATTCTTGCTTGAAAGTCCCCCCTCACACAAGATATATCTCATTCCACAGTCATGAAGCTTCTGCAGATTTTCCTTGCTGAAAAACAAGGCGGTGTTGATGGTGGCATGGTCATTGATGCCTAAAAAAATGATTTTTTTACTTTCAAAGGAGGACTCTAATACATTTACTGCATCGGGACAGCTATTCAAAACATCATCGACAACCACTGATGCCTTATCATATAAGTCACATCCTATTAAGATAGAAGCAAATAGCAAAATCAACAACTTGAATTTTGACATAAGAAACCTCATAAAAAATACCTGCTGCAGCACAAAATGATTCAGTATAAAATTTCAGCAACAGTCATGTTGCAGACAGTATGATTATACCATGCAAATGTCATTTTCTCTCAAAAAATTTCATATCTCCCTCTTGACTATTTCAACCTTGTCTGATATAGTTTCCTCGTTACGGCGACATAGCTCAGTAGGTAGAGCAAACGGCTCATATCCGTTCGGTCATAGGTTC